>BBZO01000020.1 GCA_001304875.1 Clostridia bacterium UC5.1-2E3
GATGTCCGGGGAGATGGCGAGAAAGGAGCGGATTTTAAAAAGCCTTAAGATGATCCGCGGGGAGCAGGCAGCTGTCGATGAGGCGGAGAAGCGGCAGATGGAGTCGGTGCTCTATGCGCTGGCGATGAAGTTTCTGACAAAGGAAGAGCTGGAAGAAGTATGGGAGGTGTTTCGTATGACCGTGTTGGGTGAGATTCTGGTGGAGCATGGGAAGGAGATTGGAATCGAGGCGTTCATCCTCGACAATCTGGAAGAAAATATCCCGCGTGACCGCATTATAGACAAGCTGGTTCGACGATTTTCTCTGACTCGGGAGAGTGCGGAGAGTTATTTTCATAAATTCGTAGAATAAAATACAATCTTGTTTTAGAAAATATCCAGGAGGTGTTTCGTATGACAGTGTTAGGTGAGATATTGGTGGAGCATGGGAAGGAGATTGGGAAAGAAATTGGGATTGCAGAAGGAAGAACCCAGGGAATCGAGGCGTTCATCCTCGACAATCTGGAAGAAAACATCCCGCGCGGCCGGATCATAGACAAGCTGATCCGCCGCTTTTCCCTGTCGAGGAGGATGCGGAGCGATGTTACCGCCGCGTTCTGGACAACGCCGTTCTTTAAGATGAAAATGTAAAAAAGTACCATCCGCAAAAAATTTCCCAGTGTGATTTTCGCAAATCGTCACATACTATCAGAGAACTTTCTCAAACGAAGGTTTCATTCCAAGGAGGTAGTGACATGACGCGAAAAGAACGGCTGAGGAAATGGCTGATCCTGGCTTTCTGGACCGGCCTTTTGTTTACCCTGTGGTTCTCCTACGACTATGCCAGAGCTATGATCCCGGATAAGCTGAGCATTGTGGTGGACGAGAAGGAGACGTTTCGTTTTCCCTTCCCCGTGCAGGCGACAGTCCTGGACGACAGCCAGGAGGTAGTTTTAAATAATGAATCCAATATTCCTGCGGGCCAGCTCCATCTCCAGCGGGACGAGACATTTTCTCTCTATTCAGAAAACCAGGGAACCTACCACCTGGGGCTGAAGCTGTTCGGCCTCATCGATTTTAAAGACATCGAGATCGAGGTGGTGGACACCCAGTACGCAATCCCCTGCGGAACTCCGGTGGGCATTTACTTAAAATCCGACGGCGTGATGGTCATTGGAACCGGCGAGGTCACAGGGAAGGACGGCTCCGTCAGCGAGCGGCCGACGGGCTTTTAAAATCCGGCGATTACATTGAGGCCATCAACGGCCAGCCGCTGGGCGATAAGGACGACATGATCCAGGCGGTCAACGCATCCGGCGAGTCCACGCTGGTTCTGGATGTGCGGCGCGGCGGCGACGAGCTGAAGATAGAAATGAACCCTGTTGCCACCGCCGAGGGCGATTATAAGCTGGGCCTGTGGATCCGCGATGACACCCAGGGCATCGGAACCATGACCTACGTGGACATGAACGGAAATTTCGGGGCACTGGGGCACGGAATCAGCGACAGCGACACGGGAATGCTTGTGGATATCACGGAGGGGGAGCTCTATGAGACAGACATTATGGGCATTGAAAAGGATCTCTTGGCAGCCCTGGCGTTATGTCAGGCGTTATCTATTACGGCGACAATTCTTCTCTTGGTCACATTTCTGCTAACACGGACCAGGGAATCTTCGGCACCGTCAACGACCGTTACCAGAAGAAGATCACGTCCGAGCCCCTCCCCATCGCCTACCGGCAGGATATACAGAAGGGGCGGGCATATATACGCAGCAGTATATCCGGAGAGGTACGGGATTACGAGATAGAAATTCAGAAAATAGACTATTCGACCGCGCACAAAAATAAAGGGATGGTCATCAAGGTGGTGGACGAGGAACTGCTTGCCCTGACCGGCGGGATCGTCCAGGGCATGAGCGGCAGCCCGATCATACAGAACGGAAAACTGATCGGTGCGGTTACGCATGTGTTTGTCCAGGATTCGACGAAAGGGTATGGGATATTTATTGAAAATATGCTTTCGCATTGAGGCATTTGGAAAACGGGGGCAGCGGGGGGCCGCCCCGCAGTGCCCTGTCAGCTTCTCCAGATGGCAGTATCGATTCCGGAACCATTTACAACTGGAATACATACAATATAAATACAAAAAGCAAATATAGCTATATAAAATAGAGATAAAAACAAGATAATAATCATATAAATAAATACAATATAAATATAATATATATACAATACACTTGACACCCGCTCCGCCCCATGCTATCCTGTTTCTGACAAAACACAAATCTCACCCCATGAAAGGAGCCTCCATTCACCATGTCCCAGACAATGATCACCTTCCGCATGGACCAGGAGCTAAAGAAAAGTATGGAGCAGACCTGCGCCGACATGGGCCTCACCATGACGGCCGCATTTACCATATTCGCCAAAAAGTCGTGCGCGAGCGCCGCATCCCCTTCGAGGTAACCGCCGGTCCCGCCGCGCAGCCTGCCCCCGACGTTTCATCCGCTTCTTCTGCCCCCTTCGACACCGTGTCGAACGCTGTCGAAACTTGCGGTAAGAACCCGTTGTCATCGCTCACTGCGCCGGACTATAATCATTAGTGCACAGAGAAAAGAGACAGGAGGGAAGCTTAGATGTCAGAGCTTAATATTGCAATCGCAGATGATAATCAGCAGACACTGGATCTGCTTACAGAAATACTGGAAGGCGAAGAAGGGATCCGCATTGTCGGAAAGGCGGATAACGGAGAGGACGCTTACAATATGATTATGAAAACGTCACCGGATGTTGTCTTATTGGATGTCATCATGCCAAAAATGGACGGAATTTCGGTGATGGAGAAGGTGAAAGGCAGCGGCAGGACAAAAGAGAACCCGTCGTTTATCATGGTATCCGCCGCCGGCAGCGAAAATGTGACGGCAGACGCGTTCCGCATGGGCGCCAATTATTTCATCATGAAGCCCTTCAGCCGCGACGTGGTTGTAGACAAAATCCGCCGCGTGGGGAACACCAGAGGCAGGGCCGGCATTGCGGCGGCCGCGGGCATCAGAAAGGTGAAGCCCTATGTCAACAAGGCGGAGTACATAGAGCAGAACCTGGAAAACGACGTGACGCAGATGCTCCATGAGCTGGGCATTCCCGCGCACATCAAGGGATACCAGTATCTGAGGGATGCCATCATCATTTCCGTGGGAGACCAGGAGATGCTCACATCGGTCACGAAAATTTTATATCCGTCGATTGCCAAAAAGCATCAGACCACGCCCAGCCGTGTGGAGCGGGCCATAAGGCATGCGATCGAGGTGGCGTGGAGCCGCGGAAAGATGGACACCATCAACGACCTGTTCGGCTACACGGTCAGCAACGGCAAGGGAAAACCGACCAACTCTGAGTTTATCGCCCTAATTGCCGATAAAATTCGCCTGGATTACAAGAGAATGTAGAAAACAGGTGGAAAACATACCGATTTTATCTTCCTAATTCCAAAATTATATTGTATAATACAATCAGCTATGTAGTAGAATTGGAGGGTTAAACGGATGAAGAATATTCTATTTATCGCATCGGAAGCTGTGCCTTTTATCAAGACGGGAGGATTGGCGGATGTCGTCGGTTCCCTGCCCAAATGTTTTGACAAAGAATATTTTGATGTGAGAGTCATTATCCCCAAATATCTCTGTATCAAGGAGTCATACCGCAATGATATGAGATATCTGAATCATTTTTATATGAACTATCTGGGGCAGGACCGGTATGTGGGGATACTGGAGTATGTCTACGAGGGAATCACCTTTTACTTTATCGACAATGAGAGCTATTTTAACGGGGCCAAGCCGTATGGGGACTGGTATTGGGACCTGGAGAAGTTCGCGTTTTTCTCCAAGGCTGCGCTGTCTGCGCTCCCTGTGATCGGCTTTAAGCCCGATGTGATTCACTGCCATGACTGGCAGACCGGACTGGTTCCGGTACATTTAAAGGACCGTTTCCACGAAGGAGAATTTTTCCGGGATATCAAATCCGTGATGACCATACACAACTTAAAGTTCCAGGGCGTCTGGGACGTGAAGACCATCCAGCGGTTCTCCGAGCTTCCGGACTACTATTTCACCCCCGATAAGCTGGAGGCCTACAAAAACGGCAACATGTTAAAGGGCGGTCTGGTCTACGCCGACGCCATCACCACCGTCAGCAACACCTATGCGGAGGAGATCAAGACTCCGTTCTACGGCGAGGGGCTGGACGGGCTCATGCGGGCGAGGTCCAACAGCCTCCGGGGCATTGTGAACGGCATCGACTACGATGATTTCAATCCGGAGACCAACCCCATGATCGTCCAGAATTACAACGCGAAGAATTTCCGCAAGGAGAAGATCAAGAACAAGCGCGCCCTTCAGCAGGAGTTAGGGCTTTCGCAGGACGATAAGAAATTTATGATCGGCATTGTGTCCCGTCTGACCGACCAGAAGGGCTTCGATCTGATCCAGTGCGTGATGGACGAGATCTGCACCGAGGATGTGCAGCTGGTGGTTCTCGGCACCGGCGACGAGCGGTATGAGAACATGTTCCGCCACTACGACTGGAAATACAACGACAGAGTTTCCGCAAATATTTATTACTCAGAGGCCATGTCGCACAAGATCTATGCATCCTGCGACGCGTTTCTGATGCCGTCCCTCTTCGAGCCCTGCGGCTTAAGCCAGCTCATGGCCCTGCGCTACGGCACGGTACCGATCGTCAGGGAGACGGGCGGCTTGAAGGACACCGTCATCCCCTACAACGAGTACGAGGGAACCGGAACCGGATTCTCCTTCGCCAACTACAACGCCCACGAGATGCTGGACTGCATCCGCTACGCGAAGTACGTCTACTACGACAAAAAGCGGGAGTGGAACAAGATCATCGACCGGGCCATGGCGGCGGATTTCTCCTGGAGGACCTCGGCGCTCAAGTACCAGGAGCTTTATGACTGGCTGATCGGATATTAAGATTGCGGAGAAGAGAATGACATATGTAAACGAATTTCTGAATAATCAGCTTTTGATGAGCGGTATCATCGGCTGGCTGGTGGCCCAGTTTTTAAAGACGGTCATCGACATCGCCCTGAACCAGTCCTTCAACCCGGAGCGGCTGGTGGGCTCCGGCGGCATGCCCAGCTCCCACTCGTCCACCATGTGCGCGCTGACCACGGCGGCGTTCATTAAGTACGGCGCGGGGAGCTTCGAGTTCGCCATCAGCTTCATCATGGCCATGGTGGTCATGTACGACGCCATCGGCGTGCGCCAGGAGACCGGCAAGCAGGCGAAGCTTTTGAACAGTCTGGTCTTTGAGAATGTGCTCAAGCTGGATGCGGTGCTGCTCCAGAAAAAACTGAAGGAATACGTGGACACACCCCCCTCCAGGTGGTTGCCGGTGCCGTGCTGGGTATCGCCATCGCCATTGGGATGGCGGGATGGTTCTAGAGAAAATTGAGATGGAGTCGCTGTGAGGGCGGATGAGGAGTCATTGCCGGAGCAGCGGCTCCATTTTTGAAGCATCAGATGCTGACCCCTGCGCCGTTCATCAGTTGCGCAATCCCTCTTTTTTATTATAATAAGCGGAGAAATTTTGCTCAACATCCAAAGACATCCGAAGAAATGAGGTACAGACATGATACATGAACAGATCGTCCTGGCGTCCGCGTCCCCGCGCCGCCGGGAGTTGATGGAGCAGATCGGCATACATCCCGAGATCATTCCCAGCCAGGTGGAGGAGGTGGTCACCAGCTCCAACCCGGAGCAGGTGGTGATGGAGCTGGCGGGGCAGAAGGCCAGGGAAGTGGCGGACCGCCTGGGGGATAACCGCATCGTGGTGGGTTCCGACACCGTGGTGGCCGTGGACGGCGCGATTCTGGGAAAGCCGGCCAGTGAGGAGGAAGCCTGCGCCATGATCCGCAGGATTGCCGGACGCACCCACCAGGTGTTCACCGGTGTGTCCATTGTGCGTGGACAGAGGGAAAAGACATTCGCCGTGGAGAGCCGCGTGACGGTCTACCCCATGAGCGAGGAAGAGATACGCGGGTACGTGGCGGCCGGAGAGTCCATGGACAAGGCCGGGGCCTACGGGGATCCAGGGCCGTTTCGCCGCGTTTATCAGGGAGCTATCCGGTTCCTACACCAACGTGATGGGATTGCCGGTGGGGCGGCTCTATCAGGAGTTAAAGGCTTTTTCGGAGGAAAATGATGATTAAGATGATTGCGTCGGATATCGACGGAACCTGGTGCGCGACGGCGAGAACCAGCTGGATGAGGAGCTTTTTGACGTGATTCTTAAGCTCAAGAAAAAAGGAATCTATTTTGTGGCGGCCAGCGGGCGGCAGACCCACAGCATCGAGGGGCTGTTTGCCCCATCCGCGACAAGATTTTCTATATCGGGCACAACGGCGCCTATGTGGGCTGCTACGGCAGAAATTTGTTCCTCTACCCCATGGATCCGGAGCTTCGCCGGGAGATTGTGGAGGACATCAAGGCCGACCCGTACCTGGACGTTATGATCGAGGGCGAGCGGGACGCCTATCTGGAGCCGTACAATCAGGATTTCGTCCGCTGGATGACAGAAGGATATAAATTCCAGGTGAAGCTGGTGGACGATGCCAGGACGGTGACGGAGCCGGTCATCAAGGTGTCCGGCTACGGCCTATCCCACATCCACGAGTCGGCGGCCCGCCTGCAGGAGAAATACAGAGGCAGATTAAAGGTCACCCTCTCCGGCGAGGAGTGGATCGACTGCATGGCCCCGGAGGTCAACAAGGGGCAGGCGCTTAAGACGCTGCAGGAGAGCCTGGGGATTTCCCCGCGGGAGACCATGGCCTTCGGCGACCAGTTAAACGATCTGGAGCTTCTGGACCGGGCCTACTACAGCTTCGCCGTGGCCAACGCCCGGCCGGAGGTGCGCTCCGCCGCCAGGTTCCAGACGGATACCAACGTAAACGGCGGAGTGCTCAAGATACTGAAACAACTGCTGTAACGAGGAGGCGCGCGTGAAATTTATCCATACCTCCGATCTGCATATCGGAAAAATCGTGAACGGGTTCCCCATGCTGGAGGACCAGCGGGCCGTGCTTGCCCAGGTGGTGCAGTGCGCCAGGGAGGAGCAGGCGGACGCCGTGTTTCTCTGCGGGGATATCTACGACCGCTCCGTGGCCCCGGCGGCTGCGGTGCAGGTCTTCGACTGGTTTCTGACGTCGCTTGCGGATCTGGGGCTTAAGGTGTTTGTCATCGCCGGGAACCACGACTGCGGCGAGCGGGTGGAGTTTGCAAGCGGCATCTTAAGCCGCGCGGGCGTCCACATCGAGGGAAAGCCCAGGGAGCAGGCGGCCTTCGTGGACATGGAGGACGAGCACGGCCCTCTGCGGATCCACCTTCTGCCCTTCGCCCGTCCCGCCGAGGTGCGGCGCTCTATGGCGGGGAGTGCGGGGATTTCGAGACAGCTGTGCGCGCCCAGCTGGCCCATGCCAGGATCGTAAAGGGCGGCAGAAATATCCTGCTGACCCATCATTTCGTCGTGAACGGCAGCCATCTGCCGGAGGTCTGCGATTCCGACAGTCGTTTAAGTGTTGGCGGCGCGGATCAGGTGAACGCGGCGCTTTTTAAGCAGTTTGACTATGTGGCCCTGGGGCATATCCACGGGCGGCAGCGGATCGGGGAGAGACATGTCTGGTATTCCGGCTCCCCGCTGAAATATTCGTTTTCGGAGATTCATCATAAGAAATGCGTCCTCATCGGCGAGATGGACGCGGCGGGAAACGTAAGCCTTAAGGAGCGGGAGCTCACCCCCTTGCGCGATATGAGAAAGATCGAGGGGCCGCTCAGGGAGCTGGTCCGCGCCGGAAATGCGCTGGAGGAAAATGATCCGGCCTTAAGCGACTATCTTCTGGCCGTGCTCACCGACGAGGAGGAGCTGGCGGATCCCATCGGCGCGCTGCGGGGCGTCTATCCCAACATCATGCAGATCGCGTTTAAGCGGGAGGAAAAGCGGGAGGAGGCGGAAGCCGCCGCGGCGGCCATTTTAAAGGACAGGGATCCGGCCAGCCTGTACCGCGAATTTTTCCGTCTGGTGACGGGGGAGGAGTTAAGCGGGCGGCAGGAGGAGATCATAGAGGAGGAGGCGCGAAGCGCCCTGGAGGTGACGGAGTGAGACCGGTATATTTAAAGCTTTGCGGCTGGGGGCCGTATAAAGGGGAGGAGACCGTGGATTTCTCCCCCATGGGCCGGGGCGGCTTATTCTTAATCACCGGGCCCACGGGCGCAGGAAAAACCACCATATTTGACGGCCTGACCTATGCCCTCTACGGCGAGGTCAGCGGTTCGGTCCGGGAAAAGGACAGCCTGCGCAGCGATTTCGCGGACCGGGATCAGCCCACCTTTGCGGAGCTTGCCTTCACCCACCGCGGCGGACGCTACCGCGTGGAGCGGAGTCCCAGGTATGAGCGGGAAAAGCTGCGGGGCGAGGGTACCACGGTGGCGGGCGAGAGCGCCCTTTTATCCCGCACGGACGGGGAGCAGGAGGAGGTGCTGGCCCAGGGAGGCGCGGCCGTCACGCAGGCGGTCACGGAGCTTCTGGGGCTGGACTATCAGCAGTACAAGCAGATTTCCATGCTGGCCCAGGGGGAATTTCTGCACCTTCTCACAGCCACCTCCAGGGAACGGACGGAAATTTATAGAGATATTTTCCAGACAGAGATCTATAACCGCATGACGGCCCGGCTGGCGGAGCGGACGAAGCGCCTCAGGGGCGAGATGGACCGGGCGCGGGAGAGGATGGACGAGCTGGCGGAGAGCCTGTTTTCGAGAGCGGGAGCTGGCGGGAGCTTCTGGAGCGGAAGACCAGAAACTACGAAAAACTGCTACGGTGCGCCAGGGAGGAGACGGCGGCGCAGGAGGAGCAGATTTCCCGGCTTACAAAGGAGGAGCAGGCGGCCGAGGAGGCCGGGAAGGCCCTGGTAAAAGAGAATGAGAAACAGAGGGCGAGGAACCGGCAGATCGCGGATTATATAAGGCAGCAGGAGCGGCTGGCGCAGATGGACGGCCAGATAGCGGCATTGAAGGCGGAGCTTTCAGATTTGAAGGCGGCTGTAAAGACGCTTCCCGGACTGCGGGCGGAGACGGAGGCTCTGAAGCTTCGCCTGGAGCGCCTGGAAGAGCAGAAGAAACGCCTGGCCGGCTGGATGAGCCGGCGGAAGGAGCTGGAACGCCGGCAGGAGGAGTTTGAGAGGCGCCTGGAGGCAGAGAAGGCAAAAAATGGGAGTACGACCGGGCCGAGGAGGACTATCGGAGAGCCACTGCGGGCATCCTGGCCAGCGGGCTGACGGAAGGGGTTCCCTGCCCGGTCTGCGGCTCCCTCACCCACCCGGCCCCGGCGAAGCTATCCGGCGGGACGCCGGACGAGAAGGCGGTGCAGGCCTTAAAGGCGGCCTATGAGAAGGCGAGAGAGCACACGGAGAGCGCCCGGGCAGAGGCCGCGTCGGTGAAGGGGGCGCTCTCGTCCCTGGAGCAGTCCCTGGGCGATGTGGATCTGACGGACGGAGGTTTTCTGGCTCTGGCCCTGTTCGATGAGCAGGTGAAGGAGACGCAGGCGGCCATCGGGGAAAAAGTCAGTTCATCGCCCGCACGGAGCAGAGCTTCCAGGACGGCGAGAAGCGCCTTGGCGAGCTCAAATCCGCGCGGGCGGAGCTTAAGCGTGGGATGAAAAAGCCGTCACAGACGGAGCCGGCGGACCTCTCCCTTTTGCAGGAGGAGAACCGGAAAAACGAGCAGGAGAGAAGGCGGATCCGTACAGAGCGGGAACGGCTTCTGGCGCATCTGGCCGGGAACCGGCGGGCGCTTGAGGAGATGGAACAGGTGAGAGGACGCCGGGAGGCCATGGAGAGCGAGTGGGCCGGCCTGCGCCCCTTAGAGCGGGCGGCAAACGGCTACAACGACCGCGGGCTGGCGTTTGAGCAGTATGTGCTCTCGGTGTATCTGGACGACATTTTACAGGCCGCCAACCGCAGGCTCCGGGCCATGACCGGGAGCAGGTATGAGCTCTACCGCATGCCCGCGCCGAAGGACCGCCGCAGCCGCGGCGGCATGGATCTGGAGGTGTACGACCAGTATACGGGGAAACGGCGCTCGGTGAAGTCGCTGTCCGGCGGCGAGAGCTTCAAGGCGGCGCTGGCGCTGGCGCTTGGCACCTCGGATGTCATTTTGCAGTACGCGGGGGGCATCCAGGTGGAGACCCTGTTTGTGGACGAGGGCTTCGGGGCGCTGGACGAGGAGTCCTTGGATCAGGCGCTGGATGCGCTGATCTCCCTAAGCGGGGGAAACCGGATGATCGGAATTATCTCCCACGTGGAGGAGCTGAAAAGCCGCATCGACCGCCAGATTGTGGTGGAGCGGACAAAAAACGGCAGCAGGATAAGATCGGGAGGCTTGGAAGGATAATGGAGACAATGAAAAATCGATGGAAAAGGAAAAAACTACGCCTGGCGGCCGTGTCCGCGGCTGCGGTGCTGGCTGCGGCGGCAATGCTTGGCGGCTGCGGCGGCAACGTGATGTCCGCGGCCACCGAGGGAGGCTGCTACGCCATGCCCCAGGCCATGATGATTATTTCCTCGGAGCGCAACCGCTACGAGGCGGTATATACCGACGCCATCTGGGACCGGCAGGTGGAGGGAACGACCTTTGAGAACTATCTGATGGGCCAGGTGGAGACATTTTTAGAGACCATGAGAATGATGAACCTGCTGGCGAAGGACCGGGAGGTGGAGCTGGACGGGCAGTGGCAGGAGCGCATGGAGCTGGCGGCGAAAGAGTATTACGGGGCGCTGACGGAGGACGACCGGGCTGCCATGGACATCGCGGAGGAAGATGTGCAGGTTATGTACCGGGAATACTGTCTGGCCAATCAGCTGGTGGAGCGTCTGACGGAGGATATGAATCTGGAGGTCAGCGACAACGAGGCCAAGGTTATTGTCATCCGCGAGGCGCGCACCGGCGACACCCAGGCGGCCCAGAATGCGGCGGCGGCCTCATGCAGGAGGGAGCGGACTTTGACCGCGTGATGTCCGATGCGGGGATTCCCGTGGAGGAGCTGCGCCTGGGCCGCGGCGAGACTGACAAGGCCTACGAGGACGCGGTGTTTGCCCTGGAGAGCGGGGAGGTCAGCGGCCAGCTCACCGACGGGACCGATCTCTGTTTTGTGAAATGTGTCAATGCCTACGATGAGGCTGCCACGAGGGAGCGCAAGGAGCAGATTTTCGAGGAGCGCCGCCGGAAGGCTTTTGAACAGATCCTCGAGCAGTTCGGCCAGGGGAAAAAGGCCGCCTATCCCGAGGCTTCTTCGGCGAAGTGAGCTTCGACGAAGCGCCGGTGGCTCTGGGGGCTGATTTCTTTGCGATCTATGAGAAGTACGCAGGTCAGTAGGGAAAGGAGAAATGCTTCGTGGTAGCACTGGAGATTGAAGATATAAAGGGGTTTACTTCCGACCTGTTTGTCGGGACAAATTTGACTCGTTTCTTTTGAAGGAAGCCCGCTTCGTCACCTTCGCCGCCTTCGACATCGATGGGAAGGTGCGGGAGGACTATTACACCAGGGAGGAGCGGGAGGAGGGAAAAATCGGCGAGTATTCGGCCTGGAGCGCCTTGAAGCCGGTGTGCTACTTCCTTATAAAAGGAAAACGGCTTCCGGGCAGCTTTAAGATCGTGTTTAAGCTGGCGCCGGAGGCCGTCGGAAATTTTCTGAAGAACAACGGACTGCCCTTCACACCCGACCAGGTGGAGGGGCTGTACTTAAATATCCGCTACGAGGAGCAGCGCCTCGTCTGCGTCACGGGAACCTCAGTGCGGATGTTTACGCTGGATAAGACGCTGGAGCAGCAGTGGGATGCCGCCGCTGAGACTTTTATCGGAGCGCAGAGGAGTTTATAAGCTCCACCATGGCCAGGGGAAGGGCCTGGGTCTGCGCCATGATGGTATCAAACTCCGCGAAGTTCACCGGGCAGCTGGAGGCTCCGACCTCCACGGTGATGCCGGGAACCGGGCTGGCCATGGTCTGCATCCAGTCCTTGAGTCCGCCGCGTCCGGGGCTTCCGATGATCTGGTAGCCGCTTAAGCCGGCGGCGGTCTGGGCCATCTGATAGGAGCCGGCGGCCGCTTTGTTGTCCGCCGTATCCCAGTAGAGCACCTGCCCCATGGCGTGGTAGCTCATGCACGCGTCAAAGTCTGTATTTTTCACCAGCTGCGCCAGGGCCGCGCTCTCCGGCTCGGACAGAGGGGCGGTTCCCTTGTAGTCTGCGTAGGAGGCGTGGGAGAGCGTCTCGTTTAAGCTGGCCCAGTCTTTGTCAAAATTGTGGTTCAGATCCACGCCATTGGCGTTGTTTTTCCAGATGGTCAGATACTCCTCGTAGGCAGGGTGGTGCGGTTGGATGCCACATCCAGCCCGTAGATGTTCCGGAGGTTCTGTCTGAGGCTTTCGGAGGAGAGCGCGCTCTCCCCGGACTGGCTCACGCCTACCCCGTCCGGGTTGGCCATGGGAATGAAATGGATGGCGGTGGTGCTTAACAGATCCGAGATCCGTTTCCCGTTGTAGGTGCCGGAATCGTAGGCGGCCAGAAGCTGCTCGATCTGCTTCATGGTCAGCGGAACCGTGATGTACTCACGGCCGTGGATGGCCGACTGGATCAGCAGGCGGCGGCTGGCCTTGGGGCTTCCCACGATGATCTGGTAAATGTCCCTGCCGTCCGCGGAGCGCCCGATGGTGTTTACCGCCATGTGCTCGCCGTAGCGCCGCTCCAGGGCGCGGATGTCGTTTACCATCTGGCCGTAGGAATATTTGTCCGTAGCTGCACCACTGGATCGGAGATGGATTTGTAGTAGTAATTGTTGGGGTTATCCCGTACCGCTGCGCCGGGGCCGATACGCCGGGGCCCACCTGTCCGGAGCCGGTGATGGGAGTCACGCCCGGGCCCACGGCGCCTGCGTAGGCCGGAGCAGCCGCCAGCAGAGCGGCGGCGCAGGCGATGAGAAAGCTTCGTTTCCACTGGTGTCTGAACATAGATTTCTTACCTCATTTTTATTTACATTCTGTTTTCTGTATCATATTTTCCAGATCATTATAAAAATTGCGGAATTTAAAGTCAACTGGCTTAAACAAAATGTAAGCAAACGTAATATTTGTTAGCACTCGATAAAAACGAGTGCTAATTTTCTGTTGACATTTGAAACCTGCGGTATTAAAATACATGGTACAAGATAAAAAAAGGAGTGTTTATCATGGCAGCTAAGACAGGAAGCCTTTCAATTAACAGCGAGAATATTTTCCCGATCATCAAAAAGTGCTCTATTCCGACCACGATATTTTCTACAGAGAGCTCGTCTCCAACGGATGCGACGCCATCACCAAGTTAAAGAAGCTGGAGCTGATGGGCGAGTACACGAAGCCCGAGGACGTGGAGTACAAGATTCTGGTGCAGGTGGATTCTAACGCGAAGACCATCACCTTCACCGATAACGGCCTGGGCATGACCGCCGACGAGGTGGAGGAGTACATCAACCAGATCGCCTTCTCCGGCGCCCAGGATTTCCTGGAGAAGTACAAGGACAAGGCCAACGAGGACCAGATCATCGGTCATTTCGGACTGGGCTTCTACTCCGCGTTCATGGTGGCCGACAAGGTGACCATCGACACGCTCTCCTACCGGGACGGCGAGAAGCCGGTGCACTGGAAGTCCGAGGGCGGCACGGAGTTTTCCATGGATGAGGGAGACAGAAGCGAGTGCGGAACCTCCATCACCCTTTACTTAAACGAGGACAGCGTGGAGTTCGCCAACGAGTACCGCGCCCGCGAGGTCATCGAGAAATACTGCGCGTTCATGCCGGTGCCGATCTTTCTGGAGAACACCGCGGCTGAGCCCCAGTACGAGACCATCGAGAAGGACGAGCTGACCGACAAGGACACCATCGTGGAGACCATCGTCGAGGAGGCCAAGACCGAGGAGAAGGAGAATGAGAACGGCGAGAAGGAGATCGTGGAGGTATCCCCGGCCAGAGAAAAGTACAAAATCTTAAAGCGCCCGGTGGCCTTGAACGAGACCCACCCGCTCTGGAACAAGCACCCCAACGAGTGCACCGAGGAGGAGTATAAGGCCTTCTACCGCAAGGTATTCATGGACTACAAGGAGCCGCTGTTCTGGATCCATCTGAACATGGACTACCCGTTCAACTTAAAGGGCATCCTCTACTTCCCGAAGATCAACCTGGAGTACGAGAGCATCGAGGGAACCATCAAGCTCTACAACAACCAGGTGTTCATCGCCGACAATATCAAAGAGGTAATTCCGGAGTTCCTGATGCTTTTAAAGGGTGTCATCGACTGCCCCGACCTGCCGCTCAACGTGTCCAGAAGCGCGCTGCAGAACGACGGCTTCGTGAAGAAGATTTCCGACTACATCACGAAGAAGGTGGCGGACAAGCTCTCCGGCATGTGCAAGACCGACCGGGAGACCTACGAGAAATACTGGGACGACATCAACCCGTTCATCAAGTTCGGCTGCTTAAAGGATGAGAAGTTCGCCGAGAAGATGAACGACTACATCATTTTCAAGAACCTGGACGGAAAATATTTAACGCTCAAGGACTGCCTGGAGGAGAACAAGGAGAAGCACGAGAACACCGTGTTCTACGTGACCGACGAGAAGGAGCAGAGCCAGTACATCAACATGTTTAAGGAGGAGGGCATCGACGCGGTCATCCTTCCCCACAACATCGACTCCCCCTTCATCAGCCAGCTGGAGCAGAAAAATGAGAACGTTAAGTTCCTGCGCATCGACGCGGAGCTGACGGACACCTTCAAGGCCGAGACCGCGGAGGACGAGGCGGAGACCTTAAAGGCTGACGGCGAGAAGCTTAAGGAGATCTTTAAGAAGGCCCTGGGCGACGACAAGCTGGAGGTGAAGCTGGAGAAGTTAAAGAACGAGAACATTTCCTCCATGATCACGGTCTCCGAGGAGAGCCGCAGAATGCAGGAGATGATGAAGATGTATAACATGTACGGCATGGATCCCTCCATGTTCGGCGGCGCCGGACAGGTGCTGGTGTTAAACGCCGGCAATCATCTGGTGCAGTACGTGTTGAACCACGGCGAGGACGAGAACACCGCGAAGATCTGCGAGCAGCTCTACGATCTGGCACTCTTGAGCCACGGCTCCTTAAGCCCGGAGCGCATGACGAAGTTCATCGCCAGAACCAACGAGATCATGTCCATGATCGCAGGAGAATAATACGTTGAAGCTGATGGAACAAGCCTGTTCCCGCATGGGAATTGCCCTTATTGTATATCTGGTGCTGGGAGACGTCATCTCGATGACGCTCTCGGCACTTGTGTCATATTTGCCGGAAGCGATGCAGAATTATCTGGCGCTGTATCTGATCGTCTATGCTGTATCGCTGCCGGTGTTTTTGCTGTTTGCCCGCTGGGCGGCGGCCGGGGACGGCGCGATGGCCCTCCTCCCGCGCCGCCGCATGAATCTGAGGCAGTTTTTTATGACCTTCGTGATGACCATGGGCGTCGCCTACGCCTGCAATTACGTCGGCGTATTCATAAATCACTGGTTCTCACGGTATGCGGGCGGCAATCCGATGGACATGAATCCGGTCTACTCCGTGATGGAGCAGATGGATCCCATGTTTGCGGTCTATGTGGGAGTCCTGGGGCCCATCGCGGAGGAGATCGTCTACCGCGGCGTGGTGCTGGGGCGGCTTAAGCGGTTCGGCGAGCGGGAGGCCGTCATCTTCTCGGCGGTGGTGTTCGGCCTGATGCACGGAAATGTGTCCCAGACGCTGTACGCCACAGCCATCGGGCTGTTCCTGGGCTTTGTGGCGGTGCGGTCCGGCGGCATTCTCTACGGCTGTATTCTGCACGTGATGATCAACAGCTATTCCCTTCTTCTGTCCGCGGGGCTCAAGACGGCGGGCGCCCTGGGGGTGTCCGCGCTCTGGAAATACAGCGCGGCGGCGTTTTTGTCACAATGTTATTTGTGGTGTTCGGCTTTAGTTTCCTGTTTAAGCTGATCCGCTACGGCAGTTTTAAGATGCGCTCGGGCGCGGGGGAGCTGGAGGTCACCGGCGGGCAGATGGCGCGGGCCATGTTTTTAAATCCCGGATTTCTGCTGTTCGCGTTCGTGTGTATGCTTTCGATTGTTAATTATCTGCTGTAACAGTTCCGCCGCTTTCGTGATCCCCCTTGACTTTGTATGCGTCAGTTACTATAATATATAGTAATGAATACTACGTGCGGCTATGGCCGGGTTTAGGAGGCAAGCGATGACGTATAAGATTATTGGGGACAGCTGCCTGGATCTGACAGAGGAGCTGAAAAAGGACAGCCATTTTCAGATGATTCCGCTGACCCTGCAGGTGGGAGACACGCAGGTGATCGACGATGAGACCTTCGACCAGGCGGCCTTTTTAAAGCTGGTGAGGGAGAATGAGGAGTGCCCGAAGACGGCGTGCCCCTCGCCGGAGAAGTTTAAGGAGGCCTATGAGTGCGAGGCGGAGAATATTTTTGTTATCACACTCTCGGAGCATTTAAGCGGCAGTTATAATGCGGCGGTGGTGGGGAAACAGCTCTATGAGGAGGAGCACGGCCCGAAAAATATCGCGGTCATCGGCTCCGATTCCGCCTCTGCCGGGGAGCTGAACATTGCCCTGCGGATCCGGGATCTGATCGAGGCGGGGAAGAGCTTCCAGGACATCGTGGAGGACATCATGGTCTACCGCGAGGAGATGAAGACCTATTTCGTCCTCGAGTCGCTGGACACGCTTCGCAAGAACGGACGGCTCACGGGGCTGCAGGCGTTTTTCGCCACGGCCCTCAACATAAAACCGATTATGAGCGCGGCCCACGGCGTCATCATCAAGCTGGAGCAGGCCAGGGGCATTAACAAAGCGCTGATGCGCATGACGGAGATCGCCATGAAGCACGGCGGAGACACCGCGAAAAAGCGTCTGGTCATCGCCCACTGCAACAATCCGGAGCGGGCGCAGATGGTGAAGGACGCTATGTGCCGTCTGGGAAAATTTAAGGACATCGTCATCACGGAGACAGCCGGTGTGGCCACGGTCTATGCCAACGACGGCGGCATCGTCATGACGATCTGAAGGAGTTTTGTATGAGAAGAAAAAGGAGTCGGAGGCCCTGGATGATTTTGGCGCTGCCGGCTCTTTTGCTGCTGGCGCTTCTGGCCTTCACAGTAAAAGAGCAGGGGAGCAGGGAACCGCTTGTCATCGGGGAGCCGGGCGGAGAAATGACTGCGGAGGAAACCGGTGCTCCGCTGGTGATTGACCTGGGGACGGACGGCACAGGCGGCGGGGACTCTTCCGGGGAAGATGCCGCCGGAGAAGCGGCTGGCGATTCGTCCACCCGCCTGCTGTTTGCGGGGGATGTCCTTCTCTCCGATCACGTGTTAAACGCCTACGACCGGGCGGGGGGAATCCACGGCGTCGTGGACGAGGCCATCCGGCAGACGGTGGGGCAGGCGGACATTTTCATGGCCAATCAGGAGTTTCCCTTCAGCGAGCGGGGGACGGCGGCGGAGGACAAGCAGTTCACATTCCGCCTGCCTCTCTCCCGTGTGCCCATGATGAACGAGCTGGGGCTGGACCTGGTGACGCTGGCTAACAACCATGCGCTGGACTTCGGCACTGACGCCCTTCTGGACACCTGCGCGGCCCTGGACGGGGCCGGGATTCTCCGCGTGGGGGCAGGAGCGAATCTGGATGAGGCCAGAGCGCCGGTCTTCATCGAGAAAAACGGGATCCGTTTCGGCTTCATCGGCGTCTCCCGTGTGATTCCGGAGGGCGGCTGGGCCGCGGGGGCTTCCCGCCCGGGGATGTTCACCACCTATGACAACAATCTCCCCCAGGTGCTGGAGGAGATTGAAACGGCCCGCGGGCTCTGCGATTATCTGATCGTGTACGTTCACTGGGGAATTGAGAGAAATACGTCGCCGGAGGAATACCAGCGGATTCTGGGGCAGAAATACATTGACGCCGGGGCGGACATGGTGATCGGCAGCCACCCCCATGTGCTGCAGGGCATCGAGTATTACAACGGCTGTCCCATCGTCTACAGCCTGGGGAACTTCGTGTTCGGCAGCTCGATCCCGAAGACCATGCTGCTGGAGGCGGAGTTTGCGGCGGGGGAGACGGCGCAGGAGCCGGGCCAGGCGGCGGGGAAACACTGTCCCCGCGGCTGCGCCTGATTCCCTGCACCTCGTCGGCGGGCTACACCACCGCAGTGACGGATCCCGCGGCCGTGCAGGCCTTTTACAGGGAGATGGAGGGGCTGTCCTTCGGGCTCACGGTGGAGGAGAATGGCTGCGTCATCCCTTAGGCGGCAGGTCCATCCCCTGCCAGATTCCCCCGCTCCCGCATCACGCGGGCGCAGGTATTTAAGACCTTCCGCTTGTCGCGCTCCACCCGGGCTCGATGAGCAGCCGCCGGGGCGCGTCGCCGGTGATGCGGTGAATGACCACCGACGGCGGGAGGATGCGGATGCAGTCGCAGATCAGATTCGCGTACTCCTCCAGCGTAAATATGTGAAACGGGGCCGCTTCGTAGTAAGCGGCCAGTTTTGTGCCCTTTAAGATGTGCAGGAGCTGGAGCTTGATCCCGTCGGTTCCCAGGCGTCCCAGATAATCGACGGTGGTCAGCATGTCCTCCCGGCTCTCGCCCGGAAGACCTAAAATCACGTGGGTCACCACCTCGAGCCCCGCATCCTTCAGACGGGAAAATGCGTCCTCGAAGCAGGAGAGGGGATAGCCTCTCTGTATCAGTTCTGCGGTATCCGGGCGGATGGTCTGGAGCCCCAGCTCCACCCAGACCGGTTTCTCTTCGTTCAGCCGCCGGAGCAGCTTCACGGTTTCTGGCGGCAGGCAGTCCGGCCGGGTGGCCACCGAGAGCACCGCCACGTCGGGATGGCGGATGGCTTCGGTGAACAGCGTTTCCAGGTAATCGACGGGGGCGTAGGTGTTGGTGTAGGACTGAAAGTAGGCGATATATTTCCCCGAGGAAATCTTTCGCGCCACCCGTGCTTGGCGTCTTCGATCTGCTGTGTGACTGAGGTTTTCCGCCGCTCGGCGAAATCCCCGGAGCCGCCCTCGCTGCAGAAGATGCAGCCGCCGGTTCCAGCGTGCCGTCCCGGTTGGGGCAGGTCATCCCCCCGTCCAGGGCCAGCTTGTAGATCTTTTCCCCGAAGCGCTGCTTCAGATGTTCATTCAGTGAATAGTAGGCTTATCGCCCCAGCGGGTCTGTCGTTCCATCGGCTACTCCAGCGCGGACTCGACGTCGGCGGTGGTCACCAGCGCGTCCCTCTGCAGGTACTGGACCGCCTTCAGCGCATAGCGGTGAGCCTCCTCGCTGGAGCCGGCCACGGCGTCCGTCACCACGCGGATAAAATAGTCGTGCTGATGGGCGTCCACGGCGGTGTAGTGGATGCACACGTCGGTCAGCCCGCCGATCAGGTAGAGCGTGTCCACATGCAGCCCCTTCAGAAGAATCTCCAGATCCGTGCCGAAGAACGCGCTGTAGCGCCGTTTGGAGATGAGGTAATCGCCAGCCGCCGGATAGGTGAGCGCGGCGTAGTCTGTATCCGGGGAGGTCTCGATGCAGTGCACGCTCTCCGAGCCGTCCAGCTCACGGCCGAAATCCACCATGTCCGGCCGGTGGACCTCCTTGATCTGTACGACGGGCAGCCCTTTCGCGCGGAACACGTCGATCACCCGTCTGGCATTGCGGATGCAGGCCCACTCCGGGGCGTCGAAATTATTCTCGTTCATATCTTTGAAATCCTCCTGCTGGATGTCGATGACCAGCAGAGCGCTTTTTTCCTCGATGTTCATAAATCGGATTCCTTTCCTGTTCATATGCTAAAAAATAGCGCCAGCGCCTCTGTCTTCAACGGCCTGACGACAGAAAGTCCGACGCCCGGTTTCCTGCCCGGCGGCGGGAAACCTTCGCGGCAGTCTCGCGGGAGACTTCGCCGGATATTCAGCAAGTGTTCATATTATACCACGCCCGCCCAGATAAATCCACCGGATTCACTGAAAAACGGAAATGCCCGCTTGAGCCCTCCTGCCCTTTATGCTATAATATGAGCACTTAGTGAGGTATACTGTAATTTAAAATAAGGGGTTCAAGGGAGGAAAAGAGATGACGGTCAACGAGACATACGAGATACTGAAATCCGACAAGGCCCGCGCGCTGATGGAGAAGCTCTACGGCGCGGCGGCTAAGGAGAATAAAGCCCGCTACGAGGCAGTGGTGAAGGGACTGACCGAAGCCTACGGCGACGGCGATGTGGTGCTTTTCAGCTCTCCGGGAAGAACGGAGATCAGCGGAAACCACACGGACCACAACCACGGAAAGATCCTGGCGGGGAGCATTAACCTGGACTGCGTGGCGGCGGCCAGAAGGACGGACACCGGCGTCATCCGCATCATCAGCGAGACGTTTAACCAGGACTTCCAGTTTTCTGTGGACGATTTAAAGCCCAGCGCCAGCATGGCGGGCACGGTGGATCTGACCAAGGGCCTGATCGCCGGCTTTAAGGAGAAGGGCTACTGCGTGGGAGGCTTCGACGCTACATCACCAGCAACGTCATCAGCGCGGCGGGCGTCAGCTCCTCCGCGGCCTACGAGATGCTCATCTGTTCCATGGTGAACTATCTCTACAACGACGGCGCTATCGACGTGGTGACCTACGCCCACATCGGAAAGTACGCGGAGAATGTGTACTGGAACAAGGCGTCCGGCCTGCTGGACCAGATGGCCTGCGCGGTCGGCGGCCTCATCACCATCGATTTTAAGAATCCGGCGGCTCCGGCGGTGGAGCAGGTGGACTTCGACTTCGGCGCGCAGAATCACAGCCTCATCATCGTGAACACGGGAAAAGGACATGCGGATCTGAGCGAGGACTATTCCTCGATTCCGCTGGAGATGCGCAAGGTGGCCGGCTGTTTCGGCAAGGAGGTCTGCGCTGAGATCACGGAGGAGGAGCTCATAGAGAATCTGGCGGCGGTCCGCCAGCAGGCGGGCGACCGTTCCGTGATGCGCGCGCTTCATTTCTTCGAGGAGAACAAGAGAGTGGAGTCCATGGTGGCTGCCCTCCGAGCGGGAGATTTCGACACATTCCTCAAGGGAATCACCGCCTCCGGCAATTCCTCCTGGAAATGGCTTCAGAACTGCTACACCACAGCCGATGTGCAGGAGCAGGGCATCAGCGTGGCCCTGGCGCTCACCGAGCTGTTCATCGGGACGAAGGGCAGAGGCGCCTGCCGCGTGCACGGCGGCGGATTTGCCGGCGTCATCATGGCCATGCTCCCCAACGATCTGGTGGATGAGTATATTGCATACATAGAAAAGGCCATCGGAGCGGGCAATGCGTACCGCATGAGCATCCGTCCCTATGGCGCGGTCTGTGTGAATGAGCTTTTGAAGTAAGCATCAGTCTTCGGAAAAATACTGCGGTGCGGCCTTCATCACCTTGGAGAAAAATGACTTAAAGTAGGACAGATGATCCCCGTAAAAGCTCTCTAAGTCGAAGGAGGCCATGCCGCCCAGCAGAAGATATTCGTAGAGCTGCCGGTGCTGTTTGTGGATGTGCTTTAAATCCTGGACTTCGTAGACGGAGCCCTGGTAGCGTATCCTGTCATAGTGGGAGCAGACATTTTTCATGGCTGTCCAGAGCAGAGGCTTCTGTGCCGTCTGATAGGCGAGATAGTGGAGATGGTCGTCCAGATGGATGAACTGATCGATGCTGATTCCCTTATCGGAGTACAGGAGATCCTCGGTCTCCTGGATGGTCTTTTTCATTTCTTTTAAAAATTCCACCGGCGCGCTTCCGGCGATCTGCCGGTAGATGGCGGGCTCGACGGTGGAGCGCAGGAATACCCCCTCGCGGATGTGCTTCAGGCTTATGAGGGATACATAGGAACCGCTCTGGGGAACGATATCCACCAGATACTCGGATTTCAGCATGGTCAGCGCCTCGTGGACCGGGGTGCGGCTGACGCTTAACTGCTCACAGATCTCGGCTTCGCTTAAGGCTTCGCCCGGCTCCAGCCCGAATGTCATGATATTGTAGCGCAGAACCCGGTAGGCGTACTCCCTGTTGTTTTCCTTCGGCTGCCGGCCGATAATCGTGAGTGTATTCATGCACAGTTCCTCCTGTCGGTCTGATGTTAGAAAAAATACCTGGCGCCGTTGTGAAGCGCCAGGTATGAAACGTCGGTCTTACTTTTTCTCTGCGTCCAGCTTGTCCAGCATATCCCAGATGCCCAGGATATACATGATACCCAGTGCGCGGTCGTAAAGGCCATAACCCGGGCGCACATTGCCGGCCTTCTCACCCCAGAGGTGACGTCCATGGTCGGGACGGATGTAGCCCTCGAAACCGCCGTCGTGATAAGCCTTGACGATATCCAGGATACCGGTGTCGCCGTCGCAGTCACGGTGGGAGGTCTCGGAGAAGTCTCCGTTCTCAAAGTGCTTTACGTTGCGGATGTGTGCAAACGCGATGCGGTCGCAGTGCTTGCGTACGATCTCAGCCACGTTGTTGTTCGGATTCGCGTTCAGACTGCCGGAGCATAAGGACAGGCAGTTGTACGGATCGTCAACCATGGAGAGGAAGCGGTCAACGCTCTCTGCGTCCACGATCAGACGGGGAAGTCCGAAGATATCCCACGGCGGATCATCCGGATGAATGGCCATCTTGATGTCGCACTCGTGACATACAGGCATCAGCTTCTCAAGGAAATACTTGAGGTTCTCCCACAGTACCTCCTTTGTCACAGGCTTGTAAGCCTCGAAGAGCTCGTCTAAGCGGGCCATACGCTCCGGCTCCCAGCCGGGGAAGGTCATGCCATTCAGATTCTTTAAGATGTAATCCGCCATCTCCTTCGGATCGTCCTGAATCATCGCTTTCTCATAGTAGAGAGCGGAGGAGCCGTCCGGAAGCGGGTGGAACAGATCGGTTCTGGTCCAGTCGAATACGGGCATAAAGTTGTAGCAGATTACCTTTACGCCGAACTCGCTTAAATTGCGGATGGTCTGAATGTAGTTCTCGATGTACTTGTCGCGGGTCGGAAGGCCGATCTTGATGTCGTCGTGAACGTTCACGGACTCCACCACGTCCATGTTGAAGCCGTAAGGCTCAAGCTGCGCCTTCACCTCGGCGATCTCGTCTTTCTCCCAGATTTCGCCGGGCTGCTTGTGATGAAGCGCCCACACGATGCTGGTCACGCCGGGGATCTGCTTAATGTCGGACAGGGAAATCTTGTCGTTGCCCTCGCCATACCAGCGAAAACCCATTTGCATACCCATAGGTGTCATTCTCCTTTCATATTTTTGTAATCTAATATATTACTATGTGACTAACATATCACAAGTGGAGGGAAAATACAAGCGAAAGTTCGGGAAAAGCGCAGAATCGTTGTCATTATGCATAAAAATGAAAAATTTAATAAAATAAGAAGTATTTTTTATATAAAATACATTGACATATCAGTGGCGGAATGCTATCGTATTTCATAGATAAACTAATATTTCAGAAAGGGATGGGGTTTCAGAGATGAAATTAAATCGCAAGGAACTGGAAAACAGAGCGGCATGGGAGGCCGCAGGATTTGCTTTACCGCAGTTTGACATCGACGCGGTGACAAAGCAGACGAAGGAGCATCCGAAGTGGATCCACATGGGAGCCGGCAATATTTTCCGCGCGTTCACGGCCAACGTTCAGCAGAACATCTTAAATGCAGGCAAGAGCGACACCGGAATTATCGCGGCCGAGGGCTTCGACTACGAGATCATCGAGAAGATGTATAAGCCCCACGACAACTTAGGCGTGGTGGTTACCCTGAAGGCGGACGGCAGCATCGACAAGACCGTGGTGGCCAGCATCGTGGAGTCTCTGGCGTTAAATCCCGACTCCGACGCGGAGTGGACCCGCTTAAAAGAGATCTTTACGAGCCCGGATCTCCAGATGGTCAGCTTCACCATCACCGAGAAGGGTTACAACTTATTCGACGCCGCAGGCAACTACTATGCCAACGTGCAGGCCGATTTCGAGGCCGGCCCGGAGAAGCCCGGCAGCTACATCGGCAAGGTGGCGTCCTTACTCTACACCAGATACCAGGCCGGCAAGATTCCGGTGGCCATGGTCAGCATGGACAACTGCTCCCACAACGGAGACAAGCTGTTCGGTGCGGTTGAGGCCTACGCAAAGCACTGGACCGAGAACGGAAAGGCAGACAAGGGCTTCTACGACTACATCTGCAATCCGGAGACCGTCTCCTTCCCGTGGAGCATGATCGACAAGATCACTCCCAGACCCGACGCTACTGTGAAGCAGATGCTTGAGGACAGCGGCTTCGAGGATGTGGAGACTGTGATCACCTCCAAGAACACCTACGTGGCTACCTTCGTGAACGCAGAGGAGCCCCAGTATCTCGTCATCGAGGACAAGTTCCCCAACGGACGTCCGAACCTGGACGAGGGCGGCATCATCTACACCGACCGCGAGACCGTGGACAAGGTGGAGAAGATGAAGGTCTGCACCTGCTTAAACCCGCTGCACACCGCTCTGGCCGTGTACGGCTGCCTGCTGGACTACACCCTTATTTATAAGGAGATGCAGGATCCGCAGTTAAAGAGACTGGTGGAGATCATCGGCTACGAGGAGGGACTTCCGGTTGTGGTTGATCCCGGTATCATCCGTCCGAAGGATTTCATCGACGAGGTTTTACAGAAGCGCGTGACCAACCCGTTCATGCCCGACGCTCCGCAGCGTATAGCCACCGACACCTCCCAGAAGCTGGGCATCCGTTTCGGCGAGACCATCAAGGCATACGTGGCGAGACCGGATCTGGACGTGAAGGATTTAAAGCTCATTCCGCTGGTACTGGCCGGCTGGTGCCGTTACCTTATGGGCGTGGACGACAGGGGAGAGGCCATGGAGTTAAGCTCCGATCCGCTGCTTGAGGTGGTTCGCCCCTACCTGGCAAATGTAAAGCTGGGCGAGGTGAGAGACTTCCACGAGGACTTACAGCCGATCCTCTCCAACGACAAGATCTTCGCAGTGAACCTCTACGAGGTAGGTCTCGGCGAGACCGTGGAGAACTACTTCAAGGAGCTGGTGGCAGGCCCTGGCGCTGTGCGCGCAACGCTTGAGAAGTACGTGAAGTAATCAGATAGAATCATAAAGCCATCCGGCTGGACTTGATGAATCGGGCCCTCCCGTTTATAATGGTCGTAGACGACCTTGTAGACGGGAGGGCTTTTTGTATGGAAAATCAGACGCTTGGCCAGAAGGCGGTCGAGGAGATCATAGAGCTGATCAAAGAGAAAAATTATGCGCCGGGGGATAAGCTCCCCACGGAGAAGGAACTGTCAGAGCTTTTGGGCGTCAGCCGGAACATGGTGCGGGAGGCCCTCAGGGTGCTGGTGAGCCGCAACCTGGTGACCATCCGGCAGGGGGCGGGCACCTTTCTCTCGGACAAGGCCGGGGTGGTGGACGACCCCTTCGGCTTCAGCTTCGTGGAGGACAAGGAGAAGCTGACCGCCGACCTGTTGCAGATCCGCGCCATCCTGGAGCCGGACATCGCGGCCCTGGCGGCGGAGAACGCCACCGACAGCGAGATCGGGGAGCTCTGCGAGGTGCTTTTAAGGCTGGAGGAGAGGATGATGAGGCGGGAGAACTACGCGGAGCTGGACACGGAATTTCACACGAAGATTGCCGACTGCACTCATAATATGGTGATGTCCAATCTGATTCCGGTGATCGCCGGCGGCGTCCGGGTGTTCGCCCACAACGTGGGGAGCGTGGAGTTTGAGCAGACGCTCAAATCCCACCGGGCTATATTTGAGGCCATAAAAGGGCGGCGTCCCGTGGAGGCCAGCCGGGCCATGCTCTATCACATTCTGTATAACAACAACCGGTATCTGGAGGATCTGGAAAAGAGGGAGTAATTCATCCAATGAATTACTCCCTCTTTTGCTCGGCGGCCCGTGAGCGGGAGGAAACGGCGGACGTTCTGACAGACTGCGGTAAAATTCGTAAATTTCTGATAAAAATACTCTTGCTTATGGCAGAGGAACGTGCTATAATCAGAATATATTTGTTGGATGAATTTCGAGAACTGCCGCGAGGCGGATCCCGGAGAGACGATTGTTTACGAGGTGACAGGATGAACAAAGTGTATGATGTGCTGATTATCGGCGGCGGCGTTGTGGGCAGCGCCATCGCCAGGGAGATGGCCAGGAACAAGCTGTCCATCGGTGTGCTGGAGAAGAACCTGGACGTCTGTTATGAGACCAGCGGCAGAAATTCCGGCGTGGTTCACGGCGGTTTCGCTTACGACCCGGGTACCTTAAAGGCGGCCTGCTGCGTGGAGGGAAATATAGGATTTGACCAGCTGGCCGGGGAGCTGGACATCCCGTTTTCCCGCTGCGGAAAGGTGCTGGTGGGAAACACGGAGGAGGATATGGCCACGCTCAAGAGGACCATCGAGCAGGGCAGGGTGAACGGCGCCAGGGATCTGCGTCTCATCGACAAGGAGGAGCTGCACCGCCTGGTGCCGGCCGTGGTGGGAGAGTTTGCCATGTTTTCTCCCAACAGCGGCATCGTGGATCCCTTCAAGTACACCATTGCGCTGGCGGAGAACGCGGTGCAGAACGGCGTGGAGTATTTCTTCGACCACGAGGTGACGGACATCCATTACAACGACGAGGAGATCTATGAGATCACCACGACCCACGGCGTGTTTAAGACCCGCTGGGTGGTGAACAGCGCAGGGCTGGGGTGCGGGAAGATTTCCGAGATGCTGGGGATCAGGGGCTACCGCGTGATCGGCTCCAAGGGCGACTACATCATTCTGGATAAGCGGACAGGCCCGCTTCTCCCGATGCCGGTGTACCCGGTTCCCAGCAACACCTACATGGGTATCCACGTGACTAACACCACCGACGGGAACGTCATCGTCGGCCCCAACGCGGAGCTGGTCACCGACTTCACCTACTACGGCGTGCCCCAGGAGAACATGGACTATCTGGCGGAGAGCGCCTCCGAGCTGTGGCCCTGCATTAAGAAGGGCGACTATATCCGCAATTACTCCGGCATCCTGCCGAAGTGGGTGGATGAAAACGGCGTAATCCAGGATTTTAAGATCGAGATGCGGGAGGATCTGGCGCCCCACGCCATCAACCTGGTGGGCATCGAATCACCGGGCCTCACCGGCGCGGTGCCCATCGCGCGGCGCGTGGTGCGCATGATGGCCGAGCAGGAGGAGCTTACGCCCAACCCGGACTTCAATCCCAGGAGAAAGGGCATCGCCCGCTTCGCCGAGGCGTCCGAGGAGGAGCAGAAGCGGCTCATCGAGGAGAATCCGGACTACGGCGAGCTGATCTGCCGCTGTGAGAAGGTGACGAAGGCGGAGATTCTGCAGGCGATCCACAATCCCCTCGGCGTGCACACGCTGGTGGGCATCAAGTACAGGACCAGGGCCATGATGGGGCGCTGCCAGGGCGGGTACTGTCAGATGCGCGTGGCGGAGATGATCGAGAAGGAGCTTGGCATTCCGAAGACAGAGCTTCAGTACGCGAGAAAAGGGTCGTACCTGTTCACAGGCGACGTCCGGGAGGAGGTATAAGCGATGAAAAAGGTTGACGTGCTCATCGTGGGCGGAGGCCCGGCGGGACTGGCGGCCGCGGTGGAGCTTTACAGGAAAAATATTAAGAACATTCTGATCGTGGAGAGGGAGAATCACCTGGGCGGTATCTTGAAGCAGTGCATCCACGACGGCTTCGGTCTGACCCGCTTCGGCGAGACCTTATCCGGGCCGGAGTATGCGAAGCGGTTCATCGACCAGGTGGAGGAGCTTCAGATTCCCTATCTCACCGACGCGGCCGTGACCGGCATAAGCGGCGATAAGGTGGTGACCGTGGTTTCCAGAAATGGCCTTGAGAAGTACCAGGCGAAGGCCGTGATTCTCACCATGGGCTGCCGCGAGCGCACCAGGGGGGCGCTGGGAATCCCCGGCGAGCGCC
This sequence comes from Clostridia bacterium UC5.1-2E3, assembly GCA_001304875.1. Lineage (GTDB taxonomy): Bacteria > Bacillota > Clostridia > Lachnospirales > Lachnospiraceae > Ventrisoma > Ventrisoma faecale. The sequence goes on from BBZO01000020.1 coordinate 28,095, forward strand.
CGGCGGGCGTGTTCACCGCCGGCGTGGCCCAGTCCTACATAAACCTGCACAATACCATGGTGGGGAAAGAGGTCGTGATTCTGGCTCCGGCGACATCGGGATGATCATGGCCCGACGGATGACGCTGGAGGGCGCCCACGTGAAGGCGGTCTTTGAGATCATGCCCTATCCCAGCGGACTTCCGAGAAACATCGAGCAGTGTCTGAATGACTACGGCATTCCGCTGTATTTAAGCCACACCGTGACCGACATCCACGGAAAGACCCGGCTGGAGGGGATCACGGTATCGAAAGTAGATGAGAATTTGAAGCCGGTTCCGGGGACGGAGCAGGAGATTGCCTGCGATACGCTGATCCTGTCCGTGGGACTGATTCCGGAGAATGAGCTCTCCATCGACGCGGGCGTGGAACTGGATCCCCGCACCAGGGGCGCGGTGGTGGACGAGAATTTCCAGACCAGCGTGCCGGGCATTTTTGCCGCCGGAAATGTGCTCCACGTCCACGACCTGGTGGATTTCGTCTCCATGGAGGCGGAGAGCCTGGCGGACAGCGCGGCCGCTTACATCGAAAACGGCGGCTTCGCTCCCTGCGGCCTTTTGGTAAAGGCCGGTGAGGGAATTGGCCACACGATTCCGCAGAAGATCAGCGGGACGAAGGACATCACGCTCTCCATGCGCCCCAGCCGGCAGTTTAAGGATGCGGCGGTGGCAGTGAGCCAGAACGGAACCGTGATCGCCAGAAAGAAGATGAAGAAGGCCATTCCCGCCGAGATGATTGAGCTTTCCATTAAAAAGGAAACGCTGTCTGACAAAGGAGATCTGGAGGTGAGCATCGAATGCTGAGAGAAATGACATGTATCGTCTGCCCCAATGGCTGTGATCTGGAAATCCAGGTGGAGGACGGAAAGGTGCTGTCCGTGAAGGGCGCGCTCTGCAGGCGGGGCGAGGCCTACGCGGAGCAGGAGATCACCGACCCCAGAAGAAATATCGCCACGTCGGTGCTGGTTGACGGCGGGGAGCTTCCGCTGGCCAGCGTGCGGCTGACGGCCCCGATCCCAAAGGCGCGGATTTTCGACGCCATGGGGGAGATCAGGAAGGTGAAGCTGACCGCTCCGGTGGAGGCCGGGACGAAGGTGATCGGAAACCTCTTGGGACTGGGCGTGGATGTGATCGTGACGAAGGACGTGGGCGTCCGGGGGTGACTGGACGATTATGCAATTTGCCCATAGAAGACGGACGGCATTGGGAGATATGCCGTCCGTTTTGTGCGTATTGATGAAAAATATTCTTTATACTTGATAAAAATTGTCCAGAATGGTATATTGGACTTACAGAAGAAGACAGGGGGTAGGGTGTAATGATTACCAGGGAGACCGACTACGCGCTGCGGCTGCTGCGCACGCTGCAGGACGGAGAGCGGCACACGGCGTCAGAGGCGGCAGAGCGGGAGATGGTGCCTTCATCGTTCGCTTATAAGATCCTAAAGAAGCTGGCCAGGGCCGGCTTTGTGGAGATTATCCGCGGGACGGACGGAGGCTGCCGGCTGACGGCGGATCTGGGAAAGGTTACGCTCTATGACCTGATGATGGCGATGGGAGAGAACTGCCGGCTGAGCAGCTGCATGGATCCAGGGTATTCCTGTGCGTGGAGGCTCAGCCACGGAGCTGTTCGGTTCACTGCCATCTGGCGGATATTCAGAACACGCTCAATGAGGAGCTTAGGGCCCACACGCTGGAGAGCATTCTGGCCCCGTCTTCCTGAATTTTTTTACCATAAAAGTGGATAAAATTTATCCAGATTAAAAAGAAAAGGAGGTAGAAGTATGTTGTTTCAAACGACCCAGGCCCATGAGAAGCTGCGTGCCAGAATCAGGCCTTTGCCGAGACTGAGGTGAAGCCGATTGCATTCTCTCTGGATCAGGCCAACGAATTTCCCGCCGACGCGGTGAAAAAGCTGGGAGAGATGGGGCTGATGGAGATTCCCTATCCGAAGGAGTACGGCGGCGCGGGGCTGGATGTCATCAGCTACGCCATCGCGGTGGAGGAGCTGGCCCGTGTGGACGGCGGTACGGGAGTGATTCTCTCGGCCACGTGTCTCTGGGCTCCTGGCCGATTTTTGCCTACGGCACGGAGGAGCAGAAGCAGAAGTATCTGGTGCCTCTGGCCAGGGGAGAGAAGATCGGCGCCTTCGGACTGACGGAGCCCAATGCGGGCTCGGACGCCGGCGGAACCGAGACCATCGCTGTGGACAAGGGCGACCATTATCTGCTGAACGGCGGTAAAATTTTCATCACCAACGCCCCGAAGGCCGACACCTACGTGGTTTTTGCCGTGACCACGCCCGATATCGGAACGCGCGGTATTTCTGCCTTCATCGTGGAAAAAGGATGGAAGGGCTTCGAGTTCGGGGATCACTATGACAAGATGGGAATCCGTTCCTCCTCGACGGCGGAGCTGATATTTAACGATGTGAAGGTTCCCAAGGAGAACCTGCTGGGAAAAGAGGGAGAGGGCTTTAAGATTGCCATGGCCACGCTGGACGGCGGAAGAATCGGCATCGCGGCCCAGGCGCTGGGAATCGCCCAGGGGGCCTTCGAGGCGGCGCTGGAGTATTCAAAGGAGAGAGTACAGTTTGGCAAGCCGATTGCGGCCCAGCAGTCGCTGGCGTTCAAGCTGGCGGACATGGCGACGAAGCTGCGCTGCGCCCGTTTCCTTATTTACTCCGCGGCGGAGCTCAAGGAGTACCACGAGCCGTACGGCATGGAGTCGGCGATGGCGAAGATGTACGCTTCGGATATTGCCCTGGAGGTCACCAACGACGCCGTGCAGATCTTCGGCGGCACCGGGTTCCTCAAGGGAATGGATGTGGAGCGCATGTACCGGGATGCCAAGATTACGACGATTTATGAGGGCACCAACGAGATCCAGCGCGTGGTGATCTCCTCCCATCTGATTGGAAAGCTTGCGAAGGACAGCGCCGGAACCAGCCGTTCCGTGGCAAAGAAGCCGGCTCCCATCACCGGCGTGCGCAAACGCCAGATCTTCCGGGAGGGCGAGGCGAAGGATAAGGTGGCGGCCCTGGTGGAGGCGCTGGAGAAGCAGGGCCACGACTTCACGGTGGGTATCCCCATCGACACGCCGATCAACCAGGCGGAGCGGGTGGTTTCCGCGGGAAAAGGCATCGGGGATAAGAAAAATATGAAGCTGATCGAGGATCTGGCCCGCGCGGCCGGCGCTGCCGTCGGCTCCTCGCGCCCGGTGGCCGAGACGCTCAAATATGTGCCGTTGAACCGCTATGTGGGAATGTCCGGGCAGAAATTTACCGGAAACCTGTATATTGCCTGCGGTATTTCCGGCGCCAGCCAGCATTTAAAGGGCATCAAGGACGCCTCGACCATTGTGGCGATCAACAAGAATGCCAACGCGCCGATTTTCAAAAACTGCGATTACGGGATTGTGGGCGATGTGAATGAGATTCTGCCTCTGCTGACGGAGGCTCTGGATCGGGGCGAGAAGCAGCCGGCGCCGCCCATGGTGAAGATGAAACGCCCGCCGGTACCGAAGCCCGAGCCCATCGGCAGCCGGTACGTCTGCGGCGGCTGCGGCTACGAGTACATCCCCGAGCTGGGAGACGAGGATTCGGATATCGCCCCCGGCACCCTGTTTGAGAAGCTGCCGGAGGACTGGGTCTGCCCGGAGTGCGCGGAAGGGAAAGACCAGTTTATTAAAGCCTGACGAGAGGAGGAATTATAATGTATTGCACACGCAAGGTAACGGAAGACCTTTACTGGATTGGGGCCAACGATCACCGGCTTCACCTGTTTGAAAATATTCATCCCATCCCCCGGGGAGTGAGCTACAATGCGTATCTTCTGCTGGACGAGCAGACGGTGCTTTTTGACACGGTGGACTGGTCGCCTACCGGCAGCTTGAGGAGAATCTGGACCATCTTCTGGACGGGCGCGGGCTGGACTGGCTGGTGGTCAACCATATGGAGCCCGATCATGGCGCCAGCGTGGAGCAGATTCTCCGCCGCTATCCCAACGTGAAGGTGATCTCCACGGAGAAATCCTTTATGTTTATGCGTCAGTTCGGCTTCCACCCCGACAGCCATGAGTGCCGCATCGTGGCGGAGGGGGACACCCACTGCTTTGGAAAACACACGGTGATGTTCGTGGGCGCTCCCATGGTTCACTGGCCCGAGGCCATGGTCACCTTTGACACGACCAACGGAGTTCTCTTCTCCGCAGACGCCTTCGGCTCATTCATCGCCCTGGACGGAAAGCTCTTCGCGGACGAGGTGGATTTCGACCGCGACTGGCTGGACGAGGCGCGCCGCTATCTGACGAACATCGTGGGAAAGTACGGGCCGCATATCCAGCTTCTGTTAGGCAAGGCGGCCGGCATTCTGGATCAGATTAAATACATCTGTCCGCTGCACGGCCCCGTGTGGAGGGAAAATCTGGGATATTTTATCGACAAGTACGACAAATGGAGCCGCTACGAGCCGGAGGTGAAGGGCGTTATGATCGCTTACGCTTCCATGTACGGCAACACCGAGGCGGCCGCCCAGGCGCTGGCTGCAAAGCTGTGCGAGAAGGGAATCACCGACGTGGCGGTGTACGACGTGTCCAACACCCACGTGTCCTACCTGATTTCCGAGGCTTTTAAATACAGCCACATCGCGCTGGCCTCCGTCACCTATAACCTGGGGATTTATCCGGTAATGAAGAATTTCCTGGAGGACATGAAGGCGCTCAATATGCAGAACCGGACGTTCGCGCTGATTGAGAATGGCTCCTGGGCCTGCAAGTCCGGGGACCTCATGCAGAAATTCATCGATGAGGAAATGAAGAACATGACGGTTCTGAACGAACGTCTGAGCATGGCTTCGTCCCTGTCCGGCGATAAGGCGGCGGAGCTGGAAACGCTGGCGGATGCCCTGGCTGAGTCGGTTCGGACGGCATAAATAGGACGGCCAGCCATTTCTCTACTTCCTCTTGACTTGCCACCGCGAAGGTGATAGGATAAGTACAATGGTTCGGACACATGATCTGGATTTGATGCGGCGAAAGAAACACTATATGTAGTGATGGCGCAAATATACGAGAGAAGCAAGAAGGAGGAAACGATTTGAAAGTCAGTGAGATCAGAGTGATAAAAAAGGACGGCACGAAGGAGGATTTCAACGTCCAGAAGGTGGTTGTCGCGGTGAACAAGTCTGCCAACCGGGCGATGATTACATTTTCCCAGGCAGAGTTAAACTTCATCTGCCAGTTTGTGGAAGAGAAGGCGGAGTCCCTGGGCGTGAGCGAGATCCCGATCGCCCAGATGCACAACCTGGTGGAGGGAGCCCTGGAGAAGGTGAATCCCCAGGTGGCAAAAAGCTACCGCGACTACCGCAACTACAAGCAGGATTTCGTGCAGATGCTGGACGAGGTTTACAAGAAGAGCCAGTCCATCATGTATATCGGCGACAAGGAGAACAGCAACACCGACAGCGCCCTGGTCTCCACCAAGAGAAGCCTGATTTTCAACGAACTTAACAAATCCCTGTACCAGAAGTTCTTCATGACCGTGGAAGAGCTGCAGGCCTGCCGGGAGGGGTATATCTACATCCACGACATGTCCGCCCGCCGCGACACCATGAACTGCTGCCTGTTCGACGTCAACAGCGTGCTCACTGGCGGCTTCGAGATGGGAAATCTCTGGTACAACGAGCCCAAGACCCTGGACGTGGCCTTCGACGTCATCGGCGACATCGTCTTAAGCGCCGCCAGCCAGCAGTACGGCGGCTTTACGGTTCCCAGCGTGGAGGAGATTCTGGCTCCCTACGCGGAGAAATCCTACGAAAAATACATTGACAAATACACCTCCCTGGGCCTGGATGAGGACCGGGCGAAGGACGTGGCATGGCAGGACGTGCAGCGCGACATGGAGCAGGGCTTCCAGGGCTGGGAGTATAAGTTTAACTCCGTCTCCTCCAGCCGCGGCGACTACCCGTTCATCACCATGACCGCCGGCACAGGCACCAGCCGTTTTGCAAAAATGGCCACCATCACCATGCTGGATGTCCGGAGAAAGGGGCAGGGAAAGAAGGATCACAAAAAGCCGGTGCTGTTCCCGAAGATCGTGTTCCTCTACGACGAGAACCTCCATGGCCCGGGCGGCGAGCTGGAGGACGTATTCGAGGCGGGCATCCGCTGCTCCAGCAAGACCATGTACCCCCGACTGGCTGTCGCTGACCGGAAAGGGCTACATCGCCAGCATGTATAAGCAGTACGGGAAGATCATTTCCCCCATGGCTGCCGCGCGTTCCTCTCCCCCTGGTACGAGAGAGGAGGAATGTATCCGGCGGACGCCGAGGATTCCCCCGTGTTTGTGGGGCGCTTCAACATCGGCGTGGTGAGCCTGCACCTTCCCATGATTCTGGCGAAGGCGAGACAGGAGAGCAGGGATTTCTACGAGGTTCTGGACTACTACCTGGAGCTCATACGAAAAATACACATAAGGACTTACGCGTACCTGGGCGAGATGCGCGCCTCCACCAACCCCCTGGCCTACTGCGAGGGCGGCTTCTACGGCGGGCATCTGGGGCTGCACGACAAGATCAAGCCGCTCCTTAAGACGGCCACGGCTTCCTTCGGGATCACCGCGTTTAATGAGCTGCAGCAGCTCTACAACGGCAAATCCCTGGTGCAGGACGGCCAGTTCGCCCTGGAGGTGCTGGAGCACATTAATAAGAAGATCGAGGAGTTCAAGAAGGAGGACGGCAATCTCTACGCCATCTACGCCACCCCGGCGGAGAACCTCTGTGGACTGCAGGTGAAGCAGTTCAGAAAGAAGTACGGCATCGTGGAGAATGTCTCCGACCGCGAGTACGTCAGCAACGGCTTCCACTGCCACGTGACCGAGGATATCACCCCGATCCAGAAGCAGGATCTGGAGTACCGTTTCTGGGAGCTCTCCAACGGCGGAAAGATCCAGTACGTGAAATATCCCATCGATTATAACATAGAAGCGATTAAGACGCTGGTGCGCCGCGCCATGGACATGGGCTTTTACGAGGCGTCAACCTGTCCTTAGCCTACTGCGACGACTGCGGCCACCAGGAGCTGGAGATGGATGTATGCCCGAAATGCGGCAGCCGGAATCTGACGAAGATCGACCGGATGAACGGCTATCTCTCCTACTCCCGCGTCAAAGGCGACACCAGGCTCAACGACGCCAAGATGGCGGAGATCGCCGAGAGAAAATCCATGTAGAAACGGAGCAGTTACATTTATGCGCTATCACAATATAACAAAGGACGACATGCTCAACGGAGAGGGACTGCGCACGGTGCTGTGGGTGGCCGGCTGCAATCACAACTGCAAAGGCTGCCACAATCCCATCACCTGGGATATCCGGGGCGGCATTCCCTTCGACGAGGCTGCGAAGGAGGAGCTGTTTGAACAGTTGGAAAAGCCATATATTTCCGGCGTGACCTTAAGCGGCGGGGATCCCCTGCACCCGGCCAACCGGGAGGACATAGGGGCGCTCATCGACGAGATCTGCAGCCGTTTCCCCAACAAGACCATCTGGCTGTACACCGGCTACGACTGGGAGGCGGTCTGCGACCTGCCGCTCATCCGCAAGGTGGATGTGGTGGTGGACGGCGAGTTTGTGGAGGCCTTAAAGGACGCGAAGCTCCACTGGCGGGGCAGCTCCAACCAGCGGGTCATCGATGTGCAGAGAAGCCTTCTGACGGGACGCGTGGAGCTGCACACCCGTTAAGAAAGCGTTATCGGCCGCGAAAATCCTTAACAGCTTTTTAATTTTTCTTAACGGCTTCTTAACACCCTATCGCTGATGGATTTTGTTGTTTTTTGTAGGGACCATGGAAAATAGACCTATCAAAACGTAGGAGGGTATAACAATGACAACAATTTCACTCGACATGTACCAGGCAATCGCCCTCGCGGCGCTTGTATACTGTCTGGGAGTGGTGCTTGTGAAGAAGCTTCCGTTCCTCAGCAAGTACTGTATCCCGATCCCTGTTGCGGGCGGTATCGTGTTCGCTCTGGTACACCTGGTACTTTACTCTGCCGGTATCCTGGAGATCACCTTTGATTCCACGCTCCAGACCGTATTCATGACGGTATTCTTCTGTAGCGTTGGTTTCACTGCCTGCTTCAAGCTCCTTAAGAAGGGCGGCGTCCAGGTATTTATGTTCCTGGGTCTGGCCATCGGTATCGTAGTTTTACAGAACATCCTGGGCAGCAGCCTGGCGACTGTGTTCGGCCTTGACTCCAAGCTGGGCCTCTGCATGGGCTCCATCCCGCTGGTGGGCGGTCACGGAACCGCAGGCTCCTTCGGACCGCTGCTTGAGGACAATTACGCCGTTGTCGGTGCAAACACCGTGGCCGTTGCGGCAGCTACATACGGCCTGGTATCCGGAAGTATGATGGGCGGCCCCATCGCACGCCGCCGCGTGGAAAAGCTGGGACTTAAGTCCACGGCAGCCGCGGAGGGCAACGAGGTCGCAGAGGTTAACGATCCCATCGACGCGAAGAAGTTCACCAACGCCGCACTGTTCCTGGCGATCGCTATCGGCCTTGGCACGATCGTTACTGCCGGATTCAACATGATTCATTTCACGATGCCCGCATACATCGGCGCCATGCTTATCGCTGCGGCTATCAGAAATATCTGGGATGCGAGAGGCGTTGATCTTCCGATGCAGGAGATCGATACCCTGGGAAGCTTTCCCTGAACCTGTTCCTGTCCATGGCACTTATGAGCCTTAAGCTCTGGCAGTTAATTGATCTGGCACTTCCGATGATCGTGATCCTGTTAGTGCAGACTGTGCTCATGTTCCTCTACGCGAACTTCGTTGTGTTCAACGTGATGGGCAGAGACTACGAGGCGGCAGCCATGACCACCGCATTCTGCGGATTCGGTATGGGCGCTACCCCGAACGCCATGGCAAACATGAAGGCCCTGGCCGAGAGATACGGCGCTGCACCGCGTGCATTCTTCGTCGTGCCTCTGGTGGGAATCTGTTTATCGATTTCTTCAACGGAATCATACTTACGACATTTATCAACTTCTTATAGAAAATTCCCCCATACCCGCGGACGCTTGTCCGCCGGGTATTTTTTATGCTATACTTTTACAACAAACGTCAGAAAGAGGAGAGACAGATGAATATCCGCATAAAATATTTTTCAGATAAACTGGAGCGCCTGCGCTACGTCGATGGAAAGTCCGACTGGATCGACCTGCGGGCGGCCGAGGACGTGGAGCTTAAGGCGGGGGAGTTTAAGCTCATTCCGCTGGGAATCGCCATGGAGCTGCCCAGGGGCTACGAGGCCCACATCGTGCCGCGCAGCAGCACGTTCAAGAATTTCGGCATCATTCAGACCAATCACATGGGCGTGGTGGACGAGAGCTACTGCGGGGATAATGACCAGTGGTTTTTCCCGGCCTACGCGCTCAGAGACACGCAGATCAGGATGAACGACCGCATCTGCCAGTTCCGCATCATGGAGCACCAGCCGGCTCTCCTGTTTGAGGAGACGGAGGTTCTCGGCGGACCGGACCGGGGCGGACACGGGAGTACCGGAAAGAACTAGGAGGTGCAGGATGAGACGGGCAGTATTTTTCCTTGGCGTGCTGGCGCTCTGTGCGGGGCTTACAGGCTGCCAGCCGTCTAAGGCGGCGAAGGAGGCCAGGGAGGCGGGCATCGCAGCTTAGATGCGGGCGACTACAACGCGGCCATCCAGTCCTTCGAGGAGGCGCTGGAGGAGCGCAAGGGCTCCGTGGGCGAGTTTGAGTACGATATTCTAAAATACAGGGGGGAGGCAGAGTACCGCGTGGGAGACTACGAGGCGGCTGCCCACACCTACGACGTTCTGATCCAGGTGGACGGCGGGAAGGCGGAGTATTACAACCTTTACGCCATGGCCCTGGCCCGGTCGGGCGACTGGAACAGCGCCCTGGAGGCGTACAATAAAGGGCTGGAGGCAGACCCGGAGGCGGCTTTCGGCGGGGAGGCGCTGTCGGCTGTGGGCGAGGCCTGCGAGGAGCAGGGCGAGTACGAGCGGGCCATGACTCTCTACGCCCAGGCCATTGAGGCCGGGGGGAACGCCGGGCGGCTCTACAACCGCATGGGCCTGTGCGCCATGGAGAAGGGCGATTACGAGGGGGCGCTTTCGTATTTCGACCAGGGAGCAGCCGCGGGAGACGCGGAGGCTCTAGCGGATATCCGCTACAACCAGGCCGTGGTGAAGGAGTACATGCACGACTACGAGGGGGCGCTTGCCGCATTTGAGGGGTATGTGTCGCAGTACGGCTCCAGCCCGGAGGCAGAGCATGAGATCGCATTTCTTAGGACCCGTTGACAGGAGGTTAAATGGCGGAACTGATTGAGATTAAGGATACAGAGGAGAGAGTGATTCTTCTGGCTGTGAGCACGGAGGACACCGCGCAGGCGGAGGACTCCCTGGACGAGCTGGAGGAGCTGGTGGCGACCGCGGGGGCCGTCACCGTGGACAGGATGATACAGAACCGGGAGAATATACATCCCGGCACTTACCTGGGAAAGGGAAAGATCGAGGAGGTAAAAGAGCGCCTCTGGGAGACTGGCGCCACCGGAGTGGTCTGCGACGACGAGCTCACCCCGGCGCAGCTGCGCAACCTGGAGAAGGCTCTGGACACCAAGGTCATGGACCGCACCATGGTGATCCTGGATATCTTTGCGTCCAGGGCGAACACCAGGGAAGGAAAGATCCAGGTGGAGTTAGCCCAGCTCAAGTACCGGGCGGCCCGCCTGGTGGGCCTTCGAAGCTCGCTCTCCCGCCTGGGAGGCGGCATCGGCACCAGGGGACCGGGTGAGAAGAAGCTGGAGATGGACCGGCGGCTGATCCACGAGCGCATCGGGCAGTTAAAGCGGGAGCTGGAGGACGTGAAGCGGCACCGCGAGATCCAGCGCAGCCGGCGGGGCTCAAGCGGCATCCTCGTGGCGGCCATCGTGGGCTACACCAACGCCGGGAAATCCACGCTCTTAAACCGTCTGACCGGGGCGGGGACCTGGCGGAGGACAAGCTCTTTGCCACGCTGGATCCCACCACGAGAAACTTGGAGATGCCGGACGGCAGAAGCTTCTGCTCACCGACACTGTGGGCTTTATAAGAAAGCTTCCCCACCATCTGATCGAGGCGTTTAAGAGCACACTGGAGGAGGCGAAGTACAGCGACATCATTCTTCACGTGGTGGACGCCTCCAACCCGCAGATGGACATGCACATGCACGTGGTCTACGACACCCTGCGCCAGCTGGAGGTGAAGGACAAGGTGATGATCACGGTCTACAACAAGCTGGACCGCATCGCTGAGCCGGTGCGCCTAAAAGACATGTCCGCCGATTACCAGGTGCGGATTTCGGCGAAAAACGGGGATGGATTAGACACACTTATGGATACGCTCTCCCAGGTGCTTCGCAGCCAGCGGGTGTATCTGGAAAAGACCTACGGCTACCATGAGGCGGGCAAGATACAGAGAATCCGCAGGTCCGGGCAGCTTCTCTCAGAGGAGTACGCGGAGGACGGAATCCGCGTGAAGGCCTATGTCCCGGCGGCTCTTTATGCGGAATTTCGTTAAACGCTTATTAGAAAAAGTAATGAACACAATATCTGGGTTTCTTGCGAAAACGGAACTATAGATATTGTGTTTTTTATTTTGCTCTGCTATAATAGGCTTTACAGCGTCATGCTGTGGACAGGAAAGGAGTATCAGGGAATGATTTATGTAGTAAAAAGGGACGGGGAAGTCGCTGAGTTCAGTCTCACGAAGATCAGCGATGCCATAAAGAAAGCGTTCAAGGCGACGGCGAACGATTACAATCACGAGATTCTGGAGTTACTGGCCCTCCGGGTGACGGCGGATTTCCAGCCGAAGATGAAGGACGGGAAGATCACCGTGGAGGAGATTCAGGACAGTGTGGAGCATGTGCTGGAGCAGACCGGATATACGGACGTGGCGAAGGCGTACATTTTATATAGAAAGCAGCGCGAGAAAATCCGCAACATGAAGGCGACGATCCTGGACTACAAGGATGTGGTGAACAGCTACGTGAAGGTCGAGGACTGGCGCGTGAAGGAAAACTCCACGGTGACCTACTCCGTGGGCGGACTGATCTTAAGCAACTCCGGGGCGGTGACGGCCAACTACTGGCTCTCCGAGGTTTATGACCAGGAGATTGCGGAGGCCCACAGGAACGCGGATATCCACATCCACGACCTGTCCATGCTGACCGGCTACTGTGCGGGATGGTCCTTAAAGCAGCTGATCCAGGAGGGCCTGGGCGGTATTCCGGGAAAGATTACCTCCTCCCCGGCGAGACATCTGTCGGTGCTCTGCAACCAGATGGTCAACTTTTTAGGAATCATGCAGAACGAGTGGGCGGGTGCGCAGGCGTTCTCCTCCTTTGACACCTATCTGGCTCCCTTCGTCAAGGTGGACAATCTGTCCTACCCGGAGGTGAAAAAGTGCATCGAGTCCTTCATCTACGGCGTGAACACCCCCAGCCGCTGGGGCACCCAGGCGCCGTTCTCCAACATTACGCTGGACTGGACCGTTCCGGCGGACATGGCGGAGCTTCCGGCCATCGTGGGCGGTAAGGAGATGGACTTTAAGTATAAGGACTGCAAGGCGGAGATGGATCTGATCAACAAGGCCTTCATCGAGACCATGATCGAGGGCGACGCCAACGGCCGCGGATTCCAGTATCCGATTCCGACCTACTCCATCACCAGGGATTTTGACTGGTCCGACACGGAGAACAACCGTCTCTTATTCGAGATGACAGCGAAGTACGGCACCCCGTATTTCTCCAACTATATCAACAGTGACATGGAGCCCAGCGACGTGCGCAGCATGTGCTGCCGCCTGCGCCTGGATCTTCGGGAGCTGCGCAAAAAGACCGGCGGCTTCTTCGGTTCCGGCGAGAGCACCGGCTCCGTGGGCGTGGTGACCATCAATATGCCCAGGATCGCGTACCTTGCCAAGGACGAGGAGGATTTCTACAGCCGTCTCGACCATATGATGGATATTTCTGCCAGATCCCTGCGGACTAAGAGAGAGGTGATCACCAGACTTCTGGACAACGGGCTTTACCCCTACACCAAGAGATATCTGGGAACCTTCGACAACCATTTCTCCACCATCGGCCTCATAGGCATGAACGAGGTGGGCCTCAATGCGAAATGGCTCCGCGCGGACATGATCAGTGAGAAGACGCAGCAGTTTACCAAGGACGTGCTGAATCACATGCGCGAGCGTCTGTCCGACTACCAGGAGATGTACGGCGATCTCTACAATCTGGAGGCTACTCCGGCTGAGTCCACGACCTACCGCCTGGCCAAGCACGACAAGCAGCGCTATCCCGATATCATCACGGCCGGCAATCCGGGGGATACGCCCTACTACACCAACAGCTCCCACCTGCCGGTGGACTACACGGCGGACATTTTCGACGCGCTGGATATCCAGGACGAGCTGCAGACGCTCTACACCTCCGGAACCGTGTTCCATGCGTTCTTAGGAGAAAAGCTGCCCGACTGGAGAGCGGCGGCCAAGCTGGTGCGCACCATTGCGGAGAATTACAAGCTTCCGTACTACACCATGTCGCCGACCTACTCCATCTGCAAGGATCACGGCTATCTGATCGGCGAGCACTTCACCTGCCCGGTGTGCGGGGAGAAGGCCGAGGTTTACAGCCGCATCACCGGTTACTATCGCCCGGTGCAGAACTGGAACGAGGGAAAGACCCAGGAGTACAAGAACCGTAAGAGCTACGACATTGCCAACTCTGCGATGAAGAGAGGCATGCAGGTGACTGTGAAGCAGGAGAAAGTGGAGGAGCGGGCAAAGGCTGCGGGCGGCCCCTCCGGACTGTATCTGTTCACTACCAAGACCTGCCCAAACTGCCGGATTGCGAAGGAGTTCTTAAAAGGCCAGGAGTACCAGGTCATCGACGCGGAGGAAAATCCGGAGCTCAGCGACCAGTACGGCATCATGCAGGCGCCGACGCTGGTGATGGTGAAAAACGGCGAGATCACCAAGTACGTGAACGCTCCAACATCCGCAGATTTGTGGAGGAGAGAAAAGCTTAAACCTTTAAAAGGATATCAGCCAGGGTGGATATTCCTCCCTGGCTGTCTCTGGGTACAGAGAGCGGAATATACAAAATGAAAAGATGGGAGAATTTTTAGTATGGAAGAGCGTAGAATCATTCAGGTCGAGGAGAAGGTTCCGTTAAACCTTCTGATTCCTCTAAGCATCCAGCATATGTTTGCCATGTTCGGAGCATCGGTGCTGGTTCCTTTTGTGTTCGGGATCAATCCGGCCGTGGTGCTGTTTATGAACGGCGTGGGAACGCTGCTGTTTATTCTGGTGACGAAGGGGAAGGCGCCGGCCTACTTAGGCTCCAGCTTTGCCTTCCTGGCGCCGGCCACGCTGGTTATCAACAATCCGGACATGGGGTATGCCTACGCCCTGGGCGGCTTTGTGGCCGTGGGCTTCATAGGCTGCATTCTTTCCTTTGTTATCTATAAGTTTGGTTCGGACTGGATTGACGTGGTTCTTCCGCCGGCGGCCATGGGCCCGGTGGTGGCGCTCATCGGCCTGGAGCTGTCCGGAACCGCCGCCTCCAATGCGGGACTTCTGGATGAGGTCATCGATCCGAAGAATCTGATCGTGTTCCTGGTGACGCTGGGAACCGCGGTGTTCGGCTCCGTATTGTTCCGGAAGTTTCTCTCGGTCATCCCCATTCTGATCGCGGTGATCGCCGGCTACGCGGCGGCGCTCCTCTGCGGGATCGTGGATTTCCAGGCGGTGAGGGAGGCGTCTGTTTTGCGATTCCCAACTTCTCCGCGCCGAAATTTGATCTTGAGGCGATTATGATTATTCTCCCGGTCATCCTGGTGGTTACCTCCGAGCACATCGGACACCAGGTGGTGACCAGCAAGATCGTGGGGAGAGATCTGTTAAGGGATCCGGGGCTTCACCGCTCCCTGTTCGGAGATAACTTCTCCACCATGATTTCCGGACTCATCGGCTCAGTGCCCACCACCACCTACGGCGAGAACATCGGCGTGATGGCCGTGACCAGAGTCTACAGCGTGCGTGTGATCGCGGGGGCCGCGGTGCTCTCCATCGCCTGCTCCTTCATCGGCAAGCTGTCCACGATGATCAGCACCATACCCGGCCCGGTGATCGGAGGCATCTCCTTCCTGCTCTACGGAATGATCGGAACCTCCGGCCTGCGCATCCTGGTGGATTCCAAGGTGGACTACGGCAAGTCCAGAAACCTGGCTTTAACCTCCGTCATCTTCGTCACCGGCCTCTCCGGCATCGCGGTGAACATCGGCGATATCCAGCTGACGGGAATGGTGCTGGCCTGTGTGGTGGGCATGATTTTAAGTCTGGTGTTCTATGTGCTGGATAAATACAATCTGACCAATGACAGATAGCGCGGAACGAGGATAAAAGAAATGTGCTGTTTATAAGACGGCGAAATAAGCAGGCCTGCCCGGTGAGGGCGGGCCTGCTTTACTGTGCCTGCAAAAAGGTATGTCTATAGCCCAAATTCCCGGCACAGCGCCTCGCGGCAGGCCGGATCCTGGGCTGCGCGCTCCAGATCGTCGTAGCGTCCGGCCTTCAGAAGGTGCCGGGTGAGGGCGGAGATCCGCTGTTCGCCCAGCTCGCGGCCTTCCTCGCGTCCCTCTGCCAGTCCCTCCTCTTTTCCTTCCATTCTCTCATAGATTTTCTCTTCCCATGCCTGCATATACTTCACTCCAAATTCTTCGCTGGCTCTGACTTCACGGACGCGCTGATGAAGCTTCTGGATCCGCCCGCTTCTGCACCGCTGTGCCGTCTCGTCGGAGCTGTCCTCTATGTAGTGAAGAAGCTCCGTCAGCTCCGGGCTGACCTCCCCGTCGTCGGTTCCGCGGGTGTTGAGGAAAATCCGCGTGACCCCGTCCTCCAGGTATAAGCCCGGCACCTCCTCGCACTGCGTTTTGAAGGTGTACCGGTATTTTCCGCAGCCCCAGAGGTCGAAGCATAATCATGATCAGATACGACGCGGGCAGCTGGTTGAAGCTCACGCCTCTTCCCGGCGGCAGCAGGGTGCTGTCGATCAGCGCCTGGTAGAAACGGCTCCGCTTTGCCAGGTTTCCGGTATTGCGCTCCTGCACCTCCGCGTCGTAAAGCCGGTCCTTATCGTCCACGTTGTAGACGTCCAGGCGCACCGAGCGCAGCCACGGCATCGTGCGGAACTCCTTTTCCACCTGGTTTGGCTGGCGCAGATGCACCTCCTCGCCCATGATGATGGACAGGGCCAGCTCAAGCGTTTCCTCGTCTTCCATGACGCTGGCGAAGAGGAAGCGGTCCAGTAAAGTCAGATCGTTTAATTGTTTCGTTTTTTCCATTGGTTTCAATAGACATTTCTCCTTCCATTATAGACAGCAGAATGTTCCGTTTCAAGACAGAAATTCCCTGAAAGAAAAGATAAAAACTGGATACGCCGGGGATACCCCGAAAGAAATCCGGCGGTCGAACGCCGCCTGAAATTCGTAAGTCAGAAGACTATGGATGTATTATAGCATATCTATGGGCACAGTCAATGTGTTTTGGTGTGAATACCGGAGTCTGCATTAAAAATTACGCCCGCGCCGGATGGTCGGGCCGGCGCGGGCGGGCAGTATCGGGGAGGTTTATTTCTCCTCACACACCTGGAAAATATAAAATTTAAGATAATAGGACTCATCTGCCGCCCATAAATCGGGTGATCCGCCGCCTGGGTCCGGTATTCCACCTGGCGGAGACGCTTGTGGGCGCCGGCGGCGGCCTCGCGGATGGTTTTCGTGAAGAGCTCCGGGGGCATAAAATGGGAGCAGGAGCAGGTGGCCAGATAGCCGCCGTCCTTCACCAGCTTAAGGCCTCTTAAGTTGATTTCGCGGTAGCCCTTGACCGCGTTTTTCACGGAGTTTCTGGATTTTGTGAATGCCGGCGGGTCCAGGATGACCACGTCGAATTTCTCGCCCTGCCTTTCCAGCTGGGGCAGAAGGTCGAAGACGTCGGCGCACTGGAAGCGCACGCGGTCAGAGAGGCCGTTTAAGGCTGCATTTTCCGTGGCCTGGTCCACGCCCAGCTGGGAGGCGTCCACGCCCAGGACCTCCCTGGCCCCGGCGACGCCGCGTTTAAGGCGAAGGAGCCGGTGTGGGTGAAGCAGTCCAGCACCCGCTTGCCGCGGCACAGCCGCTGGATGGCCAGCCGGTTGTATTTCTGGTCGAGGAAGAAGCCGGTTTTCTGGCCGTCCTTCACATCCACCAGATAGCGGACGCCGTTTTCCACGATTTCCACCTTCGTGTCAAATTCCTCCCCGATGAAGCCTTTGTAGCGCTCCATGCCCTCCTGCAGGCGCACCTTGGCGTCGCTGCGCTCGTAGATGCCGCGGATCTGTATGCCGTCCCCGGCGAGGACCTCTTTTAATTTTTCCAGGATCACGGGTTTTAAGCGGTCGATGCCCAGGGCCAGGGATTCCACCACCAGCACGTCGGAAAACTTGTCCACCACGATGCCGGGGAGAAAGTCGGCCTCGCCGAAGATGACGCGGCAGCAGGAGGTGTCACCCACCTCCTTGCGGTAATTCCAGGCGTTTCTCACCCGCATCTCAATGAGGCGTCGTCGATCACCGACTCTCTGCGGCGGGAGAGCAGACGCACCGTGATGGTGGAGCGGGTGTTTATGAAGCCGCGCCCCAGGAAATATCCGTCGAAATCCTCTACGGCTACGATGTCGCCGTTTTCAAAGGTTCCGTCTATGGTGTCAATCTCGTTGTCATAAATCCACATGCCGCCGGCCTTCAGGCTGCGGCCGGCGCCTTTTTTGATCCGCACGACAGCGGTTTCTTTCTGTATATCGTTTGTATTCATAAATTAATTCTCTCCGTTTCCTGTTCCTTTTGCATGTCCCGGCGTACCTGGCCTGGCGCGAGAGGGGACCTCGCCAAGTGCGCCTGGTACCCATGGGATGACTCGCACTAAGCTCGTGGAAGACCTCGCCAAGTGCTCCTAGTATATCACAAAATGTGCTGGGAGGAAAGCGGAGGCGGTCTGCATTGGGGAAAAAACGGGCAAAAAATTGTAAACGCTTACAAAAATCTTTAAAAACCACTTGCTTTTTTCTGGGGATGCGGTATAGTGGTGTTGGTAATCGAGGGAATATAGTGTGGAACGAAATGTAAGCACTTACAAAAATGCCTCAGATACCCCAATAAGCTTCCTCAATATTTTTTAGCCGCTGCGGTTCTTTTTAGGACTGCGGCGGTCTTTTTTTATTCCATAGAATCATGTTCCCGCCGCACAGCTGCTTGAACAAACCAGGAAAACCCAATATAATAGACAAAGACTGCATGCAGGAAGCAGCAGCCGAAAATAGATTGCAGCAGGGGGAACGAACATATGGAATTTATGGATACAGTGATCAGGCGCCAGTCCTGCCGCGCGTTTGCGCCGGGACAGGTGGCACCGGAGGAGATTGAAACGATTCTTAAGGCGGCCAACGCGGCTCCGGTCTCCATGGGGCTTTACGGGAACATTCACATTTCAGTGATACAGGACGAAGCGCTCATTGCAGCGCTGGAGGAGTACACCTACAGGGCGTTTCCGGACGAGGGCGAGCACCCGGCCTACCAGGCGCCCACGCTCTTCTCGATCAACTGTCTGAAAAAGGAGCGGGAAGCGGGCGCGTGGGCGGACGCCTCTGCCATCGCGGAGAATATGCTTCTCGCAGCGGCCGATCTGGGATTGGGAAGCATTTACCTCATGGGGATCCCGCAGGCGGTGAGAAATGACGCCGGACTGGTGGGACGGCTGAGAGCGCCGGAAGGATTTCTGCCCTATGTCATGGTGGGCGTCGGGCATCCGGCGGGGGAGTGGGAGAAGAGAAGCTTTACCACAAGCCGAATAAACACAGTATTTATATGATTTTTCACATTTCCATCACAAATGATTGCTAGAATATGGGCAAATGAGATGGAAAGGAGCTATGAATCATGAGCGATGAAAATAGATGGCAGAACGACACAGAGGATTATTACAATCAGAATTATTACCAGAGCGGTACGCAGGGCGGCGCATATGGCGGCGGGACCGGCACAGGCGGACGGGACGATGACCCGAAGCGCAAATATTACCGCAAGGGCCATACGGCCAGATGGGCGGCGGGCATCGCGGCGGCGGCAGTCCTGTTTGGCATCGTGACCGGCGGAACCATCGGCCTGGTGAATCTGGCGGCGGACCGCATGGCGAACAGCAGCCAGGTGGAGCAGTCCGCGGAGGAGACGGAGAAGGCTTCGGAGACGGAGCCCCAGACCGAGGTTTCCAAAGACGCGTCCGACGGTGACGGAACGCAGGAGCAGGCGCCGGCCGTCATCGGCAACGATGTATCCGCCATCGTGGAGGAGGCCATGCCCTCCGTTGTGGCCATCCACAATAAGATTATCTACGAGAGCAATAACTTTTTCTTCGGCCCCCAGACCTACCAGGCGGAGTCCAGCGGCTCCGGCATCATCGTGGGGCAGAATGACGCGGAGCTTCTCATTGTGACCAACAATCACGTGGTTGAGGATACCACCGAGATGAAGGTGACCTTCATCGACGGAACCAGCGTGGATGCAGCCATCAAAGGAACGGATTCCGAGTCTGACCTGGCCGTGGTGGCCGTACAGTTGGGCGACATCCCGGCAGAGACCCTGGAGCAGATCAAGACGGCCACGCTGGGAGATTCCGACGAGCTCAAAGTGGGCCAGGGCGTCATCGCCATCGGAAATGCACTTGGCTATGGACAGTCGGTGACCGTGGGCTATGTAAGCGCACTGAACCGCGAGGTGACCACCGACGGCATCACCAGGACGCTTCTCCAGACCGATGCGGCCATCAACCCCGGCAACAGCGGCGGCGCGCTTCTGAATATGAAAGGCGAGGTTATTGGCATCAATGCGGCCAAGTATTCCTCCACCAACGTGGAGGGCATGGGCTACGCGATCCCCATTTCCTTCGCGCAGGATATTATCGAAGATCTGATGAACCGTTCCACGAAGCTTGAGGTGGCGGAGGACGACCAGGGTTATCTGGGAATCCAGCTCCAGAACATAGACCAGAGAATGTCCGAGGCCTACGGAATGCCTCAGGGCGTGTATGTATATAAAATTGTTTCCGGCGGTGCGGCGGACAAATCAGACCTGCGGGAGCGGGACATCATCACCAAGTTTGACGGCGAGACCGTGAGAACCGGCGACGATCTCCAGCAGCTGCTGACCTACTATAAGGGCGGCACCACGGTGACGCTGACAGTGCAGTCCCTGGAGGACGGGGCCTACGTGGAGCGCCAGGTGGACGTGACGCTGGATTACAAGAAGGATCACGTGAACGCGCCCCAGGATACCGGACAGGCCGGCGAATAAAATGAGATCACAAAAATAAAGGAATGCACCCTTCATGTAAGAGCCTCCGGCGGGCAGGAAGCACAGCCTCTTGTTTGCCGGGGGCTCTTGTGTTAAGATAGAGACATGCACAAGGAGGACAGAAATTTGGACGATAAAGAGAAAGAATTAGCTGGGACGGAAAACAGCACAGACAGCACAGCCAGGGGAAACGGCGGCAGCGACGAGTACGAAAAATCTGCTACGTCTGCCGCCGGCCGGAGAGCAAGGCCGGCCCCATGATCACCATGCCCGGGGGCATGTGTTTCTGCCATGACTGTATGCAGAAGGCCTTCGACTCGGTGACGAAGAACGGCCTGGATCTGTCCCAGCTTCAGAATATGCCGTACATGAACATGAATCTGAGCGATTTCGGCAATCTGAACCCGGTGAACACGGAGATTCCGAAGAAAAACCAGGTGAAGAAGCGAAAGGAAGCCCCCAAACCGGAGTTTGATTTAAAGGACATCCCTGCGCCCCATATGATCAAGGCCAGGCTGGACGAGTACGTGATCGGCCAGGAGCGGGCGAAGAAGGCCATCTCGGTGGCGGTGTACAACCACTATAAACGGGTGTATGCGCTGACCGGCGGCAGTGCCGACGGCGTGGAGATCGAGAAGTCCAACATTCTGATGATCGGCCCCACGGGCAGCGGAAAGACGTATCTGGTGAAGACTCTGGCACGCCTTCTGGACGTGCCGCTGGCGGTGGCGGACGCCACCTCGCTGACGGAGGCCGGGTATATCGGCGACGATATTGAGAGCGTGGTGTCAAAGCTTCTGGCCGCCGCTGACAACGACGTGGACCGGGCGGAGCACGGCATCATTTTCATCGACGAGATCGACAAGATTGCGAAGAAGAAGAACACCAACACCCGCGATGTCAGCGGCGAGTCGGTGCAGCAGGAGCTGTTAAAGCTTCTGGAGGGCAGCCGCGTGGAGGTGCCGGTGGGCTCCAACCAGAAAAACGCGCTGACCCCCATGACCACGGTCAACACCGACCACATCCTGTTCATCTGCGGGGGCGCGTTCCCGGATCTGGAGGACATTGTGCGGGAGCGTCTGAATAAGAGCTCCTCCATGGGCTTTGCGGCCGAGCTTAAGGACCGCTACGACAAGGATCCGGATATTTTATCCCGCGCCACGACGCAGGATCTGAGGACATTCGGCATGATCCCGGAGTTTCTGGGGCGTCTGCCGATCCTGGTGACGCTGGAGTCTCTGACTGCGGAGCTTCTGGTGAAGATTTTAAAGGAGCCGAAGAATGCCATTTTAAAGCAGTACGAGAAGCTTCTGGCCATGGACGAGGTGAAGCTCTCGTTCGAGGACGCGGCCCTGGAGTGGATCGCCGAGGAGGCATTGAAGAAGGAGACCGGAGCCAGGCGCTGAGGGCCATCATCGAGGATTTCATGCTGGATATCATGTACGAGATCCCCAAGGATCCCAATATCGGCTCCGTGCTCATCACCCGCTCCTATCTGGAGCGAAGCGGCGGCCCGCTTATCTCCATGAGAGACTGATCACTGCTCGCGAAGCTGTATAAATGCATTGTATAGATTGAGCTGACCATAGCCCCATTCCCGGTTTGGATACTGGAACAGGGGCTTTCTCTCTGCCCCGCGGATTAAATAGGACTTGGCGGCGGAGGTGTTTAAGGCCAGGCAGTTGTTATTTGCCCGCGCCCAGGCCAGAAGATTGGCCGCCGCGCCCGCACAGAAGGCCGCGGCGGCGGAGGAGCCGGTGATGGAAGGAAGGCGCGTCCCGGCCCCGGACAGATTGATGTCCACGCCAGGGCCGCCAGGTCCGGCTTCACGGCTCCGGTGCGGGTGAAGCCCCGGCTGGAGTGGAGGTAGATGCTGCCGTTTAAATGATTGTAGGCCGCGATGGTCAGCGGAAGGAACGCATTTCCCGGCTCTGTGATGGTGGTGTCCGGGTTGGGGCGCAGGAATACGGTGCCGTCGGAGATAAAGCCCCGCACCGGCAGCCACATGTGATATTCGCCGCGGATGGAGAAGGAGCGGAACACCCGGATCCGCCACAGCCCCGGCGCGGGATCCTCAAAGCGCATGATGATGGCCTGGCTGCCGGTGCCCGGCTCCGCCAGCAGATAGTTTACGTTTATGACGGTGGGCTCCAGAAGAAAGGCGATGCGGCTGGTCTGCCGGGAAGTGTAAGGGATGCGGTCGGCGTATTCCCCGGTGGGGAGATGAAGCCCACGGTGTAGAGATCCGGCTGACGTGCCCACAGCTCCACGGTGAAGCCTGTTTCCCCCGGCGCTACCCGGAGCTCCACGTCCTCGTAGCGGTCGGTCTCGGGGATGGCCCCCAGGTAGTGGTGGCCGTAGCCGGTCTCGTTGCCGGCGGCGATGACTGTGACGGTGCCGGCGGCCTGGCTGATGAAATTTAAGTAGTAGGCTAAGGGCGACGTGCCTCGTGGCTTCCCAGGTTGGTTCCCAGCCCGATGAGCAGGGTGAGGGGAAGATTGTGCATGGCGGCCATGCGCCGCAGGTAGAGAATCCCGGCCATGATGTCGTTTTCCTGGTAGGCCTCGGCGCCTTCGCGGACGCCGTAGAAATTCCTCAGATACTGCTTGGCGGGTTTCAGTTTCACGATTCCCAGAAAGCACTCCGGCGCGGAACCGGTGAAGCTCCCGTCGGGACTCTCCCCGCCGCCGCCAGATGGCCGCCAGCGCGCTGCCGTGGCCCGTGGAATCGGTGGAGGGGACGACGGTCCAGCGGTCCGGCGCGGCCAGGGCCCGGTTGATGTCGTCAGAGGAATAGGCCCGGCCGTAGTAGGGAGGGGCTCGGAGCCTCCGTTTTCATAGCCGGGGTAGGGGAGCGTCTGATCCCAGATGCCCAGGATCCGCGTGGTTTTGTCTGCGTTTTGAAAAATGGGATCGGTGTAGTCGATGCCGGTGTCCACGATGCCGATGAGCGTCCCCGCGCCCCGCTGGCTTAAGGCCGGCTGGCTGAAGGTGGAGAGAAAGCCCGCGGCCTCGGCGGCGGAGATGTCCAGGGGCGTGTAGAGCTTGGGGATGCCGTTGTAGGTGTGGCGCTCGATGGTGATGGGCTCGGCCTCGCTTAAGGGCATGTAGATGATGCCCAGGGTGTCGGTTAAGAAAAAGGAGCAGCTGTCGTCGGGAATCGGGATGACCGGCTGATCCAGGTTGTAGTAGCTGGCGATGAAATCGGCCACGTCCTCGGAGGCCGGATCGAAGGGACAGGACATAAAAAATCTCCCGGGGGGAACGCTTTTACTAATTATATGCACCTCCAAAACCCACTAGACGGGACGGCGAAAAAAGTGTAAAAATAGTAAAAAATGTGAAGGGCGGGATGGTATGTTTTTTCTTGGAGCGATCGCAGCTTTAACTGGGACGGATTTATATTTGAAAGAGTATTTTGAGAAGCGGGATCCGCGGATTTCCCCAGGGAGATGGAGGGGACGAAGGGCCTGGTGAAGCTCTACCGGAACCACAACGCCGGTTTCCCGTTCGGGTTTCTGAAGGAGAAGAAGGCGGTTGTCACCTACGTTCCGCTGGTCTTGACCTCCGCCGTGGGCGGCGCCATGACCTGGGTGATGACGAAGAAGGGGAATTTCCTCGAGAAGGCGGGCTTTGTGCTGGCGTTCAGCGGTGCGCTCAGCAACCTCACCGAGCGCCTTGCCAGAGGCTATGTGGTGGACTATTTCAGCATCCAGAGGGGGCGTCTTAAGAACGTGGTGCTGAATCTGGGCGACGTCTATATTTTCGTGGGCGGAACCATTCTTCTGCTCAAGGAGCTGGCAGGTACCATAAAAAACAGGTAATCATATTGACAGGCACTTACTGATAAGGTACAATCAGCAGTAAAATACATTGATTTAGGAGTTGATTTTTTTGGATTCAAGTGACGTCATACAGTTGCTTATACTTTTGATCCTTTTGTTGCTTTCTGCATTTTTCTCATCGTCTGAGACTGCGCTGACCACGGTGAATAAGATCCGCATGCGGAATCTGGCCGAGGACGGCGACGGACGGGCCCAGACGGTTCTTAAGATCGTCGAGAACCCCGGCAAGATGCTCAGCGCGATCCTCATCGGGAACAATATCGTGAACCTGTCCGCTTCCTCCCTGGCGACCACCCTGGCCATCGGGATCGGCGGCAATAAGCTGGTGGGTATTGCGACCGGTGTTCTGACTCTGCTCATCCTGGTATTTGGCGAGATCACGCCGAAGACCGTTTCCACGATTTCATCCGAGACCATAGCGCTCCGGTTTGCACGCCCCATCTATATCGTCATGTGGGTGCTGACCCCGGTGATTTTTATTGTGAATAAATTTTCCTATGCGGTGCTTTTTATCCTGCGCGTGGATCCCAACCGGAAGCAGGAGGGCATCACCGAGGACGAGCTGCGCACCATCGTGGAGGTGAGCCATGAGGAGGGCGTCATCGAGTCGGAAGAGAAGAAGATGATCAACAACGTGTTCGATTTCGGCGACGCGGTGGCCAAGGACGTGATGGTGCCCCGCATCGACATGGCGTTCGTGGATGTGGAGTCCACGCGGGAGGAGCTTCTGGACATTTTCCGCGAGGAGAAGTACACCCGCTACCCCGTCTACGAGGACACCACCGACAATGTCATCGGCATCATCAACATAAAAGATATTTTCCTGGCCGACGGCGAGGAAGAGTTTGACTTGAGAAAATATCTCCGCCAGCTACTATACGTACGAGTTTAAGAAGGTCTCCGAGCTGATGCTGGAGATGCGCAAGGCCACCAGCAATATCGTCATCGTGCTGGACGAGTACGGCGCCACCGCCGGCCTCATCACGCTGGAGGACATGCTGGAGGAGATCGTCGGCGAGATCCGCGACGAGTACGACGAGGACGAGGAGGAAGCCTTCATCCGCATTTCCGAGAATGAGTATCTGGTGGAAGGCGCCATGAAGCTGGACGACTTAAACGACCGCCTGGACACGCATCTGGAGTCCGAGGACTATGACTCCATCGGCGGCCTGGTCATCGGCCTTTTAGACCACCTGCCGGAGGAGGGCGAGGAGGTTACCTTCGGAAACCTGCGCCTGGTGGTGGAGAAGGTGGAGAAGAACCGTATCGATACGATCCATCTGTATATTCTGCAGGAGGAGGACGAGAGCGGGGAGGAAGCGCCTGCGGAGAAGTAATAGAATTGGTTTTGGGAGAGAGAGCCGGGAATCCGTGAAGTTTTGTTATGGTTTCCTGGCTTTTTAAGATACTGCCAATTTAATTTTTTAAATGGGAGGAAATATGTCGGAAAACCAAAATATAGAGTGGAAAGAATCGTGGAGAGATGAGTATTTGAAGTGGATTTGTGGTTTTGCAAATGCTCAGGGCGGAAAAATATATATTGGAATGGATGATAATGGCGTAGTTATTGGTGTGTCAGACAGTAAGAGACTACTGGAGGATATTCCCAATAAAGTTAGGGATATTCTTGGAATTATTGTGGATGTCAATCTGCTGACAGAGAATGAAAAAGACTATATTGAAATACGTATTAACCCAAGCAGCTATCCGGTAAATTATAAGGGAGAGTATCATTATCGAAGTGGCAGTACAAAACAGCTTCTTCGCGGAGCTGTTTTAACAGAATTTCTTTTATCTAAAACGGGGTATAAATGGGATTCGGTTCCGGTTGATGACGTTACGGTCGAAGATCTGGATAAAGAAAGTTTTGATATTTTTCGGCGGGAAGCTTTGCGAAGCGGCCGTATGACGGAAGCGGATCTTAATATGAGCAACGAACAGTTACTTAATAGTCTGGGACTTCTTGAGCGTGGCAAACTGAAACGGGCAGCAATTCTTCTATTTCATCGGAATCCGGAAAAATGGGTTACAGGTGCCTATATTAAAATCGGATATTTTGGTGAAGGATCTGATTTGCGTTATCAGGATGAAATTCATGGTTCCCTGTTTATACAGGCGGACAGGATCATAGAATTGATTTATTTAAAGTATATGAAAGCTGTGATATCTTATGACAATATGATAAGGATAGAAAAGTATCCTCTTCCAAAAGAAGGGGTCAGAGAGGCGGTATATAATGCGATTATTCATTCTAATTACGCTGCGTTAGTTCCAATACAGATAAGGATTCATGAAGATGCTGTATATATTAGTAACGACTGTGTATTTCCGGTGGGATGGACGGTGGAAACATTGATGGAGCGTCACCGTTCACAGCCATATAATCCCAATATTGCCAATGCTTTTTTAGGGCAGGATATGTGGAAACGTGGGGAAGAGGAATAGAAAAGATATGTGAGACGTGTATAAAGCATGGTGTTCCAAGACCGGAATATACTCTTCATTCAGAAGATATCATGCTTAAATTTATCCCTTTCATGAGTGCGAAAATACCAAAGGGACAAAATGGCACTTTGGATGGCACTTTAAACGGCACTTTGGAAGAAAAAATATTATATGTAATAAGCCAGAGCCCCCGTGTTACGCAGATGCAAATTGCACAGGAATTAAACTGTTCTGAGCGAAAAGTAAAGCGCCTTATGAAAAAGATGCAGGATGAGGGGAGTATTGAGCGTATTGGCGGGCGCAGATCTGGACAATGGATTAAAAAATAATATTTTCTGCCGCGGAGACAAATGCTTTCCGCGGCTTTTTCTTACTTCCCCTTTCTCACTTCCCGTCCCTCGTCAGCCTCCGCACAACATTCATAATCAGCAGCAAATCATCATCATTCAATTTTGCCAGCTCATTGACTGCGGTCGCTAAAAGCGCCGAATTGTTGGACGACGTGTCAAAAAACTGTGCGGGCGTTATGCCGAAGTAGTCGCAGATCTGCAGAAATTCCGTCATGGGCGGCAGGGAGCGGCCGGAGGAGATATTGTAGATATAGCTCCTGCTGCGTCCCAGATCATAGCTCATCTGATATTCAGATACTCCCTTCTCCAGCCGAAGCTGCGTAATGCGTTCTTTTATAAAATCCGGATCAAGCATGTCGATTACCTCCAATCTAAGATTAAAGGAACAGTATTGCATAGTATTCCAAAAATATACGCTGTATTTTCTTGAATAGTCCAAAAATATATGCTAAAATCCAAATAAATATGTTTGTTTATGCATAATTCATACAAACATATACGTCTATCGATCAAGCTGAAAAGGGGGAGTTTTAATGAGTGATACCCGCTACTCGACAATGACCTATCCCGCCATGATCTGGAGCCTGGTGGCCCTGGCGATCGGCGTGGAAAACTATCTGTTTTACTTCGGAGGGGAGGCGGCGCAGCCCGGTTTCCTGACCTCCCACATCAACCAGTTTATCTGTTTTTTCTTAAGCGGCGACTACAGCAATGAGATCGCGTCGGGGATTTCCGCGGTCCTGGTCATACTGATTGAATGGGCGCTGACGGCGCTGTATTACGGCTCTGAAAGCTATATAAGAGTACAGGAGTCGGGAAAAAATGTGAACCGGATGGCCATCTTGTCCACGCTGTGCTACACCGCGGCCGGGCTGCCGCTTCTCATGCTTCTCTGGAAGCTCATCTGTCTTCTCGGGGCTTTGCTTGCGTCCTGGATCCCCGGACAGAATATGCTGGAGGCGTCGGCTGCCTGGGACCGGACCTATGCTTTTCTGGATCAGAAAAAGTTTCAGACCGCTTTTATCATATTGGTGGATCTTTTCATCCTCTGGCGCTTCATCCTTTTCAGGATTTTTCATAATCCTTTCGGAAAAGCGGGAATACGATACTGGGTCCCGACGGGAAAACATACAATCTCCCCTCGTCCTACCGGGCGGGCGTTACCTGGCTTCTGGGAGAGGAGGCGGAAACCTATAAAAATTCTTTCCAGAACGAGCTGCACCGTCTTCTGTGGCTGACGGAGACGGCCAGACTGGGATACGAGCACGCCGAAAAACACCCGGACATATCGTGGACATGGATGAACGCGGTGTCAACCCACGACGGAGTGGCCAGCCTGAATCCGAAGTTTGCCACCGACACCAAATGCGCCTCTGGCATTATCTGGAGCGACTTTTCCAGCCTGTGCATCCAGGCCATCGAGGGGTGGAAGTCCCGCGGTGACTGGGGGCGGGCCGTGTACTGCGGTCAGATGCTGGCGGATATGGCGTATTCCATCGGCCTGTCGTGGCCGTACCGCAGTTCCATCGCCTATTATTCCTATGTGAAGGGAATCTTTGAGCTGCTCCTTGCCATCTGGGAAAATGGCCGGGGAGACGTAAAAGCGTCGCCCGGGAAACTGGCGGAATATACCGAAAAACAAAGGGTTTGGAAGACGCACGTCCACAAAGCCATCCTGAGTGGAGAGGAAATGATCGAGAAAGAAGCCGGCAGATCTGGTTCTTCCTCTTCTGCCTCCTCTTTCGCCGGGGCGGATGAATACGACGATTCTTCCGTTTCCCCGCAGGAAGACGGCGGGACGGAAGCGCCCGCATTTCAATACCCGGAGACGATACGCTGGAGGGACGGGGACATCTGGAATCTGGATTTTGATTACGGCCTTGTGGCCATCTACCGGAATGCAGACACCGGGAAAAGCATCACGCTGGACCGGCTGGATATCCAGCGCCTGCAGGCTTCGGGGGACGCGTTTTTGTAGGCTTTTGAAGACTGCGGGCTAAGACAGGAATACGAGAATAACCGGGCCCTGTGCCCGAAAAGGAGGAGAAATAGTATGAAACAGTTAAAAAAATCAGTGGCGATTGCAGGACTGGCTCTGGCCGTGCTTTTTGGCGTGACAGCCTGCGGGGGAAATGCCGGGGGACAGCCCGGCGGCTGGCTCCGGCCAGAGCCGCCAGGAAGCGGACGTCCAGAACGACCGGGGCGCGGCGGACGGCGCAGGAAACGCGGGCGGACAGGGCGCGGTGGATGGCGCAGGAAACGCGTCGGCAGAGGATGCTGACACCGCAGGAGCGGGGATGTCCGGCGAATACGGCGATCTGGACACTTCCTTTAACACCTATATGGAGGCCCGTTTTACAAAGGGCGAGACCGACGGATACATTCCGCTGGGAGACGGACAGTGTGTTCAGATCCACGAGGACGAGGGCATTACCTTTGCGGCCGTGACGCCGGACCGGCAGAGGATCGTTGTCCTTCTGAAAAATGATCAGCTGTATGTGACGGACATCGGGCAGAAGAATAAAAAAATAATCAGCGAGAGCTGTTCCTCCAGCCGCGTTTACCCGTCGGATCTGGGAATCGCCTTCCAGGAGGAGGCGGGCGACGGGGAACACTTCCTGCGCTATACCTTTGCGGATGAAACGTTGGTGGATCTGGGGGCCTGCGGTGTCGGAATCATTTCTGCAAACAAGACCGCAGCAGCTGGAGTCAGCGGGGACACGCTGTGCCTCGTGACGCCGGATTCTGACCAGGTGCTCCGCTATCCCGGCGTGGGGGATGAGGAAATCCGGCTTAAAGATCTGCCGGACGACGGCAGCACTGTCATCTGGACCCGGGAGACGGACCAGTTTGTGACGGAGGAGCTCTACACCCTTGGAGCCGACGGGACGGAACAGCTTCTGGGCGACATCACGGCCCGGGGAATGGTTCTCGCCTACTACAGCCGTGACGGCAAACTGGCTCTGGTCATTTCCCAGCAGGTCGCTCACCTCTATATCAAGGATGTCTCTGGTCAGTGGAAACGGGTGGAGCTTCCGGGCGATCTGAAGGATGAGACGGGCGTTTTCATGACGGACGCCGGTCTTCTGCACCAGGTTGATGCGGAGTCGGTTCACTATATCTATCTCCGCTGCGGCAGTCAGCTCTGCGCGGTCTCGCCGGACGGGGCGGTAACGGTCGTGCAGGACAGCGTGCGCGATTTTGACATTGTGGATGGAACACTGTATTTCAGCGACACTGGAAAGAATATCTATGCCGCCGCGCTAAACGGCGCCGGGATCTCCGAAAGCACGCTGCTTCTGTCGGGCATGGACACCTTCGCCGTCTCCCCGGACGGACGGTACCTCTACGGGATGTATGTCCACTCGGACGACGAGAAGGTGCGGAGCCTGTCGGTCTATCCGCTGCAGGAGGAAAATGCCTCGGAGACGGTGCTCAGCGAGAATATTTATGCGGACTCTCACGTCTACCTGTCTGCCGATGACGCCAGCGCCTACTACGTGGATGACGCCAGGAACGCGGGAGATTTCTACTATGTGGGCACATTGAAGGTGTATCGCCCGGACAGCGGGGAGACGGAGACCGTCGACGAGGACGTTTATAAAAATACTTTTACCAACGGCAAGGATTACGTTCTGCTCAGCGAGTATGGCCAGAGCATGGCCGGCACAGGGGCATTTGTGGCCTTTCACGGGGATCTGATGTACCGGAAACAGACGGCGGGCGACACGGACGGGCACCGCTTCGACTGGTATTATTACGACGGCGAAGAGAGTCTGCTGATGGCGTCGGATCTGGTAAACTGAGAAAATGTTGATTCGATCAGAGTTTTCCTGATATTTAAAAATTTTACCCCGGCTGTCCCCGGGGAAGGGATTGTGACAGGTATGAAAAAGAAAATTTTTAAGCTGATTCTGGCAATTCTGGCGCTGCTTCTTCTGGGTTTCGGTTTGTCCCGGCTGGGAATCGGGCCTTTTTCCCAAAAGAAAACCGGTATGGAAGTCCGGACGACCCAGACGAAGGAGAGCCGGAAAAGCGAAGAAGAGATGATGGAGTTTATCTTTGTCGAGAGCATGAACGTCCGGGAGCAGGAATATGGGTTCCTGGAGCTTGCGGCAGAATGTCAGCTTCCGGATTACAGCGAATATTTTAAAAGATATCAGCAGGAGGCGTCCGCCGAAACGGATGCCGCGGCCTTTGAAGCGCGGCTGTTTGCGCTTGCGGCGGAGGCCGTGGAGCGGGAGGCGGTGGATTCGGCTTCTTACTTGACCCGCGAGGTTACGGTCGATCTGTCCGTTCTGGATATTTCCCGGGAAAAGGAGGACTGGACGGACAAAGAACTGGAGAAGCTGGCCCGGCAGGCGGCGTTCGAGGCGGAGCTGGAGGAATTTGCCCTGGACATCATGGGCGAGTATCTGACCGGCACTGTAGGAGGGGAAATCGAGGACGCGGCCTGGAGCCGGGAGAATGAAGAAGAGGAGACTGCGGAGGATACTCTTGGGAATGGGGACAGCCAGGAAACCGCGATACTGCCCGGCGGAAAGGAGGCGCAGATTTCATGAAAAAGGTAAAGCGCTGGATGAAACAATGGACCCGGCCAGCCTGCGCCGCCCTCCTGGCCTTTGTGATGGCCCTCTCCCCCGCCTTTTCCTCCCCAGCCTGGCGGCCTTCGGCAGAAAGAGCCTGCAAAAAGAGTATCTGGAGGGCCTCTACGATCGCTTTGAGGACTATCTGGCCGGCTTTGACAGCTACACAAATCTCGTCGACGATTCCCGCTACCGGTGCAGCCGCTGGGCCGACCAGGCCAACGCTCTTACCACGGAGCTGGACTACACCATCGAGAATGCCGAAGAGAAGAGTTTCTGGCAGAAATTCAAAGAGACCTCCGACAAGATGGATCACAATGTGGTGGTGGAGCTTAACATCGCCGCCACCTGGGCCGGGCATTATCTGACGGATACGAAACTGGACGAGAAGGCCTACGTGGAATATCTGTCGCGGATCGTCTCCATGCACGACAAGGGATTTCTGGAGACGGCCCAGGCCCAGGCCGATTACACGGTCCGGGTCAATGTGGGCGTGGAGCTTCTGGATATGCTGGACACCACGGTGGACACCGCATTAAAACGAAATTCCATCGAGGCGCTGCAGGTCACGGTGGAGGATCTCTGCGGAAAGGATGCCTATAAGACTTTAAAGGAAATGTTTAAGGACGCCAAAGAGCTGAAGGACAAGGTGGGGGATCTAAGCGCCGCCTTTCGGACTGAGGTGTCCAATGTGCAAGAGGCCTATTCGCTGGCGGTCTACGCCAGCCTTCACCAGGAAAATATCCGTTTTCTTCAGATCATCTGCGACCATGCGGATGAGACAGAGAACAGGAAACTTAAAAACGCGGCGCAGACGCTGATCGACGCCTCCAACCTGGATATGGCGGGACTGATTCTGATGGATCCCGCAGAGCGGCTTAAAAATTTTTCAAAAATCAAGTGCGCCTACGACGGCGTGCCCGGTATCGACGACTGCGTGGATTTTTCTATTTCTCTCGCCACCACCTCCGGCGCGGCGATGGCGGCGGAGGCCGGGCTGACCCGGCTGGCCAGCGCCATCTCTTTTCTGGGGAGCAACGCGTCTCTGATTGTCGCCGGCTTTAAGATCGGCGGCAGTCTGGGGCGGATTTTCATGGGCGACCGCTATGAATCCTTCCGGGAAATGCTGATCATGGACGAGATCGCGCAGGTGCTCTCGGAGGCTCTGCCCGCCTGTGAGGAGGAATATTGGAAATCCAGAAAGGACGATGTCCGCTACGGGACCATTTATGACCTGGCGGCGGCCGGGGAGGCCCTCTGTTACGTGCGCCTGCGCGGCGAATACACGGCCTACGAGTACGGCAAGGCGGAGGACGATTCCCTCTCCGACGAGGAGCTGGACCAGCGCTATGAGCATGTGGTATCCCGGCTGGGCCGCTATTATGAGGCTCTGGATGCGGTGTTTCCGGAGCCGCCGAAGCAGGTCACGGTGTTCGCGGACCGGGAATACCAGAAAAAGGCGGTGGCGGACGGCTTCGTGATCCGGGATTTCGCCGTTCCCCAGATTTACATAGAAGGAAATGAAAAAGCCACGGAGAAGATCAACGGGAGCCGGGCGCTCCGCGACCTGCGGGACATCGCGGAGGAGGACGCATTGAATATGGAGGACGCGCTGCGGGAGGCTGCTGTTTCCGGCGCTTCCGCCTCCTGGATCGAAAACTATGGTTCCGGTGCTCTGAGTGCTTCCAGTTCCCTGTGGGTCAAGGACGCGGGCGTGACGAAGCAAGCCGTCAGCATCATGCTGATGGAGTCCAGCTATTACCCGATGTCCGCCCATCCCACGTCGGCCCTGATTGGTTATACCTTTGACACAGAGAGCGGAAAACAGCTGGCGCTGGAGGACATTCTGGAGACCGGCGACGGCTCGTCCGCCGCAGAGAAGGAAATCCGGGAAAAATTTGCCGCGGCGCTGACCGCCGGATTTCTGGATTATGAATACAGCGGAGATCTGCTCCAGTGGGGCAGGCGTTCGGCAGAGGAAATCGTTACCGGATCCTTCCTGGAGCTGGAGGAGAGCTGGCGGGAGCGCCACTGGTATCTGTCGCCGGAGGGATTCCACATGCTGTTTGACGTGTACCAGATCGGCCCCTACGCGGCGGGGAATATCAACGTGACAGTTCCCTGGGAGAAGCTCTCTGGAATCATTAAGAGCGAGTACATGCCGGACAATCTGGAACGGCTGGCCGCGCAGGGAGCCCCGGAGCTTTTGAGTTACTCCAACCTGGGTGATAAGAATAAGTACGACGCGGAGGAACACATCTACGGCGATTTATCCCGCAGCTTCTGGGTCGCTTCACGGACGCCGTGGCCTATGAGGTAAAGATGGAGTGCGGGAACCGGATGGTGTTCTACGCCAACCGTATGACGCCCCACGATGCCGTCTGCTTAAACGACGCCGAGCCCGAGACCGCTTCCCCGCTGGACGGCGGCACCGTCACCTACCTCTGGCGGCAGGAGGGCGCGGCGGACGCGCAGCGCGTCACGGTGGGATTTGGGAAGAATGAATAAAAATTACAAAAATAAGGAGAAACAGGATGAGAATTTTTAAGAAGAAACAATTCAATCTGTTAGCTGTAACGATTACCACTTTGCTGCTTGCGCTTACCTGCGGTCTCACAGCCTGCGGCAGTAAGAGCAGCGATCCGGCAGTTCCAGTGCGGAAAACAGCAGCGCAGAAAACAGCGGCCTGGGGGAGGCAGCTGAAACGGGATCCGTCGGCATTCCCGTCAATCCGGAACTGGAAGCGGCGGCGCTGGAAGAGAGCGCGGAGCTCACGATGGAAGATGCGCAGGCAAAGCTGATCTGCAAAAATGAGAGATGGATCGCGATTGCATATTATGGACCTGAAGATGTAAGATTGTCTCCCTGTTGGAATGGAACGGTGGACGCGTGGCCTTTTGGACAGTATGGAAGAGATTTAAGCAGCGGGTGGACGGTCGCGTATATGGTTCGCAGGCCCGAACGGGGAGACAGTCTGTTCAGCCAGGAGGAGCTGGACGGGTTGGGGCTGAATGTTAAAGATCGAATGGACGAGAGCTCTTCTGTCACATTTGAACATCTGGAGCAGATGAGCGAGACAGAAATGAGAGCCATCGGCATCCCGTTTCTGGACGGGCATAAGTGTCTGATTGAGAATCAGACCAGCGTGGGAAGCGACAATTTCTGCATGATTGTCAGCTTTTCCTGGCTGGATGAGATGAGCGAGGCGGACAGCGAAGGATTTCTGGACCGCGTAAGCTTTTTCGCGGGGGACGGCGCGCCGCTGGATGATTATTTTGATGGATATACGTTGGAAAAAGAGCTGTATACGGATATTACGTTTACCGTAGACTTGTATTTCCGTTCTTCTGACTCAAATAAGGAGCAAAATGAGACGATGATTCAGAAATTGAAGGAGAGCGAGCCGTACATGATCTATACGGGGCTGGATGGAGAGACTGTGAAAACGAGTCTTTCGTGGGAATAGAAGGCTCCCGAAACGGATGTCGATAGGATGAAAAAATAAGGAGAAACAATATGATTAAATTTAAGAGATATATGACTGCAATTACGTTAATGCTTTTCATGCTTCTTGGCCTTGTGGCTTGTGGCAATGAGAATGGAGCTTCCTCCAAGGCTTCCGGTACGGAAAGCGGCAAGCAGAAGGAGGAGTCCGAAACAGAACCAGCCGGATCCGGCAAGGATGTCGAAAACGAACAGGCAGCGGCTCTCACATTGGCAGACGGGGAGGCGAAGCTGATCTATGCAAAGGATAATTATGTAGTTGCGGCCTTTCATGGGCCGGATGGTGATGTTGGCGCCTATTTCTGTGATGCGGATGGAAACAGAATT
Source organism: Clostridia bacterium UC5.1-2E3 (assembly GCA_001304875.1). GTDB lineage: Bacteria > Bacillota > Clostridia > Lachnospirales > Lachnospiraceae > Ventrisoma > Ventrisoma faecale. The sequence goes on from BBZO01000020.1 coordinate 63,656, forward strand.
GATGATCAGGTTGGATACGGAAACCCGAGTGAGGCTGGACACTGGTCGTCGCAAGAGAATTTCCAGAAGAGTATGATTCCGGCAAACTTGTCCTGCATTTCACCGATTATGACGCAGAAAAAAACGCAGACGGAACATATGCAAGCCAGAATTACCCTGTCGCAGAGCAGATGACAGAGGAAGAAATGAAGGCCATCGGTCTGGATTTCCTCGACGGACAATGCTGTATAGTCGGAGATGGCATGACAATCTATAGCGGAAATTCGTTTGGTCTGACATTTGGAATCAACTGGCTGGATGACAATTATTTTGTTTCATTTAGAGACATGGAAGGCTTTGCCGACCGTTTTTCCTATTTTGCGGGGGACGGAACGCCTCTGGATGAATATTTTGAAGGCTATTCCACATTGGAAATCAACACAATGACAAATATGTTCGATGGGGCACCCACGACGATATTGCCCCCTACATGGACCCGGTGTTCCAGAATAACGTCATTCTGACCCAGACCGAACGCCTCACCATGTCCAGCCGCCCCAAGAACCCCAAGTATGCCCGCAATAAAAACGTGCTGGTCATCGGCGGCAGCGGCTCCGGCAAGACCCGGTTCTGGCTCAAGCCCAACCTGATGCAGATGCACAGCTCCTACGTCGTTACCGACCCCAAGGGCACCATCCTGGTGGAGTGCGGCAAAATGCTCCAGCGCGGCGCGCCCAAGCTGGGCAAGGACGGCAAGCCGGTGAAGGACAAGAACGGCAAGGTCATTTACGAGCCGTACCAAATCCGGGTGCTGAACACCATCAACTTCAATAAGTCGATGCACTATAACCCGTTCAGCTACATTCATTCGGAGAAGGACATTTTGAAGCTGGTGACGACCCTCATCGCCAACACCAAGGGCGAAGGCAAGGCTGGGGACGATTTCTGGGTCAAGGCGGAGACGCTTTTGTACTGCGCGCTCATCGGCTATATCCACTATGAGGCCCCGGTGGAGGAACAGAATTTCTCCACCCTCATCGAGTTCATCAACGCGATGGAGGTGCGGGAGGATGACGAGGAGTTCAAAATCAGGTGGACCTGATGTTCGACGAGCTGGAAGCCAGAAGCCCCAACCACTTTGCGGTGCGGCAATACAAGAAATACAAGCTGGCGGCGGGCAAAACCGCCAAGTCGATTTTGATTTCCTGCGGGGCGCGGCTTGCCGTGTTCGATATTGCCGAGCTGCGGGAGATCACCTCCTACGATGAGCTGGAGCTGGACACCCTGGGCGACCGGCGGACGGCGCTGTTCCTCATTATGAGCGACACCGACGATAGCTTTAACTTCCTGATCTCCATGTGCTACACCCAGCTGTTCAATCTCTTGTGCGAGAAAGCCGACGACGTGTACGGCGGGCGGCTGCCAGTCCATGTGCGCTGCCTTATCGACGAGTGCGCCAACATCGGCCAGATCCCCAAGCTGGAAAAGCTGGTGGCTACCATTCGCAGCCGGGAGATTTCCGCCTGCCTGGTCTTGCAGGCACAGAGCCAGCTCAAGGCCATCTACAAGGACAACGCCGACACCATCATCGGCAATATGGACAGCTCCATCTTCCTGGGCGGCAAGGAGCCGACCACGCTCAAAGAGTTGGCCGCCGTGCTGGGCAAGGAGACCATCGACACCTACAACACCGGCGAGAGCCGTGGGCGGGAAACTTCCCACTCGCTCAACTACCAGAAGCTCGGCAAAGAGCTGATGAGCCAGGATGAGCTGGCCGTCATGGACGGCGGCAAGTGCATCCTCCAGCTGCGCGGAGTGCGGCCGTTTCTGTCGGACAAGTACGACATCACCCAGCACCCCAACTACAAGTACACCGCCGACGCCGACCCGAAAATGCGTTCAGCATTGAAGATTTCCTGCGGGCCAGGCTGAAGCTGAAACCCAACCAGGTCTGCGACGTGTATGAGATCGACGCCGCAGCCGACGATTGATGTTCCGCTATGAAAGGAGGGGTCCTATCTATCCGCCACAACCGCCCCGGACGGGCCATCGGCGTACAAAGCGGACGATCTCTATCAAAAAATAAAAAAGGAGGAAGGCCGGAATCAAGCCCCCGGAAAGCGGGCGGCGATCATCCGGCTTTTGTATGCCTATGAACCATGACTAAATCAAACTTTTCAAACTGATTCCGGCCAACTTTATTTATGGAATTTTTCAATCAGGCAATCACCGTTCTCCAGACCCTCGTTATCGCCCTCGGTGCCGGTCTCGGCGTGTGGGGTGTCATCAACCTGCTGGAAGGTTACGGTAACGACAACCCCGGCGCGAAAAGCCAGGGCATGAAACAGCTCATGGCCGGTGCGGGCGTCGCCATCGTTGGCATGGTCCTCGTACCGCTGCTGTCCGGCCTGTTCACCGTCTGATCGCACCCCGCTGAAATCCTCGCCCCCTCCCGCGCTCAGCGGGAGGGGCTGAAAGGAGGTTTGACACCGTATGGATTTCTTATTGGATGCCCTTACCAACTGGCTGAAAGAGATGCTGGTGGGCGGCATCATGGGAAACTTATCGGGGATGTTCGACAGCGTGAACCAACAGGTCGCGGACATCGCCACGCAGGTGGGCCAGACCCCGCAGGGGTGGAACGGCAGCATTTTCAGTATGAT
>BBZO01000021.1 GCA_001304875.1 Clostridia bacterium UC5.1-2E3
CCAGGCGGAGATCGGCTCCGCCAGCGCCATGGCCGCCGCCGGGCTGGCGTGCCTCCAGGGCGGCGACGGAAGAATCGCGGCACATGCGGCCGCACTGGCGCTCAAGAACATGCTGGGGCTGACCTGCGACCCGGTCTGCGGGCTGGTGGAGGTTCCCTGCATCAAACGAAATTCCGCCGGAGCGGTCAACGCAGTGACCAGCGCCCAGATGGCGCTGGCCGGAGTGGAGAGCGTGATCCCCGTGGACCAGGTGATCGACGCGATGCGGCGGATTGGGAACGCGATGCCGGAGGCGTTAAAGGAGACGGGAGACGGCGGGCTGGCGGCGACCAGCCGGGGGAAGGAATTGAAGGAGAGGCTGGAGGGGTTGGAGTGAGGAAGGATTACTCTTCTACGCCTTCGCTTTCAAGAAATTGCGCCACAGTCATACACTTCGGATGTTCCATATCCAGACTCAGAAAATCTTTATCACCGGTAAGGACAATGTCTACATCCGACACGATAGCCGCGTTTAAGATCGGCTGATCTTTTGCGTCGCGTATCAGCTTTTCCGCATGGTCTACCGCAGGAATTAACTCATAGGACATTTCCGCCAGCAGTACCTCCGCATCCGGGAGGTACTGCGGCGCTTTCCGCCCAAGAATATCCCGCAGCTCAACAATATTTCGGTCACACAGGACAATCTCGTGATTGTCTGCGACATAGAGCAAAGCCCGCGCCGGTTTGGAATGCGGAAAGACCAGCGCGGAAAATAAAATGTTTGTATCAACAAGTATCCGCATTCTACCGTCCCTTTCCATAACGCACTTCATCTACGAGCGCCTGAATATCATCTTCACCAGATACCCCCATCGCTTCGGAAGCTCCGGCAAAGGCCGCCTGTGCTTTTCGGATAGCCGCAGCGGAAGCATTGCTGACAACAATCTCCCCATTCTGCTTTTGAAGAAACAGGATTTTATCACCGGATTTCAAGCCAAGCTGACGCCTGATTTCTACCGGCACAGTAATTTGACCGTTTGCAGAGATTTTCGCCAGATTCATACAATTCACCCTTTCTATTCTTTAAAATTCAACTTTTCTTTATCTCTGCTTATATTATATCCCATAAGAAAGGGAAAGTAAACTCAAGTCTTATAATCCTGTTTATATCGATATGTATTATTTCGTGTTAATTATTGAAAAAAACGGATTTGTCCATCCAGATTTTCCTTTTTCATCGATACATTCAACCCGGACATATTTCTCCCCGCCTTTCAGAGTATATCTGACCTTTGTCAGAACCTCCCCGTCCTTCGCAAAAATGCTGGTTCCCCGCGTCGGATACGTGATGAAATGAACTTCTGCACAGGGTGAACACTCAAAATAAACCTCATTTCCATCCCTTCCCCAGTCCAGTATCTCCGGCCCTTGTGTTGCGTAAAAGTCCCCTCTTGTCATGGCTTCGATAATGGAATGTGCCGTGCACTCATCCTCATGCACCATAATCCATCCCGCAAAGCGGTCACTTTTCTCAGTTTTCCCGTGCGTATCATCACAAGCTATCCCATAGATCCGTTTCCCCTCCTGGAGAAGCATATCCCAGTACAAATCCGCGCGTCCTGCATGCATCAGGCACTCACAGCCCGCATTAAATACTTCGATCGCCTGAAATCCGTCTAACTTTGTCACCTCCTCCGGGAGCATCCTGCTCCAATGCGGATGTGCAAGAATTACAAACTCCCCGTCCTCTCTCATTTCATCCAGAAGCTCCTGATCGGTAACTTCATTGCAGGCATAGCGCGGTTTTTCTTTTACCTGCATACTGCAGGCGTCGGCTGGAAACAATCCTATAACATGGATACAAGACGTATTCTCTTCATTATGACGCACATCGCGTTCCCAGCCCGGAAGCATGCAGATTCCTTTTTTCTCCTGGTAAGAATCCACCACATTGTGATCCGTGATTGCCAGAAAATCGTAACCTCTCTCGCTGTAATCCTGTACCTGCTTATCCGGCGGACAGGTCCCGTCTGTTCTCGTAGTATGTGCATGCGTATTGCCTTTGAACCAATACTTTTTATCCGAAAAGAACGAATGCTTCATATTTCCTCCACCTTATAAAACATCCTGTCTGCCGCTCTTCAGGCAGCCATACGCAATCCCAATGCCTCCGACTGCTGCGCCGATCAGGCTCAGCATGTAATTGGGGATTAACAGCAGGATACCACCCACCAGCAGAACCACCCGCAGCCACATCGCAATTTTTCCTTTAAGAAAACCTACCGTACAGATATCGATTAAAACCACACCCGCTATAGCCGTCACTACCGCCACTGACACCTCCATAACACTTCCCTTTAAAAGCAGGGCAGGGTTATAACAGAATGTAAACGGAATGACAAAAACCGGGAGCGCAATCATACACGCAATGCACGCCGTTTTAAACCAGTTTGATTTTGCCAGTCCCGACGCCATAAAAACAGCCACGCAGACCGGAGGCGTCAAAGCCGACAGACAGGCATAATACATAACAAACAGGTGCGCCGGCATTGCAGGAATCCCCAGCGTAATAAGCGCAGGCGCAAGCACGGATGCCCCCAGGACATAGGCGGCCGTCGTCGGAAGCCCCATCCCCAGCACAATACAGACAATCATCGAGCAGAGCAGGCAGAGAAATACGCTGTTTTCTCCCAGAGAGACAATCAGACCGGAAAGCTTTGTCGCAAACCCCGTCAGGGATATCAGCGCAATGGTGATCTGTGACCCCGCCAGGATTCCGCACATTTCCACGATGCTGCCCGTTCCTTTTATACATGTATTAAAACAAATCTTTCCGGTATCCAGCACAGTCTCCTTGGCGCTTTTTGTGGTGACCGCATAACATATGGCATACGTGAGAACTGCCAGAATCGTTGCCCAGAATGCTCCCATATTAACGGTATATCCCATCAGCAAAAATGCAAGGAATACAACCAGCGGAATTAAAATCACGATATACTCCGACACACGGATCTTTGGCTTCTCATCCTCGCCCCGGATATTGTCGCGGCATGATACCAGATGAATCGCCGCAAAACAGCTCACATAGAACAGACATGCGGGTATGATTGCCGCCTTTGCAATGCTCAGATAATTTTCCCCGATCAGCTGCGCCATGATAAATGCCGCCGCCCCCATGATGGGAGGAAGAATCTGACCGCCCGTGGATGCGACTGCCTCAATCGTGGCCGCCCACTCATTGGAATATCCGGCTCTCTTCATGGACGGGATCGTAAAAACGCCTGTAGCCACGACGTTCCCCATCGCGGAACCCGAAATCAGACCAAACAGGCTGGAGGCAATCACTGCAATTTTTCCCGAACCTCCTACCGATCTGCCGGCAATCCGTTTACCCATTTTAATGAAAGTTTCCGCACCTCCCGTTCCCGAGAGGATCGCGCTGAAAATGCTGAACATCGCCAGCATTCCCGCAGAAAGCCCGAGCATCGTCCCCCAGATTCCTGTCCCGTTGTGATAAAGCGTCTGAAAAATCTTGTTAAAGGAAAAATCCTGATGCCTCCAGACTCCTGGAAACGCCTCCCCAAAGTAAGCGTAGATCAGGAACAAAATTCCAAGCACAGGGAATGTCCATCCCACGCTGCGGCGGCTGGCCTCCAGAATCAATACTACGATCACCACCGCAAACACACGGTCCAGCGCCGACACCCACATAAGCGGCTTATATACGATGACATCATAGATCGTCGTCACATACAGGCAGCTTAGCGCCGCCAGAACCGCAAATACCACATCATACCACGGAACACGATCCAGACATTTTCCCTTTCTCATCGGCTTCATAATAAAAACAAGAGTCAGTACAAATGCCAGATGAATGCTTCTCTGAATGATATCCGAAAAGGCCCGCACACCCGTTGTATAGAGCTGGAATATAATCAGCGCAACCGACAATATCGTAACAAATTTTTTCCAAAACCCGCCCAGTTCTCTCATATCTGCCTCCTGTCAATGTCATCCGACCGGCACATACTCTGGAGGAATGAGCTCCTCCGGCACGTCATACCCATGCTCTACAAGCCACTGCACGGTACCCGCATGAAGAGGAGTAGACGCTGCCTGCAGTGTCATTTCCGGAATATTATTGTTAGCCCCATTTGTATATGCCGTCTTCCAGATCTCCGGGTATTCTTCCCACATAGCCTCAAACATTTTATATCCAAGCTCCTGCGAGAAGCTCATATCCACCTGGATTCCCTGGTACGTACATAACGTCTGTATTTCCTCCTCCACACCGTCATAAGCGTTGGCCGGCACAATCCCTGTGGTCACGGAAGGGATTGCAGCCAGAACAGTTTCCAGCTGCTCGTCTGTAAAATTAATCAGTTTTACCGGCCGGTTTGTGTTAGCCTGCACAACATAGCTGTCCGGCGCAGATCCCGTCTTCACCGAACCGACGATCTGTCTGTTTGCGTAGGCATCTCCCGCATCCGCCTGAGCCGCTTCAAAATAATTCGGTTTGATTCCCAGCGTATCCAGGGCGTCATGCATGACTACTGCCGCCGCCGTTCCAGTCCCTCCAGGATTAAAGTTCTGACCGTCCAGTCCCTCCAGGCTGTCGATTCCCGAGTCCTCTGCCACAAACACCTGAATCGGGTCGATTCATAATACCAGAGAATCCTGAAATCCTGGAACGGGTCACCCTCAAATGTCGCCCCGGTTCCCGTATAACTCTCATAATCCGTATTGGAGATACTGTTTGCAATGGAAATCTCCCCTGCCCGGAGTTCCTGGGCATTCGCCACATTTCCGCCAGACTCCGCAACTGTCACCTCAAGCTCCGGAAGCTCTGATAGCACCTCTCCGATCGCCACGCAATAGGGAAACAGGCCCGAACTGGAAGCAACCGCTGAAAGCGTCAGATACCTCGTATCCTCCTCCCCGCTTCCTCCTTCTGCCTCCAACGCCGTTTCACCTGTGCCATCGTCCTCTCCGGTTTCCGGATTTCCCGAACATCCTGTTGCCGCCGCCATTGCCAGAACAAGCATCCAACACATCATACGTCTCTTTTTCATAGTATCTTCTCCTTCCTTTATAAAAAACTTTTTCGCCGTAAAACGGCATGACTCCCACGTTTTTACACCGCTATCTGATAAATCCCATCATTGCTGTTCATGAACCCCAGCGCCTCCTCATAGGTAATCGGAATATCCACACGGACAACCATTTTAATTTTCAGCATGTCGCCCTTTCGTTCCATATCACTTTCCGCAATCTGGGCCGCATGCTCCTCCAGAAATTCGTGAAGCAGCTGATATTTCTCCTCACTGTTATTCATACACACCATAATTTCCTGGATCGCCTTCACATCATTTCCCAGCGGATGTCTGTGCAGCGTAACCTGGATGACGACAAGAACTATTGTTTCAAACGCGCCGACCAGATACATCCCCGCGCCAACCGCCATTCCCACCGCCGACGTCGCCATATTCCAGCTGCCGTCGTCAGTCCTCTCACTGACAACCCATGTTTAAAGATCACCCCCGCCCCAAGAAACGATATGCCGCTCACGACCTGTGAGGCAATCCTCGACGCATCCGCTCCCCGGGCATTGCCGGGAATCGAGTCGAAAAAGGCATATTTGGAAAGAATCATGAACGTCGCCGCCGTACATGCAATAATACAGTGCGTCCTCGTACCCGCTTCCTTCTGCCTTTTCGTTCTTTCCAGCCCGATCACAGCTCCGCATATACCCGAAAGCACAATCCGAAACAAAAACTCCAGATTTTCAGCCACACTATAATATGTTTCCGGCAAATACGCCAAAACCGCCTCCATGGCCATCCCCTCCCAGCAAAAACCCCAAGCAAGTATAAGTATTTTTTATATTTTCCTGTTTTATAAGCGTATGATATAATTTTTATTGCAATTTGTCCAATATTTATATAGAATAAATCTATAAGAAAAAATTATATTCGAGGTGCCCTATGCAATTAAAATCTTTTCAGTATATGCTGGCAATCGCAGAAAACCCGACGCTGTCCAAGGCGGCAGAAGTCATGTATATCAGCCAGCCGGCATTAAGCCAGCAGATCAAAGCGATTGAAAATGAAGTCGGGGCCAGACTCTTTGTCCGGAAAGGGCATTCCATGGCTCTGACTCCCGCCGGAGAGGCATTCTTATTATGTGCCCGCCGCATCCTGCAGGCCTATACTGCGATGGAACACGAGATCAGCATCTTAAACCGCGCAGAGCAAAATACCATCCGAATGGGGATTTCCCCTTTTTACAGCCAGCACTATCTTCCTAAAATACTGCCCGACTTTCTGACTGCCCATTCACAGATCAAAATTGATATTATCGAGGATATCTCTCTGAACCTGGAAAGAAAACTTTTAGACGGGGAGTTGGATTTCTGTATGCTTCCTCTGTACCCCAAAAACGATCTGTTAGAATATGAAACTCTTTTTCATGAAGAAATTTTAATCGCTCTCCCCCGCAGCCATCCGCTGAACAAACATTACTCTGAATCCTCCGCGGCCCTGGGGAATTATCCCACCCTCGATCTGGCCCTTCTGAAAAACGAACCTTTTATCGGGTTAAAAAAAATACAAAAATTTTCAGCCCTGGGACTGCGCCTGTGTGAGGAGGCAGGCTTTTCTCCTAATACAATATGTGAAACGCTGAACTGGGAAACTGTCCACATGATGATCGCATCCGGCCTCGGCGTAGGCTTTGTTCCGAAGATTCTGATCGGCAGCATTCAGGACGAGAAAATATGCCCCTGCTACTATCGTCTTCCCTCCAACGTCTATCGCGTGTACGCTCTGGTACAGCGCCCCGGCGCGGTACAGAGCAGGGAGATGTCTCTCCTGACCGAAAGTCTCCGCAAGTCTTTCGTGGAACTGCAGAGCCAGTTTCCCCAAAGCAGACAGAAAACTCCCGAATAAGCCCAAAAGGGCTGTGCCGCCCTCCGGCAGCACAGCCCTTCCCGTCAAATATTTTTTATTTTACACAAACCCTAACACACTGCAGGGGCTACGCCATCGCAGCTTCTTCTGCCGCCATCTCCATCGCGCTGGTTTCGTATTTGGACAAAATCACGCGCTGGATCATATCACGTGTGCCGGAATTGATCGGATGGGCAATATCTCTGTACTCCCCATCGGCTGCCTTACGGCTCGGCATGGCGATGAAAAGCCCCTTCTCCCCTTCGATCACTTTAATGTCGTGAACCACAAATTCGTTGTCCAGCGTGATCGAAACGATCGCTTTCATCTTTCCCTCTTTCTCAATACGTCTAACCCTTACGTCCGTAATCTGCATAAACATAACCCCTTTTTCGTCAATCTCTGGCTTTTATAATGTATACCGCTCGTTCTTCTCCACGACAATCTTGATGTTGTCGGGAGTGCCGATGTGCGTGGTGTTGGCACGGATGGTATCGCGGCTCTCGACGATACAGTTCTCAATGACCGTGTTGTCACCGATATACACTTCATTAAGAATGACTGAGTTCTTAATGACGCAGTTATTACCCACATAGACCTTTTTAAACAGAACGGAATTTTCAACCACGCCGTTGATGATACAGCCGCTGGAAACCAGGCTGTTCTTCACGGACGCGCCGGGATTGTACTTCGCGGGAGCCAGGTCGTCCACCTTGGAGTAAACGTCCGGGTATTCTTTGAAGAAGTAGTTCCGCACCTCCGGCTTCAGGAAATCCATGTTGGTCTCGTAGTAGGAATCCACCGACGCGATGTTGCTCCAGTAGGAGTCCATCTTGTAGGCGTAGATGCGTTTTAAGTTCTTGTAACGGATCAGGATATCCTTGACGAAATCGTAGCGGTCCTCCGCCGCGCAGCGCTCGATGAGCTCGATGAGCTGACGTCTGCGGATGACGTAAATACCGCAGGAGATCGTGTTGCTGCTGGCCACCATGGGCTTCTCCTCAAACTCGGTGATGCGGTTGTCGGGAGCAGTCTTCACGATACCGAAACGGGTGGCGTCCATGCCTGCCGGCAGATCCTTGCAGACGACGGTGATGTCCGCCTTCTTCTCCACATGGTACTCCAGAACCTTGTTGTAATCCATCTTATAGATGCCGTCGCCGGACGCGATGACCGCGTAGGGCTCATGGCTCTTCTTTAAGAAATCCAGGTTCTGATACAGGGCGTCCGCGGTTCCGCGGTACCAGTCGCTGCTCTCAGCGGTGATGGTCGGGGTGAATACGTACATGCCGCCCTGTTTTCTTCCGAAATCCCACCATTTGGAGGAACTTAAATGCTCATTCAAGGAGCGGGAGTTATACTGAGTCAGAACCGCAACGCTCTGGATATGGGAGTTGCTCATGTTGCTCAGTGCGAAGTCTACGCTCCGGAAACTTCCCGCGATCGGCATCGCGGCGATGGCTCTCTTGTTAGATAATTCTTTCATCCTCTTGCTGTTGCCGCCAGCTAAAACAATACCTATCGCTCTCATTATACCCCTCCTGCTTTCACAATGTAGTCGCCGCTCTCAAGAATGCCGCCGTGGTAGTCCTCTGCCGTAGTAACGCCGGAAATCGCAGTGTTCTTTCCTATCTTAACGTTGTCCGGAATCACGGTGTGCTCTCCCACCGTCACCAGATCGAACTGGTAAACCTTGGGATCGTATTTGCTGGGCGCATACTCGCCGACACCTAAGTGGCAGCCTGCTCCCACATGTACGTCCTCGGCGATGATGGCCTTGTCAACCACCGTTCCTGCGCCGATGACCGTGCCCCGCATGATGATGGAATCGTGGATCACAGCCCCCGCCTCGATGGTGACGCCGGCGCCGATCACGGAATTGACGACCTCTCCGTAGATCTCCGAGCCCTCGCCGATGATGCTTCTCTCAATCTTTGCATCGCTGGAAATATACTGCGGCGGAATGATATCGCTCTTGGTGTATATCTTCCAGTATTCCTCGTATAAGTTAAATTCCGGGATGATATCGATCAGTTCCATGTTCGCTTCCCAGTAAGAGCCCAGCGTACCGACATCCTTCCAATATCCGTTGTACTCGTACGCAAAGGTGCGCTTGCCGGATGCATGACAGTAAGGAATAATATGTTTACCGAAATCACAGCCGGGCTCGTCGGACAGCTTGATCAGAGCGTCTCTCAGAACGGGCCAGCTGAAAATGTAAATACCCATGGATGCGAGATTGCTTCTCGGAACCGCCGGCTTCTCCTCAAATTCAGTGATCTGGTTCTTGTCATCGGTGATGACGATACCAAAACGGCTGGCCTCCTCGATGGGCACCGGCATGGCCGCGATGGTAATATCCGCGTTGTTCGCCTTGTGATACTCAAGCATCACCTCGTAGTCCATCTTGTAAATGTGGTCGCCGGAAAGAATCAGGACGTACTCGGGATTGTAGGTCTCCATGTACTCCAGGTTCTGATAGATGGCGTTGGCCGTACCGGTGTACCAGTCGCTTCCCTTGCTTCTCTCATACGGCGGAAGCACGGTCACTCCGCCCACGTTGCGATCCAGATCCCACGGGATACCGATACCGATGTGCGTGTTCAGACGCAGCGGCTGATACTGGGTCAGTACACCTACGGTGTCCACCCCCGAATTGATGCAGTTGCTCAGCGGGAAATCAATGATTCTGTACTTCCCCCCAAAGGAAACTGCCGGTTTGGCAACCTTCTGCGTAAGTACGCCCAGACGGCTGCCCTGTCCTCCTGCTAAAAGCATAGCAATCATTTCTTTTTTAATCACGCTATCACCCCTTGATGTAGATTTAGATTGTGTAATAATTTTGTACTAGCTATTATAACACATATTTGGTAATTAGTGAACAAAAAATATACATAATTATCATTATTTTAGTACATTTTTCGACATTTTCTGTTATTAGTGGCTAAATATTAGTTAGTTAACAATATCTTGTGCTGCTCGCCCCTTGAATCCCTGGAAAAAATACAGTATAATAACGGAAATACAAGAATTTTAGGGTAAAAAGGAGCTAACAGCCATGAATTTAGTTACTGTCAGAGACATCTACCGCCGCAGAGAAGAGTATCTGGGCAAAGAGATCTCCATCGGAGGCTGGGTCCGCAGCGTGCGCGATTCCAAGTCCTTCGGCTTTATCGTCGTCAGCGACGGCACATTTTTCGAGACCTTACAGGTGGTTTACCACGATGATCTTGCAAACTTCGATGAGATCAGCCACATGAACGTGGGAACCGCCATCATCGTGAAGGGAACCCTGGTGGCCACCCCGGAGGCGAAGCAGCCCTTCGAGATCCAGGCCACGGAGGTCACCGTGGAGGGCGCATCCAGCTCCGACTATCCGCTTCAGAAGAAGCGCCACAGCCTGGAGTATCTGCGCACCATCTCCCACCTGCGTCCCAGAACCAACACGTTCCAGGCCGTGTTCCGCGTGCGCTCCCTGATCGCCTACGCCATCCACCAGTTTTTCCAGGAGAGAGACTTCGTCTACGTGCACACGCCGCTCATCACCGGCAGCGACTGTGAGGGCGCCGGCGAGATGTTCCAGGTGACCACCCTGGATCTGGCAAACGTCCCCATGACCGATGACGGAAAGGTGGACTTCTCCCAGGATTTCTTCGGAAAGCCCACCAACTTAACTGTCAGCGGACAGCTGAACGGCGAGACCTACGCCATGGCGTTCCGGAATATTTATACATTCGGCCCCACCTTCCGCGCCGAGAACTCCAACACCACCCGCCACGCGGCTGAGTTCTGGATGATCGAGCCGGAGATCGCGTTTGCGGATCTTAACGACAACATGGCGCTGGCGGAGAGCATGTTAAAGTACATCATCCGTTATGTTTTAGAGCACGCACCGGAGGAGATGCAGTTCTTCAACCAGTTCGTGGACAAGGGCCTTCTGGATCGCTTAAACCACGTGCTGAACTCCGACTTCGGACACGTGACCTACACCGAGGCCGTGGAAATTCTGGAGAAGAACAACGACAACTTCGATTACAAGGTGTACTGGGGCTGCGATCTGCAGACGGAGCATGAGCGCTACTTAACCGAGCAGGTGTTCAAAAAGCCGGTGTTCGTCACCGACTACCCGAAGGAAATCAAGGCCTTCTACATGAAGTTAAACGACGACGGCAGGACCGTGGCTGCCATGGACTGTCTGGTGCCCGGCATCGGCGAGATCATCGGCGGCAGCGAGAGGGAGGCAGATTTCGACAAGCTCTCCGCCCGCATGGACGAGCTGGGACTCAACAAAGAGGACTACGGCTTCTACCTGGATCTGCGCCGCTACGGTTCCGCCCGCCACGCAGGCTTCGGGCTGGGCTTCGAGCGCTGCGTGATGTATCTGACCGGTATTTCCAACATCCGCGACGTGCTTCCGTTCCCGCGCACCGTCAACAACTGCGAATTATAAGAGTACCTGTAGTGCCTGAGCTTTCGTCTCGGGCACTGCCTTTATAAGGAGAAAAGCGATGAAATTCATTCACATAGCCGACGTTCACTGGGGGATGGCCCCGGATGGGGACAAGCCCTGGTGCCGGCAGAGAACCCAGGCGATCCGTCACACCTTCGAGCGGGCCATCGAGGAGACGAGAAACCAGAAGGCGGATCTTCTTCTGATCGCCGGCGACCTGTTCCACCGCCAGCCTCTGGTCCGGGATTTAAAGGAGGTCAACTACCTGTTCACCACCATACCGGACACGAAGGTGGTCATCATCGCGGGAAACCACGACCGCATCCAGAAGAGCTCCGCGGTTTTAAGCTTCCAGTGGGCTCCCAACGTGACCTATCTGATGGATGAGGAGTTCACCTCGGTCTATTTTGAGGAGATCAACACGGAAGTCTGGGGCTTTTCCTACCACACGGCGGAGATCCGGGAGCCGAAGCTCAACCAGGTGCAGGCGCCGGGGAAAGACCGCATCCACATCCTGTTAGGACACGGCGGGGATGCGGGGCATGTGCCCATCGACCGGGCGGCCCTGGCGGTGGCCGGATTTTCCTACGTGGCCCTGGGCCACATCCACAAGCCGGAGGTGCTGGTGGAGAACCGCATCGCCTACTCCGGGTCGCCGGAGCCGTTAGACAAGACAGAGACCGGCAAGCACGGCATCATCATCGGAGAGATCAGCAATCTCACGGGGAATGTGACGTCCTTAAAGTTCCTGCCCATGGCCGAGGCGCAGTACATTCCGCTGAATGTCAACGTGACCCCCGCCACCACCAACACGGAGCTGACGCTGCGCATCACCCAGGAGATTTTAAAGCGGGGTTCCCAGCACATCTACCGGTTCCGCATCCGCGGGATGCGGGATCCCGACATCGAGTTCGATCTGGAGAGCCTGGTGAACCGCTACCGGATCGCGGAGATCGTGGACGAGTCGGAGCCCAGGTATGATTTCAGCAGGCTGTTCGCGGAGCACCCCCAGCGACATGATCGGATTTTTCATCCAGGCGCTGCAGAAGGACGAGATGAGCGCCGTGGAGAAGAAGGCGCTGCACTACGGCATCCACGCGCTGCTTCTGACTACCGACGAAAGGAATTGACGCCATGAGATTACTGGATTTACATATCGACGGATTCGGGAAATTTCACGACCGGGACATCGCCTTCGAGGACGGCATCAACGTCATCTACGGCAAAAACGAGGCTGGCAAATCCACGCTCCACACCTTCATCCGCGGCATGCTCTTCGGCATCGAGAAGCAGCGGGGCCGGGCCTCGAAAAATGACCTCTACAGCAAGTATGAGCCTGGGAGCAGAGCGGAACCTACGAGGGACGCCTGCGGGTGCAGTGCGGCGGCACCGTTTACCGCATCGAGCGGACGTTTCAGAAGAACCGCAAGGAGCTGACCGTCGTGAACGAGACCCTGGGGCGGGAGGCGGAGCCCACCCGGGCACTGATGGACGAGATCTGCTGCGGCCTCTCGGAGACCGCCTACAACAACACCATCAGCATCGGCCAGTTAAAGAGCGCCACCGAGGCCGGCATGGTGACGGAGCTGAAAAATTATATCGCCAACATGAACACCACCGGCGACATGTCGCTGAACATCACGAGGCCTCTGCGTACCTCAAGAACCAGCGAAAGGAGCTGGAGGCGCAGATGTCGCCGGAGGCGGCCAGGGCCTACGCCTCGCTGTTAGGCGAGATTAAGCACGTGGAGAAGGAGATCGCCTCCCCGGAGTACGAAAACCAGATGAAGGCCTACCAGTCCATGCGGGCCCAGACGAAGCGTCTCATCGACGAGAAGCAGGCGGAGCGGGCCGAGCTTATGGAGAAGATCGCCCAGGGAAAGAAGATGCTCTCCGATTTCCAGTTCACGGACCAGGCCTCCATCGACGCCTACCGGGAGGAGATTAAGAAGGTCTGCGACGACTATTCCGAGGCGAAGCGGATCACCGGAAACAAGGCGGCGTCCACGTTTGCGGCGCTCTCGCTGATTGCGGCGGCCGGTCTGCTGGCCGGGGCGTTTTACATCTACTATTTCCTCCGCACGTCCTCCCTTATGACCCTGTCCTTCGGACTTGTGGGCGCGGCGGCGGTGCTTTTTATTCTCGGCGCCGGGCTGTTTGCCAGGGGACGGCACTATAAAAAGTCCCTGAACTTAAGCTCCGGGATGCTCACGGAGGTGTTCACCAGGCATCTGGGCAACGGGGAGATTTCACCGGAGGCCATGGAGCGCTTTTTAAAGCGGATGGACGAGTTTTCCAATTTAAACGCCACAATCCTGCGGTCGGAGGCCACGGCAGCCTCGCAGATGGAGGAGATCTCAGAGCTTCAGCAGAAGCAGAACTCCTGCAGCGAGGTCATCGAGGAGCAGCAGCGGACCCAGTGGGAGCTTGAAAAGAAGCTGGAGCATCTGGCCAACTGCAAAAACCAGATCGAGGGGCTTAAGCATCTGATCGAGGAGAACGACCGCATCCAGGAGGAGATCGCGGCCATCGACCTGGCGCAGGAGACCATGGCGGAGCTCTCCGCCACGATCCGGGATTCCTTCGGGCTCTATCTGAACAAGACGGCTTCCCAGCTCATCAAGGGCATCACCGGGGGCATTTACGACAGCATGAGCATCAATGAGAACCTGAATATTTTTCTGAACACGAAAAGTAAGCTGGTGCCTCTGGAGCAGGCCAGCAGCGGAACCATGGACCAGGTGTATCTGGCGCTCCGGCTGGCGGCGGCCCGCCTCATCCAGGGCGGCGAAGACAACATGCCTCTGATCTTCGACGACAGCTTCGTGCTCTACGACGAGGAGAGGCTTAAGACGGTTCTTAAGTGGCTTTCTAAAACCTGCCGCGGACAGATCATCATTTTCACCTGCCATCAGAGGGAGGCGCAGATGCTGACCGCAAACCAGATTCCCTACAATCTCATCAATATTTAAGCATTACCATAAATCATAAAAAGGAGGCAGCGGTATGATATTCTGTGCGAAACATCTGGTAACCGGGGATGGAACGACGGTGATCGGGGACGGCGCCGTCTATGTGGATAAGGAGGGACTGATCGGGGACGTGGGAGCTGCAGCCGATGTGAAGGCCGCACACCCGGGCGAGCCGGTGACGGATTACGGCGACGCCACGATTCTGCCGGGACTCATGGATATGCACACCCATTTCGGCTACTACTACAGCCAGCCGGATCTGTTCAACTACGACGACTATATGCTCGCCTACTACGCGCTGAACGAGGCGCACCGGGCGCTCCGGCGCGGCATCACCACCATCCGGGACGTGTCCTCCCCCTCGGGACTTTTAAAGCAACTGCGGCTGGCCGGGGAGAAGGGCTTTGTGACGGTTCCCCGCATCATCCACACGGACACCGGGATGTGCATGACCGGCGGCCACGGCCACGACGACGGGATCGTGGAGGTGGACGGTGTGGACGAGATCCGCAAGGAAATCCGCAAACAGCGCCGGGACGGGGCCGACTGGATCAAGGTGCTCACCAGCAACCGGGAGCCGGTTCCGGAGTTTACGCAGGAGGAGCTGGACGCCGCCGCGGACGAATGCCGCCGCCGGGGCATCAAATGTGCGGTTCACGCGGGACTTCAGCCTGCCATCCAGATGTGCATCGACGCGGGCTTCACCTCCATCGAGCACGGCACGTTTCTGACGCTGGAGCAGGCAAAGCAGATGGCAGAGAAGGGCATCTACTGGACGCCCACCATCACCGCCTACACGGTGCTCTATGAGTTCTGCAAAAAGGCCATCGAGGAGGGCGTGGATCCCGGCAACCGCATCGCGGTGAAGGCCATGCACGACATGGCGTTCTTTGAGCCGGCCTACAATGCCTACAAGAATAATTTCAAGAAGTTCTATGACACCGGCGTCACCGTGGTGGCCGGCACGGACATGGTGCTCTATGGAGCTCCGGCCTACCCCTTAAACCGGGAACTGGCGCTGATGGTGGAGTACGGAATCACCCCGCTGCAGGCCATCCAGACAGCCACGGAGAATCCGGCCAGGATGCTGGAGCTGGAGCATGTGGTTGGAACGCTGCGGACCGGGCTGGAGGCCGATCTTCTGGCTGTGAAGGGAAATGCGGCGGAGGACATCCACGCGCTGGATGAGGTGCTGGGAGTGTTCATAAGAGGGGAAGAGGTGCGGGTATGACAGAAGCACCTCGAATCTGACGCAGCAGATGATAACGCCAGAACCCCGGATGGATATCTGTCTCAAGGATATCCGTCCGGGGGCTTTTGTTTTACTCGATCACTTCGCCTCTTTTGTACTTATCTAACAGCCGGTGAATCCGTCCCACCGGGTTTAAGAGCTCGCTTAAGGAGGCGTCGTGGTTTAAGTTGTCGATGATCAGCGCGATGTATTTGCTCATGTCCACGTTGATGTAGTAGGGCCTGGAGAGAAGCTCCGGCGTCTGGTACACCAGGTTGGTGGTGAGAACGCGGTCGATGAGGCCGTTCTCATAATACTCATCGAACTTTCTGAGGCCATTGGTGAACAGGCCGAAGGTGGAGCAGATGAATACCTTTCTGGCCTTGCGGCGCTTCAGCTCCTTGGCCACGTCGATCATGCTGTCGCCGGAGGAGATCATGTCGTCGATGATCAGCACGTCCTTGCCCTCCACGCTGGTGCCCAGGAACTCGTGGGCCACGATGGGGTTGCGTCCGTCCACCATCTTCGTGTAGTCGCGGCGCTTGTAGAACATGCCCATGTCCAGTCCCAGCACGTTGGCGAAGAACACGGCGCGGGTCATGCCGCCCTCGTCGGCTGATGACCATCATATGCTCACTGTCAATCTGAAGATCCTTCTCGGCCTTCAGAAGATACTTGATAAACTGGTAGACAGGCTGGACGGTCTCGAATCCCTTTAACGGGATGGCGTTCTGCACTCTGGATCGTGGGCGTCAAAGGTGATGATATTCTCCACGCCCATCTCCGTCAGCTCCTCCAGCGCCAGGGCGCAGTCCAGGGACTCGCGGCCGGTGCGCTTGTGCTGGCGGCTCTCGTAGAGGAACGGCATGATCACGTTGATCCGTCTGGCTTTTCCGCCCACGGCGGCGATGATTCGCTTTAAGTCCTGGAAATGGTCGTCGGGGGACATGTGGTTGACCATGCCGCAGAGGGAGTAGGTCAGACTGTGGTTGCAGACATCCACCATCAGATACAGGTCGTCGCCTCTGACGGATTCCTCCAGGGAGCCCTTGGCCTCGCCGGAGCCGAATCTGGCGTCTTGGCCCCGATGATATAGGAATCCCGCTGATAGCCGGCAAACGCGATGGTCGTCTTGTGCTCGCTCTCCCGCTCCTTGCGCCACTTCACCAGGTACTCGTCCACGCGGCGGCCCAGCTCTGCACAGCTCTTAAGCGGGATGAGACCCAGCGGCCCCACCGGTATGGTATCAATAATCTTCTCTTCGTAAATCATAATTTCCTCCACCTGTCTGTTTCCAGTTTTATTTCTTTTTCCATTATGGGCCGGACGCGAAGTCTAGTCAAGCCTTTCAGCTTTTTTTGTATGCGGATGTCCTCTCCGTAGAGCGGAATGATCGTGTAGCCGCTCATGATCCGGGAGGTCACACGGTCCGTGAACTCGTCGCGCAGGCTGTTCACCGGCAGATTCGTGGAAATGATGGTTCCCTTTTTCCGGTTCATTCTCTCGTTGACCAGATAGAAAAGCTGCGACGTGGTAAACGTGTTGATGAGCTCCGTCCCCAGATCGTCGATGATCAGCAGGTCGCAGTCCAGGATGTACTGGTTCATCTCCTGCACTTCCTCCGATGGGTCGTAGTCGAATTTATACTTGGAAAGAAAATCAAACATGTCCACCGCCGACAGATAGACCACCGAGAACCGCCGGTCCATGAGCTCCTTGGCGATGCAGCTGCTGAGAAACGTCTTTCCCCGGCCCGCCTTTCCGGTGAAGAGGATGTTGCCCTTCTCCTCGCCGAAGCGCTCGATGTAGTCCCAGCAGAAGTCCACGGTCTGCCGCATGTACTCGTAGGCCGTCTTGCCGCTTTTCGGCTCCACCTGGGTGTTGTCGAAGTATTCCAGGGAAAAATGCTCGAAATTCTCGCTGTTTAACTTCTCGTGGATGCCGGACTGGCTGTAGAGCAGCTCGATCTCCGCCTGCTTGAAGCAGTGGCACTTCTTCCCGTCCCTATAGCCGGTGTCCCGGCAGTCCGGGCACTGGTAGCGCATATTGATGTAATCCTCGGAGAAGCCGCCGGATTTTAACAGCACCCGGCGCTGCTCCTTTAAATCCTCGATCTTCGCTCTCCAGACCGCAGCCCCGGTCTCGTCCCCGGAGAGCCGGCACTTGGCGCAGGCCGCGAAGGACGCCGTCAGCTCCTCCTGTACCTCCGCCAGGGCGGGCACGGCCTCGTACACTCTCCTTATCCTGGCATCCTGGTCGTGTTTGTTCTCGATCTGCCGCCGGTCGTACATGCGCATGATCGCATTGTACTGGGAATTGCTAAGCGCCATCCTCTCGTCCTCCCTTCCTTACAGGCTTATGCCTGCTGCTCCCGTATCATCTTCCAGACCATCTCATCGTAGTCGTAGGAATCCTGCTCGTAGTTGTGGAACGGTTCTGGCTCTTTGCGCGGGCCGGGCGCTTGTCCTCCCGCTCCTTTGATCTGGCCGCCCGCTTCTCGTCCAGCTTTCTCACGCTGTCCATGCCGGTGACTCCGGCCTCCTTCCACTGGGAAAGGATCTTGTCGGCGTACTGGAAACTGGGGCTGTGGATGGCCGCCAGCGTGCGGCTGCAGGCCTCCAGAACCAGCTCTTTGGTGAACCCGTACGTCCTGAACCACCGCTCAATGTACTCCCGCTCCACGTTTCCCGGCCGCCTGTCTCCCAGACCGAAGGCGCGCATCACCGCGAAGGCGTCCTTCTGGAAGCCGGCGGAATACTCCTTCGCCTCCACGGCGGTCTTTATCCCCTGTCTGTGCCAGTCCAGCGCCACGGTCTCTATGTAGCGGATGCTGGTGTGTCCCGCCTGGGCGCAGTGCTCCACCAGATACTCCAGAAGGTCCGCGTTCATCTTAAGCTGGCCGTATAAATAGGCAAACACCTCGCAGTCCCTGGGGGTGAACACCTTCTCCAGGTACTTCTGCGCGATGTAAATGAGCTGCGTGAAGTTTTCGTCCTGCGAAAGCCGGCCCAGAAGCTCGGGCGCGGCGGCGCGGGACTCTTTCGCGGAGGCCTCCTCCGCACGGGGCCCATCTGCCGCGCGGGATTTGCAGGATCCGCCATGCGGGATGACACAGCGTCCGCCGCGTGGGATGACACGGCCCCTGCTTCGCGGGACGCTGCACGGGATTCTGCGCGCGGCTCCGCGGCTCCGGCGCTCTCCGCCTCCAGCACTCCGGCCTTCTCCCAGTATCTCAGCGCGCGGCGCACGTCGGCCTCCGTGTGGTCCAGGGCCGCGGCGATGTCCTCCGCCGTCACGTCCTCGCCCTCATGCCGCAGGAGGTAGAGGTACACCTTCACATACTCCCCGCTGGCCTTCGCCATATGCTCATCTATAAATTCATCCGATACCACCGTCACTCTCGCCCGGCAACGGTCCCTGTAAGAAAGCGCCATGTCTGTCTTCACCCTTTCACCACGATTGCACATCAAAAATCAGTGTAATTATAATAGCACAGGTCTTCAAAAAAGAAAATAGAGCGAGTTATCCACCAGGTGGATTGTGGATAATGTGGATAATGTGAATTTGCGGGTTACATAAATGTAAAAATAATGTCGCCTCCTGTCGAAAATGACGCGCTTCCACGCATTTTCAAATTATCAAACAACTGATTATGTGAACCAAAAAATCCACAAAGCCTGTCAACATAAATTGTTGAAAACTCTGTGGATAATGTGGATAACTATTCAGAAAGGAGCATTTCTCCCACTTTTACAATGTCTCCGGCGCCCATAGTTATCAACAGATCGCCGTGCATACAATTTTTTAAAATAAATTTTCTGATCTCCTCAAATCCGGAGATATACTCCGCCGGCGTGCCGTAGGCGCGGATCTTTTCCGCCAGATTGGCGGAGCTGATGCCCAGGGTGTCGGTCTCCCTGGCCGCATAAATGTCAGCCATGATCACGTGATCCGCCAGAGACAGACTCTCGGCAAATTCATCCATCAAAGCCTTGGTCCTGGTGTAGGTGTGCGGCTGGAACAGGCACCAGATTTTTCTGTGGGGATAGTTGAGGGCCGCCTTCAGCGTGGCCTCGATCTCCTGGGGATGGTGGGCGTAGTCGTCCACGATCACGATGCCGTTCTTCACGCCCTTGTACTCGAACCGGCGGTGAGTGCCCTGTAGTTTTTAAGCCCCTCGATCACCGGCTCCAGCCCCACGCCCTGTAAAATGGCCGCGGTGATGGCCGCCAGGGCATTGTAGACGTTGTGCTCGCCCGGCACGCCCAGGGTGATGCGGTCCCAGCGCTCGCCGTCGATGAGCAGCGTGAACGACGGCCTCGCAAACTCGTCGTAGGTGATATTCTCCGCGCACATCCGGCTCTTTTGGGGATCCGAGCCGAAGGTGAACACCTGGCAGGGAAGCCCCTCCACAATCTCCTCGTAGTCGCGGATATCGCTGTTGATAATCAGCGCGCCGTCCGCCGGCAGCTTCTCGGCAAACAGGCGGAAGGAATGACGGATGTCCTCGATGTCCTTGAAGAAATCCAGATGGTCCGCCTCTATGTTCAGAATAATCTCCATGGTCGGGTTGAAGGAGAGAAAGCTGTTGGTGTACTCGCAGGCCTCCATCAGGAAGAGCCTGGAGCCGCCCACGCGGATATTTCCGCCGATGGAATCCAGGATACCGCCCACCGAGATCGTGGGATCCGTCCCCGCCGCCATGAAGATCTCCGCCAGCATGGAGGTGGTCGTGGTCTTTCCGTGGGTGCCCGCCACCGCCAGGGCCTGCCGGTAGTTCTTCATCATCTGACCCAGCAGCTCCGCGCGGCTGAGCATGGGGATGCCCTTCGCCTGCACGGCCATGAACTCCGGATTGTCCGGGTGGATGGCCGCCGTATAGACCACCACGTCAATGCCGTCGCCGATGTTCTCCGCCCGCTGTCCGATATACACCTTCGCCCCCATGGACTCCAGATGCTTTGTGAGATCCGAAGCCTGCGAGTCGGAGCCGGACACCGTGAAGCCCTCGTCCAGCAGAATCTCCGCCAGACCGCTCATGCTGATGCCGCCGATCCCGATAAAATGGACCGTCTTCGGAACATTGAAATCTATATGATACATATTTTTCCACCTTTTTCATTATTTATCTTACTGTAAATATTACTTCTTTTTATAATGAAAAGCAACCGTTTTTGTTGAGCACGAGGTCCAGCTTCTTTAAGTCCGTGTTGATCACCAGCTCCTCCGGGAAACCGCACCGGACAAGCATTTCCTCTGCGTACTCCAGATTCCCCACATCGTAGTAGATATGCGCGTCGCTGCCGGCGATGACCGGCACGCGGTACTCCATGCAGAGCTTTAAGATCTCCGGCAGCGTCTCATGGGCGCCTTTGCGGCTGGCCGTGGGCGCCAGTGAGCTGTTGTTGATCTCCAGGGCCACCTTCTCCCTGGCCGCGGCCTGCACCACAGCCCGGTAGTTTAACGGATAGCGGGCGTCGTCCGGATGGCCGATGATTTTCACGTAGGGATTTTTCATGGCTCCAATGAGGGCGTCTGTGTTCTCCTCCTCGGTTCCCGGCTTCATGCAGGGAGGTGGAGGCTGGCGATCACATAGTCCAGGGTCTTTAAAAGTCCCTCGGGCACATCCAGCGTTCCCTTTCGGTCCATGATGTTGGCTTCGATTCCTTTATAAATCCGCACGCCCATGATCTCGTTGCGGATGATCTTATAATTCTTAAAAAACAGCGGACCACACGCCCCGGGGATGGACTTCGCGTGGTCGGAGGTTCCCATGGCCAGAAGACCCTTGTCCCTGGCCGCCTCGATGTTCTCCTTCAATGAGCTGTAGGCGTGGCCGCTGGCCAGCGTGTGGGTGTGCAGGTCAAATAACAGTTTCATCGGTCCGTTTCTCCTCTCTTTCCTGCGGTTGAAAGTTTCTTCTGCTCATATTATACCATGTTCACTAAATTTTTGCACAACGGTTGATTTATTCCTTTTATCATGCTATACTCAATCACGTTGCAAAGCCCATAAAAATAAGGTCTTATCGGGCTTGCCGCCGATTTCCGGCGTAGACCTGCTACCTGCGGTACCAGGTCTCGCGGCATTCGTCAGATGGGCACGCCAGCGCGCCCGCCTGACTCATTGCTCCGCGAAAATGCACCGAGTGTTCGAGACCTTCCACTCGTAAAACAAAACTAAAGGAGAAACTAAATATGGAGAATCAAAACAGACACTTGTACCTTATGGTCTACGGCGCGGCCATCGCGGCCATCTATGTGGCGCTGACCATGTCCTTCAGCGCGATCAGCTTCGGGCCCGTGCAGTTCAGAATCTCGGAGGCGCTCTGCATCCTCCCGTTCTTTACCCCCGCGGCCATCCCCGGACTGTTCATCGGCTGCTTTTTGTCCAACCTGCTGTGCGGCGCCGCCGTCATGGACGTGGTGTTCGGCAGCATCGCCACCCTCATCGGAGCGGTGGGCTCCTACTGCCTGCGTCATAACAAATGGCTGGTCTGCGTTCCGCCGATCTTAGCCAACGCGATCATCGTCCCCTGGGTGCTCCGCTACGCCTACGGCTCCACCGATCTGATTCCGGTGGCCATGGTGACGGTGGGCATCGGCGAGATCCTGGCCATCGGAGTGCTGGGGAACCTTCTTCTGGTCACCCTGGACAGATATAAGCAGTTTATTTTTAAGAAAGCTGCGGCATAGACCTTAAATGGTACTCTTTTATCATTAGAATGCATGAAACAACGCCCGGCGACTGGCATCACAGCAGTCGCCGGGCGTTTTTCTTTCCAGCTATTTTTACTGACTATAGGTCACTTAACCGATTGTTTTTCTCCCCGTTGTCTGTTAAAATAATACTCATAAAATATATGGAGATTTTTAAGATGAATTACAGAGAACTTATGTCAGTGCTGTCCCAGTGCGAACTGGGCGCGGCGCTTTTATCAGAGGACGGGGCGATCCTGGAGCTCAACGAGACCGGCCTGCGCCTGCTGCACGGCGACGGCAGCCTCGCGGGCAAATACCTGCGGGACATCGCGCCGAACCTGTGCAGCAGCCAGGACCCGCCGCTCTATGAAAATATCGCCTTCGGCGAGTACCTGCTGCGCTGTCCCACGCCGGATGTCTGCGAGCTTCCCGCGGACACCAGTCTTCTGGTCTTTAGGAACGCCGTCAACGACGCCTGCCACGACATGCTGATCAACATATTAAACCGGCTGGACGAGTCGGTGGCCCTGTTTGACGCCAAAGGGCGCTTTTACTTTCTCAACGACGCCTCGGTGAAGCTGGAATCGCTGCTCTTACAGGACGTGGCGGGCGCGGACGTCTCCACCATCTACCGCATGTGCGACGACGGGGGCGAGCTGGTGATCCCGCGGGTGCTGGCGGAGAAACGCCCCATTTTAAATCACCGGCAGCACTACATCACCTGCTACGGCAAGGAGATCGCCACCCACGCCAACACCTACCCGGTCATCCAGAACGGCCAGGTTCTGGGCGGCTTCAACGTGATGGAGGACTGGAATCAGATCGACGATCTGTACCGGCAGATTTTCGAGCTGCAGGAGCAGCTGGCCAGCGTGACCTCGTCCGGGAAACCGAAGAAAAAACATGTGCTCTCGGCGAAATACCAGTTTAAGGATATCATTTGCAAGAGCTCTGCGATGGAACGGATCGTACAGCAGGGAAAACAGATCGCAAAGAGCGATTCCTCCGTCATGATCTACGGGGAGACGGGAACGGGAAAGGAGCTTCTGGCGCAGAGCATCCACAATGCCAGCCGCCGCTCCAACGGGCCGTTTCTGGCCATCAACTGCGCGGCCATCCCGGAAAACCTTCTGGAAGGCCTTCTGTTCGGTACCGAGAAGGGCGCATACACGGGCGCGGAGAGCCGGCCGGGTCTTTTCGAGCAGGCCGACTCCGGCACTCTTCTGCTGGATGAGATCAACTCCATGCCCATCCACCTGCAGTCCAAGCTGCTGCGCGTCCTGCAGGAGGGAACGCTCCGCCGGGTGGGCGGGGCCACGGAGATTCGGGTGGATGTGCGGGTTCTCTCCAACATCAACATCCCGCCCTACCAGGCCATCCAAGAGAATAAGCTGCGCCGTGATTTATTTTACCGGCTGGGCGTGGTCAATCTCAATATTCCGCCCCTGCGGGACCGCAAAGAGGACATCGCCCTGTTAGCCAAAAACTTTATTTTCAAGTACAACAAAAAACTGGAAAAGAATGTCAACGACATCGACGCCGCGACGCTGGAGCGCTTTCTGTCCTACGACTGGCCGGGAAATGTGCGCGAGCTCCAGCACGCCATCGAGCACGCCATGAATCTGCTCCCGGAGGACCGCTGCACGATCACACCGGACTACATTCCGGATCACATCCTCACGGAGAGCCTGTTCGCCAGGCAGGAACCGGCGCAGGAGGAGAAGGGAAATCCGTCCCAGTCCCCCGGCCCGCGGGATTCCTTAAACCAGACCATCCACGAGGTGGAGTACAGCAACATCTGCAAGGCGCTGCGGGAAAACGGCGGCAACATTTCCAGGGCCGCCAAGCAGCTCCAGATCAGCCGCCAGAACCTGCAGTACCGCATCAAGCGATATAAAATCAATCTGGATACGCTGCTGCAGGACCAGCGGTTCGGCGGGTGACAGTAATATACTTTTACAGGCATTACCACCCGAACTTGCTTAAGAATTTGCTCTTGGGCTCCATAGGCTGTCCATTATCGGGAGCATTGGCCACATGATCCTCGTATATATAGCTCCCGTCGTCCTTTCTCGGCCGCTTCGCCATATAGCGGATAAAGCCGATCATGATGAAAAGACAGATAAACGTAAGAGGTATTCCGCAGAGCGATTTGATAGTCTTCACACCGTCGATTCCGCCCAGCACCACAAATACGGAGGCAATGACTGCGAAAACGATTCCCCAGAACAGTTTGAGCGGTACGGGAGCCTCCGTATTTTCGTCGGAACCCTCCATGGACATACTGGCCAGCGTGACAGTCATGGAGTCACACTGTGTCACCAGGGAAATTGTGATGATGATGAGCATAACCACTTTCGCAAATGTGGCAAACGGAAGTACATCGAAGGACGCCAGCGTCAGTGCCTCCGCTCCCTTCTCAAGATACACCGTATAGAAGTCAATCCCTTCCCAGAGCTGGGCGTGAAGGATCGTGCCTCCGAATACGGAGAACCAGACGATACCGAACAGAGCCGGGAACAGCCACTCGATCAGAATGAACTCGCGGAGCGTGCGCCCATAAGCGACACGTACCATGAACAGGCCCAGCAGCGGCGCATACGCCATCCAGTCCACCCACCAGTACATATCCCAGGACTGCGGCCATCTGGCTGCATCCGGATACGGCGCCGTGTTCAGGCTGTTGGCAAAAAATTCCGTAAAATAGCTTCCCAGGCTCTCGGCGAACAGATTGCATATGTAAGCCGTCGGACCAGCCAGGAACACAAACAGAAGCAGAAGGAAGAAAAGCTGCGTGTTTCTGTTTGACAGCCAGGTAATGCCGTTTCTCAGTCCGCTCATTGCAGAGGCATTATAGCACACGAACATAACGGCAATGATTCCCACATAAATCGGCATGCTGGGCGCGATACCCGCAAATGCATCCACCGCAGACGAAAGCTGCATGGCTCCATACCCAAGGCCGCCCGCAACCGCTCCGGTGAGCGCGAATGCGGAGATGGCATCAAAGGCATCCGCCATCCTGGAATTGACCACCTCATCTCCAAAGATGGGACCAGACAGGAGCTGGTTTTAAACGGCGCCCCCTTATTGAGAATCGCGTAAGACAGAATCACACCCATAATTACGCAGGTCGCATAGGGCGTCAGGCCCCACTCCATAAAGCAGCGGACCATGCTCCACAATACTGCGGCGTTGCTGCCGCCCTCAATTCCTGTGCTGGGAGACGGCTCCATGGCAAACAGCAGAGGCTCCGCCGCGCCCCAGAACACAACGCCCGCGCCGATTCCCGTACACAGCGATATTCCAAACCACTGCATGTAACTGAATTTCGGTTGCGCATTGGGTCCGCCCAGCTTGATCCTGCCAAGCGGCGTCACCATGATGACCACGCACATGATAACCATAAAGAGACATACCATGCTGGATACCCAGCCGACGCCCCACATCAGATTGTTCATGACCAGATTATTGAGAACATGATAGAACTGTTCTGCATTGACGACAATGGCCACCAGCATCAGCGCAAACAGAATTACTGTCACGGACATTACCGACCATCTTATCTTAATTTTTCCTTCTTTTATACCATTATCCGTATTATTTTTGATATTTAATAAATACCTCCGTTATTTTCTGTCAATTTAAGGCACACTTCTACCATCCTGGGGGAGCAGACTGCCCCCAAAATGTGCTCCCCCATATTATACAGACTTTATTTATCTCCCCTTGATGCCGATATCCAGCACCTCATGCATGTATTTAATACTCTTTCTCATGGCCTCGATCTCCAGCTTTCTGCCCTCCTCAAGGCTGTAGCCGCTGAGCGGAAGCTCGATCTCCAGATCGATGGTGTCAAGCTCCTCCGGCGCTTTCTCGCGGAGAATCTTCATCACCTGCACCACGTCCACATCGCCGTCGCCGATGGCGCAGCCAGGGAATGGGTGCCGTCCGGGTCAGCGAAAACGCGGTTGTCGCAGAAGTGCACGCAGTAGCAGTAGGGAGCCATCTTGTCCACGCAGTCCTTGATGCCCTCAGCCATCATTAAAGAATTGATGGTGTCGCAGCAGGCGCCGATCAGCGGATGGTTTAACTGCTCCACCATCCAGATCACCTCGTCGGCGAACAGGTCGCAGTGGTTCTCGATGGCTATTTTTAAATTATATTTCTCAATGGTAGGGATATTTTTCTTAAAATCCATCACAATCTTCGCCATCTGCTCCATGGCTTCCGGGCACATGCAGGAATGGGAAATGGGATGGGGATGCTCCACGTCGGTGCTGTATTTGACCAGCTTGCAGCCCAGCTTGTGGGCGATTTCTAAGGACTCCTCGATGGTGCAGTTCACGCGCGGGTCGGAGGGCGCGTTGAAGGAAATGTTAAGCTCCAGATCCAGCCCCAGGCGCTCCGCCTTCTCCTTCACCTCCGCCAGATGTTTATCGGAGAGATCGTCGTCCAGATCCACTAACGTCATGTGGATGACCTCGATCCCTTCCTCCACGCACATGTCCATCAGCTTATCCAGGTTGATGACCTTCTCAAAGGCGAAGGTTTTCCCCTCGCTCTGAAAGCCCCAGCTCTCGCCCAGACCGCTTAAATGAAGCGTGTAGGTGTGCATTCCCAGTTTGAATTTTCTTTCTGCATGTTTTCCCGTAATCATTGTGAACCCTCCTAATTTTTTGCGCCTATTCAGTATAACATATCGAATATGGCTTCACCAAATCATTTTTATCTCACCCCGTCTGCCTCCGGCAGGCGCACTCCCGGTAGGCCTTCGGGGTCATCCCCGTGATGCTGTGAAACGCGCGGGTGAAGGTGGCGTTGCTGCTGTAGCCCACCATGACCGCGATCTCCATGACGGTGAAGCCGGTGTCCAGAAGCAGCTCCTTCGCCCGGTCCACGCGCACGCGGCGCAGGTAGAGACTGGGCGAGCACCCGGTCTGCTGCTTGAACCAGTCGTTGTAGTAGGTGACGTTGTAGCTCTCCATCTCAGCCAGCTGGTTGACCGTGATGGGAAGATCGTAGTGCTCCGCGATGTAGCGGATGGACGGGGCCGCGCAGTTTTCCAGAAGCTTGCTGTAGAGATAGCTGTAGAGGTAGCGCACCGCCTTGCTGTCCGCGTTCTGACGGATCTCCGCCTGGATCAGCTCCACCAGCTGGACGATCTGTCCGCGCATGGATACGATCATCGGGGAGGACAGGAGCGCCATGTCCCGGTTATCCAGCATATCCTCCGAGAGGTTGATGGCCAGAAGCTTTCCCACATAGTCGCAGCAGTGCGTCATTCCGGCCGCACGAGGCACAGCTCCTGCTGCGTCACCTCATACCTGGCGTTTCCGATGCGGATTTTTAATGGAGCTCTCATCGGAACCAGTATCTGCGGGTATGTATGCATGTGCTCTCCGCTGCACTCATTAAATTCCTGTATATCCATCCTCTGGGTCATACTTCCACCTCTCTCAAATCACGTGATCCACATATTTCCCAACCAGCTCCCGGCAGCGGGCCATATGCTCCGCCGACGGGGACTTCACTTCCTCCAGAAGATACGGCCGTCCTAGCTTTTTGTAGGTGGCCGTGCCCAGCCGGTGGTAGGGAAGCAGCTGCATGTGATCCATTTTCTTCAGTCTTCTGCCAAACTCGCCGATTCTCTCAAGCTCCTCCCCGCTGTCGTTGATGCCCGGGATGACGGGAACCCGGACCACCAGGCGGAAATCGCCCTCCGCCTGGTTCGTCGCGAGAAGGTTTTCGAGAATTGTGTCGTTGTAAACGCCGCAGAACTGTTTATGGCGCTCCCTGTCAAACAGCTTTACATCCGCATACACGGTGTTGATATAGGGGAGCATCGCGGCGATGTTTTTCCAGGGGCCGTAGAACGCGGTCTCCACGGCGGTGTCAATGCACTCCCGCCTCGCGTTCTTAAGAAGCGCCAGGGAAAACTCCGGCTGCGCCAGAATCTCTCCCCCCGACAGCGTCATGCCTCCCCCGGAGATAAAGAAGAACATGGAATCCTTGCGGACCTCCCTCATCACGTCGTCCACCGTCATCACCGTGCCGTATGTATTTTCCGCCGTCTCCTCTATCTTGAAAGACTGGCTTTCCGGCGTCGAGCACCACTGGCACCGGAGCGGGCATCCCTTTAAGAATACCACCGTCCGGAACCCGTCGCCGTCGTGAATCGACGAGCGCTCGATCCGCAGCACCATTCCCTGTCTGTCCTTCTCTATCATCTCCATCACGATTTTGCTGCCTCCTGTCTCTTTCTGCTGTATTTGATCCGCCGCAGCCGCAGCTTTTTACCGTCCGCAGCCGCAGCCCGCCCAGGCGTTGATCTCCGTGCGTCCGATGATCTCGTCCTGGGTCTCCTTGCCCAGCTCGACGAAAAACGCCGTGTAGCCCGCCACGCGGATTAAGAGATCGCGGTGTTTGTCCGGGTGCTCCTGTGCGTCAACCAGCGTATTGCGGTCCACACAGTTGATCTGCGCGTGGTACACATCCAGCATGCACATGGTTTTTAACATGTTCATGCCGTGGGCGATTCCGTTTTCACCTTTGAGCATCTCCGGCTCAAACTTCATGTTGAGCTGCGTGCCCTGGGTGAAACGCGCGTGGGGGATGCGGCTGACGGATTTTAAGAGTGCCGTCGGGCCATTCACATCCGTGCCGCCGGTGGCTCCGATGCCGTCGGTCAGCGGCGTCTTCGCGTTGCGCCCGGAGGGCAGTGCGCCCACCCACTGTCCGATCGGGGTGTTGCCCGACACGGGGAGCATTCCGCAGGTCATCTTGCCGAATTTTGTATCGTATTTCTCGAACTGGTCCACCACATGGGTGAAGATCTCGCCCACGCAGAAATCAGCCCGCTCGTCGTCGTTGCCGTACTTCGGCGCCGCCAGGCACATGGCCTGCACGTCCTCGTAGCCCTTAAAGTCCGCATCCAGCGCCTGGATCAGACGGTCCATGGTCAGTTTCTTCTCATCGAACACCAGGTACTTGACCGCGGCCACGGAGTTGACGATATCCGCCTGGCCCACGGTAATGACGCCGCCGCCCACGGTGTACTTGGCCGCTCCCGGCTGGCTGTAGTCCTTGCCCGCCTCCATGCAGTGGGGGAACCCTAAGGAGAGCACCGGCACCGGGCGGTAGTTCATGGACAGGTAGTCGAGAAGCTGGTTTCCGGATGTGACCACGTCCACCGCGTAGTCGATATGTTTCTTCACCGCATCGAAGAATCGTCAAAGCTCTTAAACTCCCTCGGGTCTCCGGTGTGAACCGACACCTGCTCGCCGGTGATGCGGCTCTTTCCGTCGTTGAGCGCCAGCTCCACCATCGCGCCCATGTTGATGTCCGCGATGTCAGTGTACTCTTTCAGCCGTCCGGAGAGGTTGGTCTCCACACAGCCGCAGGGATTCCAGTCCCAGGCTCGGAGAGCGGCACGCCCTTGTTTAACATCATGCGGATTCCCACGTCGTTGGAGTAGACCGCCGGCATGGTGAGCCCCATTCCGATGGACTCCACAGCCTTGTGAAGCAGGGAATCCGGGTTCTTGGAGATGCTGTAGGTGACGGACAGGTTGGGCTCCTTGAACTTGACGTCCTCGGTGGCCTGGATCATCATGTAGGACAGCTCGTTGGTGGCGTCATTGCCGTACTCGTCGATGCCGCCGCAGCTGGTCTGCACCGTGATGCAGTAGCCCGCCGCGTACTGCGCCGTGACCTCGTCCTGGAACAGGCTCATCTCGGCGATCTTGATCCACAGGCAGTCTAAAAGCTCCTGCGCGTCGTCGTCGGTGAGAATGCCGGCTTCCTTGTCCGCCTTGTAGTACGGATATAAATACTGGTCCAGACGGCCCAGGTTGTAGGAGGACGCGTTCTGCTCCATGTAGCAGGCGTACTCGTAGGACAGGATGGACTGGCAGGCCTCGTAGAAATTGCGGGCCGGGTGCTCCGGCACATGGCGGCAGACCTCTGCAATCTTTAAGAGCTCCGCCTTGCGGGCTGCGTCCTCACATTTCTCTGCCATCTGCTCCGCCAGGTCGGCGTGACGGTTTGCCAGATGAATCACTGCGTCCGCTGCCAGGATCTCCGACCGATAGAAGAAGGATTTCTCCAGGTCGCCCGGCACCGCGTCGTCCAGGGCCGCCAGCTTCTCCTCGGCCTCCCTCTTGATTCCGCCCAGGCCCACCGCCAGCAGGCGTCTCCAGTCCACCGTGGTCTCGCCGTAGCCGCGCACCGCCTTGCGGTCGATGAAAATGATTCCGTTGGTTCGCAGTGTCTCCATGTCCTTCGGGGCCATCAGACGCCAGCGGTCAAACACGCATTTATTTTTCCAGTAGTCCTTCACGTCCTCCAGGTACACCTTCTTCGCGTCCTCGCTCATGTAGAACGGGTCGAACGGGCGGGTGCTGATGGTGTCTAATTCCTTCTCGATCACGCCCGACGCGCTGTCCGGGTTTAAGATGCCGCAGCGCGGCTTAAATCCCACGCCGCCCACCAGAAGCTCGTGATCCTGAATGTAAATCTGCTTTTTCTCGCAGGTGCGGGCGTAGCCCGTCGCCTTCTGGATGATCCAGGGCTGGCCCTCCGTCTCCTTGAATCCTTCCGTCACATACTTCGCATTGTAGACGTCCATGTCCACTCGCGTGCTCAGGTACTGCTGCCTGAGGGCCTCAATGCGCTCCATGTACTTCTTTGCCATCGTCTTTTTACCTCCTTGATTTTTGTAAGACGTTGTTTGTTCCCTCTGCCTTATTTTTAAAGCAACAAGCGTGCCAATTTCCCCGGCCTGCTTTCTGTAATTTTCCCGCCTTGAGATTTTTTTATGAATTTTGACCAAAACGTCCACGAAGAAATCAGAACGATTCTCAGGTGTCCGCCCGGATTTTTGGCAATATCCGACAAAAGGCTGTCATCCGGGGTGATTGGATGACAGCCTTCGCCTGCTATGGTTTTAATATTTTTGGCGCAAATTTTTGCAGTTTTTTGCACCCGCAAAATTCTTTGCGGTTTTTGCAGTTTTCAAGGATTTTTAATTTTAAGGAAAGAGGCATGGGCTATGGCGGCCCATGCCCCTTCTGGGATATATAAAAATGATGTAGGAGGTTTTACAGCAATAAAGCTTTTGATTGATTATTTCTCAGTGTATACGCCCTCGCGCAGGTACTTCTGCAGCTGCTCGTGGTTCATATGTCCGATATCAAGGTAGTCCAGGGTGTACTTGCTGTCCGCAGCCAGATCTCTCTTTAACATGGTGCTGGCAAGTAAGATCATGGAGTCGATGATCGGAGTCGGAACGCCGTACTTCTTGCCGAGCTGGCTCATCAGGAAGCATCCCACCGGAACGTCCTCGGTGATGTAGCGGTTCTCCAGATCGAACGGGCCGTCGCCGAAGAAGTTCTCGTATTTCTCGGTGAACGGAACCGCGAAATCGGGTCCCATGTACTCCTTGCCGTACATGGTGGTACGGGAGAAGAAGTCCTCGTAATTTACGGTGCACAGCCCCACTTCCATGGCCTTGGCAAGAGCCTTCTCCTCCTCCCAGAATTTAGCCTGTACCTCGCGATGGCCGGGCAGAGAGCAAATCCGTAGAGGGAGTAGTTCTTCTTTTCCTGTCCAAGAACGGTGTCGAAGTTCTGCATAACGGCAGCGCCTAAAACTGCGCCCGGAACATGGATCACCGGATTTACGTTGGATAAGTTGATATCCAGAATGGTGTTTCCTTTGATAAATCCGTGATGGAACTCTTCGCCGGATTTGGATACGGTTACCAGACCGTCCGCATCAATGATCGCGCCGAATGCCGGAATGTGGTAGGCGGAAGCGATGAAATCGTCGGTATCGGTATCCGGAAGCGCACATCCGCGGATGGTGGTAATACGGTCCTCAACCTTGCACTCGTTGGTAACCACGCCGCCGCGTTTCACGATACGGATGCCGTAGGGAGCGGTGTACCATGCGCCCACGATTACCTTCTTGTCGAAGCCCATCTCTCTCATTAACTTGCGGCATACGAAGGAACCGCAGTTGTCGGGAAGGATGTGGATAACCTGTCCGTCCTCAAGAAGCGGAATCAGCTCGCGGAAAATGTCCTCGTGCGCGATCGCAACAGCCGCCACGATGATGATGCCCGCGCCCTTCACGGCCTCGGCCATGTTGTCGGTGGCGAGAGCGATCTTCGCGGTTCCCTTTCTCTGGTAGCCGAAGTAGCTGAACTGCGCGCCGCTTAAGGTGATGCCGGTCTTCTCAATGTTTGTGAAGTTGGTCTTCGCAAAGCGGGGCTGCTCCCAGAGACGGACCTCTTTGCCCTCCAGCGCACAGTCGGCGGCCATCGTCTTGCCGACAGCTCCTGCTCCGAGGATGGCAATGGGTTTGTCCTTTAAATAGTCCATGTTCATTTTTTTATCCTCCTTTTTAAATTGGGTGAGTTGGTTTTGTTCTCCCATTGATGCCATTGTAAACAAGGGCCATTTGACGCGCTTTGCAGATTCCAACCTGTGTTTTGCAGTCTTTCAGATGGTTCTTTGCACAGTTTTAACCCCGTATTTAAAAGGAAAGGAACAGCAAAGAAAATACGAAAGTAAGCAAATCCTCCCCCGCCTGCGATGCTTACAATAGATTTAAATGTAATTTCAAATTCTCACAACATTTACATTTAAGGAGGAAATCAATCATGGCTGACTCAATAGCTAAAAAAATCGAATTGATGGACGGCAACCAGGCCGCCGCCTACATCTCCTACGCATTCACGGAGGTGGCCGGCATTTTCCCGATCACGCCGTCCTCCCCCATGGCCGAGTACGTGGACGAGTGGGCCGCCAACGGGAAAAAGAACCTGTTCGGACAGCCCGTGGAAGTGGTCGAGATGCAGTCCGAGGGAGGCGCCGCCGGCACGGTTCACGGCTCTTTACAGTCCGGAGCGCTGACCACCACCTACACGGCGTCCCAGGGACTTCTTCTCATGATCCCCAACATGTATAAGATCGCCGGCGAGATGCTTCCGGGCGTATTCCACGTGTCCGCGCGCACGCTGTCCGCCCACGCGCTCTCCATCTTCGGAGACCACTCCGACGTGATGAGCGTGAGAAACACCGGCTTCGCGCTGCTGGCTTCCTCTTCTCCGCAGGAGGTTATGGATCTGGGCGCTGTGTCCCATTTATCCGCCATCCACTGCCGGATGCCGTTCCTTCATTTCTTTGACGGTTTCCGCACCTCCCACGAGATCCAGAAGATCGAGGCGCTGGACTACGAGGCGCTCCGTCCTCTGGTGGACATGGACGCCATGAAGGCCTTCCGCAAGAACGCACTAAATCCGGAGCACCCGGCCACCCGCGGAACCACCGTAAACCCGGACATCTTCTTCCAGTGCCGCGAGGCCTGCAACGAGGCCGTGGCGAAGATCCCGGCGGCTGTCGAGCATTATATGGAAGAAATCAATAAGATCACAGGCAGAGACTATCATCTGTTCGACTACTACGGAGCTCCCGACGCAGAGCGCGTGATCGTACTCATGGGCTCCGCCGCGGAGACCGCCAAGGAGACCGTGGACTACCTGCTGGCCCAGGGCGAGAAGGTGGGCCTGGTGAACGTGCATCTGTACCGCCCGTTCTCCGCCGAGCACTTCCTCAAAGCCGTTCCGGCGACCGCGAAGAAGATGGCCGTCTTAGACCGCACCAAGGAACCGGGCGCCATGGGCGAGCCGCTCTACCAGGATGTATGTTCCATCTACAAAAACAAGGGAATCCCCATGGATATCGTGGGCGGCCGCTACGGCTTAAGCTCCAAGGACACCACTCCGGGGCAGATTCTCGCCGTGTACGAGAACCTTAAGGCCGATACGCCGAAGCACGATTTCACCATCGGCATCGTGGACGACGTGACCCACACTTCCCTGCCCGTCACCAAAGAGATCAAGACCGCTCCCGAGGGACAGACCAACGTGGAAATCTGGGGAATGGGCTCCGACGGCACCGTGGGCGCCAACAAAAACTCCATCAAGATCATCGGCCACACCACCGACCTGTACTGCCAGGCATATTTCGTGTACGACTCCAAGAAGTCCGGCGGACTCACCCAGTCCCACCTGCGCTTCGGCAAGTCCCCCATCCGTTCCCCGTACCTGGTGGACGATGCGGACTTCGTGGCCTGTCATACGCCTTCCTATGTAAATAAGTACGACATGGTGAAGAACTTAAAAGAGGGCGGAACCTTCCTCCTCAACTGCATCTGGGATATGGACGGACTGGAGAAGAATCTCCCGGCATCCATGAAGCGGGCGCTGGCCGAAAAGAAGGCGAAATTCTACACCATCAACGCCACGGACATCGCGAGAAACTTGGGCCTCGGCAACCGCACCAACACCATTTTGCAGGCCGCGTTCTTCAAGCTCACCGGCGTCATCCCGATCGACCAGGCCGTGACCGAGATGAAGGATGCCATTTACAAGACATATTATAAGAAAAAAGGCCAGGCAGTCGTGGACATGAACAACGCCTCCATCGACCATGGAATCAACGAGCTGAACGAGATCACGATTCCCCAGTCCTGGTTAAACGCCGAGGACGCCCCCGTGGAGGACAACTCCCCCGCGTTTATCAAAGAGGTGGTCGCTGTCATGAACCGCCAGGAGGGCGACAGCCTGCCGGTTTCTATCATGAAAAATACGGCTTAGAGGACGGCACCTGGCCCGCAGGCACCTCCAAATATGAGAAGCGCGGCGCGGCGGTGGACGTTCCCGAGTGGAATATTTCCGCCTGCATCCAGTGCAACCAGTGCGCTCTGGTCTGCCCCCACGCAGCGATCCGCCCCATCCTGTTAGACGAGAATGAGGCGAAGATGGCTCCGGCCGGCTTCGAGACGAAGAAAGCCCTGGGCGCAGGACTGGACAAATACCAGTACCGCATGCAGGTTTCCCCCTACGACTGCACCGGCTGTGGAAGCTGCGCAAATGTCTGCCCGGCGAAGGAGAAGGCCCTCATCATGAAGCCTCTCGACAGCCAGCTTAAGGAGGCACCCAACTGGACCTACGCAGTGGAGGAGGTTTCCATAAAGAAGGACGCCGTGAACGCAAAGACGGTCAAGAACTCCCAGTTTGCGAAGCCCTACTTCGAGTTCTCCGGCGCCTGCGCGGGCTGCGGCGAGACTCCGTACATCAAGCTGATCACCCAGCTCTACGGCGACCGCATGTATATCACCAACGCATCCGGCTGCTCCTCCGCTTACGGCGGCTCCACCCCGTCCTCCCCGTACTGCACGGATAAGAAGGGCTTCGGACCTGCCTGGGCCATGTCCCTGTTCGAGGACAACGCCGAGTACGCATACGGCTATCTGCTGGGACAGGACGCCATCAAGCGCCAGCTGGTTGACAAGGTACAGATTCTCGCGGAGCGCGGCGTGGCGAAGGAGGCCTGCGAGGCTTACCTTGAGAAGGGCATGGATGTGGAATATTCCCGCCAGGTGAGCGACGATCTTCTGGCCGCCATCGCCGGCGATACCAGCGAGGAGGCTGAGTTCATCCGCCAAAACAATGAGTTCTTAACCAAGAAGAGCGTCTGGGCCTTCGGCGGCGACGGCTGGGCCTACGACATCGGCTACGGCGGACTGGATCACGTGCTGGCGTCCGGCAAGGACATTAACATTCTGGTCATGGACACCGAGGTGTACTCCAACACCGGCGGACAGTCCTCCAAAGCCACGGCGGCGGGTGCCATCGCCAAATTCGCGGCCAGCGGCAAGGACACAAAGAAGAAGGATCTGGCATGATGGCCATGAGCTACGGCTACGTCTACGTGGCGCAGGTGGCCATGGGCGCCGACCCGAACCAGACCTTAAAAGCCATCCGCGAGGCGGAGGCCTATCCGGGTCCCTCCATCGTCATCGCCTACTGCCCGTGCATCGAGCACGGCATGAAGTGTGGCATGTCGCTCAGCCAGGCGGAGCAGAAGAAGGCCGTGGAGGCCGGATACTGGCACTTATACCGCTTCGATCCGCAGCGAAAGGCACAGGGCTTAAATCCGTTCGTGCTGGATTCCAAGGAGCCCACCGGCGATTTCCAGAAGTTCCTGCTTGGCCAGAACCGCTATGCATCCTTACGGCTCTCCTTCCCGGAGAAGGCCGACGAGCTCTACGCCAAGGCCGAGAGAGACGCGAAAGAGCGTCTTGAGAGCTACAAGACTTTAGCAAATAAATAGGAGGTATCCTCATGGCACTTATGACCGCAAAAGAATATATCGACAGCTTAAGAAAGCTGAACACCCGCGTCTACATGTTCGGCGAGAAGATCGACAACTGGGTGGACCATCCCATCATCCGCCCGTCCATCAACTGTGTGGCGATGACCTACGCCCTGGCGCAGGATCCGCAGTACGCAGACATTATGACGGCCACTTCCAACTTAACCGGCCGCACCGTAAACCGTTTCGCCCACCTTCACCAGTCCGCCGACGACCTGGTGAAGAAGGTGAAAATGCAGCGTCTCTTAGGCCAGAAAACCGCCAGCTGCTTCCAGCGCTGCGTGGGAATGGACGCGTTCAACGCAGTCTACTCCACCACCTACGAGATCGACGAGAAGTACGGAACCAGCTACCATGAGAATTTCAAGAAGTTCCTCATCTACGTGCAGGACAATGACCTGACCGTGGACGGAGCCATGACCGATCCCAAGGGGGACCGGTCCAAGGCTCCCCACGACCAGAAGGATCCCGACATGTTCGTGCACGTGGTGGAGCGCCGCCCCGACGGCATCGTGGTCTGCGGCGCGAAGGCGCACCAGACCGGCTCCATCAACTCCCACTGGCACATTTTCATGCCCACCATCGCCATGGGCGAGGCGGATAAGGACTGGGCCGTCAGCTTCGCCTGCCCCACCGACGCCGAGGGCATGTATATGATCTACGGCCGTCAGTCCTGCGACACCCGCAAGCTGGAGACCGGCGGCTGCATCGACCAGGCAACGCCAAGTTCGGCGGACAGGAGGCACTGGTGGTGCTCGACCACGTATTCATCCCCAACGAGTACATTTTCTTAAACGGCGAGTATGAGTTCGCCGGCATGATGGTGGAGCGCTTCGCCGGCTATCACCGCCAGTCCTACGGCGGATGTAAGGTGGGCGTGGGCGACGTGGTCATCGGCGCAGCCGCTCTGGCCGCCGAGTACAACGGCGTGGAGAAGGCCTCCCACATTAAGGATAAGCTGATCGAGATGACACATTTAAACGAGACGCTCTACTCCTGCGGCATCGCCTGCTCCTGCGAGGCTGTCCCACCAAGGCCGGAAACTACCAGATCGACCTGCTGTTAGCCAACGTCTGCAAGCAGAACATCACCCGGTTCCCGTATGAGATCGTGCGCCTGGCCGAGGATATCGCCGGCGGACTCATGGTAACCATGCCGTCGGAGAAGGATTTCACCTCCGACACCGTGGTCGGCAGAAACGGAGAGACCATCGGCGAGATCTGCAACAAGTTCTTCGCGGGCCGCGACGGCGTCTCCACCCAGGACCGCCAGAAAATTCTCCGCTTCCTGGAGAACATCTGTCTCGGCGCAGCGCCGTCGGCTACCGCACCGAGTCCCTGCACGGCGCAGGCTCCCCGCAGGCCCAGCGCGTGATGATCGCCCGCCAGGGAAATATCGATGCCAAGAAGCAGATGGCCCGGACGATTGCGGGGATTCCTGCTCCGGAAGGCAAGTAGGGGCATAGAAGCGGAGGCAAATACAGCCAAAGACAGTACAAATCAGGCCGGGGAAAGGTTCTCCGGCCTGCGCTTTTCATCCGTGGATAAGGGGGAAACTGCGATGAGCTCTTCTGTTTTAAATTCAAAGAAATGCAGAAACGATGAGAATAGGAGAAAAATCTCCCCGGCGCGCTTTGCCATGCTGGTCGTCATCGCCGGGGTTCTCTTCGGATCGCTGGCCTCCGTCATGGTCCGCTGCAGCACCGCGCCGTCGCTGGTGCTGGCCGCCTACCGGAAGGTCATGGTAACGCTCCTTCTGGTTCCGCCGGTGGTTCTGCACTGCCGGGAGGAGCTTCGGTCGCTTCGCCGGACGGACATTCTCTGGTGCGCGCTCAGCGGCCTGTTCCTGTCCATCCATTTTTATACCTATTACGAGTCCATCAGATACACCACCATCGCCGCCTCCCAGGTGCTGGCGGGGACGGAGGTTCTGTTTGTGGCCGCCATCCTGTTCTTCTCGGGGAAAGAGCGCTACGGCAGGGCGGCCGCGGCCGGCATCGTCATCGCTCTGGCCGGCGGGATTCTCACGGCGCTGACGCCGCAGGATACTGGCGCTTCCGGAAAGCTCTACGGAAACCTGTGCGCCCTCACCTGCGCACTGTTCAGCGCATTTTACTCCCTCATCGGGGCGAAGATGCGAAAAAGCTGTTCCAACACGCTGTACTCGTTTCTGGTATACGGCGCCTCGGGCATTTTTCTCACGATTTTCACGCTCTCAGCGGCTATGCCCTGTTCGGATACGGCGCCATCAATTACGCGGTCGCCCTGGGACTGGCGGTGTTCTGCAGTCTTTTAAGCCACAGCCTGTTTAACTGGGCCGTAAAATACCAGAGCCCCACGCTCATCACGATCTTTAAACAGCTGATGCCCCTGCCGGCTGCGCTGTGGGGTTTTCTGCTCTTTGCGGAGGTTCCGCTCTGGAACCAGATCGTGGGCGGGGGCGTTATGATTGTAGGGATTTGCGTGTATACGA
This sequence comes from Clostridia bacterium UC5.1-2E3, assembly GCA_001304875.1. Classification (GTDB taxonomy): domain Bacteria; phylum Bacillota; class Clostridia; order Lachnospirales; family Lachnospiraceae; genus Ventrisoma; species Ventrisoma faecale. The sequence continues at coordinate 38,976 of BBZO01000021.1, forward strand.
AGGCGAAAGATGGGTAAAAGGGATACACGTTTCGCTGCGGCAAATTCCTGGCTCTTATGCCCGCAGCTTCTCCCTCACCATCATCAGGGCGTACCCCAGAAGATTCTGGCCTTTCCATTTCCTGCGGTCAAGCCGGTCCGGATCGTCCATGGACAGTCCGATGCCCCAGATGCGGTCTTTCACCGCGCATTCCGCCAGAACGGCCCTGCCGGTTGCCTGGAGCAGCCTTTTCAGCTCCTCATTCTGCGAAAACTTCGCATATAAGCCCTCATAGACTACAATCTGCCGGATTCCGTTCCAATAATTGTCGTCATACCCGGACACAAGCCGGCCCAGCTCCTTGATCCGGCCCACGTCCTCCGTGTCAAGAATCTGCGCCGCCCTATCACGGTCTCCGAAGGCAACCGCTTTGCGGTACATCATAAACTGCTCCATCGAGGAAAAGCGTATGCCGTCCGCGGTGAAAGGGGACATGTACCAGTTGCTGAGATAGCCGTTTTCCTCGTTGGGGTTGTGGAAGCATATGATCTGCATTATTCTCCTCCTACTTTTTTCACTGCCAGATCGAGCTCTAAGTCGTGCAGCCCAAAATAAGCTTTTTTAGGAAACCCATGGGAACCTTCTTTACCACTTCACTGCTGGGAATATTGTAATACCACTGATAGTAAGCGTAAAACTCGCCGATCCAGTCCGGCATAAATCCTTCGAGAGCCTTGCCTGGCTTTAGAGAATACTGTTCCGTCTCGGTAAAATATGTCCAAAGCTCGCGTGCACTCATCGTATTGACATAGGCTTTCGCCTGGTCGATGTTTTTTCTGGTCTGGCTCGCCATATAGGTTTCAATAAAATCTTCCGTATCCATATCGGGATACTCTTGCGCCACAAGATCAAAGAGCTTTCCTTGATTTTCTACCACTTCACTTAAATAATCCTCTGGATATGCCTGCATTTTCTCACCTCTTAAAGCAGTGTGCTGAACACTCTGGTCACCTTATTTGCCTCGGAATCAACCAATTCCCGCATTCTTCTCCTCGCCTCTGCATCCCGGCGGTTATACTTATCATTAAATTCGGCATAATCAACCATCGCTAAGCCGTCCTCGATTTCACGCAGTTTAGAATAGGCAAGCTCCGATTTAATGCAATACTGAATACCAAGTCCCCCCAGAGACAAAAGCTCTTCTAAGATATCCAGATCAATATTGTCCCGCACAAACTCCTTTGCGATGTAAAAATAGGAGGCATCCGCTCTCCAGCCCCGGATCACGTCATAACCGCTTGTATCCACACCGTATTTTTCGATAAACCTGCCCGCAAGCACCTTATAACGTCTGGAATCAGCTGCATCCCTGTGCTTCATCAGCTCTGCCAGCCATACGAGAACATGCTCCGTCTCGAAATCAAGAACGTTCAGCCCGTCCATATCAAGCTCATATTTGTGCAGCCAGCCATTTGTGTCGTTCGGTCTGCAAACCGCCCACTCTTTGGCCAGTTCAATGTTTTCCGTAAGGTAAAAGCCTTTGCCGTAGTCGTGCTTTTCCTCTCCACGTCCGTATACAGGCGTTACAATTTTGTCAGATGTCCCGTGATATAAGATTATTTTTCCCATCCCTGCGCTCCCTGATCAATTCGTCGATATCATCAAATGCATTTTCCAAACGTTCTGTGTGATATCGTTCGTACATATCGCAAATAAAATCCGTCAAATCCAAGTCATCCCACAGCTTCAAAATCTCATCTGCTGTGGTATTTTTATAATCCGCATATTGTTCCAGAAGAAAAATTAAAAATTCCATTTCTTTTGACATCTCAATCCCTCCTTATATACAGGGAATTACGCGGATTTCCTGTTACCTGCTCTGCCTCCCACATATCGAAGATACCAAATGGGCTGAAATCCCACATCTCAAGTTCGGGATCGGCAAGCATTTTATAGGTTTCGGAAAACAGGAACTTTCGCAGCGCCGTCAGAGGCTCGAAGCCATATTTCTCAGCTATCATTTGTGAGACTTTGCTGTCATAAAAAGAAAGTATATAGATCATTTCATTATTCATAACTGTTTTACCTCACTGCATCTTAATATCTTCAACGCCTTCTCTGTCTTAAAAGCATATTGGTCTTTGAGCTTTTGCGGCAAAAGCCGTTTAACCGTCTCCGCTTCATCATAAATGCCTGCAAAATAGAGCCGGATAACCGGCATCGTTCGATCATTCGCAACAGGCCCGATAACAACATCAAAGTCATCTGTATAATCTTTAAGATAACGATTTTTTGAAACAAATTTTAACCACTGCTCCGATGCACTGTCAAATCTCAAAACATCCAGCTTTTCCAAACTTCTTCATCCAAATCATACACTGTGATAATCTGACTTCCCTCACCGCGACGTCTGGCAGTCAAAAACGCCCATCTTTCAGCCTGCTCATAACTGGAGGTTAAGTAAAAACCTGCTCCAAAATCTAATTTGCGATCGGATTGTAAAAGTCGAGGTTCTGTTACGGCCAGATTACTTCCATGATATAATTTCATTTTCCCATTCCTTTCTATCCGTGCAAACATCCATCAACTTACGCCATTCCCAAGTTTTCTTTATGTTCCATTATCAATTCGTCGATATCATCAAATGCATTCTGTAATCGCTCCACATGGTATATTTCGTACATATCGTAAATAAAATCGGTAAGTTCCATGCTGTCCCACTCTTTTAGCACCTGGTCTGCCGTCTTCCCTTTTTCTTCAGCATATCTTTCTAATAGATAGATAAAAAAAGCCGTTTCTTTCCGCACTTATATCACTCCCTTATATACTGTGAATTTCGTGGATCTCCCGTGATCTTTTCACTCTCCCACATATCAAAAATTATATGTGGACTCATCGTATATACTTCCGATTCCACATCCAGCAATAATTGATATGTTTTAGATTCGATAAAAGCTCTTACTGCTTCTCTATCATCCATTCCATACTTTTCCACCATTAATTCTACAACCTGCCGATCAAAAAAATCAATCTGTCTCGCAGATAATCTGGTCATAGTGACTCTCTCCCTTCAAAGTGCAAAACTGAAAGTGCCGTTTCCGTCAAAAATGCGTATTGGTCTGTCAAATTTTGAGGCATCAGCCGTTCTACAGCCTGCTCTTTTGTATACCTGCCATCCATATAATCATCTATCACTGGAAGCGTTGAATCATTTGCCACCGGGCCAATAACTAAATCATACTCATTTGAGTCGATTATTTCTTTTCTGTTTCCCACAACAAACTCCAGCCATTCCATATTTGCAGCCTCGAATTTAAGTGTGTTTAATTCTCCTATGCTTGTTTCTTTTAATTCATAAATATTGAGAGTAGGCACTCCTCTCTGTCTGCGCCTTGTCACAGCTCTTGCCCATTTTTCAGCCTGTTTTTTACTGGAAGTCAAATAAAATCCGGCCCCAAAATCAAGCGCACGCAGTTTTTTTCGAATCCGAGGATGCGCCACTTCCATATTACTTCCGTGATAAAGCTTCATTTCAATTCCTCCGCCTTAAAAACCTCATACCCCTCATAATAATAGCTCACATCGATCCCCTTCATATAAACCTCACGGTCATCGATCTTATCCATGAGCGCGTTTTTCAGAAGAAGCTTAATCTCCACGTCCTTCACAGGGCTTCTCTCCATGGCGAAAAGGTAATCTTCCTTATCTATTTTCCTCCAGTCAACGACCAGTTTCAGCTCTTTCTTAAGAATCGCATCCAGCCATATCCTTGTACTCCGTCCATTTCCTTCACGGAATGGATGAGCAATATTCATCTCCACGTATTTTTCAGCGATTTCATCAAATGTTGACTGCGGCATCTTCCCGATCTGTTTCAATGCCTCTTCAAGGTACATAACCGAGGCAAAGCGAAAATTTCCTTTTGCCATATTGACAGTACGGACCTGCCCGGCAAAGTCATATATATCGTCAAACAAATACTTATGGATCTGCGCCAGCCCCCTAAAAGTTCCAACCTCAAACGTATCCAGCAGATTCTTCTCAAACAGCTCGATTGCTCTCATTTTACTAATTTTCTCTTCCACTCTGGCAAGTTCCGACGAGTCTGTAATGCCAAATTTATTTTTGAGCGCCATTGGGACTCCTTTCCGATTCTATGGACATGCTTTTACATGGATTATTATACCATATCCGCCACACTCGTGAAAGCCCCCGCCAGGCATCCGCTTCACCGCCAGGCATCCGCTCCACAGCAAAACGCCCACCGCCCTGCCGTGGCCGAGGCCTCCGACAGGGCGGTGGGGTGTCAAGGAAATTGGTGAAGATTATATATTGAAACAGCAAGATCCATTACATCGCCATGCGATAGATCTCTGCCGCGATCTCGGGAGTCAGTTTGACAAAATTCCCGTGGTTCGGCGCACCGTGGAACATGTTCTCGACCATGACCGGGATGTCCTCGGGTTTGCCGCCCAGCTCGCTGATGGTGGTCGGCATGCCGATCTCGCGCATGAAATCCTGGAACGCCTTGATGCCTTCTCTCGCAGTCACCTCCGGGTGCTCGAAATCGATCTGGCAGCCCCAGACTCTGTTTGCATACATGACGAAACGGTCGGTGCCCTGGGTCTTCATCGCGTACTCCATCCAGTACGGGAACAGGAGCGCAAGTCCTGCGCCGTGGGACGCGCCGTAGAGAATGCCGATCTCATTGTCCATGTGGTGGGTTCCCCAGTCCTGCGCACGGCCGACGCCGGTGGAGTTGTTCTGCGCGATCATGGCCGCCCACATGATATTGGCGCGGGCCTCATAATCGTCGGGGTTTTTCATCACGCGTCTGCCTTCCTTAATCATGGTCAGCATAACCGCCTCCAGCAGACGGTCCGTGAGTTCCACGTCCTTCGTATGGGTGAAATAGCGCTCCATGCAGTGCGCCATGATATCCGCGATGCCGCTGGCCGTCTGATACGGCGGCAGAGTCATCATAAGCTCCGGGTTCATGATCGCAAACAGCGGGCGAAGAATGTCGCCGTCTGCGCAGCGCTTGTAGTATTTTCCGTCCTCCGTCACCAGGGTAACCACGGAATCTGTGGATCCCTCCGACCCGGAAGCGGCGATGGTAACCACGCAGCCCACCGGCAGCGCCTCGGTCACCGGCCCCTTCTTGCCGCAGTAGAAATCCCAGAAATCCCCGTCATACACGGCTCCCAGCGCGATGCCTTTCGCGGAATCCATCACGGAGCCGCCGCCCAGCGCGAGGACAAAGTCCACCTTCTCCCTGCGCGCCAGATCGATGCCCTCGTAAATGAGATCGCTTAAGGGGCTGGCCTTCACGCCGCCCAGCTCCACGTACTCGATTCCCTCCTCATCCAGGGATTTTTTCACGCGGTCCAGAAGACCCGAGCGGACAACGGAGCCGCCGCCGTAGTGGATAAGCACCTTGTGCCCGCCATATTTTTTCACGTACGCTCCGGTCTGTTTCTCTGTCTCTTTACCGAAAACAAAATACGTCGGGCTGTAGAAAGTAAAGTTTTCCATATGATACACTCCTCTGTCTTAGATTTCGTTATGCTCCGATTATAATAAATCCAGAACGGCTGCGATTTGCCCGAAGTCATCTCTTCTTTGCAGAAACTCATTTCCGCCGCGGCCGGAAATTCCCTGGAAACGCGCAAACCGACTCCATGCAAAAATCATATGAAAAGATGTAAAGCAGTTTCCCTCCTGTCCCCTATAATAAAATCAGATATCCAGGAGCGGAGGAACAGATATGGGAGAGACAAAGCGAAACATCGATATGACAAACCAGACAGAACGCCCTGCAGAAAACGCCACACCCGGCGCCGGGCCGGAAATCGCCGCAGACCCCCGGCAGATGATCGCCGCCTGCAACGAGCTGGGCGCCATGTACCGGGAAACCGGGCAGTATTCCCTCTCCCTGGAAGCCTTCGCAAACGCCCGATCTCTGATCCGTGAAACCCTGGGAACCGGCTGCGCGGAATATGCCGCCACCTTAAACAACATGGCCGGAACCTGCCGGCTGATGAAGGACTACGCGCAGGCCGAGGCCCTGTTTACAGAGGCCCTCGATACCTGCCAGAACACCGCCGGGGAGGAGAACGGCTTCCTCGCAGGCGTCCTCTGCAACCTTTCTCTGACCTACCGGGAGATGAACCTCCCAGGCAAGGCCATCGACTGTCTGAACCAGGCTCTCGCGCTCATCGGGCCGCTCCCGGAACACCTCCAGGAAACCGCCGTCATCTACAACAATCTGACCAAGCTCTACCACATGACCGGAGACAAAACGCAGGCCCGTTTCTGTCTGACACGGGCACTCCAGGCCCTGGGCAAATGCCCGGAGGCGGAGCGCACGCACTGCGCCGAGATACTGAACAGCCTGGCCGGATACCTGTACGCCGAGGGCGACTGCGAGACCGCCGCCGCGCTCTACCGCCGCTCCGCCCGTCACACGAAACGTTTCTTCGGAGAAAATGCCGACTACGGCGAAACTCTGCAAAATCTGCGCTGGGTCTACGAAAAAATGGGAGAGTACGAGAAAGCGTTGGACGCGCTGGCAGACGCCGAAAAAGTGTACCTGGCCCTGTACGGCCCCAGCCATGACCGGACGCGCGCGGTGCGGGAGGACCTGGAACGCCTGGCACATCCGGACAGGGACACTCCGGCAAACGCTTAAATTATCACTATGAAATTTATGAGTGACTCACAAATTTGCTAATATCTTGTCCGCCGCAAGTCGATTTCTTATAATGAGTACAGCTTAACCGATAAGCCGCATAAAATCAGATCTGGAGGTAATTCGCATGATGAATGAAACTGTTGTAAAGCTGCTGAAATCGAGTATGTGGGATCTGGCGACCTGCGCCGACGGGGAGCGAACGTTGTCCCGGTTGCGTTTAAGGACGTGACAGAGGACGGAAAACTGGTTGTCGGCGACGTATTTCTGGAAACCACTCTGCAGAATATTAAGGCGAACAACGGCAGAATCGCCATTTCCGCATACGACGCGCAGAATTTAGAGGGCTACCAGATTAAGGGCTCCGCGGAATATGTGACCGAGGGCGCAGTGGTTGACACCTTTAAAGCCATGGTTGAGAAGATGTTCAACGGAGCCGCCACCGCCAAGGGAGCACTGATCATCACCCCTGAAAAGGTGATCGTGACCACTCCCGGCGCAGACAATAAGAAGGTTTTATAATCCCCCGCCAATATGATACAATGGACAGCGAAAGGAGTGGAATCAGATGTATCAGAAAAAATTACAGGAAGACATTCGCTGTCCGTTGGAATATGGCCTTGAAGTGTTCGGGGGAAAATGGAAATCCCGGATCATCTGCGTACTGGCGGAGAAGGAACTGCTGAGATACAGCGAGCTGCGCCGCGAAATGGCAAACATCACGGACGCAGTTCTGGCAACCACTTTAAAAGAGCTGATCGCCGACGGGATCATACACCGGAGACAGTTTGACGAGATTCCCCCGCGCGTCGAATACTGCCTGACAGAGAAAGGGACCTCCGTCCTGCCGATTCTCAGAAGCATCTGCCAATGGGCCGGAATTTACCGGAATGAGGACTCGGAGCTTTCTTTGCCGCAGTGCAGGAAATGCAATTACAGAGGAGGAAATATCCAATGAACGAACAAGTGATGGAGACCGAACCTGTCGGGAAACTATTCGTATCTCTGGCGGTTCCCTCTGTCATTTCACAGATTGTAAATCTGCTTTACAGCGCGGTGGACCGGATGTATGTGGGGCACATTCCCGGAAACGGGACAACCGCGCTGACTGCTTTAGGCGTGTGCGTGCCCATTATTACCCTGGTTTCGTCCTTTGCACAGCTTGTCAGCAGCGGCGCGGCTCCTCTGGCTTCCATATATATGGGAAAAGGGCAGAGACAACACGCCGAACAGATTCTGGGAAATTCCTTCTCGGCCATGGTTCTCATGTCCATTTTTCTGACCGCAGTTCTGCTCTGCTTCACAGAGGCCATTCTGACCGTATTTGGCGCGAGCAGCGCGACCATGCCTTATGCGGCGTCTTATCTGCGCATTTATGCCTGCGGAACCATATTTGTGCTGCTGACACTGGGGCTTAATGCGTTTATCACGGCCCAGGGCTTTTCTAAAGTCAGCATGATCACGGTGCTGGTCGGCGCGATTTCCAACATTATCCTTGATCCTTTATTTATCTATTTTTTCAATATGGGAGTACGCGGGGCGGCCTGCGCTACGATTTTATCACAGGCGATTTCCGCCGCCTGGGCCTTCCGCTTTTTCGCAAGACACACGGGGATTCTGGAATTGAACATCCGGCATATGAAGCTGCGCGCCCGTATTATCTTCCCGGCTCTTGCGCTGGGCCTCGCGCCGTTTATCATGTTTGCCACGGAAAGCGTGCTCGTGCTGACGTATAATGCCTCCCTGCTCAGATACGGCGGGGACATGGCCGTGGGAATGATGACGATTCTCTCCACGCTGATGCAGTTTCTCATGCTCCCGGCACAGGGGCTTGCACAGGGAGCACAGCCGATTATCAGTTACAATTATGGAGCCGGAAACGCGGCCCGTGTAAAGGAAGCATTTAAGCGGTTAATTTCGACGGCGTTTGGAATAACTTTGCTGATTTACATTCTATTTCTGGCCGGCTCGAAGTATGTGATACTGCCCTTTACCGCCGATGCAGAGCTGACAAAGCTCACCGTCTGGGGAATCCGCATCTATTTTTCAGCGGGCATTCTGATCGGTATCCAGATGGCCTCGCTGCAGACGCTGATGGCTCTGGGAAAGCCGGTACCTCTACCTTTCTCTCGCTGCTCAGAAAGGTATTCCTTCTGATACCGTTTATTTATATCTTCCCGGGATTTATCGAAGATAAAGTATTTGCAGTGATTCTTGCGGAGCCGGTCGCTGACGTCATCTCTGTATCGGCAACAATCATTATCTTTTCAATTCAGTTTAAACGGACATTAAAAGAATGTTCCAAGAGGTCTAAAAAAGAATATAGCCCATGAAGGCCGCGCCTATTTTTTCTGGTTTCTATACTCCCTGGGTGAATACCCGGTTTTTTCCCTGAAACATTTTCCAAAATGGCTCGACTGTCTGAAGCCCGCATTCATCGCGATTGTGCCAATGGCTTCATCCGTTGTGGCCAGCAGCTCGGCGGCCTTCTGCAGGCGATATTCCATCAGATATTTAAGCGGCGTTGTCTGCATACTCACCTTAAAACACCGCAGGCACTCCGATTTGCTGACATGGGCGCTCTCCGCAAGACTGCCCAGCGAAATATCCTCTCCGTAATGCTCCCCGATGTAATTCAGAAATATCTGCATCCTCAAGCTAAGAGCATCGTTCGCTCTTCCCGGCGGCAGAACGATATTTTTGGCAATCGCCAGCCAGAGGGAAGAAAGCCGGGTCAGAACCTCGTAGACATAAACGTCTGTTTTATTCTTCTCCAGTTCAGTCAGCTCCCGCAGGATGGCAAGCACCGGGCCGCACCAGGGCAGCTCTTTTGTAAAAGCGAACACAGGAAGCTGCTCCCTGCCGATGATCCGCTCCACGACAGCCGCCGCCGGACTGCCAAAGTAAAATTTCAGAAAATAATCCGGAAATACAAAGCTGTAGTAATGACAAATCCCGGTATGCTCTACCAGATGAACCACGCTCTTATTGATAAAAACCCCTTCCCCGGCCTGCACGGCTGTGGTGTCGTGCAGAGTCTTCACCGAGACCCGCCCTTCCAGGACATAGATAAACTGGATGTCCTCATGCCAGTGCATCACCTGGAATCCCGGATTTCTCGGAAAGCTCTGCTCATTTATGATTTCCAGAACCAGATAGGGAAAATCTGTGCCTGCGTTCAGATTAACAGAATTGATAAAACGGTGGTTTTCTCCCATGATACACTCTCCTTTTCCTTTGATCTGGCTATATTAGAATATAATCTGGCGATTTTCAGATATTATATCGCTATATCGTGTGATATTATCATAAAAAGAAAAAACAGCCATGTCAAGAGAGGGACAAAAAACTATGTATTTCCCATACGGTGAAACGGAGACCGCATATCTGAAAAGCAGGGACAAGAAGCTGGGGGCGGTGATCGAGCAGCTTGGTCATATCGATCGTACGGTTGACACGGACCTTTTTTCGTCTGTCGTCCATCACATAATCGGCCAGCAGATTTCCACCAAGGCCCAGCAGACCATCTGGAACCGGATACAGCAGGAGCTGGGGGAGGTCAGCGCCGGTTCCCTTCTGGCGGCAGGGAGGGAACGCCTGCAGAGCTTTGGAATGACCTTCCGGAAAGCAGACTACATCCTGGATTTTGCCCGGAAAGTGGACTGCGGTGAATTTGACCTCGATGCGGTCGCAGAAAAGAGCGACGCGGAGGCAATCGCGGCTCTTTCGTCCTTAAAAGGCATCGGCGTGTGGACAGCGGAAATGATACTTCTCTTCTGCCTGCAGCGGCCAGACATTTTCAGCTTTGGCGACCTGGCAATTCTCCGGGGAATGCGGATGGTGTACCGCCACAAGGAAATTGACCGGAAACGCTTTGAGATGTACCGCAGACGGTTCAGCCCTTACTGCAGCGTGGCAAGCTTATATTTCTGGGCCGTAGCAGGCGGCGCGCTGGAGAGAATGAATGTGAAGGAGAAAATCTAAGCCATGCAGTTTTTAAGCAATTTTTCAAGTGCATTCAAAAAAAGCTCAAAGTATCAGTTATTTTTCCTGTCTGTATTGACAGCCGGCCTCTCCTACGGCCTGTATAAGGGTGTCATCGACAACTATCTCGCCGAGGCCGTCGCCATGACAGAGTTTGACAAGGGCGTGTCCGAATTTTTCCGAGAGCTGCCCGGGCTGCTGCTTGTATTCATTCTGGCGGCTTTTTATATGCTTTCTGCGGAAACTCTCTATAAGCTGGGCGCTGTGATCATGCTGGCCGGTATGATGATGCAGACATTTGTTCCGGCGGATAAAGCCATGGTCATTCTCGCCATCATCGTCTACTCCCTGGGCGACCATATCCAGCTTGGAATGCGCACCACCCTTACTCTGGAATATGCCAGAGAAGGGCGCAGCGGCAGGGCCCTGGGCTATATCAGCTCCATCCTGCAGGGCGGCCAGCTGATCGGTTTCCTGCTTATCAGCGCCGCGTTTCTGTTCGTCTCCGGCGTGCCTGCATACCGGGCGGTTTTTGCCGTCTCCACAGCTCTGATTGCCCTTGGGGCGGCATTTTCCTTCCGGCTGACGGGCCGCAGTGAGACAGATCGGGCAAAACGGCGGTTCTATTTCCGGAAGAAATACACAAAATACTATTTCCTTGAGGTTTTCTACGGCGCAAGAAAGCAGGTCTTTTTCACCTTTGGCCCTTATGTGCTGATTTTGTTTTACGGCGCATCCACCTCGGTCATCAGCTGCTGTTTGCCATATCCGCCATTTTCAGTTTCCTCTTTTCTCCGCTCATCGGGAAAATCATCGATAAGCTGGGCTACAAGGTGGTCATGGTGACGGATACGCTGATCCTCGTCGTTGTCTGCTTTTTCTACGGGTTTGCGCACCGCATTTTTCCGGCAGACGTTGCCTTTCTCGTCTGCTGCGCCAACTACGTGCTGGATTCAATCATATCCCTCGCATCCATGGCCTCCAATGTCTACGTCCATGATCTTGCAGATACACCGGAGGAGGCGCGGGCCACGATCTCCACAGGGCTCTCCGTCAATCATCTGATCACAATTCTCATCGCGCTGTTCGGCGGATGGATCTGGCGAACCCTGGGAATCGAGATGCTGTTTATCCTTTCCGCCGTGCTGGGACTGTGCAACAGCGCCTATGCGGCCACAATCAAATCACCAGAAGAAAATAAGATGGAGGTACAATGCACATGACAAAGGAAGAAATGGTAATCGTACTATTTGAGGTAACGGTAAAACCAGGAAAAATGGAAGACTATCTGAAAATGGCTGCGTCTTTGAAGGATTCCATCGCGAATGCGGAGGGGTTCATTCGTTCAGAGCGATTTTCTTCGCTCAGCACAGAGGGCAAACTGCTCAGTCTGTCCGTCTGGAAGGATGAAGAGAGCGTCGAAAAATGGAGAAACCTGGCTGCGCACAGAATGTGTCAAAAGCATGGACGTATGCATGATTTTATGGATTATAAAATCACAGTAGTCACGCCGCTGCGCTCCTACACCATGACGGACCGGCAAGATGCACCGGCCGACTCCAACCAGTATTTTGAAATTTAATCAGGAGGAAACCATGCAATATACAACTACATATCAGTCCCCTTTAGGGGAAATTCTCCTGGCAGCGGATGAAATCGGACTGACGGGTCTCTGGTTCGATGGCGAAAAATATTATGCGTGGAATCTCGATGAGAACCATGAAGAAAAAGAAGTACCTGTTTTCCAGGAAGCAAAACGCTGGCTCGATATCTATTTTTCCGGCAGAGAGCCGGATTTTATGCCGCCCATGCATATGCTCGGAACAGCTTTTCAAAAAGAAGTCTGGGAAATCCTCCGCACGATTCCCTATGGTGAGACAACCACCTATGGCGGGATTGCCGCGAAGATCGCAAAGAAACGGGGCCTGACACGCATGTCCGCCCAGGCGGTCGGCAATGCGGTGGGCCGCAATGAGCTGTCGATTCTCATTCCCTGCCACCGGGTCGTCGGCACAAACGGCAGCCTCACCGGGTACGCCGGAGGCATCGATAAAAAGACGGCTCTGTTAAAGCTGGAGGGCGCTTACCGCGGGAACTTTTTTGTTCCGAAACACAGCACAGCCCCTTGATTTTCCCAAAATATAATTACTGCTTTTCTGGCAGAAAAATGAGAATCCCCGCATGCACAGGGATTCTCCAATCCTTTTTACTTTTACACTTTAAAGCGATAACCTACGCCCCAGATCGTCTCGATATACTGCGGCTTGGCCGTGTTGAACTCGATCTTCTCCCGGATCTTCTTGATGTGCACCGTCACCGTGGCGATGTCCCCCAGCGACTCCATGTCCCAGATCTTGTTAAACAGCTCCTCCTTCGTGAACACGTGGTTCGGGTTCTGCGCCAGGAACGTAAGAAGGTCAAATTCCTTCGTCGTGAAGTTCTTCTCCTCCCCATTCACGTACACCCGCCTGGCGGTCTTGTCGATCTTGAGCCCGCGGATCTCTATGACCTCATTCTCCGGCATCCCGCTGCCGATGAGGCGCTCGTACCGGGAGAGGTGCGCCTTCACACGCGCCACCATCTCGCTAGGCTGAACGGCTTCGTGATGTAGTCGTCGGCGCCCAGGCCCAGGCCGCGGATCTTGTCGATGTCGTCCTTCTTCGCGGAGACCATGATGATGGGCGTATTCTTGGACTCGCGGATCTTTTTGCAGATCTCAAATCCGTCCACCCCCGGAAGCATCAGATCCAGGATGAAGAGGTCAAACTCCTCCTGCAGGGCCCGCTCCAGCCCCACTCTCCCGTTATTCTCAATCTCCACCTCGAAACCGGAGAGCTCCAGATAGTCCTTCTCCAGCTCCGCGATGCTCTCCTCGTCCTCCACAATCAAAATCCTGCTCATTCCTGTATAACCTCCTGATACTTTCTAAGGACAAAATGTATTTCCGTCCCGATGCCTTCCTTGCTGGTGGCCCAGATCCGTCCGCCGTGATCCTCGATAATCTTCTTCACGATGGAGAGCCCGATGCCGCTGCCGCCCTGCGCGGAGTTTCTCGACGAATCCGTGCGGTAGAAGCGGTCGAAAATGTAGGCAGATCCTTGGCCGCGATGCCTTTTCCGTTGTCCTCGATGGACACCTGGATGAAATCACCGTCGTCCCGGATGCGGATGTTAATGATGCCCCGCTTCTTGTCGATGTATTTCACCGAATTGCTGATGATGTTGTTGATCACCCGCTTAAGCTGCTCCGCGTCGGCGATGACCACCACGTCCTCGTCCACGTAGTTGAAATATCCCAGATCGATGTTCCGCGACTCCATGTCGAGGCCCACCTCCTCGGCGCAGTCCCCAAAATAACTGGCCACATTGATTTTTGAAAAGACGTAGGGAATTTTATTCGTGTCGATCTTCGAGTAAAACATCAGCTCGTCGATCAGACGGTCCATGTCGTTGGCCTTGTTGTAAATAGTGCGGATGTATTTGTCCAGCTTCTCCGGCGAGGACGCCACGCCGTCCAGAATCCCTTCCACGTAGCCCTTAATAGCCGTGATGGGGGTCTTTAAATCGTGGGAAATATTGCTTATAAGCTCCTTATTTTCCTTATCATACTGAATCTTTTCCTCGGTGGATTCCTTGAGGCGGATGCGCATCTCCTCGAAATCCTGGCAGAGCTGGCCGATCTCGTCATCGTCCCCGGCCTCCAGCGTGAAGTCCAGATTGCCGTCGCGTATATTCTTCGTCGCCTGCTGCAGTTTCCCGATGGGCTGGAAAATAGAATGATACACCCAGATGACCAGCCACACGCCGGTCAGCAGGATGATGAGCACACCGGTCAGCATCATCTCCGTCAGCATGGACTTGATCTCCGGCATCAGGTCGTCCATCCTGGTTATGATAAATATGCTGGCATTGACGCCCTTCTCAGGCTGAAAGTCCATCTGCTTGATCAGGTGCTGGGTCTGTCCGTCCAGATAAAAGCCGGCCACCGCGCTCCCCTCGCTGTCGCGGTACTCCGGCAGCATCTTATAGAGCCCCTCCGCCGCCTCCGGGTTGCCAGAATAAACGATCTCGTCGTTATAGCGCACGATCAGATAAGAATACTTACTTTTGAGCTCTGTGTTCACCTTATCTAAGTATTCCCGCTCTTCCAGCTTCTCCGGCTCCTGGGCCAGGGTATTCCTCAGCTCCCGCTGCACGTTCTGCGTCAGACGGTTGAACACCTGCATGGAGTTGGCCGAGAAAAGCTCCACCTGCTCATTGAGCCCGTAGGCCTTCTGAAATGCCTTTATCTGGTAATTGCTGAGGCCTATGACTGCAATATATATCAAAAAATAGGCACGATGGTTATTGTCAGAAACGCCACCGCCAGACGTGTCTTAATCTTCATACTATCACCGGTTCTATTGTACCATATTTCTGCGGGTACGTCTCTAAAACTATTCTAACTTTCGTCCGGACTCCCGTTCAAATTTCCAGAAATTTTCCTCTGGCGTTCAAAAATGAAAAAGACGCCTTGGGGAATCCCCGTCCAGCGTCTTTTCTCCTGTTACAGATATTTCTTAAGCAGCTCTGCCTTGTCGAGCTTCTCCCACGGCAGATCCAGATCGTCTCTTCCGAAATGTCCGTAAGCCGCCGTCTGCTTGTAGATCGGCCTTCTCAAATCCAGCATTTTGATGATGCCCGCCGGGCGGAGATCGAAGTTCTCACGGATGATCTCAACCAGCTTCTCATTGGAAATTCTTCCGGTTCCAAAGGTGTCCACGTTGATGGAGGTGGGCTGTGCCACGCCGATGGCGTAGGAGAGCTGGATCTCGCACTTGTCAGCCAGGCCCGCCGCCACGATGTTCTTTGCCACGTAGCGCGCCGCGTAGGCTGCGGAGCGGTCTACCTTCGTGCAGTCCTTGCCGGAGAATGCGCCGCCGCCGTGGCGCGCATATCCGCCGTAGGAGTCCACGATGATCTTTCTGCCGGTCAGGCCGCTGTCCCCGTGGGGGCCTCCGATCACGAAACGGCCGGTGGGATTGATGAAAAACTTAGTATCCGCGTCCACCATCTCCTCCGGGAGAATCGGGTCAAATACGTATTTCTTAATGTCTTTATGAATCTGCTCCTGGGTCACTTCCTCATCGTGCTGGGTGGAAAGAACCACCGCGTCCAGGCGCATGGGACGTCCGCCCTCGTCGTACTCCACCGTCACCTGGGTCTTTCCGTCGGGACGGAGATATTTTAATGTGCCATCCTTTCTCACCTTCGCAAGCTGCAGCGCCAGTTTGTGGGCCAGAGCGATGGGGTAGGGCATATAGGTCTCGGTCTCGTTGGTGGCGTAGCGAACATCATTCCCTGGTCGCCGGCTCCGATAGCCTCGATCTCATCGTCGGACATCTTGTTTTCCTTTGCCTCCAGCGCCTTATCAACGCCCATGGCAATGTCGGCGGACTGCTCATCCAACGCCACGATGACGCCGCAGGTGTCGCAGTCGAAGCCGTATTTCGCGCGGTCGTAGCCGATCTCGCGGACAGTCTCTCTCGCAATCTTCTGAATGTCCACATAGGCGTTGGTGGTGATCTCACCCATGACCAGGATAAGCCCGGTGGTGGTGCAGACCTCGCAGGCCACGCGGCTCATGGGGTCTTTCTCCATCAGCGCGTCCAGGATGGCGTCGGAAATCTGGTCGCAGATTTTGTCCGGATGGCCTTCGGTGACCGACTCAGAAGTAAACAGTAATTTCTCCATCTTGATTCCTCCTCTTAGGTTTAGGCAAATAAAATTAAGCCTCGGCAAATAAAAAAGTCCGTAGCAATATGCGCGGACTTGAATGCATGAACTTCAAATCCTCTTATTGCTCGATCCCCGGCTTGCATGCCGGTGCGTCGCTCAGGCTGGCACCTTCCGTCCCTCGCCGCCCGCATGGACGCGCAGCTTAAACGGGGTTGCCGTGACTTCACAGATCCTTTGTATCTCCATCACTCTGAATAAGGGATATTACGTACTTTTTATTTGGTTGTCTGTTGCAATGTGTATCATACATGATTTGCGGGGGGATGTCAATAGGGGGGAGGGGAAATAGAATGCATTCTCAAGGTCATGATTTAGAACTCGAAACATTATTCTTCTGTTTCCAGCTCTAACCTCTGTAATATATCTTTGATTATCCCCACATCTTGAATAAGATTAATACCAAAACATTTCTTTCCTGCGTCTTTTAAGGATGCTCCCACATGATAGGCTGTTTCTCGATCAAGAATTAAAAAACGGTCATGGAATGCTTGTGTATATTTCAATTTTAATGCAGGATACTGTGCATTAAAATTCTCTATATCCGTTTTCGTGAGTCTTGTCCGTTTCTGTGTATAGATCGTCACAGACACACTCTCATTTTTCTTAGAAAGCAAATTTAGTGTTCCCACGTCCACATATCCGTCTATCAGCGTGATTTCCTTTTTTGCCTTTTGCATCAGACTAATAATCAAGCTGAACGCATCATAAATCTGTCCGTCAAAGAATACCTTTTGACTGACTTCCTCATGCTCGGATATATACTCAAAAACTTTTTCAAAACGCTCATCTGTTTCAGCTTGGTAATTTATCTGACGAATTTCCATTGCATTTAGCCGTTCATACAGCAAAGATGTATTTGCCATATACTTTCGCATTTCCACAAAAGTATCCATAATCTTAATACTTACCCGGATGGCAGCATCACTACGCAAAACAGCAGAAAGCATTGCTATTCCTTGCTCCGTAAAAACATATGGTAATTTTCTGCGCCCGCCGTATCCATTATTATCTTCCAAACTTGAAGTCGCAAACTGCGACTTCAAGTTTTTATACTCCTCTTTCGTCAGTTGAAATCGGAATCTTTCCGGGAAACGTGAAATGTTACGTTTGGCGGCTTCATTTAAGCGCTTAGTTTCTACTTGATACAGCATCGCTAAATCACTGTCCAACATTACTTGTTGATTGCGGACTACATATATTAAATTCTTTATATCAGATTGAACTAACTCTACAGCCGCAGCTTTTGTTTGTTCATCCACATGCATCAAAGCAGTCTGTTTTGTTTTTGCCATATTTTAACCCTTTCAAAATTTCAAACACTTTATCCCGACAAATCCATTATATACTGCGGAATACTTTTTGCCATACAATTCCAATTGAGTAGGAGAAATTGGGTGAACATCGGTAAATGCACAGACAGATGGGGCAGAAACTTTCATTCTTTGTATAATCGTGCCTTCATAGATTCAGGAGGATGACGGACGCCATTCCCCTCTCCGCCGTATTCTCCGGTGCATGTGACCTCGATAGATGTCTTGCTCATCGGGGGACGTGGATGACGTGATTATTGGATATCCGGCTTCTCCGGACTGGATTTCGATTAAATTTACCTCCAGATTCTCATTGGCCAGATAGCCGTCCTCCATATCCCGCCTGGAAGTGATCTCCAGGATGACTGTGCAGGGGCGAAAGGACAGGTTGTATATGTCTCCAAAGCACAGAAATTCTACCTCTTCCTGGTTTTCTTTCAGATATCCACCGCCGACGTCTGATTTTTTGATAAAGACTCTGAAGGGGACGAATTGCAGGGCGATCAGAAGCAGGACAAGTGCTGCCAGAACCGGCTTATATCTTTTTTTAAGGATTTTCAGATATTTTCCCATCGCAGCCTCCTTCCGACTGTCTGGATATTCTGTGTACGGTCAGATTTCCAGTGAACAAATGGCGCTGCAAAATGGAGGTTCCCAAAAACCTTCACTTTGCAGCGCCATTCACCCATGAGCATCAGCCCACCTTTAATTTGAATTTCTGTATCGCCTTGTCGGAGTCCACGCGCTCGATCATGGCTCCCAGTGCGCGGAGCTTTTCCTCAAAGCACTCGTAGCCGCGCTGGATGTACTCGATATCGTCCAC
Source organism: Clostridia bacterium UC5.1-2E3 (assembly GCA_001304875.1). Lineage (GTDB taxonomy): Bacteria > Bacillota > Clostridia > Lachnospirales > Lachnospiraceae > Ventrisoma > Ventrisoma faecale. The sequence continues at coordinate 57,540 of BBZO01000021.1, forward strand.
GATGGTGTAGCCCTCGGCGGCCAGGCCGGCGATGACGAGGGCGGCTCCGGCTCTGAGATCCGGCGCGTTGACCTGGGCGCCGGTGAAGCCTTTGACGCCGTCGATGATGGCCACATTGCCCTCCACCTTGATGCTGCCTCCCATGCGGGAAAGCTCGTCCACGTATTTGAAACGATTCTCGAAAATGCTCTCCGTCACCACGCTGGTTCCCTCAGCCAGGGCCAGTGTCACGGTGATCTGGGGCTGCATGTCTGTCGGGAATCCGGGGTACGGAAGCGTCTTGATATCCATGTGCTTCTGCTTCGGACGTCCGACCACGCGGACCGCCTCGTCAAACTCTATGACCTCGCAGCCCATCTCAATGAGCTTCGCGGAAATGGCTTCCAGATGCTTCGGAATCACGTTCTGAACCATGATATCCCCCCGTGTGATCGCCGCCGCGCACATGAATGTGCCCGCCTCGATCTGGTCGGGAATGATGGAATACTCGGTCCCGTGGAGCTTTCTGACGCCGCGGATGCGGATGATGTCAGTGCCCGCTCCCTTGATGTTGGCGCCCATACTGTTTAAAAAGTTGGCCACGTCCACCACGTGCGGCTCCTTCGCCGCATTCTCGATGATGGTCTCCCCCTCGGCCAGCGTTGCCGCCATCATAATGTTAATTGTCGCTCCCACGGACACCACATCCAGATAGATATGGCTCGCCACGAGATCGATGGCATGGGCCAGCACGGCCCCTCTCTCTATGGTAACCTCAGCGCCCAGGGCTCTGAAGCCCTTGATATGCTGATCGATAGGTCTGCTTCCGATGTTGCATCCGCCCGGAAGCGGCACCTCGGCGCTCTTGTACTTTCCAAGCAGCGCTCCGATAAAATAGTAGGACGCGCGGATCTTGCGGATATAATCGTCATCCACGCTCACCTCTCTGATATGCTTCGCGTTGATCTTCGCCGTATGGCGGTCGATGCGCTCCACATGAGCTCCAATCTTTGATATAGCCTCAAGCAAAACGTTAATGTCTCTCACGTCTGGCAGGTTTTCAATAACAACGTCTTCATCGGTCATAATAGATGCAGCCAAGATTCCCAGTGCAGCATTTTTAGCCCCACCGATGGTCACTTCCCCCACCAGCGGATTGCCGCCTTTCATAATAAACTGTTCCATCTCACACCTCTACCTCTATATGTTACGAATTTCTTAATTTTTGCGCATGGTTAATGCTAATTATAACACAACAAACGCATTTGTAAAGCACAACATCGGTTAATTCCTTTGAAAAACGCATATAAAATCATTTCCAAAGCTCTTAAAATAGGCTTCCGAATCGTTCAGTCCCATCTTAAATGTGCTCCCCGAGGCCGGGTCATACACGGAAATATTGTACGGATCAAACCCGTAAATCAGCAGGTACGCGCCGCCTTCGGTGTAGCCCGCCACCAGGTTTCCGCGGTCGATGAAATAGAGAATCTGGGGGATGCTAAGACCCCGGCAGTCCAGGATAAGGCTGCCGTCGTCCATCCTCCGGGTTCCGTCAAACTCCCTCAGAATTGACGCAAAGCCCGCCGCCTGGGCCTCCACATCGCCCAGCGTCCTTATATTTCCGCGGTTCACGCGGTTCCAGACCACGCGCCCGTTCTCGTCGGTCACCATGCCCATGGCATCATAGGCCATCCCCACAGCCTCCGTGAAATTCCGGCTGCATCCCAGGTATCTCCCGCGCCCGTAAGCGCAGAATACAAGCTCCCCACTCTGCTCTCCGCCTGCCATTTCCACGGTATTGGCCTCCTCCGCCACCATTTTCCTGGGCGTTAAGAGGCGGATCCTGCGGCCGGACTCGATGCCCTGGTCCACCTGGACAAAGTACACCCGGCGTCTCTCGTCGGAGGCAAACCAGCCGATGCCGCTGGAAGCTTCCCCGCCGATCTCCTCGTTGCAGACCAGCGTGTCCTCGTCCACGTCCGCGTAGCCGCCGCCGCTCTTCGCGATGCGCCGCATGTGCACGCGGCTGTCGGAAATGGTCACATCCGTGATGTAAAGTCCGTCCTTCTCATAGCGCGTCGCCACCTCCATGGTATCGGAGACGATCTCCAGCGCGTACATGGCGGTGCCGGTCACGCGGCCATTTTCCACAATATCCGAGTCCGCAGCGGCCAGTCCGTAGACCAGGTCGCTCCCCACGAAGCCCAGCACCTTGAGCGTCCCGCCCTGTCCGGCCCGTATCTCGTCCGTGCGGCCGCTCTTTAAATCCATGACGCGGATCACCTTCCCGTCCTCCTCCTGCCAGGCCAGACGGCTTCCGCTCTCGCTGACCGCCAGCTCATCGGCCGACAGTCCCCTGGCCACCTCCGAGGCCTCGCCAGACATCAGGTTCACGGAATATATGGTGCCGCCCAGGTACATGTAAACCACGTCCTCCGCGGTCAGATAGCTGAACCGGTTCAGATCCTGCGCAAGCATCTCACAGGCTCGTCCTCCGGAATGTAAAACTTTTCCACGATCGTATTGCTGCCGTTGTCGTAACGGTACATGGAGACGCCGGTGTTCCCTCGTGGTTGCCCCGGTTCATGTAGCCGTAGACCAGGAAACTCACGTCCCCCGACTCGTTCACCGACAGAATCTTCACGCCGTGCTTTTTATAGTTGCCCTGGCTGTTCTCATTGACCCCGTCGCGGAAGGTGAACACGCGGACCGCCCGGTTCTCCTGCCGGTCCAGGCACCAGAGCTCGCGCCCCACCACAAAGGCCTGGTAGGCCCCCGCCGGGTCTGTCATGGTCTGGATCCCCTCGCCGTCCTGGATTCCCAGGATGATCCGTTTCCCGGAAAACAGGCTGCTGTCGCCCTCGAACACCTGGTTCATGCGGCGCTCGTAGTCCATCATGTATATTCTCTGCTCGCTCCACTTCATCGTGAAGTTCTCGGAAATCTCGTAGAGCTCCTCCGGCCCGCTCTCCGGAGTCCTGGCCACCATGTAATCCAGCTGGACATTCCCCATGATGCCCTGCAAATCCTTCAGGGTCACGGACACCGGGCTCACCACCGTCATGTCCAGGTTTGCCCAGACCAGCTGGGAAAAACTGGACTTGAGCGTCACGACGCCCAGGGAGCTGTTGTCTGCGGAGTCGCTGGACTCTAAATAGGTGGTCAGCGTCTGGGCCTCGCCGTAGTCAAAGGTTTTGGCGGAAAACTCCTTCGCCAGGCTGATCATCTGCTCCGCGTAGGGGCTGTCCGTCCATAAAATGCGGGTGCAGTAGTAGACCGGCTTCTGCCCCTCAAAGCTGATCTGGATGGTCAGAAGGTACTCCTCGTCCTTCGTCAGCAGATTCTCGATGGGAAGCTCGGCGCGGGTATAGCCGTCGGCCTGGGTCCAGTCGCTTACCTGCGTCTTCTCAAGCAGGCGGCTCCGCTCCAGGTTCCGCACCTCGTACTGGATGCCTAAAAGAGCGCCGTCCGCCTCCCCGATGCGGATTCCCAGCCGCCGGTCCGCCGGAAGGACCGTGAGTGCCTCCCTGGCCGCGGCGCGGCTGTCCTCTTTAAAGTAGCCGTGAAGGCCGTTCACGGCCTCCCCGTACATCTCCATATAGACCACGGGGAGATTGGCGTCCTCGATGGAGGTGTAAAAAATATCCGGGTCTGCGTGTTTCTGATTCCATATAAAATAGCCCCCGACAGCCAGAAGGAAAATGACTGACAGGATGACTGCTTTCTTTGCAAAACGACTCATTTTGATTCCTCTGTAAATATCTGGTTTGTCTTTTATTTTATATGGTATCCAGAAAAACTACAAATTAATCTTTTATGAAGTTCCCCCCGGCCCGTTTTTCCGACAAAAATGGCGCTCCCCGCTGACAGGAACGCCATCTTCAAAATCATTCCGGCTGCGCCGCCGGATTTCCTATGAACACTCTCTTCCCCTGCACCGCCTGGCCTGCAGCTCCTGAAACAGCATCAGGCGGATCAGCTCCTCCAGCCAGTTTCTCGGCGCCGGCTGTCTCGGCGGCTCCGGGGGCAGTCCCCACGGCGGCAGCCCCCACGGGGGAATCCCCCAGGGCGGCGTTCCGGGGCCTCCCTGCGGCGGTCTTCCCGGGC
>BBZO01000022.1 GCA_001304875.1 Clostridia bacterium UC5.1-2E3
CCGAGGCGGCGGGCGAGGCCCAGAACGCGGGAGGCGGCAGCACCATCAAGATCGTGTGCCCCTACGGCGTGGGCGGTACCGCGGACTCCATCGCGAGAAAGTGGGCTCTCGTGGCAAACAATCATTCCGATTACAACTTCATCGTTGAAAACATGACCGGCGGCGACGGCTTCCAGGCAGCCAACTGGTACACCGATCAGGACCCGTCCACCACGGATCTTCTGGTTTACGGCTTCGGCGTGGCGTACCGTCACGATCTGGGCAAGCAGTACCAGACCGAGGTGGTTGACTTCGACAGGAACGATATCTATCCGGTGGCTGACATCGACGACAGAACCTGGATTGTGTACGCAAAGACAGGAACCACCCTGGCCGACATTCTGGACAAGGCGAAAAACGGCGGCATCAAGATGTCCGGCGGAAACCCGCTTTCCGATCCGCATCTGGCTCTCGGTTCCCTGCTGGCGCTTGATGGCGGCACGGTGATGACCGTACCCTACGATGGCGGAGCAGCCAGAAAAAAGGTCTGACCGACGGCGAGGTGGACGTGTTCGTGGGAACCACCCAGGCGGCCATCGAGGACGTTGAGGCCGGCACCATCACCCCGATCCTTGCCTTCTCCGAGACGGCATTCGAGGGCTTTAAAGGTCCCGACGGCGCGATCACGGTTCCCGGCGTGGCAGGCGACGGCATGGCTCCCGAGCTGGACGCTTCCAAAGATTACACTGGCTCTATCCTTCCGTCCGGCGGCTTCATCGCGGTGCGCACCGGCGCTGACCAGGCATGGATCGACGAGGTTGCAGAGATTGCCAAGGAAGTCTGGGCAGATCCGGAGTACGCAGACTGGATCAGCGAGGTTATGCTCAACAAGAACGAGCTCTACAAAGATGACGCGCAGGCGTTCCTGGACGAGGGCTGTGCGAAGGCACTCTCCGCGTTCGAGCTTCTGAGCGGACAGCAGTAAATCCGCAGAAAGGGTGCAGTAAATTATGAAGTTTAAGATAAAAACGTATCTCTGGTCCGGCATTGTTATGGGGGTTTTCAGCATTCTCATGCTGCTTGCGATGCCAAGCCAGGTGCGTCTCCCCATGTTTGACTCCGGCGCTCCCAGCCCCAGGATCATTCCGGGCATCTGCCTGGTGGGCATTCTGATCTGCTCCGCGATCCTGCTGATAGAGAGCCTGGTGTTTAAGAAAGAAAAGATCATTGAGTTTGACTGGTCCAAGGAGAAACCCTGTATTTTCCTGATTGCGCTGCTCTGTGTGTATGTGGCGCTGACCATTTATATCGGATTTATCCCGGCGGTCATCATTATTTTCCCCATCATGCTGTGGTACTGCGGCGAGCGCAAACCGTTTATCTACATATTTACGCTGGCCATGGGAATCGGGATTTTCTATCTGTTTAAATTTGTGTTCCACATTTCACTGCCGGGAATCCCGGGGTTAGGAGGTTGATGGTATGAGTGATTTTCAGTATATCTTACCGGCTCTTGCCCAGGTGTTCACAGTGACGAATCTGGCGCTGATTTTCGGCGGTCTGATTCTCGGAATGATTGTGGGATGTATTCCCGGACTTTCCGTTACTCTGGGTATTATTTTGCTTCTGCCGCTGACCTACACGTTTTCCTCGCCGGACTCCGCGATCATCGCGCTGCTGGCGGTGTACGTGGGCGGCATGTACGGCGGTTCCATCAGTGCGATCACGTTAAATACGCCGGGAACCAACTCGGCGATCGCGACCACGTTTGACGGCTATCCGCTGGCAAAGAAGGGAAAGGTCAAGAAGGCGCTGGATACTTCCCTGTTTGCCTCCACCTTCGGCGGTCTGTTTTCCGCCATCCTGCTGCTTTTATGTGCGTCCTTTATCACGCACCTGGTTTCCAAATTTGCTTCCGTGGAGTATTTCTCCATGGCGATTCTGGGTATCTCCCTGATTGCCGGCGTCAGCGGCGACAGCCTGGCGAAGGGAATCTTATCCGGACTTCTGGGGATTCTGATGGCTGCCATCGGAACCGACGCCGTGACCGGCGTGTGGAGATATACCTTTGGAATCGACGCGCTGCGATACGGAATTGACATGCTTCCGGCCATGATCGCGCTGATCGCTCTGACCCAGGTGGTGCAGAAGCTGCGGGATTTCGTGCTGGCAAACGGAAAGCTGGACGACGCCAGCAAAATCGACCGGGAGGGACTGACCGGCAGGGAGATGATTTCCATTCTTCCGGCATGCACCCGCTCCTCCGTCGTTGCGTCTATCCTGGGCGCCATGCCTGGTGTGGGCGGCGGCGTGGCGCAGTTTATGTGCTACAACGAGTGCCGGCGTGCTTCCAAGCATCCGGAGATGTTCGGCAAGGGCAGCCTGGAGGGAATTGCGGCCGCCGAGTCCAGCAACAACGCGGTGGTAGGCTCGGCCATGATTCCGCTGCTGACTCTGGGAATCCCCGGGGACGGCGTGACGGCGCTGCTTCTGGGAGCGTTCATCCTTCACGGCATCCAGCCCGGCCCGACCATGTTCTCGAAACAGGGCGTGATCGCCTACTCCATCATCATCGGCTGTCTGGTGGCAAATATTTTCCTGTACCCCATCGGACTGGCGCTGACCAGAATCGTGGCCAAGATCGTGCAGGTGCGCTACACCTACCTGGCTCCGGTCATCATTATCTTCTGTTTCGCCGGCGCGTTTGCGGCCACGGGAAACACGAAGGAGCTGGTGCTGACGGCTGCCATCCTTGTTTTCAGCTATCTGCTGGTGATGCTTGACATTTCATCCACTCCGCTGATGCTGGGAATGATTCTGGCGGATATCATGGAGATGAACTTTGTCACCAGTATGATGAGCTATGACAAGGACTATCTCATTTTCTTTAAACGCCCGATCTCCTGTGTGATTCTGATTCTCACGGTGGTGCTGGTGATTTCCATGCTCCGCATCAACAAGAAGGTTGAGGCGCTCAACCAGGCGCAGATGGAGGAGATGGAGAAGGAGCGCGCCGAGGCGGCCAATTCTTAACGAAAGGAAATGTAGAACTATGAGCTTTCAAGTAGCATATGTACCGATCGGCGTCGGCACCTTCCATCTGGAGAGCGCCCAGGCCGAGTTTGAAAAATCCATAAAGATGCTGTCCTCCCTCACGGAGGACGGCGTGTATCCGGAGAAAATGCTTCTGACCATCGGCGATCTGGATGAGTTTCTGGATAAAATAAATCCCGATTTGATCGTGCTTCAGAACATCACCTTCGCCAACGCGGCCTACGCCAGTGAAGTGCTTAAGCGTTTCTCCTGTCCGGTGCTTCTCTGGACGCTGCGGGAGCCGGTGATCGACGGAGGCCGTCTGCGCCTTAACTCTCTGACTGGCGCATACTCTGCGGCGAACGCCATCAAGGAGTTCCGCGGGGGAGAATTTGAGTACGTGTTCGGTTCGCCGGAGGAGGAAGAGGTGATCTCTGAGATCGGAGCAGCCATCCGCGCGGCAAAGGTAAAATACCAGATGAATCGTCTGAAAATGTCCGCCATCGGCCATACGCCCCAGGGCTTTGGCTTCGGCCGCGCACTGGACGCGGAGCTTTTAAAGACCTTCGGCGTGACACTGGAGGCCATCGAGGCGAGAGAGCTGATCGACAAGGCCAAAGCCTACTCTGACGAGGAGTGCCAGAACGATCTTGAGGAGGCGAAGCAGTGGATGGTCGGCATCGACCAGACGCCGGAGAAGAATGTAAAGGATTTTGCCCGCCTCTACAAGGCCTACAAGGAGTACGTGAAGGAAAACGGCATCGGCGCCATTTCCTCCCGCTGCTGGCCCGATTTCTTCACGGCCTTCGGCACCCCGGTCTGTTCCGTGCTTTCTATATTAAATGCGCTGGGAGTACCGGCGAGCTGCGAGGCGGATGTCTACGGTGCGCTGTCCATGTACATCGGTACGGAGCTCTCCGGGAATGCGGTGTTCTTCGGCGACCCGGTTTCCATGGATGAGAAGGAGGGAACCATCACCTACTGGCACTGCGGAATGGCAGCCTGTTCCCTGGCCAGAAAGGACACGGGAGCCTGCGTGGGCGTGCATCCCAACCGCAAGATAGGCCCGGCCATGGACTTCGGCTGCGAGGCCTGCGAGGAGGTGACCGTCTTCCGCGTGGGAAGAAAGCCGGACGGGACGTTCCGCTTCTTTATCGCTGAGGGCGAGGCGCTGGACAAACCCAAACAGTTCCAGGGCACTTCCGTGGTCGTGAAGACGAAGAGCGGCGCCAAAGACGTGGTTTACGGAAGCGTCAAGGACGGCTGGGAGCCTCATTTCGTAGTGATCTACAAAAATGTGGCCGCCGAACTTGAGAAGCTGGGCCATATGATCGGAGTGCAGGTTTGCCGGTTCTGATGCCGGAGCGCGCAAAAACGCCGGTTCTTTCCCGAATTTAACAAGATTTTGTATTGCGAAAACAGGAAATTGCACCTATACTGAGAGTGGCATAAAATTTTAAACAGAGAAAGACAGGAAAACGACTTGGTATATTCGGGTATCAATTTAGAAAATGTAAAAATAAGCAACCGCAGCGCCATACTGAAGCTCCTAAACGACTGCGGCGCCATGTCGAGAAAGGATATCGCGCAGAGGCTGGGGCTTACCCCGGCCACTGTGACCCAGATCAGCATGAAGCTCCTTGCCGCCGGAATCCTCTGCGAGAAGGGGGAGCTGGAGGAGGAGAAGCGCGCCGGCCGCCGCAAGGTTCTGATCGATATCAATTATACCTACCGCTATGTGCTCTCCATCTGCATCGAGGCGGCGCGGACATATATTGCGATCAGCGATCTGCGGGGGAAGAGCGTCGGCATCAGGGAATTTTCCACGGACGGCACCAGAGAGCCGGAGAAATTCTTAAAGCAGATTGCCGCCGAGAGCAAGGCGTTCATGTGGGAAACCGGTATTGTGAAGGAGTCGGTGCTGGGCGTGGGCGTTTCCGTTCCGGGTCCGGTGGACCGGGAACAGGGAATCAGCAGTCACGCGTTCCGCATCTGGAACGAGCCCGTGCATATCGGGGAATATCTGCAGAAATCCCTGGAGCTTCCGGTGATCGTGGAGAACAATATCAAGGCGTTCGCCGAGGGAGAGCTTATATACGGCAACGGAAAGAACCAGGAAAATCTTCTGTTTATCAAGTGGGGGCCCGGTGTGGGGGCCGCGCTCATCGTGAACGGACAGATTTATCAGAGGATCGTGGAGATCGGGCACTATATCGTGGAGAAGGACGGAAAGCCCTGCCGCTGCGGGAGAAAGGGGTGCCTGGAGACCAAGGTGGCCACGCATGCGGTGGCGGAGCGCATCCGGGAGACCTGCACGAGGGAGACGATGCCCCGCCTGTGGAAGCGTGTGAACGGTGATGTGGGGCGCATCGAGGCGAGAAATATCGCCCAGTGGTTTTCCATGGAAGATGAGGGCTTCCGTCGGGAAATGGATGATATTATCGACGAGATTGCCCGGGCGGTGGTGAATGCAGGCACCATGTCGATCCGGACCGCGTGGTCATCTACGGCGAGATGTTCGAGCTGCCGGGCGTGATGGAGCGGTTTATTCAATATTGTGGTTATTATGACCCGGTCTATGGGGACGGACATATCATAAAATCGGGGCTGGGCGACAGGATCAGCTATATCGGTCCCCTGGCAGTGGTGGTCAATGAAATGTTCTTCAATTCTGAGGACTGACAGAAATTTGCGGGGAAGGCCCCGGCAGCGGAGAGATCTGCGGCCGGGGCTTTTTTCGGCCTTTTCCAGATATCTTTTTCGGCCTTTTCCGGATATCTGCGGGCTTGCGCGAACTCCTCCGGCGTGGTACAATAAATAGATATACAATGCTGACCGCGCAAGCGAAGGAGGGCATGTCATGATAAAGATGCGAAAGTGGATCTCGGTCTTTTTTAGCGCTGCCATTTTTATGAGCTTTCCCAGTATGAAGGCGGAGGCGGCGCGGGAGAAGATCGATTCCGTTTCCGTGGACATTGAATCAGAGATAAAGATCGGCCAGAAGGTGGATGAGGGAGATATTTCCGTCAAGGCCGAATCAGAGGCATATCGCGTTGGAAAACATAAGATTTTAAATGACGCATATATCTGGGAGGAGGAGGACGAACCGGTTCTGGAGATCCGGCTGTATGCTGAGGACGGATATTATTTTTCACTGATGGACGGAGATGTGACCATTCAGGGAGTCCCGGCGGAGCTGATGACCATGAAGCGGGAGAATGCCTCCACGACGCTAGTCATAACCATTCTGATGGATCCCGTGGACTACATCGCAGGGTTTATCGAGGATGTCAGGCTGGAAAGTACGGGTCTTGCCTACTGGAGCCCGTCGAAGTCTGTCACTGGCTACGAGGTGCGCCTTTACAAGGACGGCATGATCCAGGGGCAGACGAAATATGTGGAGACAAACCTGTATAATTTTGCATCGTCCATCAAAGCGGGGGATATCTACCGTGTGGCGGTGCGGGGAATCAACAAGAAAAAGGATGGCTCCAAGGAGACGGGGCGCTGGGTCCAGTCCAACCGGCTGTTTATCACGCCCGACACGCTGGACGAGGACGCCATGCCGCCGGAGGACGTGGAGGTCCAGGGCGAGTGGAGAGAAAATGACAATGGCCGCTGGTACCGGTACCCGGACGGCAGCTACCCGAAAAATACCTGGGTTTCCATATTTGGCGAGAAGTATTTCTTCGATGAGAAGGGATATATGGTGACCGGATGGGTGGAATGGAAGGATAAGGAGTATTACTGCGGCGACGACGGGGTACTGCTGGTGAATACGATGACACCGGATGGAAAGCGGGTGGGGCCGGATGGCTCCAGACAGTAAGAGCGGAGGATTTATCAGATGAAGAAAATAGGAATAATCGGAACTGGAAATATGGGCTATGCGTTCCTTAAAGGCCTGGTGAGCGTCTACGGCCCCGATCAGATTCTCGTCACGGACGTGAATAAGAGCAAGCGCGAGGCGGCGGCGAAGGAGACCGGCGTGGAGTGTGTGGCCGACAATGCGGAGCTTGTGAAGAACGCGGAGTACATCGTGCTGGCGGTGAAGCCCCAGTATTATGACAGCGTGCTGCGCAGGATCAAGAATGTGCTGACCGAGGATCACATTCTGATTTCCATTGCCGCAGGTATCACCATCGACAGCTTAAAGGAGCGTCTGGGCCCCGGCAAGCGCATCGTGCGCGCCATGCCCAATACGCCGGCGCTGATCGGTGCAGGCATGGCCGGCGTCAGCTACGAGGAGACGCTGTTTACCCAGGAGGAGAAGGACACGATCCAGAGCTTCTTCGAGTCCATCGGCAAGATGGTGGTGGTGCCGGAGCACATGATGAACGTGGTGACCTGCGCCAGCAGCAGCGCGCCGGCCTACATTTTCATGTTCATCGAGGCGCTGGCGGACAGCGCGGTGAAATACGGCATGCCCAGGGAGATGGCCTACCGCACCATCGCGCAGGCGGTAAAGGGAAGCGCCGAGCTGGTGCTGGAGACCGGCGAGCATCCTGGAAAGCTGAAGGACCAGGTGTGTTCGCCCGGCGGAACCACCATCGCGGCGGTGGCTGCGCTGGAGGAGTTCGGTCTGAGAAACGCCATCTTCAAGGCCACGGACGCCTGCTATGAGAAGTGTACGGATCTCAAGCAGATGTGATGTTCTGATGAAAGGTTGAGGGAGCGGCCGGACCGGGAGAGCCCGGCGCGGGAGGTAAGCATTTGGAGAAAGTGATTCGGCTGGACAGACAGCTTAAATATCAGGGAACCATCCTTAAAATTTATGAGGACACGGTGATGGCCAACGGGCACGAGGCCCGCTGGGACTTCATTCACCACAACGGGGCTGCGGCGGTGGTCCCGGTGACCGCGGACGGAAAGATTCTCATGGTCCGCCAGTACAGAAATGCGCTGGACCGCTTCACGCTGGAGATCCCGGCGGGAGCGCTGGACTTCGCCGGGGAGCCGAAGATCGACTGCGCCTACAGGGAGCTGGAGGAGGAGACGGGATTCCGGACGGAGAAGCTGGAATATCTGATCTCCGTGCACACCACGGTGGCGTTCTGCGACGAGGCCATCGACATTTTCGTGGCGAGAAACTTAATTCCCTCGAAGCAGCATCTGGACGAGGAGGAGAGCCTGGAAGTGGAGGCCTGGGATGTGAAGGAGCTCCATGAACTGATTTATAAGGCGAGATCACCGACGGCAAGACCATCGCGGCGATCATGGCCTACTCGCAGAAATATCTCTGTGGGAAAGAGTGAGGTGACGGTCCGATGCCCGTGAGTTTGCGCGCCTGGTTTTGAACCGTGCAGAATAAAAACAGAATGTCAGGAAGTAAATGGAAACTCCGCATAGCGGCGGCGTCCGGTTCATAGACTGAACCAAGGAACCGTAAAGGGCGTGAGGCTTTGCCGCGGAATCGGGCGATATTTACTCCCTGGCATTTTTTGATGTTTGCATTTCTCGCGGGGACGGTGCTGGGGACAGCGATGGCCAACGCCGGGGGCGACGGCGGGCGGCTGTTTCTGGAGCTGGCCCAGCGGGTTACGGATGCGGGAGACACCGCGTCCGGCGCGGGAGCGGATCCGGGGATGGAGCTGGCGTTCTCGGTGATCCTGCGCCGCGTGCTGGAGGTGAGCTTCTGCTGGGCGCTGGGGCTGACGGGCTTTTCCATCGTGGGATTTGCGGCGGTAAGCCTGTATCTGGGGCTCTCCTCCGCCATGATCCTCTCCTCCATCACCATGGAGAAGGGGCTTCTGGGGCCGTTTATCTATCTGGCAGCCATGCTCCCGCAGGCATTCATCTACATCCCGGTTTTTCTGGTGCTGGCCTTCTGGGCGCTGTCGCGGGAAAACGGCCGCACCGGGCGGCTTCGCGCTCCTTCTGGCGGCTGCGGCCGGGGGCGGATTCCTGGAAACATACGTAAATCCGTGGCTTCTGGGGATATTTCTTTAAAAAATACAATTCTCCGACAACTATATGTTGTCCGGGTGTGCGGACGGTGCTTCAACATCTTGTATATGTTATGTAAATCAGTAAAAAACGGGTAAAAAGTGGGAAAAATGTGTTTGATTTTACTCGAAAATGCGGATATAATGATAGGACGAGGCGGATTTTTGCCTGTTTTGTGTAGAAATGTTGTTAGGGGATCAATTTGGTATGATAAGTGAGATAGAGGAATTTGCCGGCTATTTGCGGGACGTGAAGCGCACATCGGACAACACCGTGGTCTCGTACCACAGGGATCTGGTGCAGATGGCGGCATTCCTGGAGGAGAAGGGAATTGCCGAGGTGGGGAAGGTCACGAAGACCAGCCTCAATTCCTACATACTGTCGTTGGAGAAGGCGGGGAAGGCGGCGACCACCATATCGCGGACGCTGGCTCCATGAAGGCGTTTTTTCACTATGAATTTTGTGAGGGGAAGATTAAGAGAAACCCGGCGGAGCTTCTGCGCGCGCCGAAGGTGGAGAAGAAGCTTCCGGCCATACTGAGCGTGGACGAGGTGACCAGGCTTCTGGAGCAGCCGGGCGACCAGACGCCCAAGGATCTGCGGGACAAGGCCATGCTGGAGCTTTTATACGCCACGGGAATCCGGGTGTCGGAGCTCATTCATCTGGAACTGGCGGACGTGAATATGTCCATCGGATTTATCACCTGCCGGGATGAGAATAAGGAGCGGATGATTCCCTTCGGCAAGACGACGAAGGCGGCGCTTCTTAAATATATGGACGGCGCCAGGGACGCGCTCTTAAAAGGAAAAGAGTCAAAGTGGCTGTTCACCAACTGCAGCGGCGGCGCCATGAGCCGGCAGGGCTTCTGGAAGCTGATCAAGTATTACGGGGAAAAGGCCGGAATCAAGGGAGAGCTGACTCCGCATACACTGCGGCATTCCTTTGCGGCACATCTCATCAGCAACGGCGCGGATATGCGGGCTGTGCAGGCGATGATGGGACACTCGGATGTGGCCACGACGCAGGTCTATATGGCATACGCGGGCGGGAAGGAGATCCGGGAGGCCTATGGGGCGCATCCTGCAGGTGAGGCGGGGGAGATTTGCAGAAGGGCGGGGGCGGGAGCGGAGCAGGCAAAGGAGGCGCTGGCTCCTGGCTCCGGGATGGGAGATGCTAAGGCTCCGGAAATGAAACGATTGTGGGATCGGGCGCATTCGGCTCAAATTCTGAAGAATTTGAGCCTCAGAGCGCCCTTTTCGTTTGGCGTTGTGCGCCAAACGAAACCCAGAATCGTTCCATCTCCGGAGCCAAAGCATCTCCGAATCCCTCCGCACGTCGCCAGTGCCTCCTTTGCCTGCTCCGCTCCCTCATTCGCTGGCTGAAGGGGCTGCCTCTCTGCGAGAGGGACGGGAAGTTTGTGTGGGGGAGGCGGAGGGACGGTAAAAGTTTACTGTTCGCCGATTCCCATGATGAGGGCGTTTTCTTTCATGGCGGGGCTGGAGGTGAGGAAGAGGATTTTTCCGGTGACGGGGGCTTTTATGTCGGTGAGTGTGTTTCCGAAATAGTCCTCTATGTGGCCCACGGTTTGATTTTTCTGGATGTTGTCTCCGATGGAGATGTCGCGGAAAAGATTCCTTTTACCGGGGTGTAGAGCCATACGAAGTTCTGGTATTCGGTGATGGATCCGGGGGCGGCCGGGGGCTCTTTGAGAACTCCGGCGTAGCGGAGTACGTTGCGGATTCCTTTTAGGTGGAGCTCTACATCGTCCTGTTCCAGCTGGCCGATTCCGCCGACCTCGGTGATGATGGCGGGGATTTTGTGTTCGGCGGAGTTGGCGTAGTTGGAGCCGCGGTCTGGCCAGGTTCCATCGGAGGTAGTGGCAATCAGGTTTGGAAGGCCGTAGTAGTAGGCCATTTCACGGCTTTTCTGGTCTGTCTCGGCGTCCGCGCCGGTGTGGTACAGGGTAAAGGGTTCCAGCTTTTCTACCATGTCTCCGCCGTGGAGATCCAGGTGGTAGTCGGCAGATGAGATGATGTGCTCAAACAGGAGATTGACCATCACGTCTGTGTATGTACCGTCCGGAGAGCCGGGGAAGTACCGGTTGGGGTTCTTTCCGTCGACGGGGCATATGAACATGCTGCGGCTTTCAAAGGCTTTTAAGCTGGAGATTGTCACGATTTTTACTGTTCCGTGGATTTCTTCGGGGTCAAGTTCGTTGAATATGCGGATTGCCGACACGATTCCGGGGTACTCTGCGCCGTGGATTCCGGCGGTGATTACAAAATGGGGGCCGGGGGATTTTCCTTCCACGGTGGCGACCGGAAAGATGACAGATTCATTTTCCGGAGTATGAAATTCTAACAGTTCGGTTGTTTTCTTCATGGTCATTTCCTTTCTGATATTATATGCAGTCTTCGTTTTCCTCAAAAAACAACTTGATCGTTGCGTCGTCTGCCGGCTTCGTGAGCAGGCTGACGATTACCAGCATTCCGATGGAGACGGTGAGAACCGGGTAAATGGTGGCAATGCCGTAGGGATGCCCCAGGACTTCCCACAGGATCGTGGTGATTCCGCTGCCGAGGACGGAGCACAGTCCGGCTGCCGGTGTTGCTTTTCTGAAATAGAATGCGGCGAACAGGGCCGGGGCCAGGCCGCCTTCCATGGTGTAGGCAAAATAGATCATATCCAGCACGGACGGGAAAAATTTAACCAGCATGAATGCGATGATTCCGACAACGACGACCATAAAACGGCTCATGACCAGAAGATGCTTTTCGGACGCTTCTTTATTAACATACTCGTGATAGATATCCGTGACCACATTGGAAGCAGAGGAGAGAAGCATGGAGTCCCCGGTTGTGATGATGATGGCAACACCGGCGCAGAGAAGCACGGCCCCGATCAGCCTGGGAAGTCCGGTGACTGCCAGATGAAGGATGACGGTGTCCTGCACAATATCTGGATAGAGAAAGCTCCCCACAGTTGCGAAGAGATTTACCAGCATGACGGCAATGAGGACGAAGGGGACACTGACGGCGACGGCCTTTACACAGCCGCGGTTGTCTTTTACCGACAAAATCCTCTGCCAGATGGGCTGCATGACAAACACGAGGCAGAAGGTCGGCAGGGCGGTGGACATGATCTCGCCGAATGACATGGAAAACAGATTCATTCTGGCTGGCTCGATATTTGACATAAATGCAGAGAATCCGCCGGCATCTCTGAACAGAAACGGGAGTCCGATAATAAGGGAAATAATGATAAGGAGTCCCTGGATATAGTCCGTATAGACGACGGAGATCAGCCCCGCGGTCACTGTGTAGAGCAGGATGAATGCGATGGTGATGATCATGCCGATGTTCGTGTCGATTCCCGCCACGATGTTGAGAACGTAGCCGCCTGCCCGCACCTGATAACCGACCATGGACATTTCCGCCAGGCAGACGATGACCGCGGCGACCGTGCGGGTCGCTTTGCTGTATCTGGCTCCCAGGATTCCAGGGGTGGTGGAGGCCTGATAGCGGCGGATCCGTCTGGCCATGAGGGAGAGGATGATCAGGCGATCACACCGCCGATGTCAAACCAGGCTCCGGCGATTCCGTATTCATAAGCCAGCGCGGCGCCGCCGATCAGCGTGCCGGAGCCTAAGTAGGTCGCAAAGATACTTCCGGAATTGACGTACCAGGGAATACTTCTCTCGGCCATGAGAAAGCCGCTTCCTGTATCGACTTTTTTGCTGAAATAGAAAGAAATAGCCGACAACGCTGCTAAAAATAATAAAATAATAACTAAATAACCCATACTGCCCCTCCTTTGAAAGCTTAAGAATCTGTTTTCTTTTTCACACACATGATACAAACGTCGTCGGTTGACAGAGTTTTTGGAAAGCTGAGCTCCACCTTATCCGAAAATGGCTCCAATATTCCGGCATCGCTGGGCCCCAGGATTTTGGGACACAGTGTCATGATTTCCTCGGGCGTTGCGCCCACTTCCCGGAACGCGTTGATGAGCGGACAGTTATGTATGTGTTTCTCTGCATAGTCCTCGGAGAGGGCGGTAAACTCCTGCTCAAAGACAATCATGCCGTTTTTGGAGCTCTGATTTAACATGCCGTCCATCGCGTTCTCCACACATCCCATATAGTTTGATTTGTATAAACCATAGTTATGCATGGCTTCCGCCAAAATATGATCGGCATCGATTTCCGGGTGAAGCTTTTTCAAGGCTTTCCAGATAAAATAGAGATACAGTCCTCTGTCCTTCATTGCGCCCTCCAGGGCATTTTTCAGCTCTTCCCTGGATACCGGCGCGTCGTAGCCAATGCGCTCTTTAAATTCCTGGACGTGGCGTTCTTCATCTGGCGTCATACGGATCACCATTCCTTTCTCTTGAAACGAGGTTATCGGGTTTTAATTGTCGACTGTCGACAGTCGACAATTTATAAATGCAAAAATATCACACTCAATTTGGTTTGTCAATGAATTTGTGCGAAAAAGAGACAAATTCTATTGTTTTATTCCGCATTTTTTTGTAAAATCAGAATGAAAAGAATTGACTGTGGGAGGAATTTATTTTGTTGTATGATGAACATAAGGCAAAAATAAAGCGGGAGCCGATCAAAAATCAGGCTGCCTCGTATATTCGGGAGGCCATATTGACGGGGCGGTTCCTCCCGGAAGAGCGTGTCGTCCCCGCATTGATTGCGGAAGAGCTGAACACCGGGCGGGGAGTGATACGTGAGGCGTTGATGCAGCTGGAGACAGAGGGCCTTGTGGAGAATATTCCTTATAAAGGGACGTTTGTCTCCAAAATAGACTATGATGACATCGGAGAGATCAGCTCGCTGCGGGTGATGATAGAATCGTACGCGGTGAGGGAGTGCCAGGGGCGTATTACGGAGAAGGATTTTGAAGCGCTGGAAGAGATATGTTCATCCATGGAACAGGCGGTAGCGCAGAATAAGCTGGATGAGGTTGTCAGATACGATTCTGCGTTTCATGGGTATCTGGTAAAAAAGTGAGCAGGAGCGTGCTGTTTGAGGCGTGGGACATCTCGACGGGAAAGATGTCGGCACTTTTCTTTTCCATGTTTTCCCGGGGATATCCGGTTTCGCAGATTGCGGAGAATCATAGGAGACTGCTGGGAGTTTTGAGAAATTCTGCGGAAGATTATATTAATGAATTGAATACTCATTATCAGAAGCTGCAGCCGCAGATGTGAGGAAAACGGGAGCAGGGCATCATATGGACAAAATTCAGAAACTAGAGCGTCTGGCCGCGGTGGCCAGATTATATTATGAGGAAGACCGGAACCAGAGCGAGATTGCGGGGATGTTCGGGATTTCCAGGCCGATGGTGAGCAAGCTTCTGAAAGAGGCGAAGGAGCTGGGGGTAGTTACCATCCGGATTGCCGTTCCGGGGAAACGGAGCGCCTGGGGAGACGGAGGACGTGCTGTCGCGCCTGCGGCAGAGATACGGCCTCTTAGGCGGCGAGCTGGTGCAGGACAGGGGCGGCGACGTGGCCACCAATCAGGCGGTGGCGGAGGCGGGGATCGCCTTCCTGGAGCGCCTGGCCGGAAACGGGCGGAAACGGTTCGGCATCGGCTGGGGACATATCATCGGGGAGCTGGTGGGCCGGATCGAGAAGCGCAGCCAGCCGGTGAACCTGGGGGAGAGCATCTGCCGCTGATTGGAAATGGGGCGCAGGCCTTAAAAATTATCACTCCAATGAGCTGGTGCGGGTTGTGGGAGAGCACAGCCAGTCGGAGCCGGAATTTATCTACACCCCGGCCTATATGACCTCGGAGCAGGATCTTAAGCGGACCATGGATCTTGAAAATTACCATGAAATCCTGCTGTCCTGGCGGCGGCTGGAGGTGGCGCTAGTCAATATCGGAAATTTCCCGTCGGTGCCGGACTTTGCATCCAAGGCGCGGTACGGCGATCTCCTGGTGAAGGAGCGGGCGGTGGGAAGAATCTTAAATTATTTTGTTGGCGAGGACGGCCATGTGCTTGCGTCTGACACAGATTATGCGGTGCAGATTCCGCTGCCCCTGCTCGGCAAGGTGCCGCACGTGGTGGGAATCTGTTCTGCCAATACCAACCCCAGGGCTCTGGGGGCTGCGCTGCGCACGGGATATATTCGCGACCTGATTGCCCCGGAGCGGATTGCGGCACAGCTGATGGAAACAGAATAAAAGTTACATATGTAACTAAAAATGCGATGCAGAGGAATGAAATGGTTCTTCCACATCGCATTTTTGTCTATAATTTATAAAATAAAGTTAAAATACAAAAGATTTATTGACATTTAATACAGAAAATGATAGTCTTAGCTTAGCAAAAATGTAAAAAACAAGGAAGGAGGTTACATATGTTACTTTTTAAACCGGAAATCGTTCAGATGCTCCGGGGGGTGTCAGAAATCTGGACGGAGCATAAGGATGAGCTGAGTCAGATCGATTCGCGGTTTGGAGACGGGGATCACGGCGTGACCATCGGAAAGATCGCGGCGAAGATCCGTCAGAGCCTGGACGAATGGCAGGACGACGATGTGGGGACGTTTCTGGAGGATCTGGGCGATGAGATCATGGCCATCGGCGGCGGAAGCGCAGGGCCGCTCTATGGAACCATGATCGGCGGCCTGGCGGGCGGCGTGCCGGAGAGCGGCGGCCTGGATGCCGGGGCGGTGAAGCGGATGTTTGCCGCCAGTCTGGAGGCCATGGAGGACATTACCACGGCAAAGGTGGGGGACAAGACTATGATGGACGCCCTGATTCCGGCGGTGGAGGCGGCTTCCCAGGCGGAGGACGATCTTGCGCAGGTGCTCCGGGCAGCCATGGAGGCGGCGGAGCAGGGCGCGAAGAAGAGCGAGGAATTTGTCTCCCGGTTCGGCCGGGCGAGAAGCTATAAGGAACAGACCATCGGCACGCCCGATGCGGGGGCAGTGAGCACATCCCTGTTTTTTAAAGGACTGTGGGAAGGCTTTGAGGCGTGTGCAAAATAAAAGAAAAAAGGAGAAGGAAGCCATATGAAGATGAAGAAATTTATTAATGATCCCGAGAATCTGACGCCGGAGCTGCTGGAGGGATTTGCGGCGGCTCATTCGGACCTGGTGACGCTGGGCGATCAGCGCATGGTTATCAATAATAAGCTGGCCGATGCAGACCGCGTCACCATCGTGACCCAGGGAGGTTCCGGACACGAGCCTGCGATCAGCGGCTTTGTGGGCGAGGGCATGGTGGACATTTCGGTTGTGGGCGATGTGTTCGCGGCTCCCGGACCGCAGGCCTGCGTCGATGCCATCAAGATGGCGGACAAAGGAAAGGGCGTTCTCTACATAGTGCTGAACCATGCGGGAGATATGCTGACCGGCAACATGACCATGAAAAAATGCGCGAAAGAGGGGCTGAACGTCATAAAGGTGGTGACCCAGGAGGACATCGCCAATGCCCCCAGAAGCAATTCCGATGACCGCCGCGGACTGGTGGGCTGCATTCCCACCTATAAAATCGCCGGCGCAGCGGCGGCAGAGGGCAAGAGCCTGGAGGAAGTGGCAGCCATCGCACAGCGGTTCGCCGACAACATGGCAACTCTGGCTGTGGCCGTGCGCGGCGCCACCCATCCGGCCACCGGAAGCCTTCTGGCAGAGCTGGGCGACGACGAGATGGAGATCGGCATGGGTCAGCACGGGGAGGAAGGCGGCGGACGCAGCCCATGAAATCCGCGGACGAGACCGCTGAGATCATGTTAAACGCGCTGATTAACGATCTGGAGATCAAATCCGGCGAGAAGGTAATGCTGATCTTAAACGGCAGCGGCGCCACCACTCTGATGGAACTGTTTATCATTTACCGGAAATGTGTTTCCTATCTGAAGGAGAAGAACATTGAGATCGTGGCCAACTATGTGGGCGAGCTTCTGACCGTGCAGGAGCAGGCCGGTTTCCAGATGTTCATGGCGAGAATGGACGACGAGCTGCTGCATTACTGGAATGCGCCGTGCAATACCCCGTATATGAAACGATAAGTGATTTCTGCGAAGCGAAAGGAGGAGCGTGCGATGGCAGCAGAATATATGCACATCGGAATCCCGGTGTTAAATAAAAAAGAAGGCATGACCTACAACGAGGCCATGAAATTCTGGGTAAGCAATGTGGACGACTATGATTTCAAGATCGAGTATCTGAAATTTGAGGAGGGCACACCGTTCCCGGAGATTCTGTCCAAGCAGCCCCATGTGGCCTACAAGGTGGACGATCTGGAGCACTACGCGGCCCAGGCGCAGCAGGTAATTTTCGGACCCATGGAGTTAGGGCCGGGCGTGCGTCTGGCATTCGTGATCTGGGATGACGCCATTGTGGAGCTTTACGAAGAGAAATAAGGAGAGTATGCCATGTTGGTGAATATGAAATCCGTGCTGGAGTATGCCGGGCAGAAACAGTGCTGCATCGGCGCGTTTGACACGCCGAACCTTGAAATTCTCATGGCCGTCTTAAACGCCGCCGAAAAGAGAAAGGAGCCGGTGATCATCCAGCACGCCCAGCTTCACGAGCCGGAGATGCCCATCCATGTGATCGGCCCCATTATGGTGCGCATGGCCCAGGAGGCAGACGTCCCGGTGTGCGTGATGCTGGACCACGGCGAGGACCTGGACTACGTGAAAAAGGCCCTGGATCTTGGATTTTCCGCCGTGATGTTTGACGGTTCCTCCAGGCCCTATGAAGAGAATGTCCGGCTGACGAGGGAGACAGTCCGTCTGGCCGGCCAGTATGGCGCCAGCGTGGAGGCGGAGATCGGCGTGGTGACCGGACATGAGGGAAAGGTGTTCGAGGTGACATCCGTGGAGGAGGCCTACACCGATCCGGAGCTGGCGGCTGATTTCGTGAAGGCCACCGGCATCGACGCCCTGGCGGCATCCGTCGGAACCGTCCACGGCTTCTATGCCACGAAGCCGAAGCTGGATTTCGGCAGGATCGAAACGATCCGTGAAATGACCGGCGTGCCGCTGGTGATGCACGGAGGCTCCGGCATCAGCGTCGAGGACACCCAGCACGCTATCCGGTGCGGAATCCGCAAAATAAACTATTTTTCCTATATGTCCAATGCCGGCGTAAAAGGCGTGCAGAAGCTCCTGGCAGAAAAGGAAGTCAAATACTTCCACGACCTGGCCAACGCCGCCATCCGCGCTATGGAGGAGGACGTGCTGCAGGCCATGGCCATGTTTGCGCTGGAGTAATATATTAATATAGGAAATAAAATTAAAAAACGATGCAAAAAACGCCCCGGAGCAGTCTGAACAGCTCCGGGGCGTTTCACACCCTTTCTCTACGACACTTCCTCTACATTCTTCTGCGCCGTCGCCAGCATCAGCTTAATCCGGTTCAGCTGGTTCACCTCGCTGCGCCCGGATCGTAGTCCACGGCGATGATATTCGCCTGCGGATAGTGATGCCGCAGTTCCTTGATGACACCCTTGCCCACAATGTGGTTCGGCAGGCAGCCGAAGGGCTGGGCGCAGACAATGTTGGTGGTTCCGCTATGTATCAGCTCCAGCATCTCGCCGGTCAGGAACCATCCTTCGCCCGTCTGGTTTCCGAGGGAGACATAGTCCTTCGCCATCTCAGCCAGGTCAGCGATCCGGCTGGGTGGAAGGAAATGCCTGCTCTTCACCAGATAGCGGCGTGATACACGGCGGAAGTATTCCAACAGCGCGATACCCGCGTTGCAGAGGTAAGCGGTGGAGCGCTTGCCTCCCAGGTTGTCGGCCTTAAAGTTGCTGTTATAGAAGCAGTACAGCAGGAAGTCCATCAGATCGGGCATCACTGCCTCCGCTCCCTCTGCCTCCAGAAGGTCCACCACGTGGTTGTTGGCTAACGGCGAGAACTTCACCAGAATCTCGCCCACGATGCCGACCTTGGGCTTGACGACATTTCTTCTCGGCAGATTGTCGAAATCTTCTATAATACCTTTGATGTTTCTGTTAAACTCCAGCATGGACGGAGACCGCCTGGAAAGTGTCCTGATGCAGCGCTCCTTCCATTTCTCATGCAGACGGTTGGCTGCGCCCGGCTCGGCCTCGTAGGGCCTGGTGGCGTAGAGCACCCGCATGAACAGGTCGCCGTAGACGATGGCCTGCAGGGCCTTTGTCAGCATCGGCAGGGTGATGGAGAATCCAGGGTTGGTCTCCATACCGTTGGCGTTCACGGAGATGACCGGAACCTGCGGCATACCCGCCTTCTCCAGCGCCCGGCGGATAAAGCCCACGTAGTTGGAGGCACGGCATCCGCCGCCGGTCTGGCTCATAAACACAGCCGTCTTATTTAAATCGTACTTGCCTGACAGAAGCGCGTCCATGATCTGTCCGATGACGATGAGGGACGGATAGCAGGCGTCGTTGTTTACATATTTAAGTCCCGTGTCGATGGCGGAACGGTTGTCGTTCTGCAGCACCTCGATCTTGTAGCCGAAGGAGCGGATGGCCGGCTCCAGAAGATCGAAATGGATCGGCGACATCTGCGGGCACAGCAGCGTGTAGTCCTTCTTCATGGCCTTCGTGAAGGTGACGCGGCGGTACGCGTTGCTCACGACGGGGCTGGCATATTTTCTCTCCTCGCGCACTCTGAGGGCGGAGATGAGAGAGCGGATACGGATTCTCGCGGCGCCCAGGTTGTTCACCTCGTCGATTTTGAGAACCGTGTAAATCTTACCCGATTTTGTCAGAATATCGCTCACCTGGTCGGTAGTCACCGCGTCCAGTCCGCAGCCGAAGGAGTTGAGCTGGATCAGATCCAGGTTCTTCGAGGACTTCACGTAGGTGGCGGCCGCGTAGAGACGGCTGTGGTACATCCACTGGTCCGTGACAATGAGCGGGCGCTCCACCTTGCCCAAGTGGGAGACGGCGTCCTCGGTCAGCACCGCAAACCCGTAGGAGGTGATCAGCTCCGGAATGCCGTGGTTGATCTCCGGATCCACATGGTAGGGGCGTCCAGCCAGGACGATTCCCCGCTTGCCGGTCCGGTTCAGATAGTCGATGACCTCCTCGCCCTTCTTCTGCATGTCGATGCGGGACTGGATGAGCTCCTGCCATGCCGCGTGGGCGGCCTTCCTTATCTCGTCGGGAGCGATGCCAAAGTTCTGTGAAAATTCCTCCACCAGGCGCTTCGTCAGCACTTCCTCGTTGGTGAACGCCATGAACGGGTTCATGAAGCGGATGTCGCGATCCGCCAGCTCCTCCACGTTGTTCTTGATGTTTTCCGCGTAGGAGGTGACCATGGGGCAGTTGTAGTGGTTGCCCGCGTCCGGGGACTCATTTCTCTCGTAAGGCACGCAGGGGTAGAAAATGAAATCGATGCCCTGCTTGATCAGCCATGTCACGTGGCCGTGCACCAGCTTCGCCGGGTAGCACTCCGACTCGCTGGGAATGGACTCGATGCCCAGCTCGTAAATCTTTCTGGTGGACTGGGGCGAGAGCACGGTCCGAAAGCCCAGATCCCGGAAGAATACGGCCCAGAACGGGTAGTTCTCGTACATGTTGAGGACGCGCGGGATACCCACGGTTCCCCTGGGGGCCATGTCGGCCGGGAGCGGCTCATAGTCGAATACTCTGTGGTACTTATAGTCGAAGAGGTTGGGAACCTCTTTTTTCAGCTTTTCCTTTCCGAGACCGCGCTCGCAGCGGTTTCCGGTGATGAACTGACGGCCGCCGCCGAAGCGGTTGATGGTCAGCACGCAGTGGTTGGTGCAGCCCTTGCAGCGCGTCATGTCCGTGGAGTAGGAGAGATTTAAAATCTTATCCATGGAGAGCATGGTCGAGGTCTTGGACTCATCGTAGCGCTCCCTTGCGATCAGAGCCGCGCCGAAGGCGCCCATGATGCCCGCGATGTCCGGGCGGACTGCCTCGCAGCCTGCGATGAGCTCGAAACTTCTGAGGACGGCGTCGTTGTAGAAGGTGCCGCCCTGTACCACCACGTGTTTTCCGAGGTCGGATGCGTTGGTGATCTTTATGACCTTAAACAGCGCGTTCTTGATGACGGAGTAGGCCAGGCCCGCGGAGATATCCGCCACGGACGCGCCCTCCTTCTGCGCCTGCTTTACGTTGGAGTTCATGAACACGGTGCACCGGGTTCCCAGATCGGTCGGGTTCTCAGCGAACAGCGCCTCCTTCGCGAAATCGATCACGCTGTAGTTCAAGGATTTGGCGAAGGTCTCGATGAAGGAGCCGCAGCCGGAGGAGCAGGCCTCGTTGAGCTGTACGCTGTCCACGGTGCCGTCCTTGATCTTGATGCACTTCATGTCCTGGCCGCCGATGTCCAGGATGCAGTCCACGTCCGGCTCGAAGAATGCGGCCGCGTAGTAGTGGGAGATGGTCTCCACCTCGCCCTCGTCCAGCATCAGCGCGGACTTAAGAGTGCCTCGCCGTAGCCGGTGGAGCAGGAGTAGGCGATCTTCGCGCCCGGAGGCAGAAGCTTATGTATCTCCCCGATGGCCCGGATGGCTGTCGCCAGCGGGCTGCCGTTGTTATTGCTGTAAAAATGATAGAGCAGGGTGCCGTCCTCGGCCACCAGCGCCAGCTTGGTCGTGGTGGATCCGGCGTCGATGCCCAGATAGCAGTTGCCCTGGTAGGTGGACAGATCGCCTTTCTTCACGCAGTGGCTCTGATGGCGCGCGGTGAACGCGTCGTAGTCCGCCTGGCTCTTAAACAGGGGCTCCATGCGCTTGACCTCGAACTCCATCTTGATGCCGTTTGACAGGCGGTCGATGAGGTTCTCCAGCTGGATGGCCGCCTGGCCGTCCGAGTTCATGGCCGCGCCGATGGCTGCAAACAGATGGGAGTGGTCCGGCGCGATGATCTGCGGGCCGTCCAGGTTAAGGGTTCTGATAAATGCCGCCCGGAGCTCTGACAGGAAGTGTAAGGGGCCTCCTAAGAACGCCACGTTTCCGCGGATGGGCTTGCCGCAGGCCAGGCCGCTGATGGTCTGGTTGACCACCGCCTGGAAAATCGATGCGGACAGGTCTTCCTTGGTCGCGCCCTCGTTGATGAGCGGCTGGATATCGGATTTCGCGAACACGCCGCAGCGGGCCGCGATGGGGTAAATGGCCTTGTAATTCTTTGCGTACTCGTTGAGTCCCGTGGCGTCGGTCTGAAGAAGGGACGCCATCTGGTCGATGAACGAGCCGGTGCCGCCGGCACAGATTCCGTTCATTCTCTGGTCGATGCCGCCGGTGAAGTAGATGATCTTCGCGTCCTCGCCGCCCAGCTCAATGGCCACGTCGGTCTGGGGCGCGTAGTCCTGAAGCGAGGAGGCCACGGAAACGACCTCCTGCACAAAGGGAATGTCCAGGTGTCTGGAGAGCGTCAGGCCGCCGGAGCCGGTGATCATCGGGTAAAGCTCCATGGGGCCCAGCTTGGCGTAGGCTTTCTTTAAAAGCGCCGCCAGCGTCTCCTGTATGTTAGCGTAATGTCTTTCGTAATCTGCGAACAGTACCGTGTTCGCCTCGTCAATAATGGCAATCTTTACGGTCGTGGAACCGATGTCGATGCCCAGTCTGTGTTTTAATTCAGTCTGTTTCATAACTTCGCAGGGCGATCCTGCCCACCTCCATTATTAAAATTACTGTGTTGGTATTTTATCTCTATGAGTTGCCAGCGTCAGTATAGCACATAATAAATAGGAAATGAAAGAAAAGAAACCGTTAAAGTTTTGAATTTCTGGTCACGATTTTTACGCATTTGACAAAATGTGCCGGTGACCGTATAATTAAGAGTTGAAACATACCAAAAAAAGGATGGGATTATGGAATTTTTTAGAAAGCTAGAGCGCAAGTACGGCAGATACGCCATACACAACCTGATGTATTACATCATCATTCTGTACGGCATCGGCATGGTGATCCAGTGGGTGGATCCGATGTTTTATATCAGGTACTTATCCCTGGATGCCTCGGCGATTCTTCGCGGGCAGATCTGGAGGATTGTCACGTTTGTAATCTGGCCGCCGTCCACGGACATATTTTTTAATCTTCTGTCCATGTATCTCTACTACTGGCTGGGCACGAACCTGGAGAGGGTCTGGGGAGCGTTTCGGTTTAACGTATACTTTCTGATGGGGATTCTGGGCCATTTTCTGGCGGCACTGGTGGGTTATCTGGTGTTCGGACAGGTCTGGTTCCTCACCACCTCATACCTCAATTTTTCGCTGTTCTTTGCGTTTGCGGCCACGTTTCCGGACTTGCAGTTCTACCTGTTTTTCGTCATCCCCATAAAGGCGAAATGGCTGGCGCTGTTTGACGGAATCTACTTCCTTTACGGCTTCGCATTCGGAAATGCCGCGACCAGGTGCGCGATTTTACTGTCCTTCTTAAACTTCATCATTTTCTTCTTCATGACCAGGGATTTCCGGAGGGTGAGTCCTAAAGAGATCAAAAGGAAACAGGAGTTTAAGACAAAGATGCGTGCCGCGGAGCACGTGAAGGAGCAGGGAAGCCATCACCGCTGTGCGGTCTGCGGGCGGACGGAGAAGGACGATCCGACGCTGGAGTTCCGCTACTGCTCTAAGTGCGAGGGCGAGTATGAGTACTGCATGGATCATCTGTATACGCACCGTCACGTGACGAAGGACGACAACTAGACCAGGCAATTCACATTATCAGGAGGAACCACGACAATGAAAAAGACAAAAATCATATGCACCATGGGCCCCAATACCGGCGACCGGGAGCTTTTGAAGGCCCTGGCGTTAAACGGTATGGACATTGCCCGCTTTAATTTCTCCCACGGAGACTACGAGGAGCAAAAAGGACGGCTTGACCTGTTAAAGAGCGTGCGCGAGGAGCTGGACATCCCGGTGGCCGCGCTTCTGGACACCAAGGGACCGGAGATCCGCACAGGACTTCTGAAGGACGAAAAGAAGGTGACGTTAAAGGAGGGGGATACCTATACCCTGACCACCCGCGACATCGTGGGCGACGAGCACATCGGACACATCAACTATGCGGGGCTTAACGAGGATGTTGTGCCCGGCAATAAAATCCTGATCGACGACGGCCTCATCGAGCTGGAGGTGGAGAAGGTGGACGGCACGGACATTGTCTGTCGCGTCTTAAACGGCGGCGAGCTTGGCATGAGAAAGGGCGTCAATGTGCCCAACGTGAAGATCAAGCTGCCGGCGCTGACCGAGAAGGACAAGGAGGATATCCGCTTCGGCATCGAGCAGGGCTTTGACTTTATCGCGGCCTCCTTCGTGAGAAATGCCGATGCCATCCGCGAGATCCGTGCAATTCTGGACGAGAACGCAGCCAATATGGGCATCATGCGAAGATTGAGAACGCGGAGGGAATCGAGAACATCGACGAGATCATCGAGGAGAGCGACGGCATCATGGTGGCCCGCGGCGATATGGGCGTGGAGATCCCGCCGGAGCAGGTTCCCTACATCCAGAAGCTGATCATCCGCAAGTGCAACGCGGCCTGCAAGCCGGTTATCACGGCGACGCAGATGCTGGATTCCATGATAAGAAACCCGCGCCCCACCAGGGCGGAGGTCACCGACGTGGCCAACGCCGTGTACGACGGCACCGACGCGGTCATGCTCTCCGGCGAGACTGCCATGGGCAAATATCCGCTGGAGGCGCTGAAGATGATGGCGCACATTGTGGAGGATTCCGAGTCCCATCTGGACTACTCCTACTACCGCCAGAGACGGATCACCCGCGAGAACGAGCAGAACATCTCCAACGCGGTCTGCTATTCTTCCGTGGCTACGGCCCACAACTTAAAGGCGAAGGCCATCGTGGCCCCCAGCATCAGCGGCTTCACCACCCGGATGCTGTCCAAATGGCGTCCCAACACCATGATTATCGGCCTCTCGCCTAGTATGGCAGCCGTGCGCCAGATGCAGATTTACTGGGGCGTAAAGCCGTTCCACGCCAGACGGGCGGACTCCACCGACGTGCTGATTGCCTCCTCTCTGGAGCTTCTGAAGGAGAAGGGAATCATCGAGAACGGCGACGTGGTGGTGGCCACTGCCGGCGTCGTGACCCACACGAACCGCCACAAACCGGCCCCGCACACCAACATTATGCGTGTGGTGGAGATCGGCGAACAGGAATAAAGGGATTGCAAGAAACGGAGTAAGCTGGTATACTTGTTAATAAGTTGTAAATGATTTGTGAATAAATCTTTACGCGCCAGCTGAGGAGTTTGTTTTTTCCATAGGGCGAAGCCCGTGATATAGGAGGTCTGGCGCTTAAAAGCGCCGGACCTTTTTGTCTGTACGGATATGCGTCCGGCTGCGGGAAAACGTCATTTTACGAGGTAAGAAACGCAGAAAACTGCGTTCAAAATAAAAGGAGGATAAGAAAATGAAAAAAAGAATCTTAGCAACCGTTATGGCAGCCGCTATGCTTGCCATGACCGCATGCAGCGGCATGCCCGGAATGGGAGCCACCGCAGCACAGACCCAGGCAGCAGCTGAGGGAGCCGAGGGGGGAGAGGCAGCAGCCGCAGCAGACGATACCGTCTACGAGCTCCGCATTTCCACATCCCAGACGGAGCAGGCTCTGATCACCAGAAACTATCAGAAGCTGGCTGACACTCTGAACGAGAAGTCCGAGGGCAGACTGAAAGTATCCGTATTCCCGGCTGGACAGCTTGGAACCGACGAGGATGTTCTGGAGCAGGGGATCCAGGGCGTAAACGTAGCGTTAACACCGACGCTTCCCGTCTTGGTCAGTACGTGAAGGATTTCTCCATCTTCATGATGGGATACTTCATCGACAGCTATGATGAGGGATATGCAGTGACCCAGACCGACACCTTCAAGGCATGGTGTGACGAGCTGGAGGAGAAACACGGCATCAAGGTGCTTTCCTTCACATTCTATGACGGTCCCCGTGAGTTCATGACCAACAAGCCGATCAACACTCCCGACGACTTAAAAGGCTTAAGAATCCGTACCATCGGCCAGGAAGTTTGTACCGAGACCATCGCAGCCATGGGCGCGACTCCGATCTCCATGTCCTGGGGCGAGGTTTACAACGGCATCCAGTCCAAGGCGTTAGAGGGCTGTGAGGTTCAGAACACCTCTTCCTATCCGTCCAAGATCTACGAGGTTTGCAACACCCAGTCCAAGACCGGCCACTTCCAGTTAATGCAGGGTCTGATCTGCGGTAAGGCGTGGTTCGACAGCCTTCCGGCAGACCTTCAGCAGCTTCTTGAGGAGACCGCTGTAGAGATTGGTAAAGAGACCGCCGCTGACGTTATGGCAGAGGTAGAGGAAGATGAGAAGCTGATGGTAGAGGCTGGCATGACCGTAATAGAGCCGGACATTACACCTTTCAAAGAGGCTGTTGAGCCGTATACGAGAAGCTGGGTTACGCAGAGCTCAGAGATCAGCTTTGGGCTGAGATCGGCAAGACAGAGTAATCCGGTAAATTACCATTTACTCTATCATCGACTGTAAGATTGAGGGTGTTTTAACTTATGAAGAAGATTTCAAATGCCGTTCTGAGGATTGAGGAGGTTCTGGCCGGGGCGATGCTGATCATGATCTCTGTCCTGGTATTCCTCTCCGCGATCGCCAGAACGGTCGGCATGCCCATCAACTGGGCACAGGACATTTCCCTGCTGGCCTTCGCGTGGCTGACCTTTATCGGGGCGGACATCGTGGCCAAGACGGGAAATCTGATCCGGATCGATATGCTGGAAAAGCATTTCCCGAAGGGACTCCGCAAGGTGATGACGCTGGTGTTTGACGTGGCCATTGTGCTGTTTCTGCTCATCCTCATCGTCTACGGATTCCTTCTGGTTTCCCAGAGCTGGTACAGAACGTTCCAGACTCTGAAAATGAGCTACGCGTGGTGTACGCTTTCTGTTCCGGTGGGATCTGTTCTTCTGTTCTTCACCATGGTTGGAAAGCTGTTCAAGGACCTTAGGACACCGGTCGGGAAATGGGGGGAGAATTAATGTTAGGTGCAATAGGATTTTTCTTGATTATTTTATTCCTGGGAATGCCGGTGGCTTTCGCCATCGCCATTTCGGGCTTCGCATTCTTTCTCACACGGCCGGAGATTCCGTGGACGATCCTGGTACAGCGCTCGCTGTCCACGACCCAGTCCTTTACCATGCTGGCGATCCCGCTGTTCATCTTTGCGGGTAACCTGATGAACAACACGGGTATCACTTCCCGGCTTGTAAAGCTGGCCAACGTCCTGACGGGCCATATGTACGGCTCCATCGGACAGGTTTCCGTCGTGCTTTCCACCCTGATGGGAGGCGTGTCCGGTTCCGCCGTGGCGGATGCGGCCATGGAGTGCCGTATCCTGGGACCGGAGATGACGAAGAGAGGCTACGCCCCCGGCTGGGCGGCAGCCGTAAACTGCTTATCCGGACTGATCGTGGCGACGATCCCGCCGTCCATGGGTCTGATTCTCTACGGAACCGTGGGTGAGGTGTCCATCGGACGTCTGTTCGTGGCCGGCTTTATGCCCGGTATCCTTATGTGTATCCTGATGATGATGGCTACCTCCTGGTCGGCGCGCCACTACGGCTACAAGCCGGATCACGAGAAGCCTTCATCCGCCAGGGAGATCGGAAAGGCCTGCATCGAGAGTATCTGGGCGCTGATGTTCCCGATCCTTCTGATCGTGTTCATCCGTTTCGGCGTCATGACTCCGTCCGAGTCCGGTGCATTCGCCGTGTTCTACGCTCTGTTTGTGGGTGTGTTCATCTACAAGGAGTTAAACCTGGAGCGCTTTAAGGAGTGTCTCATCAGCAGCGTAAAGGACCTTTCCGTGACGACCATGATCCTGGCGTTTTCCGGTATTTTCAGCTACGGCGTCGTGTTCGACCAGCTGCCGGCGACGCTGACCAACATCCTGATCACCGTGACCAGCAACAAGTATCTGCTGATCCTGCTGATCATCCTGATGCTGGTTGTGTTCGGAATGTTCATGGAGACGACCGTTATCACGCTGATCTGTACGCCGATTCTGGTGCCGCTGATTCAGCAGTACGGCATCGACCGGTACACTTCGGTATCATCATGATGACCGTGGTAACCATGGGCTGCTCCACGCCGCCTGTGGGCGTCGCCCTCTACACCTGCTCGAATATCATGGGCTGTTCGGTGGAGGAGACGACGAAATACTCCATTCCGTACTACGTGGCGATTGGAATTACCCTGGCGGTGTGCATTTTCATCCCGCAGGCAGTTCTGTTCCTGCCGAACCTGGTGTACGGCGGCGCAGGTTTCTAAGGAGACCGGCGTAAGACGCAGGTAAGAAGCCATGTTCCATGGAGGCGATGAGTCTCTGTGGGGCATGGCTTTTCTGTTTTTTCGCAGGCTTTTATCCAGTATCCGGAATAACACATGATGATTTGTACTGGGCGGGATTCGACGAGATATATTTTTTCATCGGACCCGGAGAATAGAGAAAAGTACAAACGGAAGGCAGATTCATGGAAATATATTGAAAAAGAAATCCGGTCTGATATAATTGATTCATCAGATACGAAAGAGGTTGCCAGTGTGCATGCGGTTGGAAAGATCGACAGAGGAATTTACAGGTGCGTAACAGAGGATATTGTTACGGATGAAGTTATTATAACGGATAACCAGATTCAACATATAAAGGATCATCATCCAAATGACTATGAACGATTTGCCGGATATTTTTCAGAAATTGTAAGTAGTCCTGATTATATTATCAAATCTCCCAAGCCATATACGGCACTTATTTTAAAGGAAATACAGGCAAATGGAGAAGTTTTTAAGACAGTATTGCGGTTAGTTACCTCTGTTGATAATCCAGAATATAAAAATTCCATTATTACATTTATGAAGATTGATGATAAGGAATGGAATCGTATATTGCGCAATAAAGTGATTCTTTACAAACGCGAATAGAATCGGTATAATAAGTGTAGGATAAGAAGAAAGGGCTTTGAGGTGGAAAATTTCGCACGATCCACACGCCGCTGGTACTGACAGGGGAAACCCGAGAGATGCAGGAGAAACGTGCGCCTGCCAAAGTCCTTTCATTCTTTGTCCTATATTTAGATGCAAGATATGCTTTCAACATAGTTTCAGGGCGTGTGCCCGGCGCAATCTTAAGAAAGTCTTCATAATTTATTCAAAGAGTATACAAACATTTTCCTGCGCGGCATGCTATACTAAGACCATAAGAAATGCACGACAAACGATACAAAAATCCTTTTTAAAACACCTTTTTGAAAATCCGAAAATCCTAAGTAAAAAAAGTCCTGGATGAAAGCCCAGGGCTTTTTTATGTCATAAACTTTTAAAGTTTCCGTAAGGACAAAACAGGGAAGCCCGCTGCCGGACTTCCCTGCTGTTTGACGTGCGCCCGCCGGGCGCGCGTTCTAAGATATTAGTTGTTTTTGTTCTTGTTAAGCTCAGCCATCTTCATCGCGCGGACCTTGAGCGGCAGTCCGAACAGGGTGATGAAGCCGTCGGCGTCGTGGTGATCGTAGAGATCGCCGGTGGTGAAGGACGCCAGGGACTCGCTGTATAAGCTGTAGGGGGAGGTGGTGCCGGCCTTGATGATGTTGCCCTTGTAGAGCTTGAATTTCACTTCTCCGGTCACGTACTCCTGGGTGGAGGTGACGAAGGCCTGGACCGCCTCACGCAGCGGGGTGAACCATTTTCCCTCGTACACGATCTGAGAGAACTTGTTGCCCATGTCCTTCTTGGTCTCCATGGTGGCGCGGTCTAATACCAGCTCCTCCAGCTGCTTGTGGGCCTCCATGAGGATGGTTCCGCCGGGGGTCTCGTAGACGCCGCGGGACTTCATGCCGACCACGCGGTTCTCGACGATGTCCACGATGCCGATGCCGTGTTTTCCGCCCAGCTCGTTTAACTTGCGGATGATATCAGACACCTTCATCTTCTCGCCGTTGATGCTGGTGGGAACGCCTTTCTCGAAGGTCATGGTCACGTACTCGCCCTCGTCGGGAGCCTTCTCCGGGCGCACGCTTAAGACCAGCAGGTGGTCGTAGTTGGGCTCGTTGGAGGGATCCTCCAGCTCCAGGCCCTCGTGGCTGATGTGCCATAAGTTGCGGTCGCGGCTGTAGCTGGAATCTGCGGAGAACGGCAGGTCGATGCCGTGCTGTTTGCAGTATTCGATCTCATCCTCGCGGGACTGCATGGTCCACACGTCGGTCATACGCCAGGGGGCGATCACCTTGATGTCCGGAGCCAGCGCCTTGATGCTTAACTCGAAGCGGATCTGGTCGTTGCCCTTGCCGGTGGCGCCGTGGCAGATGGCGGTAGCGCCCTCCTTGCGGGCGATCTCCACCAGGCGCTTGGCGATGACGGGGCGCGCCATGGAAGTTCCTAAAAGGTATTTATTCTCGTAGACGGCTCCGGCCTGTACGCAGGGCATGATGTAGTCGTCGCAAAATTCGTCGGTGACGTCCTCGATGTATAATTTGGATGCGCCGGAGAGCTTGGCTCTCTCGTCCAGGCCGTCCAGCTCGCTGCCCTGTCCGCAGTCGATGCAGCAGCACACAACCTCATAACCGAAATTCTCTTTTAACCACGGGATGATGGCCGTGGTGTCCAGGCCGCCAGAGTAGGCTAAAACAACTTTCTCTTTCATGAATATTCTCCTCCATATGTCAGTGTACGATGTCCGTGCATGTGACAGATAAATTGATTTTCAATAGCTTCATAAATATACAATAGATTCCCGGAAAATGCAAGAGGTATTTTGCATAAAAACAAAAAAATAATGCATATTATGCAAATGAAATGCATAAAAACACGAAAGCAGGAGGGACGCGGGCCCGACGGCTGCGCCGTCCCCTCCCGCTTGCGTTTCCGGCGCCCCCTGTGCTATACTTTTCACTATAAGAAGGAAGGTTGAAACCATGCTGGATTTACATGAATTTATGCCGGTGAACTACCTGAAAAAGGAGGCCTACACCGGCAGCCACCGCGGTATGCGGTACCGCATGTGGAAGGGCGAGAGCGGGGAGGATACGGTGCTCATGACGGCCGCCTGGCCGGAGCCCTACGGCTTCGAGGCCACGCCGGAGGAGCAGAAATGCGTGGAGCAGTTTGACTTCTCCGCCGACGGCATCGCGGCGGCGGTGGACTGGCTCAACCGGCAGTATGAGGAAAATTACGCCGGAAAAAATTAGGAGGTGCGGGATGTTTGGATTCGGAATGGAGAGCGTCTATGTGGGCCGCTCGATGCGGGATTTTTCCGCCGTCCGGGAGGCGCTTTCCTCCCGCGGGATCGATTATAAGTATAAGGTGAACAACCGCCAGGCCGCGTGGCTGTTTCCGGCCGGGGGTACGGTCCGCAGCCAGACGGGAAGCCTGGGGATGGACAGTGACAGCGCCCATGAGTACGAGGTGTTTGTGAAGCGGGATCGGGCTGTGGAGGCCAGATACCATATTATGAATGCGCTGAGGAATGCGTAGACATTTGCCGCGGCCCGCGCTATAATAGCTCTTGCGACAAATTTTGCAACGGAGTGACAAATGATATGGATTGGAAACGCGATTTCGGCCGGGGGTTTAAGCATGGCATCCCCATCGGCCTGGGATATCTGCCGGTGTCCTTCACTTTTGGATTCCTGGCGGTGACGGGGGGCTTGCCGGTCTGGCTGGCCGTCTTTATCTCCCTGACGAACTTAACCAGTGCGGGGCAGTTCGCGGGGACGAACCTGATTCTGGCGGGCGCGGGCTATATGGAGGTGGCGCTGACGACCTTCGTCATCAACCTGCGGTATATGTTAATGTCCCTGTCCCTCTCCCAGAAGCTGGAGCGGGGAATTTCCACCGGCAAGCGTCTGGGCTTCGCCTTCGGCATCACCGACGAGACCTTCGTGGTGGCCTCGCTGCAGCCGGGCGTGCTGACGGCGGCTACATGTTCGGACTCATCGTGCCGCCCATCGCGGGGTGGAACCTGGGGACGCTTCTCGGAGGCTGCATCTCCACGGTGCTGCCGGAGGCGCTGCAGAACGCCATGGGCATCGCTCTCTTCGCGATGTTTATCGCGCTCATCATTCCCCCGGCCAGGGAGTCGAGAAAAATATTGTACGTCATCGTCATCGCGGTGGCGGTCAACTGCGGGATGATTTATCTGCCGGTGTTCGGCGGGATTTCGTCGGGATTCAGAATCATCATCGCCACCATACTGGCCTCGGCGGCCGGCGCGTGGCTGTTCCCGAAGGAGGAGGAGACGGAAAATGGAGATGAATAGAGTTCTGATCTGCGTGCTTTTAATGGCGGCGGTCACCTACATACCGAGAGTGCTGCCGGTGACCATATTCAGAAAGCAGATCAAATCGAGGTTTATCCGGTCCTTTCTGGACTACACGCCCTACGCGGTGCTAGGGGCGCTGACATTTCCGGACGTGTTCTCGTCCACCGGCCATCTGTACTCGGCCGTGGGAGGCACGCTGGTGGCCGTGGCCCTGGGCTACCGGGGAAAGAGCCTGGTGGTGGTGGCTGTGGCGGCCATCGCGGCGGTCTATGTGCTGGAACTGATTGGCGGGATGCTGTAGAGATACAGCACCCCGCCGTTTTTTACTATTATCCTTTCCAGTCTCCGCTGATGCGAAGTCCGGTGGTCTCTGTTACCGGGAGGGAGAAGAGGATGGATTTGGCTTTGCTCTCCAGCCCGGCCTTTTCCATGATCGCCTTCATGATATCGTTCTTCTTCTCCGAGCGGGTGACGATGAAGGTCATCTCTTTTTCCTCGGCCAGCGTGACGCCGAGGAATTTTTCTGCCTTTTCCCGGCCGGTTCCTCTGGAATGCACGACGGTTCCGCCGCCGGCGCCGGCTCCCTGGCTGCGTCCATCACCAGGTTGTTGTAGCCGTAATTGGAAATCACGATAATCAGCTCATATTCCGTATTCTTCAATTCTGTCTCCTCCTCCTTTATATATGCCTGCCCGGCGAGAAGATAGCGGAACGCCTTTCCTCCGCCCACGCTGCTGACCGGGACGATGAAAGAGATGCCCGTGCCGGGAACGTCGATATTTAACTTTTCCTCCATCTGCCGTTTGACTCTCCGCCAGGACTCCTGCGTCACGACGGTGAAAATCACGATTTTCTCCCGGCTCTCCATGCCGAAATAGTCTAACATCTCGCTGCTCGCCGTGCCGGCGCCCAGCGTCAACAGCATCACCGGAAGCTGCTCCGTCTTAAACAGGGAGGAGAAACGCTCCCCCTGGTTTTTTCCAGTTATCGTTATCATACAATATACATTACTCATCTGTCGCTCCCATCCGCGCCCTGCGCGCAGCCGTCTGTCCTACAGCTCAATAATTTCCATGTCTCCCATGCCCTCAAAGGCAGATACAAACAGATCCTGTCCGTCCTTTTCGCTCCGGGATGCGCCGATCTTAAATACCAGCCCGAGAATCTGGATCGTGATGAGCGGCGTCATCGCCACCATCGCCACGACGCCGAAGGCGTCCGTGATAATGTCTCCCCCCACGGCCAGGCAGGCCCCCATGGCGAAGCAGGAGGAAGGTGGTGGTCATGGGCCCGGAGGCCACGCCGCCGGAGTCAAACGCGATGGCCGTGAAAATCTTCGGCACAAAGAACGACAGGCTCAGCGCGATGAAGTAGCCGGGAATGATAAACCAGAAGATGGAAAGCCCCGTCAGCACGCGGATCATGGCCAGCCCCAGGGAGATGGACACGCCGATGGAAAGGCTCAGCCCCATGGATTCCGCGGAGATCGCCCCGTCGGTGATCTCCTCCACCTGCTTGGTGAGCACGAACACCGCGGGCTCCGCGCGCACGATGAAATATCCGATCAGCATGCCGATGGGGACGATGACCCAGCGGTAGGGAAGGGCCGCCAGCACCTGTCCCAGATAGTTGCCCGCCGGGCTGAAGCCCACGTTCACGCCGGTCAGAAACAGCACCAGCCCACGTATGTATAGACCAGTCCGATGCCGATTTTGATCAGCCGCCGCTCCGGCACCAGGTGGAAAATGACCTGGAACAGACCGAAGAAAAGCACGATCGGAAGCAGGGAGACAGCCATCTCTTTCATGTATTCCGGCAGCTCTCTGAGGAAATAGATTCCCAGCTCCACCGAGTCGGAAAACTCCGGGATCGCGTCCGGAAGATAGTCAAAGCTGTTAGGGCGATATATCATCCCAAGGATCAGCACCGCCAGGATGGGGCCGATGGAGCAGAGGGCCACCAGACCGAAGCTGTCGTCGGAGGCGTGCCGGTCGTTACGGATGGACGAGATACCCACGCCCAGCGCCATGATAAACGGAACCGTCATGGGGCCGGTGGTCACGCCGCCGGAGTCGAAGGCCACGGCGAGAAAGCTGCCCGGCACGAGAAAGGAGATCCCGAACACCAGGAGGTAGAGAACCACCAGCATGGGCGGGAGGGGATACTGAACAGCATGCGCAGCAGCGCCACCACGAGGAACACGCCCACGCCGACCGCCACGGCGACGATCAGGATCAGGTTCGGGACGGAAGGAACCTGTTCCGCGAGAACCTGCAGGTCCGGCTCCGATATGGTGATGATAAAGCCAAGTATGAAGCCCATGAAAATCATGACCCATAGCTTTCTGGTTTTTGTCATGCAGGTTCCCACGCGCTCGCCCATGGGGGTCATGGACATCTCCACGCCCAGGGAGAACAGAATCATTCCCACCATCAGAAGTACGGCCCCCACCAGGAACGCCATCAGGATTCCCGGCGAGATGGGCGCGATGCTGAAACAGAGAACCAGCACGATCCCGATGACGGGGAGCACGGCTTTTCCTGTCTCCACCGTTTTTCTCTTAAAATAGTCTGAAGTACCTTCAATGTTCCACTGCCTTTCTGCTGAGATCCGGCCGAACGGCCCAGGTGAATATTTGCCACAAAAAGAAAAATACGATATAAATATACCATTAAACCGGCACAAACAGAGAAAAGATGCCTTAATCTTAATGTTTTTTAACGACATGTGGGAAGACTGATTCCTGTGGGGGAATGTCTGGCGGGCGGCGGTCCCGCTTGCGTATATGCCTTTCCCTGTGCTATACTTTCATCTAAAGAAGAAAGCGGAAATCGAAGAGGAAACGGCAAGGAGGAGAAGACATGACAGCGGAGAAGACCATAGAAAGTTTCTTAAAAGAATTATTTTCAAAGAGCCCGGTTCCCGGCGGCGGAGGCGCCTCGGCCCTGGGCGGCGCGGTGGGCGCAGCGCTGGGCGGAATGGTGTCCAGCTTGACCGTTGGGAAAAAGACCTACGCCGACGTGGAGGAGGAGATCCGGGAGCTGATGGGAAGACTGGAGCGCCTGATGGGACAGCTGGTGGCGCTGTCCGACCGGGACGAGGAGGTGTTCGCGCCCCTGGCGGCGGCCTACGCGCTTCCGTCCGGCACCGACGAGGAGAAGGCTGAGAAAACGCGTGTCATGGAAGGGCGGCTTCTGGACGCCAGCCTGGTGCCGCTTGAGATCATGGAAAAGAGCCTGGAGGGGCTTGAGATTGTGAAAATCCTGGCGGAGAAGGGAAGCCGCATGGCGGTCAGCGATGCGGGCGTGGCGGCCCAGTTCCTGCGCGCGTCCTTAGGTGGCGCGGTGATGAACGTCTATATTAATACGAAATCCATGAAGGACCGGGCGAAGGCGGAGGAGCTTAACGCGCGGGCGAAGGAGCTGACGGAGAAGGGCTTTGCCCTGGCCGATGAGGTCTACGGCACGGTGCTTCAGAAACTGATATAGGAAATCTGAGACAGAACGGAGAGAGCAGTATGATAGCATTGAAGGGTGCGGAGGTTTCCGCAAAACTGAAGGAACAGGTGGCGGCGCTTAAAAAGGGCGTGAAGGGAGAGACGCCGTGTCTCGCCATCGTCCGCGTGGGAGAGAATCCGGACGATATGTCCTACGAGCGGGGGGCCATGAAGAAGATGGAGGCGTTCGGCTTAAAGGCGCAGTCCTTCGCGTTCCCGGCGGATATCACGGACGGGGACTTTAAGCGGGAGTTTGCGCGGATCAACGGCGATCCGGCGGTGGACGGCATACTGCTTCTGCGCCCGCTGCCGAAGCAGATCTGCGAGGCCGACATCGAGCGCATGATCGATCCGCGAAAGGATCTGGACGGCATCAGCCCGGAGAACATCGCGAAGGTGTTCGCCGGGGACGGGACGGGCTATGCGCCCTGCACCGCGGAGGCCGTCATGGAGATTTTAAAGGCAAATGACATCGACGTGACCGGAAAGCGGGTGACCATCGTCGGCCGCAGCCTGGTGGTGGGAAAACCGCTGGCCATGCTGATGATGAAAGCGAACGCCACGGTCACCGTCTGCCACACCAGGACGAAGGCGCTGGAGGCGACCTGCCGTAATGCAGAGATTCTGGTGGCGGCGGCCGGACGGGCGAGGATGATCGGAAAAGAGTTCGTGGGGGAGAACGCCATCGTCATCGACGTGGGAATCAACGTGGACGAGGACGGGAAGCTCTGCGGGGACGTGGATTTGAGGCCATCGGCGGGAGAGCAGCCATGGCGACGCGGTTCCCGGCGGCGTGGGAGCGGTGAC
This sequence comes from Clostridia bacterium UC5.1-2E3, assembly GCA_001304875.1. Classification (GTDB taxonomy): domain Bacteria; phylum Bacillota; class Clostridia; order Lachnospirales; family Lachnospiraceae; genus Ventrisoma; species Ventrisoma faecale. The sequence continues at coordinate 36,496 of BBZO01000022.1, forward strand.
CACCGCCGTGCTGGCAAAGCATCTGACGGAGGCGGCTCTCAGGAGATAGAACAATGGACACGAAAGAAATGTTTTTAATTCTCGGAATCCCGGAGACGAAGGACGAGGAGGCCATCCGGCAGGCGTACCGGGAGAAGCTCTCTGCGTTCAACCCGGAGGATGACCCGGAGGGCTTTAAAAGGCTCCGACAGGCCTACGAGGCGGCCTTGTCCTGCGCCGGCCAGAGCGGGGAAACGGAGGAGGACGACTCCCCTGTGGGACTCTGGATCCGCCGGGCGGAGGAGATCTACGGCTCCCTCTTAGCCAGAAAGGACCCGGAACACTGGCGGTCGTTCTTTATGGACGATGTGTTTGTGGATCTGGACAGCGGCGAGGAGGCAAAGCGGAGATTTATTATATTCCTGGCGGACCACTGCCGGTTCCCCACGGAGGTCTGGAAGGTGCTGGAAAAGGCGTTGGACATCGCTGGCAGCCGGGAGGAGCTTAAGGAGCAGGTGCCGGAGTACGTGGTGGACTATCTGGCCCACTACTGTGAGAACGGGGACTGGTTCCCCTACGACTGGCTGGAGGGCGACGACGGGGCGGACTATGACCTCTTTATCGAGCGCTTTTTCGCCATCGCGCAGAAAATGGAAAATGGGGACGCCGAGGGCGTGGAGAAGCTGTTCGACGAGGCGGACAGCCTGTTTATCAGCCACCCCTATATGGAGCTGGAGCGGGCGCGCTATCTGAACCTCCTGGGAAAGACTGAGGATTCCAGGGCGGTTCTGGAGCGCGTCATCGGGAGATCCCCGATCCGGGCGACGGGCGTCTGTCTTATATTGCGTCCAGGCTCTTCTGGAGCTATGGGGAGAAGGACCGGGCGGCGGAGTATTTAAAGAAGCTGGTGGAGGACACGCCGGACCATTATCTGGGCAACCGGACGCTGGCGGTCTACCACATGGAGCGGGGCGAGTACGAGACCGCCAAGGAGTACGCCATCGAGGCGCTGAAGGTGGCCTGCGATGACAGTCTGAACGAGGCGATCCGGACGATCAACGCCCATCTGCTGGAAAATTTTGAGCGGCAGATGCGGGAGGAACCGGCGGCTCTGCGGCCGCGGCTGGAGGCTGGCTGGTGCTATCTGCAGAACGACGACTGTGATAAGGCCCTGGCCTTACTGGAGGGCGTCGCTGCCGGCGAGGCGGATGCCACCGAGTATCACAACCTCATGGGAAAGCTGTTCTGCTCAGAGGCCCGGTACGCGGACGCCAGGCCCCATGTGGAGGCGTGGCTGGCCCGCCTGGAGCAGGTGCAGCCGGAGACGGATAAGGAGAAACGGGATCACGTCCTGCGGCTGGCCACGGCCCACGCCATGCTGGGAAAGATCTGGGCCGAGGCGGGAAAGGACGATCCGGACCACCTGGCGAGAGCCGTCCGGGAGCTGGATCTGGCTGCCGCGCAGGGGCATAACCGGTACGGGTATCTGATGGAGAAGACCTCCATATATATGGAGTGGGAGCGCTATGAGGAGGCCATAGAGGTCTGCAGCGCCATCCTCGCGGAGGACCGCCGCTACTTCCCGGCTTACGTCATCAGGCAGGAGGCCCACGCGAAGCTGCGGCAGGCCGACGGCGTGCTGGAAAATTATTTTAAGGGCGTGGAGATCTACGGCGGCTACGCGAAGCTCTACGAGCGCGCGGCGGATGTGTTTTTCGATTTTGAAAAGTACGAGGAGCTGGAGGCGCTCTTAGACCGGGCGGAGGAGAACAAGGCCGAAAGCGCCGGGCTCGACCTGTACCGGGCAAAGCTTAAGCACCAGAGGGTAAGGACCATGAAGGAGGCGCAGGAAACCCTCAGCTACATGGAGGAGATGCTTGGGCGTTTTGAAGAAAACGGCGTGGGAAATGTGGAGCAGGCCATGCTCCACTGCGAGATCTCCCGCCTCAAGGATCAGATGAGGGACCGGCAGGGGGCGTTAGAGTCCATCGAGCGTGCGCTGGAGCTGGACCGGGAAAACGACCGGTATCACTGGCTCCGGGCCAACACCCTGCGCCGGGCAGAGTCCTATGAGAAGGCGCTGGAGGCCTATGAGGACTACGAAAGGCGCCATCCGGACAACGATTTTGCCAACCTTTATTACAATATGGGCGAATGCCTGCGGGAGCTGGGAAAGAACCAGAAGGCCGTCGAGCAGTATGAGCGGTGTCTGGAGATCGATCCGTCCCACGCCGGCGCAACGGCAGTCTGGCCCGGATCTACCGCGGCGCGGTGGAGCGGAGCGATTCCATGACCTTTTACGAGGAGGCCGTGAAATATGCCAGCCGGCAGCTGGAGCTAAATGGGGACGCCTACAGCTACGTGGAGCGGGGACTTTCATATCTGGCGGGGAACCATTTCGAGGAGGCGCTGGCGGATTTTCTCAAGGCTGCCGAGCTGGAACCGGACAATGTGTACGCCCTCAACGGGGCGGGCGTGACCTATTACTATACGGAGCGCTACGAGGAGGCGTGCCGGGCGCTTACGCGCGCGGCGGAGGCCATGGACGGGTACGAGAGTATGCTGCCCTGGCGGAATCTGGGCAACACCTACGCCCGCATGGGCGAGTATGACAGGGCCATCGATTGCTTTAGGCAGAACATCCGCCTTTTCCCGAAGGATAAGGACAACTACTTAAGGATCGCCATGGCATACCGGCAGAAGGGCGACATGGCAAACGCCATCGAGAATTTAAAGAAGGCCTGCGGAAACGGCTCCCGGGAGTTCTGCCAGCTGGCGGCCCATTTTTATCTGGAGCACGGGGATCTGGAGCTGGCGTCCAGGGAGGTGCGGGCTCTGAGGAGCCTGGGAATCTCCGATATGAGGGATGTCTACGCCCGGCTCCAGGCCTGGGTGTTTATCTGCAAGGGGCGGTATATGCTGGCGGAGATGGTGTTAAAGAAAGCGCTCCGCATAAGCTCCCTCACGGAAGAACAGCGGCGCCAGATCAACATGCTGATGGTATTCTTATACTACCAGTGGGGCAAAAAGAAGAAACTGATCCCCTATGCCCGGGCGGCGAGGGATTACATAGAAAAAGACAGCGGCAACGGCATCCGGACGGTGCGGGAGAAACTGTTCCGCCGGGGGCTTCTGGCTGCGTATCTGGGGGAGGCCGAAAAGGCGCGGATGTACGCCGATGAGATGGCGGAGCATCATCCCTGCCGCGGCTGCCAGAACCGGCGGTGCGTGAAGGATCTCTATCTGGAGGCCATGCTCTGTGAGCTTCACGGCGACCGGGGAGGGGGCTGTGAGATTCTACGAGGAGATCACGAGGCACACCGCCAGCGCGCCCCATGCCAGGCTGCGTCTTAAGAAATTGAAGGAGGAAATGGCTTGATTGTCGGAATTGATTTAGGAACCACAAACAGCTTGATTGCATATTTCACCGGGGAGGGCCCGAAGATCATACCGAACCGTCTGGGAAAGAACTTAACACCGTCGGTGGTGAGTGTGGACGAGGAAAATCAGATTTATGTGGGAGAGACCGCCGCAGAGCGGATGGCCCTCTATCCGGACACGGTGGCTGCCGCGTTTAAGCGCAGCATGGGAAGCAGCCGGGAGTATAAGCTGGGGAAACGCACATTTACCCCGGAGGAGCTCTCGTCCTTCATCCTGCGCTCCTTAAAGGAGGACGCGGAGGCGTATCTGGGCGAGGAGGTGACGGAGGCCGTCATCAGCGTCCCCGCCTACTTTGACAACGAGAGGAGAAAGGCCACGAAGCGGGCCGGGGAGCTGGCCGGCTTTAAGGTGGAGCGCATCATCAGCGAGCCCACGGCGGCGGCCATCGCCTACGGCCTGTATGAGAGAAAGAGAAACACCCGTTTCCTGGTGTTTGACTTAGGGGGAGGCACCTTCGACGTGTCCATCCTGGAGCTCTACCAGAACATTCTGGAGGTGCGCGCGTGGCCGGGGACAATTACTTAGGCGGCGAGGACTTCACCGACGTGATGGAGCGGATGTTCCTGCGGGATCACGGGCTGGAGGAGGAGAAGCTGGACCGCAGGACCTGGTGAACATCCACAGCCAGGCGGAGAAGGCCAAGCTGCGGCTGTCGGACAGCCGGGAGACGGAGATGTCCTGCAAGGTGGACGGGGAGGTGCTGACCACGAAGGTGGAGTATTCCCAGTACGAGCGGGAGTGCGAGAACCTCCTGGCCAGGATCCGCAAGCCGGTCCAGAGAAGCCTGTCCGACGCCCACATAAAGCTCTCCGACATCGACGTCATCGTGCTGGTGGGCGGCGCCACCAAGTTCCAGATTGTCCGGGATTTCATCATCAAGCTGTTTAAGAAATTCCCGGATACCAGCGTGAACCCCGACGAGGCCGTGGCCCTGGGAGCCGCCATCCAGGCGGCCATGAAGGAGCGAAACGAGGCGGTGAAGGAAGTCATTCTGACTGACGTCTGCTCGTTCACCCTGGGCACCGAGGTGGTGGTGGAGCGGGGGCGCGGCAATTTTGAGAGCGGCCATTTCTGCCCCATCATCGACAGAAACACGGTGATTCCCGCCAGCCGCACCGAGCGCTTCTACACGGTTCACGACGACCAGACGAAGATCACCGTGAACGTCCTGCAGGGGGAGAGCCGTTACGCGGCCAACAACCTGCTTTTGGGGGAGATGACCATTTCCGTGCCAAAGAACAAGGCCGGGGCCGAGGCCGTGGACGTCACCTACACCTACGACATCAACTCGATTCTGGAGGTGGAGGTGCTGGTGCTGTCCACCGGCGAAAAGAAGAAGCAGATCATAAAGGGCAAGGACAACGACATGAGCGACGCCAGATTGAGGAGCGGATGAGGGAGCTTTCCTACTTAAAGATCCATCCCCGCGACAAGGAGGAGAATAAGCTCTTGCTCCTGCGCGGAGAGCGCCTCTACGAGGAATCCACCGGCACCAGCCGGAGCGAGATCGAGTACCTGCTGCGCCGCTTCGAGGATGCTTTAAACAGCCGGGAGCCCGCGAAGATCGCGAAGGCCAGGGAGGAGCTGGCACAGAGGCTTAAGGATACGGAGTTAGAATAATTTCAAATAATGTTAAGATAAAAGAAAAAGCATTCCCCGCCGGATTGAGGTAATATATGGATATAGAAACGGAGGAATGCAAGATGAAGAAAAAATACATGTTACTCACATCGGCCGCGGCGCTTCTCGTGGCCGCCGGCTTAACCGGCTGCCAGTCCGGGGGCGTCCCCGACACCATCCGCGTGGAGAACGTGGAGGGAAATACCATCGAGGTCAGCAGCACCGAGGAGGTGCGGGTCGTTCCCGATATGGCGCAGATCACCTACAGCGTCTATACCCAGGAGGCGGACGCCGTCGCCTGCCAGGAGAAAAACCAGCAGGAGTTAGACAAAGTCGTCGATCTTCTGACCAGCTACGGCATCGATGAAAAGTCCATCCAGACGTCCAACTACGGGTTGAGCCCCATCTACGACTGGAACAGCGGAAAGACCGTCACCGGCTATGAGATGGACACCCGCGTCATTGTCTCCGACGTGGCCATCGACCAGGTGGGGACGCTGCTCACCGAGTCCATCGGCGCTGGCATCAACAGCGTGGAGTCCGTGGACTACCTCTGCAGCGATTTCGACGACAGCTATGAGGAGGCGCTTAAGCTGGCCGTCGAGTCTGCCCGCGTCAAGGCCCAGGCCATGGCGGAGGCAGGAAACTGTACCCTGGGCGACATCGTCAATATTGTGGAGTATGGAAACAACCAGAGCGCCCGCTACACCGGCTACCGGAATATGGCCAAGCTGGAGAGCGGAGCCGGCGCGGCCATGGATACCGCCGCCATGGCGGTCATGCCCGGCGAGGTCAGCGTGGAGGCGAACATTACCGTGGAGTTTGCGATTGAATAATTGAAGAAGAGCGAAAGAGACGAAGGGGCCGCCGAACCAGATGCAGTTCGGCGGCCCCTTCCGGCCTTATGCGGCTGTCCTGTTATCTAGAACTCGGGCTCGATCAGTCCGTAGGTGTTGTTCTTTCTCTTGTAGACCACGTTGACTTCGTCGGTGTCCGCGTTGAGGAACACGTAGAAGGCATGTCCCAAAAGCTCCATCTGGATGCAGGCTTCCTCCGGATCCATGGGCTTCATGCCGAAGCGCTTCACCTTCATGATCTTTATCTCCTCGTCGGGAGCCTCCATCTCCTCCTGGAGGAAGGCCTCGGAGAACGAGAGGGCGGACTGCTTCTTGTCGATGAGTTTCGTCTTATATTTCTTGAGCTGACGCTCGATGATCTCCTCCACCAGATCGATAGATACGTACATATCGCTGCTCTCCTGCTCGGCACGGATGATGTGCCCCTTTACAGGAATGGTAACTTCAATTTTCTGACGGCCCTTCTCCACGCTTAAGGTGATGTTGGCCTCCGTGTCCTGGTTAAAATAGCGCTCCAGCTTTCCGATCTTCTCCTGAACGGCATCCTTTAAGCCAGGGGTAACCTCAATATTTTTTCCGCTGATCTTATAACGCATAGTCATCTCTCCTTTATATTGGGATGACTATAGTATACCACGTGTGTCTGAAAAACTCAATCGAAAAACGAGAATTGTAAGACAATTTAATGTTAAAATATTGTACTGTTTTTTTCTTCCGGCCAGCGCTCAAAAGTACGTTTTTGTCAAGGGGAAAGCTGAAAATAATTGTCGAAATATGGAAGTTTATGAGAAGTGAACAAAAATTTTTACTGGAAAAAATTCCCTGTCCGAAATTGACGCGGCGGGGGAAAACGTTGTGGATATTGTGGATAACTCTGTGCATAAGTAAGTTTTCCACGAAAATCGGCGCCGGGGGAGGGGGATAACTTTTGCACAGTTCGGGATAAATCCCTGTGGATATTGTGGATAAATAAAAAACGCCGTATGATTTTTGTGCAATATGCTAAGTTTACCATAATGTGTCGAATTATGTTACCACTTCCCGGCGTCAATTTCCGGCGGGAAATATTAAAGTTTTATTACCGGGTTTATTAAACCTTGAATAAAATACGGGATAGTGATAGAATAAGTAGGATTGTATTTATAGATTTAGTTTTAAATAGGAGTGTACTGCATGAATCTTTTCGAGAAAATGTTCGGAACACACAGCGAACGGGAACTGAAACTGATATATCCCATTATAGATAAGATAGAGAAGCTCCGCCCGGAGATGATGTCCTTCTCCGACGAGCGCTTAAAGGACCAGACCAGGATCTTCAAGGAGAGACTGGCGGCGGGCGAGACGCTGGACGACATTCTGCCGGAGGCATTTGCCACGGTCCGGGAGGCGGCCAGAAGAACGCTCAACATGGAGCACTATCCGGTACAGCTCATCGGCGGCATCGTCCTTCACCAGGGACGCATCGCAGAGATGAGAACCGGTGAGGGTAAGACCCTGGTCTCCACAGCCCCGGCCTACTTAAATGCTGACGGGCAAGGGCGTCCACATCGTCACGGTCAACGACTATCTGGCCAAGCGTGACGCCGAGTGGATGGGACAGGTGCATGAGTTCTTAGGCCTCACGGTGGGCGTGGTGTTAAACCCCATGAACTCCGACGAGAGACGCGCGGCCTACGCCTGCGACATCACCTACGTGACCAACAACGAGCTGGGCTTCGATTATCTGAGAGACAACATGGCCATCTACAAGGAGCAGATGGTCTTAAGAGACTTACAGTTCGCCATCATCGACGAGGTGGACTCGGTGCTCATCGACGAGGCGAGAACGCCCTCATCATTTCCGGCCAGAGCGGTAAGTCCACGAAGCTCTACGAGGTCTGTGACGTGCTGGCAAGACAGCTGGTGCGCGGCGAGGAGTCCGGCGAGTTCAGCAAGATGGGCGCGCTCATGGGCGAGGTCATCGAGGAGACCGGAGATTTCGTCGTCAACGAGAAGGACAAGGTGGTGAACTTAACCGCCGACGGCGTGCGCAAGGTGGAGGAGTATTTCCACATCGAGAACCTGGCGGATCCGGAGAACCTGGAGATCCAGCACAACATGATTCTGGCTCTGCGGGCCAACAACCTGATGTTCAGGGATAAAGATTACGTGGTGAAGGACGACGAGGTCCTGATCGTCGATGAGTTCACCGGACGTATCATGCCGGGACGCCGCTACTCCGACGGCCTCCACCAGGCCATCGAGGCGAAGGAGCACGTGAATGTGAGACGTGAGAGCCGCACGCTGGCGACCATCACGTTCCAGAACTTCTTTAATAAATTTGCGAAGAAAGCCGGCATGACCGGTACGGCGCTGACGGAGGAGAAGGAGTTCAGAAACATCTACCAGATGGACGTTATCTCCATTCCCACCAACAAGCCCGTCATCCGTATCGATCACAACGATGCGGTTTACAAGACCAAGAAAGAGAAATTCCACGCCGTGGTGGAGGAGGTCGTGGCGGCCCACGAGAAGGGACAGCCGGTCCTGGTGGGTACCATCACCATCGAGACCTCTGAGCTTTTAAGCCGGATGCTCAAAAAGCGCGGCATTCCCCACAAGGTGTTGAACGCCAAGTTCCACGAGCTGGAGGCGGAGATCGTCGCCGACGCCGGCATCCACGGCGCTGTGACCATCGCCACCAACATGGCTGGCCGCGGTACGGATATCAAGCTGGACGAAGAGTCCGTGAAGCTGGGCGGTCTTAAGATCATCGGCACGGAGCGCCACGAGTCCAGGCGTATCGACAACCAGCTGCGCGGCCGTGCAGGACGTCAGGGAGACCCGGGTGAGTCCCGCTTCTATATTTCCCTGGAGGACGATCTGATGCGCCTCTTCGGCTCCGAGAAGCTGATGAGCATGTTCAATGCCCTGGGCGTGCCGGAGAACGAGCAGATCGAGCACAAGATGCTTTCCAACGCCATCGAGAAGGCGCAGATGAAGATCGAGACCAACAACTACGGCATCCGTGAGAACCTCTTAAAGTACGACGAGGTGATGAACGAGCAGCGTGAGGTCATCTACGAGGAGCGCCGCCGGGTTCTGGACGGCGAGAGCATGAGAAACGTGATCATCAAGATGATCAGCGACATTGCCGAGAACGCCGTGGATTTATCCATCCCCGACGACCAGCAGACCTCCGACTGGGATTTAAAGGAGCTTAACTCCCTGCTGCTTCCGGTGATTCCGATTGCCCCGGTGGTTCTCGGGGAGGAGGATGCGAAGCTCACAAAGAACGAGCTCAAGCACCGCTTAAAGGAGGAGGCCATCAAGCTCTACGAGGCCAAGGAGGCAGAGTTCCCCGAGGCCGAGCAGATCCGCGAGATCGAGCGCGTGGTACTTCTCAAGGTGATCGATAATAAGTGGATGTCCCACATCGATGATATGGATCAGCTCCGCCAGGGCATCGGCCTGCAGGCCTACGGCCAGAGGGATCCGCTGGTGGAATATAAGATGAGCGGTTACGAGATGTTCGACGCCATGACGGCGGCCATCCGCGAGGATACGGTGCGCATCCTGTTCCACATCCGCGTGGAGCAGAAGGTGGAGAGAGAGCCGGCCGCCAAGGTGACGGGCACCAACCGCGACGAGAGCCTTTCCCAGGCTCCGAAGAGACGCGAGGCGCAGAAGATTTACCCCAACGATCCCTGTCCCTGCGGTTCCGGGAAGAAATTCAAGCAGTGCTGCGGACGGAAGCTGATGGCGAAGCAGCAGGCATAAAAACTGAAAAATACAGGAATATAGAAAGCCTTTCGGGAGCCTGAAATCCGCTCCCGGAAGGTTTTTTTGAAAACAATCCCGGTTTCTATTGCCAGAAAGGGGCAATATTCGGTATAATCATTTTGTTACTTTATCACAACAGAGGGAGAAAGGAGTATGCTATGAAAGAAGAAAAAGCAAAAAAGGGTTTGCTGGACCGGATTCTCGACACCATTGAGCGCGTGGGAAACCGCCTTCCGGACCCGATCACACTGTTCCTGGGACTGGCGATTGTCGTCGTTCTCATTTCCTGGCTGTGCAGCGCTCTGGGGGCAAAGGCGCTGAACCCGGCCACCAACGAGATGGTAGAGGTTAAGAATCTGTTTTCCGTCTACGGTCTCCAGTACCTGTGGTCCAATGTAATCACCAACTTTTCAGGCTTCGCACCGCTTGGAATGGTGCTCGTGGCCGTCATCGGTTCGTCCGTGTCGGAGAAGAGCGGTTTCCTCGTGGCTCTGATGGAGCGTTTCCTGGGAGGCGCCAAGGGATGGATCGTCTCCATGGTGATTATTTTCCTGGGAATTAACCTTAACATTGCGGCGATGCCGGATTTATTATTCTGCCGCCGCTGTCTGCGATTCTCTACATGTCCATCGGGCGCAGTCCCATGCTGGGCCTTTACGTGGCGTTCGCGTCTGTGGCCGCCGGCTTCTGTGCGAACATTCTTCTGGGACTGTCTGACGCGCTGGCGTACGGCTTTACCGAGGCCGCTGCGCAGATGATCGACCCGAACTACTCGGCGTCCATCGCCATCAACTGGTATTTCCTCATCGTCTCCTGTATCATTCTGACGATTGCGGGAACGATTCTCACCGAGAAGGTTATGGTGCACCGGTTCCCCGTCACCAAGGAGGAGCTGGCACAGTATGATTTTGACGAGGATGCGGCGAACTTAAGCCCGGTTCAGAAGAAGGGCTTAAAGGTGGCCGGTATTGCATTCCTGGTATATCTGGCAGTTGTGCTGTTATTATCCCTGCCGATCTTCGGCGAGACGGCGATCCTGGCCGGCTCCGACGGAACCATCACCGCCAGCGACGCTCCGTTTACCAAGGGTATCGTGTTCACCGTGACGCTGGCGCTCATGATTCCCGGTATCGCCTACGGTGTGGCCATCGGCAAGTACAAAAACGACAAGGATGTCTGGGCGGATATCAGCCAGGGCTTCTCTGAGATGGGAAACTACATATTTATGTGCTTCTTTATCTCCATTTTCACCAACTTCTTCTCCGTGTCCAACCTGGGTACCGTGCTGGCAATCACCGGCGCAACGGGCTGCAGTCCATCGGATTTGAGGGAATCCCGCTGATGATCGGACTGATCATCGTGGCATGCTTTGTCAACCTGTTCATCGGTTCCGCATCCGCGAAGTGGGCGATCCTGGCTCCGGTATTCGTGCCGATGATGATGCTCATGGGCTATGACCCGGCCATCACGCAGGCGGTTTACAGAATCGGCGATTCCATCACCAATCCGCTGTCTCCGTTATTTACCTACATGCCGGTTATCCTTGGATACGCGCGCAAGTACGATCACAAGGCCGGTCTGGGCAGCGTAATCGCCAACATGATTCCGTTTTCCGTGACCTTCGCCATCGTCTGGATCATCCAGGTGATCGTGTGGGTAAGCTTAAACCTGCCTCTGGGTCCTGGCGGCGGAATTTATCTGTAGGACAGAGCTTTTGAGCGAGAGAGGGAGAAGACATGAATTTTGCAAAACGGGCGGCTGAGCTGAGCGGGACGATCATCGCTCACCGCCGCTATCTACACAGTCACGCCGAGCTCTCCTTTGAGGAGCACGAGACCACGGCCTATCTGGTGGGGCGTCTTGAGGAGCTGGGGATCCCGGTGCAGACCTTTGACGACTATACGGGCTGCATCGCCACCATCGAGGGCGGAACGCCGGGGCGCACCGTGGTGCTCCGGGCGGATATCGACGCTCTTCCCATCGAGGAGAACAGCGGCGTGGAGTTTGAGAGTATTCACCCGGGCGTGATGCACGCCTGCGGCCACGACTGCCACGCGTCCATGCTTCTGGGCGCGGCGCAGCTTCTGTGGGAGCAGAGGGCGGAGCTTAAGGGCACCGTGAAGCTTCTGTTCCAGGCGGCGGAGGAGGCCTTCACGGGTGTGTACTATTACTGCGACAACGGCTATCTGGACGGCGCGGACGCCGCCATGGGGGATGCACGTCTGGCCCTCGGTGGAGAGCGGGAAGATCTGTGTCCAGGACGGCCCGCTGATGGCCAGCTGCGATAATTTCAGAATTACCGTGCACGGAGTTTCGGCCCACGCTCCCGGCCCCAGGACGGGCGGGACGCCATCGTGGCTGCCAGCGCCATCATCTGCAATCTGCAGACCATTGTGAGCCGGGTCAATGATCCGCTCAATTCCCTGGTGGTGTCCATCGGCACCGTCAAGGCGGGCACCCAGTTCAACATCATCACGGACACTGCGGTGATGGAGGGCACGGTGCGGGCCCACACGGCGGAGGCCCGGGGCCTGGTGGAGGCCAACATGCGCCGTATCATCGACGCCACGGCGGAGGTCATGGGATGCACGGCGGAGCTCGAGTACACCTACATCGAGCCGCCCATCCGCAACGATGACATTGCGCTCAACGACATTGCACGGGACGCGGCCAGGTCACTCTACGGGGAGGACAGTCTGCGTGAGACGCCGGTGGCCATGGGAAGCGAGGACTTCTCCTATCTGATGGCGAAGATCCCGTCGTCGCTCTTCGTGTTCCTGGGGTGCCGGGATGAGGAGCAGGGCTGCATCTATCCGGTGCACAATGAAAAGTTTAAGATCAATGAAAATATTCTCCAGGTGGGCGCCGCACAGTATGCGCAGTTTGCGGCGGATTATCTGGAGAAGACGGCGGGAGGTGGAGACTGATGGATATCGGAAGGCTTGCGAAGGAGCAGGAGCAGTATATCATCGACTGCCGCCGCTACCTTCACGCGCACCCGGAGGTGGGGGAGCACGAGGTGGAAACCACCCGCTATATCGTCGGACAGCTGGAGGAGCAGGGGATTCCCGTCCAGATCTTCGAGGGCATCACGGGCTGCGTCGCCACCATCGAGGGCGGGCAGCCGGGAAAGACGGTGATGCTCCGGGCGGACATCGACGCCCTGCCGATCCAGGAAAATCCGGGGAAATCCTACTGCAGCGTCAATCCGGGCGTGATGCATGCCTGCGGCCACGACTGCCACACGGCCATGCTCCTGGGGGCGGCCCGCATCCTGTGGGCGCACCGGGAGGAGCTTAAGGGCACGGTGAAGCTGATTTTCCAGATGGCCGAGGAGATCGGAAGGAAATCGGAGGAGTATGTAAAACGCGGGGCGCTGGAGGGCGTGGACGCCATTTTCGGAATGCACGTCTGGTCCCAGCTGGACATCGGCACGGTCAACTTCGAGTACGGCCCGCGGATGGCCTGCAGCGACCGCTTTACCATCCAGATCCGGGGAACGGCCGCCCATGGCTCGTCGCCCCATCTGGGCCACGACGCTATTCTGGCTGCGGCGGCTCGGTGATGGCGCTCCAGTCCATCCCCAGCCGGCAGAACGACCCGTTAGACAGCCTGGTGGTCACCGTCGGCATGATGAACGGCGGGACGAAGGAGAATATCGTCTGCGACCACGTGGAGCTGGTGGGTACGGTGCGCGCCTTCAACCGTGAGTTCAGAAACAGCATGCCGGAGCGCATCCGCCAGGTGGTGGAGAATGTGGTCCAGGGATACGGCTGCACCGCGGAGTGCGATTACTATTTCGGCCCCAGCCCCTTAATCAATGATGACAGGGAGCTGGTGGAGCTGGCGAAGGGAGCCGCTAAGGCGGAGCTTGGCGATGCCTGCTTAAGACCGCTGCCCAAGATGACGGGGGCGGAGGATTTCAGCGTCTTTATGGAGCACATTCCCGGCGTGTACGGTTACCTGGGCTTCAAGGATCCGGGGAGCAAGGAGGCTGTCATTCACCATCATCCGGCTTTCGATGTGGATGAGTCCATCCTGCATCACGGGGCGGGGATTTATGTGAGGTTTGCGGTGGATTATCTGGAGAAGAATTGCGGGTAATCTGCGGCGGATGAGAGGACGCGGAAGACAGAACATAAAATATAGAGTGAAAGAAAATGAGGGGGCAGTCGGTTTATACTGATTCTGCCCCCTGCATAGTATGGTTAAAATGTATTTTTTCATACCGATGGCGAAAAGGAAGTACGGACTCTTCGTCTGAAAGGAGAAATAATCGATGAAAAAACCTAAAATCAAAATCAGCCTGATCGGTCAAAAAGGCCATATGGGATGCCATCGCGGTCATTGTGTTGGTGACACCTTTGATTTCGATACCGAGAGAGGCAAGCTTTGCCCAATGGCTATGCATGTCGCTTTTCCTTATATCGATATTCTGAGGTATGGCGGAAAAATTCCCGGCCAGCCAGATGGCTCTGCCATATTCTGTTGTCCGGATGTGGATGTGATCAATGTCTTTAAGATTGAAGTGGAAACGTAAAAAAGATGAAAATGGAATATAAAGAGCAGGAGTTAGAGAGAGGAACTGGAACAAATCGTCTCGCTGTCTGCGTGCCTCGTGGAAGAACGTCCAGGCCATGCGGCACATTGGCAGTGCTTCTGTCTGTAAAATTACAAAGACTGGCAAATCGGGAATTTTAAAATGTTTCCGCAGTTTGTCAGTCTTTTTTGCTAAATCTCTCTGTCAGCCGGTTCAGCCGCTTATCTTCCGTACATAATCCTTATACTCTTCCATCGTGTACGGCGCTTTGTACCCGTCCACAATCTTCTTCGCTTCCGCGCTGCCGTTCTTTAACAGCCGGTAGGCCAGAAGCGCCATCATCTTCGCCGGAAGGATGTGGGCGGTGTAGGGCTTTGATACCTTGTAGTCTTTCGAGTGCAGATCCCCGGTGCTGCCGCCGAAGGTGAAGTTGAGCACCGGCATTACTGCAAACAGATCGCCCACGTCAGTGCTGGCGGTGTTGCAGAGGCCGGCGGGGATGGAGGCGACTTTGACATCGTCGCCCAGCAGGGCGGCGGTGTCCCACAGGATGTCCTCGGGCAGGCGCTCGGGGCAGGGCATGTAGCCTGGCTGTTCACGATCTCGGCCTCGCAGCCAATGGCCATGGCCGTGCCCTTGAAGCAGTTGTCCACCTTGGCGCTCACCTTCTCGATGGCGGCCTGGCTGTTGGCCCGCACCATCATGTCCAGTACGACGCGGCTGGGAACCACATTGATGGCCTCGCCTCCCTCGCGGATGTAGGGATGGACGCGGACGCAGTCCTTCTCCTCGAAGGTCTCGCGGATCATTCCCAGAGCCGACATCCCCAGGCAGGCGGCATTTAAGGCGTTGACTCCCATGTGGGGCGCGGCGGCCGCGTGGGCGGCTTTCCCGTGCATGTAGACGGTTTTTCCCACAAACCCGGTGCAGGCGCTGTTGCCCAGCATCAGATCCACGTCAGAATCGCGGTCCACCATCAGGGAATGGGTGGTGACGGAGAGATCGATGTCGTCGAACTCTCCGCGGCGCAGGAGCTCGCATTTTCCTCCGGCGCAGTGGACGTCGTGGGTGCGGCGCACCTCGTCGCGGACGCCGGAGCCCTGAAATTCCTCCGCGGGCACCGCGAAGATGGTGGCGGTTCCGTCAAGGCTCTCTGCCACCTCCGGGTCGCTTAAGGCCAGCGCAGCCCCCAGTATGCAGGTGATCTGCGCGTAATGGCCGCAGGAATGGGCGTAGCCCTCCGGTGTGGCGGCGGGGTGGGAGGGGCAGGAGAGTCCGTCCAGCTCGCCGATCAGTGCCACGTTGGGCCCTTCGCCGGTTCCGATGGCGGCTTTCACGCCGGTGATGGCCAGCCCTTCCTTCGTCTCAAGTCCCAGTTTCTTTAAGAAATCGGATACGATCTTTGCCGTCCTGTATTCGTGATAGCCCTGCTCGGCGTGGGCGTAGATGTCCTGGGCCAGGGCCTCCAGCTCGTCCGCGTGGCGTCGATGATGGAAATAATTTTTTCTTCAATGCGATCCATATACGTTTGCTCCTTGTCGTAAAATTCTGCTCCTATTATACTCGCTTTTTTATTTTACGTACAGAAGTTTTTGCACGCTCTGCACAAACTACATCTGGCAGACCTCGTTCCATTTCTCTTCCACGACGGGGATGCCAAGCTCCATGTTCTCCTTCATGCTGGCCAGGGATTTCTGGCGGGGTAGTAGACCTTGCCGCCTTCTTTTTCCGGTTCGGACAGCTGGACATCGTTCACGATCTCGTTCACGATCTGGTCGGTCAGTTCCGTGGTGTTGAATTTAGCCGGGTCAATGGCGATCATGATCTGGGTGAGGCCCACCTCGTCGCCGAAGGTGCCGATGGTGCGGACGGAATTTCCGTCGGAGAGAACGGTGGCGATTAAGTCCAGGGCGATGGAGAGTCCGCTGCCTTTCCAGTAGCCCATGGGGAGCACCCGCCAGGTTTTCTCGATCTCTCCCGGATCGGTGGTCAGATTGCCCTCGGTGTCATAGCCGCCGGGCACGGGGAGCTTTGTCCCGTTTAGACGGCACAGCTCCAGCTTCCGTAGGAGAACTGGGAGAGGGCGCAGTCGATGACCACGTGCTGACCGTCGCTTCGCGGAATCGCCATGACCAGGGGATTGTTCCCGATGCGGCGGTCCTTCGCGCCCCAGGCGGGCATGTTGGGGCAGGTGTTGGACCAGCAGATGCCGATCATGCCGGCGTCCGCCGCCTGCCAGCCGTAGCTGCCGCCGCGCATCCAGTGGTTGTTGTTGCCCAGCGCCACCAGGCCGATGCCAGATTTCTTCGCCAGCTCGATGGCCCGCGCCATGGCAAGCCGGGCGTTTAAGGGGCCGAATCCCCGGTGGCCGTCCCAGCGCTCCATCGCGCCAAAGCTCATGGTGCACTCTGCGCGCGCGCTGGGGTCGATTTCCCCTTTCTTTAAGTAGTCGATGACCCGCGGGAAGCGGTTGAGGCCGTGGGAATAGACTCCTGCCAGAGAGTTCTGGGCGAAAATCTCCGCCGCCTCATGGGCGTCCTGCCTGTTGAAACCATATTTTTCAAGCACCCGCTGAAATTCGTTCAGCATCACTTCGTATTTTACACGCATTCTGGTTACCTCCCAATTTCTGATGGTTTTAATGGTTCTGATGGTTTTTGCAATCGATTGCAAAACTATAAAATTATAATAACAAAGACCTTTCGATTCTTCAATATGTGAAATATACAAAAAAGAAAGGGGATGGGTATGCAATTCAGACAAAAATAATAGCGGAAAATGGTACTATATTTTCCTACGTGGTCCCGCGCTCGATGATATCGGTGCCGATCCGCGTCTGTCTGGCGGTCTGCCTTCCCTCCAGCGCGTCCAGGAGGAGGCGGGAGGCGGTGCGGCTTAAGTCCACCAGCTTATTGTCCAGCGTGGTGAGCGGCGGGGTGCAGATTTTCCCGTACAGGGTGTTGTCGATTCCGATGACGGAAACCTGCTCCGGGACGGCAATTTCCCGTCTGGCCAGCTCGCGCAGGCCGCCGATGGCCAGAAGATCCACCGCATAAATGATTCCGTCCGTGTCCGGGTGCTCCTCGAGGATCCGGCGGGTCAGCTCCTGGCCGGCTAGAAGCGTGTGCTCCGGGGCCAGATCGGCGGATCCCGTCTCGCAGCCTTTGTAAATTCTGAGTTTGTCCTCCCCGGCGCCGGCCTGCGTCATGGCGGATACGAAGCCGCTGAGCTTGTTTGCGGCGGAGGGGGTGCAGGCTTCGCAGGCAAAGGCCAGGCGGCGCTTTCCCTTCCGGATGAGAAGCTCTGTGCAGAGTTTCACGCCCTGCTCCTCGTCGGCCAGCACACAGCAGACGTTGGGCAGGCTTAAAAGCCCGTTGACGATGACAACGGGGATTCTGGCCATGTGCTCGGCGATACTCTGTTTTACGGCTTCGGTTCCGAACATGGAGCCCATGAGGATCACGCCCTCCACCCGGCGCTTTGTAAGAATCTGTATGCATTCCGCCTTGCGCTCCGGGGAATCCCCGGTGCTCAGCGTGATGCAGGTGTATCCCAGACGGGTCATTTCCTGCTCGATGATGTAGGCGCTCTCTGTGTGGTGGGAGATGCGGATATCTTCAATCAGAATGCCGATGATGCGCGAGGACTGGTTGACCAGGCCGCGGGCGGCCTCGTTGGGGCTGTAATTGTATTTGTCCAGCAGTTCTCTGACCCGCCGGCGGGTATTTTCATTGATTCCGGGTCTGTCATTGACGACCCGGGAGACTGTGCTGGCAGAGACGCCGGCTTCTTTTGCTATATCGTAGATAGTTTTTGTGTTTTCCATGGGTTCAGTATAGCGCAATCGATTGTGCTGCGTCAATCTCTGATTGGATTTGCGCGGAGGTTGTGATATACTTTCCTTACCATATATGAGTGGAGGAAATGGCTGTGAAAATGACCGAGACGGAGGCCAGGACGCGCCTGGCCGAGGGGCGGCTTTACGATCCGGGACAGGAGGGGATTCTGGAGGAGCAGCGCCGCCGGATGGAGATTTTATACGACTACAACGCCACCCGCCCGTCGGAGACGGGGCGCAGGGCGGAGCTTCTTGGGAAAATGCTGGCGGAGGCGGGAGAAAACTGCTATATCGAGCCGCCGTTTCACGCCAATTTCGGCGGCGGACACGTGCATTTCGGGAACAATGTGTATGCAAATTTCAATCTCACCGTGGTGGATGACGCTCATGTCTACGTGGGCGACGACGTGCAGATCGGGCCGAATGTGACCATCGCCACCGCCGGGCATCCGCTGGATCCTGCGTATCGCAGGACGGGGATGCAGTTTGCCGTGGACATTCACATCGGAGACGGCGCCTGGATCGGGGCCGGGAGCATTCTTCTTCCCGGCGTTTCCGTCGGAGCCGGTTCGGTGATCGGCGCGGGCAGCGTGGTGACGCGGGACATCCCCGCCGGCGTGCTGGCGGCCGGAAATCCCTGCCGGGTGCTCCGGGGAGATCGGGGAGAGGGACAGGGAGTATTATTATAAGGACAGGCGGGTGGATGTCGGGGAATAAAAGGATTTACAAAAAGTAAAATTATGATATAATAAAACTCAATACAGAACAAATTATTTGTTTGGCATTGTGGGTGTTCAGTGTCATCTGACCCGGACTGTAGTAGTATTATGGGTGTTGTAGAACCTGCTAAGAGGGAGAATCTTAGTCAACACCAAAGAGCGGAACTGCCCTCATCTGTGTGACGGATGGGGGCTTTTCGATTTTTATCTGGAAAATTTTTGAGAAGCAAAAGACTTTGGCGGAGGAATGGAATGGCGAAAGAATATACGGCAGAAGATTTGACAAGAAACGATAAATTGTTTTCCAACCGGTTGAGGACACGGTTCTGGAAGAGTTTTATATGAGTCATCTGATCTCTAAAGTGTATATTTACATATTGAGCAATGGGGACGTTATTCATCTGATGTTTGACGATGATCAGTTTTGTCATCTGTTGGGGCTGTCCTATTTTGGCTATAAAGGCAAATATGGATGGAATGTGTTGAAAGAGCGAAATATACTGATCTGTAATCTGCACGACATTGAGAACCATATGAGAGAAGAAATAAGGATAACGAATTTTCCAAAGATTTTAAAGATTCTGGAATGTCCAACCGTGTATTTGTTCAGAAATACGTCTATGAATTACAAAGCAGATTATTTTGCCGTCTGGAAGGATGGAAAAAGATATTATAAACTAGGAATAGGAACCAGTGCCAACGGAATTAATTATGGCGAGACCTACCAGGTTTCCCTGATAAAGTCTAAAGATAATCGGGAGATAGACTCCAAACATTTACTGACGGTGTGTCAGAAATGTATCATGCAGAGGAAAATATTCAATCATTTATACTATCCGATCTATCTATTTATTAAAATTCGTAAAAACTTGAAGTTCTTTCAAGGAAGTTCCCCACTCCCCGCTTGCGAAACCCAGCACTTTCCTGTATAGTATAGATTACCGGAAAAAATAAATGAAAGAAGGTGACACAGTGTTGAATTAGATCAGTTCAAGTACACGTTATCAACGTTTGAAAAACCATTAGTGGAAGTGAGGGATTCACTTTGACCTGGATAACAAGGTAAAGCGAATCGACGAACTGGATAAATCCATGGAGGAGCCGGGCTTCTGGGAAGATCCGGAGAAATCCTCAAAGATTGTGAGAGAGGCCAAAAACTTAAAGGACACCGTGGAAGGCTACCGGGAGCTGGAGCAGGAGTACGAGGACATCCAGGTGATGATCGAGATGGGCTACGAGGAGGAGGATGCCTCGCTGATCCCGGAGATCCAGCAGATGATCGACGAGTTCTCGGAGAAGCTTGACAAGCTGCGCATCCAGACGCTGCTCTCCGGCGAGTACGACAGCTGCAACGCCATCTTAAAGCTCAACGCGGGCGCGGGCGGAACCGAGTCCTGCGACTGGTGCAGCATGCTCTACCGCATGTACTGCCGTTTCGCCGACAGCCGCGGCTTTACCACGGAGGTTCTGGACTATTTAGACGGCGACGAGGCCGGCATTAAGTCCGTGACCATCCAGATTAACGGCGAGAACGCCTTCGGGTACCTTAAGTCCGAGCGCGGTGTTCACCGCCTGGTGCGCATTTCGCCGTTCAACGCGGCGGGCAAGCGCCAGACCTCCTTCGTCTCCTGCGACGTGATGCCGGACATCGAGGAGGACCTGGACGTGGAGATCAATCCCGACGACCTGCGCATCGATACCTACCGCTCCAGCGGCGCCGGCGGCCAGAAGGTAAACAAGACCTCCTCGGCCATCCGTATCACCCACATTCCCACGGGAATCGTGGTGCAGTGCCAGAACGAGCGGTCCCAGTTCCAGAACAAGGATAAGGCCATGCAGATGCTGAAGGCCAAACTCTTCTTATTAAAACAGCAGGAGAACGCGGAGAAGATTTCTGATATCCGCGGCGACGTGAAGGAGATCGGCTGGGGCAGCCAGATCCGCTCCTACGTCCTGCAGCCCTACACCATGGTGAAGGATCATCGTACAGGCCAGGAGAGCGGCAATGTCCAGAGCGTCCTGGACGGCAACATCGAACCGTTTATCAGCGCCTACCTTAAATGGTCCAGCTTAAACGGCCAGAAAGCAGAAAATAACTCCGAAAACTAGTTGCAGTGTCCTCTTAAATGTGATACTATCTTTCCTGTAGCGACAAATGTGCACGTAGGACGCACAGGAAGGGCGAGACATGGAAGAGAGAACAAATTATTATTTGCTGAAACAGAAAGCGGTTCCCGAGGCCCTCTTAAAGGTGGTGGAGGTCAAGCGTCTCATAGAGACCAACAAAAGCTTGTCCATCCAGGAGGCCACTGACCAGGTGGGCATCAGCCGGAGCTCGTTCTACAAGTACAAGGACGATATCGTCCCCTTTTACGACAACACCAGGGGGAGGACCATCACCTTTGTGACACAGATGGACGACCGGCCGGGGCTGCTTTCGGAGATTCTTCACATCGTATCCGATTTTAAGGCCAACATACTGACCATTCACCAGAGCATTCCGGTCAACGGCATCGCGCTGGTGACCCTAAGCGTGGAGGTCCGGGAGGAGACGGGAAATGTCTCCGCGATGATCGGGGAGATTGAGAAGCAGCAGGGAATACATTATCTAAAAATATTAGCCAGGGAGTAGGAGAAATGAAAGTTGCAATCATGGGATACGGGACCATCGGTTCCGGAGTTGCCGAAGTTTTGAAAGTAAACCGGGATCTTATTAAGAGAAAGACGGGTAAGACCCTGGAGGTTAAATATATTCTGGATCTGAGAGAGTTCCCCGGGGACGAGAACGAGGGGAAGATCATCCACGATTTTTCCGTCATCGACCAGGATGACGAGGTGGAGCTGGTGGTGGAGACCATGGGCGGCGTCAATCCGGCCTACACGTTTGTGAAGACCTGCCTGGAGAGCGGGAAACACGTGGTTACCTCCAACAAGGCGCTGGTGGCGGCCCATGGAACCGAGCTTCTCTCCATCGCCCGCGAGAAGGAGATCAATTTCCTGTTCGAGGCCAGCGTCGGCGGCGGCATTCCGCTGATCCGTCCGCTGACCCAGGCGCTTGCCGGGGAGAAGATTCTGGAGATCACCGGCATTTTAAACGGAACCACCAACTACATTCTGACCAAGATGAACGAGGAGGGCCAGACCTTCGAGGCGGCCTTAAAGACGGCCCAGGAGCTGGGCTACGCCGAGCGGAATCCGGAGGCGGACGTGGAAGGCTACGACACCTGCAGAAAGATTTCCATTCTGACGGCGCTGGCCTCCGAGCGGGAGGTCAACTATGAGGAGGTTTACACCGAGGGAATCACGGCCATCACCGATACGGATTTAAGTACGCGGAGAAGATGAAGACGGCCATCAAGCTGTTCGGAACCAGTATTCTCGACGGCGGCAGGGCCAGCGTGGCCGTGTGCCCGGTGATGATCGACGCTTCCCATCCGCTCTACAGCGTGAACGACGTGTTCAACGCCGTCATGGTGAAGGGCAACATGGTGGGAACGGTGATGTTCTACGGCAGCGGCGCCGGAAAGCTTCCGACGGCCAGCGCCGTGGTGGCGGACATCATGGAGATCGCCGTTAACACTGACCGCAATATCCCCATCGGCTGGACGGAGGAAAAGCTTTCTGTGACTCCCATGGAGGAGCGGACCTGCCGCTATTTCATCCGCTTTGCGGGTGATGCCGGGGAGAGAAGACAGGAGATCGAGGCAGCCTTCGGTCCGGTGGAGATTATTTCCATCGACGGAATGGACGAATTTGCCGTGCTCACCGGTCCCATGAAAGAAGGAAAATACGCGAAGATATCCGCCGCATTCGACGGTATCCGCCAGAGGATACGCGCCGAGCTTGCGCGCTAGGCGCGCCGGCGGGGGAGGAAATATGTTAATTGTAAAGAAGTTTGGCGGCAGCTCTGTCGCCGACACTGAAAAGATATTCAACGTGGCAAGGCGCTGCCTGGAGGACTACGAGAAGGGCAACGACGTGGTGGTCGTGCTCTCCGCCATGGGAAAGACCACCGACGGCCTCATCGCCAAGGCCCACGAGATCAACAGAAAACCATCCAAGCGTGAGCTGGATATGCTTCTCGCCACAGGGGAGCAGGTGTCCGTGGCCCTCATGGCCATGGCGTTCCAGGCGCTGGGCGTCAGGCCATTTCCCTGAACGCGTCCCAGGTTGCGATGCACACCACCGCGGCCTACGGCGCGGCCAAGCTCACGAGGATCGATACACAGAGGATAAAAAATGAACTGGAGTCCCGCAAGATCGTGGTGATCACCGGATTCCAGGGCGTCAACAAATTCGACGACGTGACCACTCTGGGAAGAGGCGGCTCCGACACCACGGCGGTGGCCCTGGCGGCGGCGCTCCATGCGGACGCCTGCGAGATCTACACCGATGTGGAGGGCGTCTACACCGCGGATCCCAGGATTGTGCCCAACGCCAGGAAACTGGCGGAGGTGTCCTACGACGAGATGCTTGAGTTTGCCTCCCTGGGAGCGAAGGTGCTGCACAACCGCTCCGTGGAGATGGCCAAAAAATATCAAGTGCAGCTGGTCGTACTGTCCAGCATGACCCGTGCGTCGGGAACCGTTGTCAAAGAGGGAGAGAAGATGGAAAAATGCTAGTCAGCGGCGTGGCCGCAGATAAAAATACCGCCCGCATTTCTGTCATCGGGGTGAAGGATGAGCCGGGAATCGCGTTCCGCCTCTTTAACCTGTTAGCGAAAAATGGCATCAATGTGGACATTATCATCCAGTCCGTGGGCCGGAGCAACACGAAGGACATTTCCTTCACGGTGGCCAAGACCGACCTGCAGGATGCGATGGCGATTCTCAATGAGAACAGGGAGGTGCTGACCGCCCAGAGCGTGGAGTGCAACGAGAACGTAGCGAAGATCTCCATCATCGGCGCCGGCATGACCAGCAACCCGGGCGTTGCGGCCAAGATGTTCGAGGCCCTTTACAGCGCCCAGATCAACATCCGCATGATCGCCACGTCCGAGATCCGGATCACCGTGCTCATCGACGAGCAGGAGGCAAACCGCGCCATGCGCGTGGTTCATGATGCATTCTCACTGGGGGATTAAGCGTTGGATCTGATGGAACTTTTCAGGGCAGGGAAATTGGCCCTGCCTGTTTCATTTGATGACGGGCTGGTACTGCCCGGGCTGCGGAGGGACCAGAGCCCTTGCGGAGCTTTTAAAGCTTCATATCGTGAAGAGCTTTCTCTACAATCCGATGGTTCTGTATTTCGCGGTCTGCGCGGCGCTCCTCGCCGCCGGCCGTCTGCTGCCCCGCATGACCGGCGGCCGGGTGCGGA
>BBZO01000023.1 GCA_001304875.1 Clostridia bacterium UC5.1-2E3
GCCAGTGGCCAGACCCGCGGCCGCCATGACGGCGGCAGCCAGCGCCGGCGTCTTATATTTTTTAGGTTTTCTTTTGAGAAATCAGATTTCATTGTTTCCCTCCCCAATATCCTGCTGCGCCCCGGAAAGCCACGCCGCCTTAAGGGCCGCAGTGCCTGCGGCGATCTCCTCCTCCGTGAGATTGGCGTAGCCCAGAATCACCGTGGAGCTCTCCGGCATGTGCTCTCCCTCGATATAGCAGCCGGAGAGTCCGTACACGCGGATTCCGTTTTCGGCGGCGCGGCGCACCAGCTCCGCCTCGCAGATTCCCCGGCGGTGGGTCAGCAGCACGTGAATCCCGGCAAACTCCCCCCGGATCTCAAACTCCGCCTCCAGGGCCTTGAGCTCCGCCAGCAGGCGGTCGTGTTTATTTCTGTATACGGCCCTCATGCGGTTTAAATGCCGCTCGTAGTACCCCTCATTTATGAAACGGCGCAGGATTTCCTGGTCGATTCTGGACACGGTGGATGAGTAGAACCGCATCCGGCTGTTATATATTTCCAGAAGCTCCTCCGGCAGAACCATGTATCCCACACGGATGGCCGGAGCGACGGAGCGCGAGAATGTTCCTATATAAATGACCCGCCCGGCGCCGTCCATACCCTGCAGCGCCGGAATCGGCTTTCCGCGGTAGCGGAACTCACTGTCGTAGTCGTCCTCGATCACGTAGCGCCCGCCCTTTTCCCTCGCCCAGGACAGAATCTCCTGGCGGCGCTTTACGGGCATGACAATCCCCGTGGGGTACTGATGGGACGGCATCACGTAGGCGATCTGCGCGCCGCTCTCCCGGAGAAGATCCACCCGCATCCCGCGGCTGTCCATCTCCACGGGAGACACGCTGCAGCCAAGACTTTTGAACACGCGGTAAGCCTGCCTGTAGGTGGGATTCTCCATGGCGATGGCGCAGGGGCCGCCCAGAATCTGCACCAGCAGCATCAGAAGATACTCGCTTCCGGCGCCCACGACGATCTGCTCCGGACGGCAGCTGACGCCCCGGGCCGAGTGAAGATATCCGCGGATGGCCTCGCGCAGTCCCGCCTCCCCCTGCGGGTCGCCGCTGCTGAAGATCTCCCGCTTGTCGTCCACCAGCGTGCTGCGGCTCAGCTTTCTCCACACGGAAAAGGGAAAGCTCCCCAGATCGATGCCCCGCGGGGAAAAGTCCACCGCATACCGGGCATCCCCGGCGTCCGCCTCCCCCGCCGGGGCAGGCAGCAGCTCCTCCGTCACATTCACCAGATTCTCGATGCTCAGGACATAGTATCCCTTCCAGGGCGCCGCCTCGATGTATCCCTCGGACATGAGCTGGTCGTAGGCCATCTGGGTGGTGCTGCGGCTGACCTTCAAATGCTCCGCCAGCGTCCGGGTGGAGGGCATCCTGGCGGCCGCAGGGATGCGGGCGCAGCGGATCTCTTCTTTTATATAACTGTAAATCTGCTGATACAGCGGCTCGCGGCTCTGGCTGTTCAGAGGGATCATCAAATCCATGGTCTTCTCCCAACTTCAAAAAGGCTGACCGGATTCTCTCGAAACAAGTCAGCCTTTGCAATCAGATTATTTGGAAATCTTAAAGGAGCTCTTTAAGGAAACGATCCGGTTGAACACCAGATGCTCCGGCGTGCTGTCCTTGGCGTCCACGCAGAAGAAACCGTTTCTCACGAACTGGAAGCTGTCGTAGGCCTTCGCGTCCTTGAGGCTGGGCTCCACGTAGCACTCCTTTAAGACGGTTAAGGAGTTGGGATTTAAGTTCAGGGTTCCGTCTGCATTTAACTTTCCCTTCTCCTCATCCACCAGGTTCTCGTAGAGACGGCACTCGGCGGTCACGGCGGTGGCGGCGGCCACCCAGTGGATGGTTCCCTTCACCTTTCTGGCGCTGAAGCCGGAACCGCTCTTCGTCTCCGGATCGTAGGTGCAGTGGACGACGGTGACGTTGCCGTTCTCGTCCTTCTCACAGCCGGTGCAGGTGACGAAGTACGCGTTCATCAGGCGGACCTCATTGCCGGGGAACAGGCGGAAGTATTTCTTCGGCGGCTCCTCCATGAAGTCCTCGCGCTCGATGTAGAGCTCACGGCCAAAGGGCACGGTGCGCTCTCCCAGCTCCGGGTTTTCCATATTGTTGGGGGCCACAAGCTCCTCGATCTGGCCCTCCGGATAGTTGTCGATCACCAGCTTGATGGGATCTAAAATCGCCATCACCCTGGATTTTTTAAGCTTCAAGTCCTCGCGGATGCAGTATTCGAGCATCGCGTAGTCCACGGAGCTGTTAGCCTTGGAAACGCCCACCAGCTCCACGAACTTGCGGATGGACTCGGGCGTGTAGCCTCTTCTCCGAAGCGCGGCGATGGACACCAGGCGCGGGTCGTCCCAGCCGTCCACGATGCCGTCCTCCACCAGCTTTTTGATGTATCTCTTGCCGGTGATGACGTTGGTGAGATACAGCTTCGCAAACTCGATCTGGCGCGGCGGGTTCTCAAACTCGCACTCTCTCACGACCCAGTCGTAGAGCGGTCTGTGATCCTCGAACTCCAGCGTACAGATGGAGTGGGTGATGTGCTCCACGGCGTCCTCGATGGGATGGGCGAAGTCGTACATCGGATAGATGCACCACTTGTCGCCGGTGTTGTGGTGGGTCATGTGGGCCACGCGGTAGATGACCGGATCCCGCATGTTGATGTTGGGGGAGCTCATGTCGATCTTTGCGCGCAGCACCTTCTCGCCGTCGGCGTAGACGCCGTTCTTCATCTCCTCGAAGAGCTTTAAGTTCTCCTCCACGGAGCGGTTCCTGTAGGGGCTCTCCTTGCCGGGGGTGGTGAAATCGCCGCGGTACTCGCGGATCTCCTCGGCGCTCAGGTCACAGACAAACGCCTTGCCCTTCTTGATGAGAAGCACAGCGCACTCGTACATGGTCTCGAAATAGTCGGACGCGAAAAACAGGCGGTCCTCGTAGTCGGCGCCCAGCCACTTCACGTCCTCGATGATGGACTCCACGAACTCTGTCTTTTCCTTGGTGGGGTTGGTGTCGTCGAAGCGCAGGTTGAACTTGCCGCCGTACTCCTTCGCCAGCCCGGAATTTAAAAGAATGGACTTGGCATGTCCGATGTGCAGGTAGCCGTTGGGCTCCGGCGGGAAACGGGTCTGCACGTGGTCGTACACGCCCTCCGCCAGATCCTTGTCAATCTCCTGCTCTATAAAATGCTTGGAAACCGTGTTCTCCTTTTCTGCTGACACTTCCATTGTCTTTGTGTTCTCTTCCATGGGGTCTCCTCCGTCTGAAATTATTTGTTTTTAATCATTTCGCTGTAATAATAGGTAACTATACCACATTTTGGAGGATTGGGGAAGGGGAAAAGATAAAATAATACTTGAACGCTTATAAAAAACGTGTTAATTTAAGTATATGGAAATGCATTTCTTAAATCCCTTTTTCCTAACCACAAGGGGAACACAAATTAAATGAAAGGTGGGTTTTGCATGGCTAGAAAGCCAGATGAAGGACTAAAATGGTTAGGCGGCCGAAAAAAATTATCGCCTCAAGAGCGCGAATTTATGGAAGTAATCTGGGAAAATCCCAATGGCATACTGTCTGAGGAAATTTATGCCAAATTTCCAATCACACGGGGCACTGTATCTGCAATATTAGTCCATATTGCAGAAAAAAATTATGTATATATAGAAAAGGAGGGGCGAAATTACAGATATACAGCCACCGTAACCAAAAGAAACTACGAAAAGGCACTGATGAAGGAAAAGATAGAAAAATATCTTGGCGTTGATTCCATTGTCAGCTTAGTAGGAATGTTCTGTGGGAAGGAGGAGCTAACAGAAACAGAAAAAGATGAAATCACCTCGTTGCTAAAAAAGCTGGAGGACTCATAAAATATGTTATACTGTATTTTATTAATTACCAGTATTTCACTGGCCGGAACAGGAATTTTCCTGCTGATATTCTGGATGGATAAATATCTGAAATCCTACAGCATGACGTTCTTATTTCGATTGATAGAAGGCCTGCTTTTATTTTTCTTAATTCCGGCTGTCATGCTAACTGCTTATTATCTTCAGCTTGGACTGGGTTCTGTAGAACCTTTGTCCATTATCAGCGAAGATTTTCAAATGATGTATCGCTTTCAGAATGGCTGGGGGAACCTGTTCCTACATTATCGAAACCATTGGAGTATTCGCTTACTTAAAATTGCAGGAATGATCTGGCTGTTAGGGGTTCTAATAGGAATTCTTAGGGGGATTTTTGCAAATTACACAATCCAGAAAACACTGAGTACGCAGATATCATGTTTTTCTAAAAGCGAAATTCAAAAAATACGCGAAACGGTATCAGAAGCACAATTTCTTCTGGGTTTGAAATCCTTTCCTTCCATCATGTTATGCCTAACGCTGGATACTCCGGTTTTATACCGTATTTTTCATTCCAAAATATTTCTCAACCGCGAAAATTATACCGCTGAGGAATTAAAAGTTATTCTTTTACACGAAGGCACACATTACAAACGAAAAGATATCCTTTTTAAAAATATTGCCAGTTTCATCAGCATTATATATTGGTTTAATCCAATCATAAAACTTTTAGTAAAAGAATTTTTCAATTTATGTGAATTATCCTGTGATGAACGGGTAATCACTATGTTGACCAAAGAGGAGAAAAATACATATGCGAACTGATAGGCGAAATTTCTTCTTCATTTACATCGGGATGTTCTGCATCTGCTCTCAAAGCATCAAAAGAAAATATTATTGTTAGGAGATTAAAAAACATGTTAAATCCAAAGAAAAAAAGTATCGTTTGTATGCTTGCCATGTCTGGCATCTTAGCTATAACCAGCCCCACTGCGGTATTTGCTTCAAACACCGCCATCATACAAGCAGGAAAACACCTGGAAACATCTATAGTTACAGGCAACACCCTCTGGGAACAGGAAACGTCTGCCGATATATCAGCGGAAAGAATTGAAAAGGCAATCGAAGTCTGCACAGCGAAAAAGGAGATCGTCATTTCGCCAAAGGGATTTACATCCTTTAGCGTCGACTTAAACAGGGATGAAATTGTAGAACTCTCTGCACTTTCCTTGTCCGCCGGCGACACAGTCAAAATCCTCATCAGCGGAAGTAGCTCTTCCGATAAATTCAAAGCAAGTTTGGCAGATTCTTCGGGTACCATGCGAAGTATTTCTTCTTCAAATGGAGAAATCCTTCACAAATTTTAAAATAACAAAAGCCGATACATACAGACTATTATTAACAAGTACAACGTCCGGAACCATTCACCTTAATGGCTCCGTTTCCGTCCAATAGCACAGAGTTTTTGGATATATTACATAAAAAACAAATGTTTTTTTGTTCAAAATGTCATTTATATAATTATAATAATATATTAAATTATAAGTATAATAATTTTATATTCTAAGGAGGATATATCAATGAAAAAGACAAAAAAATTATGTTCCATTATGTCGGCGTTGCTGGTACTGAGTATGTCTGTTAACTCTGTAGCGTATGCATCTTCCGTTTCTTCTCCCACCGGTATTGAAGTATCTTTTAGCAATGCCGGGATTCAAGAAAACCTCGATGCCGCCATGCAGGATTTCACCGGCTTAAGCGACAAGGAGATTTGCGACTTACTCGTTCACAAATATGGTTTTTCGCAATCTGAGGTCGATTTACTCTACAGTGTTTACAGTGCAAGAGCAAGTATATCCACCTATAGCGGTTTTCCTTCCAATCCAAGCATCGGACAGACCTACGGCTGGGAAGTTGGCCCCATCACTTTACCTACAGAGCAGGATGCTGCCCGAATTGCAGTCATCAACGCAGTTGCAGCTCTGGCGGTTCCCAGTTTCGGCGCAGTTGCAGCTCTAATTACTGCAATAGCCGCAAACTTACCATTAGGCGAAACCGTAGTAATTACCATTAACTACACATACGGATATACAAATGATGGCGTATTAGGATGGACTCCCGGCTACATCGGTATTAGAATCGTATAAAATATTATGAGGAATGAAATGAAATTACCTGCTTTGCGCCTCATAGCCGGCATCCTCTTTCTGCTCATGGTATGTGCCTGGGTGTTTGATCTCAACCTTTTTCTTCTCCCGGTCTCCATATTGACCGTGATTTTCAACGTGACTGTGATTTTTATGCAGAACAGGGAGACGGGCAAGAATACGAAGTACACAAATATCGAACGGATTCCTTACATTCTGGCCGCCATCGTGCTGATTATCTACGGCATATAAAGAAGTACAGAGGAAAACTGCATAACGGATATATGCAAAGGAGCGTCCCGCCGTCATCTGACCGGCGGGACGCTCCCCTCTCTTTTAAACTTTCCCCTATTCCGCACCGGGATCCGGTGCCATCCTCACCCAATTCCCTTATAAATAATCCCCAGAATAAACACCACCACCGTCAGCGGCACGTACACGTACTTCGCCACCGGGCCGTACCAGGCGGGGAGGGGGCTCTTTCTGCCCTCCTCCAGTTCCTTTTTAATCTCCTTAAAGCCCAGCACATAGTACACGGAGATCGCGCCGAACACCGCGCCGAAGGGGGTGACTAAAATCGTGACGAAATCCATCCAGCTTCCCACCTTGGCTCCGCCTCCAGAAATACGCCGACGGCCAGGCAGAGGGTTCCGCAGAGCACCACGGCGGCGCGGCGCGGCATCTCAAAGCGGTGCTGGACGCTCTCGATGACGGCCTCGAACATATTGATCAGCGAGGTGATCCCCGCAAAGGTCACCGACAGGAAAAAGATGGCGGAAAACAGCGCCCCCATGGGCATCTGGCCAAAGATCTCCGGCAGTGTCAGGAAAATTAACGACGGCCCCTTGTCCGGCTCGATGCCGAAGGCGAACACCGCCGGCATGATGGCCAGCGCCGCCAGAAGCGCCGCGATGGTGTCAAAGAACGCGGTCTGCAGGGACGAGCCCATGATATCCTCGTCCTTCTTCAAATAAGAGCCGTAGACCAGCATTCCGGAGCCGGTGATGGACAGGGAGAAAAACGCCTGTCCCATGGCCATGACCCAGGTGTCCACGTCGAGAAGCTGCTCCCAGGACGGGATGAACAAGAATTTATAGCCTTCCGAAGCTCCGGGCAGAAAAACAACGCGCACAGCCAGGGCCGCAAACAGCACATAGAAAACAGGCATCATCACCTTGTTGGCGCGCTCAATCTGGGCCGTGGAGCCGGTGATCAGCACAATGACCGTGACAAGCACCACGATGATGTGCCAGGGCAGGCTTCCGAACTCCCCGTTGGCCTGCGCGAAATAGGCCGCCGCCCCCTGGCTGAACATGCTGCCGGTCACGGAGCCGGCCAGGGAGCGGACCACCCAGCCGATGATGATGGAATATCCGATGGCGATGCCGAGGGATCCCAGCAGCGGAATCCATCCCATGACTTTCCCGAATCCCTTTAAATTCCTGCTGCCCCAGCAATACTCATAGGAGCCCAGGGTTCCGGTTCTGGCCCGGCGTCCGATGGCGAACTCCGCGGACAGGCCCACGGTGCCGAACAGCAGGATAAACAGCAGATAAATCAGAAAAAAGCGCCGCCTCCGTACTGTCCCAGGCGGTACGGGAACATCCAGATATTTCCCAGTCCCACCGCGGAACCGACGCAGGCGAGCACAAATCCCAGCGAACTGCTGAAGCTTCCGTTTTTGTGATTCATAGCAAACTACCTCCTAAGTATCCCTATGTCACTTTAATGTATCAAAGTTTCAACGCGCTGTCCAATATTAAAGTATTATAACGTTATAACTTATATGTTATTATATGTCTGTGAAATGATCCCCCGGCAGGAGCTCCTTCACCTGCGCCAGTCCGGCGCTGTCCTCCTTGCGGTTAAAGGCATAGTAATCAAACCTGGTGCTGCCGGGAAGCTCCAGGGATACGAGGCCCTTCAGCTGCTCCTCGCCGATGAAGGCGGGGATAAATCCCACGCCCTGGCCGGCCTGCAGCATGAGAAGCTGCGCCTCGAAGCTGTTGGTCTGCAGAAGCGCCGGGGCCTTGGCCTTAAAATCCGACTCCAGCGTCCGCTGCAGCATGTAGACGGACGACGGCCCGCTGTCCTCGCAGTTGGTGACCACCAGCTCCTGCTCCAGGATCTCCGCCACCGCCGCGCCCGCGTACCGCTCCGCCTTCTGGCGGCTCATCACCAGGCTGTTGCAGCTGGAAAAGAGGTACCGCATCTCCAGCTCGTTCTCGGACAGGAAATTGCGGCAGATCTCCAGGCCCACCATCATGTCCAGCTCCTTCTTCTTGAATTTTTCCACCAGATCGCCGTAGTTATACTGGTGAATTTTCAGCTGGATCTCCGGGTGGAACTGGAAGAACTCGGAGAGCGCCTGGGAAAGCCGGGAGAACTCATAGAGGCCGAAGCCGAGGGAGAGCGTGCGCTTCTCGTTCTTCTCCGCGTGCTTCACATTGTAGATCATGGTGCGGTACTGCTCCTGGATGCGCACCGCATCCTCGTAAAACTGTCTTCCGGCCTTCGTCAGCCTCACGTTTCTTTTGTCCCTCTCGAAGAGCCGGACGCCCAGATTCTTCTCCAGGCCGGAAATGTACCGGCTCATGGCCGTCTGGGCGATGTGGCATCTCTGCGCCGCTTTGGTGAAATTCAACGTCTCCACCAGGCAGATGAAATATTGTAAATTTTCTATATTCACAGAAAGCAACTCCTCTTTTATCTGACGATTCGCTACCTGTCAAGCATAATACATTGACGGCCAAAAATCAAGTACTGTCAGAAATTTGCGTGAAATTCATTTGCATTCTGTGAAATTCATTTAGGCCAATCCCAGCAGAATCTCCACTTCCTCGCGGGTGGGCATCACCTTCAGCGCCCCCTTGCGGGTGGTGATGCGGGAGGCGGCTCCGTTGGCGAAGGTGAGCATTTCCTTAAGCTCCGCCTCCGTGAGGCCCTCCAGCCCGTGATTCAGGATGTAGGAGAGCACGCAGCCGCAGAACGTGTCCCCGGCCCCTGTGGTCTCCACGGTGTCGCTGGTGATAAACGGGGCGGCCTCCGCCACGGCGCCGCCGTAGTAGGCGCGGCTCCCCTCCTTTCCCATGGACACCAGAATGAGCGGGATATCGAAGCGTCCGCGGATCCAGTCCACGCCCTCGTCAAAATCCTCACAGCCGGTGAGCCACTGGATCTCGTTGTCAGATATCTTTAAGATCTGGCACCAGCCAAGGCCCTCCAGCACCTGCGCCCTGGCCTCGTCCATGCTCTTCCAGAGCGGCGGGCGAAGATTGGGGTCGAAGGAGATCAGACAGCCGTGCTTTTTCGCCAGCTCCAGCGCCCGCATGGTGGCGCTGCGCACCGGTTCATCGGTCATGGAGATGGTGCCGAAATGGAACAGCCTCGTGCCCTCGAACATTTCCTCCGGCACCTCCTCAGGCGTGAGCATCATGTCCGCGCCGGGATTCCGGTAGAAGGAGAAGTCCCGGTCGCCGTCGGGGAAGGTGTGCACCAGGGCCAGCGTGGTTCTCACGTCCTTATCGAACACAAGCCCCTTCGTGTCGATTCCCACCTCCTTAAGCGTGTCCGCCAGAAGATGGCCGAAATAGTCCTCGCCCACCTTGCCGATGAAGGCCGTTTTGTGGCCCAGCCGGTTTAACATGGCCAGCACGTTTCCCGGCGCGCCGCCGGGATTGGCCTCAAACATTCCGTTCCCCTGGCTGCTGTAGCCGTTCTGCGTAAAATCGATGAGCAGTTCGCCCAGCGTCACAACATCATACATCGTCTCTCTCCTCCTTCACTTCGCGCACGGGATAGCGGTAGGACCAGTATTCCTTCTGGGGCACGGGAAGCAGGATGCCTCCGGCCATCAGGGCGGAACCGGGGTACACCGTCCCGTTCACCGCGTATTTCTTTCCGGCGTCCAGCTCTGAGCTTCACGACGATGGGGGACGGGTTGGCCTCCAGAGCCGTGACCACGCCGCAGACCAGGGCTTCGCTTCTGTCCTTGGAGACAAACTCCCAGGCCACGGTGCGGCTGCCGCCAAAGGGGCTGGTCAGCCGGTAGTAATCTCCGTCGTGGACCAGCCGGTAGTATTCCTTGTACTCCCTCACCTGGGCCCGCACCGCCTCCTTCTCCGTCTCCTCCAGCCGGTTCACATCCAGCTCATAGCCGAAGCTTCCGGCCATGGCCACGGTAGCCCTGGTGTCGAAGGGCGTCGTGCGGAAGGTCTGGTGGTTGGGGCAGGCGGACACGTGGGAGCCCACCGCGGAGACGGGGTAGCCGAAGGACGTGCCGTACTGTATTTTCAGGCGCTCGATGGCGTCGGTGTCGTCGCTGCACCAGATCTGGGGCGTGTAGTAGAGCATGCCGGCGTCGAAGCGGCCGCCTCCGCCGCTGCATCCCTCGAACAGAATGTCCGGGTAGCGGGCCGTCAGATGCTCCAGCATCTCGTAGAGCCCCAGCACATAGCGGTGCAGGACCTCGCCCTGGCGCTCCGCGGGCAGGGCCGCCGAGTACACGTTGGCGATGCTGCGGTTCATGTCCCATTTAATGTATTCGATATTTGCCCCGTCCAGAATCCGGCAGAGGGCGGCCTCAATGTGGCTGCGCACCTCTTCCCTGGAAAAGTCCAGGACAAACTGCTCCCTGGCGATGTTGCCGGGCCGGCCGGGCATCCTGAGCGCCCAGTCGGGATGGGCGCGGTAAAGATCGCTGTCCTCGGAGATCATTTCCGGCTCCACCCAGAGGCCAAATTTCAGACCCAGGCCGTTCACCCGGTCCGCCAGCTCCTTAAGGCTCATGCCCAGCTTTTTCTCGTTCACAACCCAGTCGCCGAGGCCGCTGGAGTCGGTGTCCCTCTTTCCGAACCACCCGTCGTCCAGCACCAGCATCTCGATGCCCAGCCGGGCGGCCTCCCCGGCGATGTCCAGCAGCTTTTCGCCGGTAAAGTCAAAATAGGTGGCCTCCCAGTTATTGATGAGAACCGGGCGATAGTTCGTCTTATATTTTCCCCGGATCAGATATTCGCGGTACAGATCGTGAAGCCGCAGGGACAGGCCGGAAAGCCCCTCTCCCGAGCGCACGAGAGCCGCCTCCGGCGTGTAAAATGCCTCCCCCCGGCTCCAGGTTCCAGGAAAACCCGTCCGGCCCGATTCCCATGACCAGCCGGGTCTGATGGATCTGGTCCACCTCGGCCGCGGCGGTGAAGGAACCGCTGTAGAGAAGAGAAAAGCCGAAGCACTCCCCCTGCTCCTCGCAGGCCTCAGGCCGGCAGAGGATGACGAAGGGATTGTGGTGGTGGCTGGAGGTGCCGCGCCGGCTGCCGACCGACTGGCTGCCGTGGTGCAGCGGCAGGCGCTCCGGCATCCGCTCCATGGTGTGCTTTCCGTAAAAATGCATGAAATCCATGGAGCTGTCCGGCATGTCCAGGCAGAAGCTTAAGACCCGCTCCAGCCGCACCGGCTTCTGGCCATGATTCACAATCCTGGCGGCGCGGGCGATGACATCCAGAGATTCCAGCACGCCGTAGTAAAGCGTCACCTCCAGACCGGAGGCGCTGTCCTCCAGCGCGATCTCCAGGGTCTCCCAGCCGCCGTCCCCCTCATGGAGGGCCGGAAGGCCCGGAAGGCCGTATTTTCCCTTATAGATTTTGTATCCCTTATATCTCAAATCCGCACACTGGCTGCCGTCGGCGTTCACGGCCCGCAGGCAGTCCGCGCGGTAGTCGCCGTTCCCGAAGCAGGAATACTCCTGCGGCAGATAATCCAGCGAGAACGTCCGGTCCTTTCTCGCCTCGTAAAGATTGCCGGAGAATCCCCCGGTCCGCCCGCATGATCAGGTATGACATGTCATAGCTCGATTTTCTCCCCGTAATACAGATGAAGGAGAACATCGTGTTCTCCTGCTTTCATCTGATAGGAGGAGGTACTTGTCTGGAGCGTAAACACCCGCCCGCTTTCCTCGTAAATGATTGCCATTGGCTCTCTCCTATTCTGTCTCTGTCCGGTATACTACGGCCTCGTAGGGGCGCAGCCGTCCCGCATCCGCCGGGCGGTCCCCGTAGTTTCCGATGATGTATGTTTTCTCTGCGCGCTTAAGCTCCTCTGGAAGCTCCGCCTTTACGTCCGCGGCGGTGAAGTTGCAGAGCACCAGCAGCTTCTCCTCCCCCAGCGTCCGCGTGTAGGCAAACACCTCATCGCTGTCGGGAAGGAGCAGGTCAAACCGCCCGTAGACGATGACATCCATGGTGTGGCGCAGGCGGATCAGCTCTCTGTAATACTCGTACACCGATCCGTCAGCTCCCACCTGGCTGGCGGCGTTGATCTGCGTGTAGTTGGGGTTCACGGCGAACCAGGCGTCCCCGCGGTGAAGCCGCCGTTGGCGCTGTCGTCCCACTGCATGGGCGTCCTGGCGTTGTCGCGGCTTCTGGCGTGGATGGCGGCCATGGTCTCCTCCTCGCTCATCCCGAGGATTTCCCGGCAGGTCTTATAGGCCCCCAGCGTCTCAATATCCTCGTACTGGCCGATGGTGTCGAAACGGACGTTGGTCATGCCCAGCTCCTCGCCCTGGTAGATGTAGGGCGTGCCCTTCATCATGTGAAGGCAGGTGCCCAGCATCTTGGCCGACAGCTCCCGGTACGCCCCGTCGTCCCCGAAGCGGGACACGACGCGGGGCTGGTCGTGATTGTTCCAGTAGAGGCTGTTCCAGCCCTCGTCCTCCAGGCCGTACTGCCAGCGGGCCAGGATGTCCTTCAGATCCTTAAGCTTAAACCGTTTGTCGGTCCACTTGCTGCCGGAGCCGTTCTCCACGTCCACGTGGTCAAAATTGAACACCATGTTGAGCTCCCTGCGGTCCGCGGCCGTGAATTTCCTGCCGTCCTCCACGGTGACGCAGGGCGTCTCGCCCACGGTCATGATATCGTACTTTGAGAGAACCCGCTCGTTCATCTCCCGCAGGTACTCGTGCACGTGGGGGCCGCACATGACGGCGGGGTTGGAGTCGGTGTAGGGAGTCCCCGGTATGGGAGCTCCGTCGGGCAGGCCCTCCGCCTTGGAAATCATGTTGATGACATCCATGCGGAACCCGTCGATGCCCTTATCCAGCCACCAGGTCATCATGTCAAACACCTCGTCCCGCACCTTCTCATTGTCCCAGTTTAGGTCGGGCTGCTTCTTCGAGAACATGTGGAGATAGTACATCCCCGTGTTCCCGTCAAGCTCCCAGACCGGGCCGCCGAAGCTGGCCTGCCAGCGGTTGGGCATCCCGCCGTCCACCGGGTCGCGCCAGATATAGTAGTCGCGGTAGGGATTGTCTTTTGACTTTCGGCTCTCCACGAACCAGGCGTGCTCGTCGGAGGTGTGGTTCACCACCAGATCCAGCATGATCTTAAGCCCCTTTTCGTGGGCGGTTTTAAGGAGCTCGTCGAAATCCGCCATGGTCCCGAACTCCGTCATGATATCCCTGTAATCGCTGATGTCGTAGCCGTTGTCATCGTTGGGTGACTTATAAATGGGGGACAGCCACAGCACATCCACCCCCAGGTTTCTGAGGTAATCCAGCTTCTCAATGATTCCCCGGAGGTCGCCGATGCCGTCCCCATTGCTGTCCTTAAAGCTTCTGGGATAGATCTGGTAGACGACGCTCTCCTTCCACCATGCGCGTTCAGTCATCTTTCACGTCTCCTTCCTATGCCAGCCAGAGGAACTCGTACGGCCCCAGCATGATTCTGTTATGGTATGTGCGGATCGGCCGCCCCTGAAGCAGATCGGCCATCTCGCCCGGCAGTCCGAACCAGTCGAAGGTGGAGGCGTCCACCCACTGCACCTGGTCGGAGAAATTGGCGAGAACCATCATCCGGCTGCCTTTGTGAAAGCCGAACACGGCCTTGTTGCCGGTGTCCACCGGGGTGGATTTAAGGTCGGAGCGGAACAGGTCGCTGGACTTTCTGATCTCGATCATCCGGCGGATGCCGCTGAAAATAACGCCCTGCACCGTGGCCAGGTCCTTCCGCTTTGCAGCCGCATCCCAGTCCATGGGACCGCGGTGGAGCCAGCGGGAATCGTGGGCGATGGCCGGATCCTTTTTATAATTCCAGTTGTTGAGCTGTCCCAGCTCGTCGCCGCTGTAGAGCAGCGGGATTCCCGTATAGGAAATAATCATCGCGTGCAGCAGCAGGATGCGCTTAATGGCCATCTCAATTTTATAGAAATGCTTTTCCCGAGCGCCTGCTCCAGCCCGCACATGGAAGCCAGGGTTCCGCTGTTTCTGGCGTCCAGTGTCACCGGGTTGAACTCGTAGAGCTCGCCGGTGGAGACGCTTCCCGGATATCTGCCCTCCATGAACTCGATCATAAACTGCTTGTGCTTCAAGGGATCCATCCCCAGCTCCCGCAGAATATCCTCCTCGAATCCCCAGCCGATGTCGTCGTGACAGCGGGCGTAGTTGATCCACACGCCGTCGTCGGGCACGCCGTAGTCGATGGAGAGGGACCTCTCCATGAGGCGCACGTCCTTCGTGGCCAGGCTGTTCCAGAGAAGCACCATCATGGATGCGTTATACATGACGTTGCACTCCTTGTCGCTCCTGGTGCCGAAATATCTGACGATCTCCTTCGGCTCCACGATGGCCTCGCCCAGGAAAATCACCGACGGGCACACGTCGTCCGCGATCATCTTCATCATCTTTAAGAGCGTGTGCACCTGGGGCAGGTTCATGCTGGTGGTTCCCAGCTCCTTCCACATATAGGGGATGGCGTCAAGACGGAAAATGTCCACGCCCTTGTTGGCCAGGGTTAAAAGCACCTCCACCACCTTGTTGAACACCTGGGGATTTTTGTAGTTTAAATCCCACTGGAACTCGTAGAAGCGGGTCATCACATACTTTTTGATATCGTCATAGTATGTAAAGTTCCCCGGTGCCACCTCCGGAAAGATCTGGGTCAGCGTCTTCTCGTACTGGTCGGGAATGCTGCGGTCGTCGAACATGTAGTACATGTCCCTGTAGTCCGGGTCCCCCTCCCGGCAGCGTCTGGCCCACTCGTGCTCTTTGGCCGTGTGGTTCAGCACGAAGTCGATGCAGGTACGGATGCCCTTTTTCTTCAAAAGGCCCATGACCCGCTCGAACTGCTTCATGTCCCCCAGCTTCTCCTCGATGGAGAGGTAGTCGGCCACAGCATAGCCGCCATCGTTGTTCCCCTCGCGGGATTTTAAAAGGGGCATGAAGTGGACGTAGGTCACGCCCAGCTCCGCCAGATAATCGATTCTCTTCTCAAACTCGTAGAGGTCGCGGCTGAATTTGTCCACGTAGAGCATGATGCCCACCATCTTCTCGGAGATGTACCAGCCGCTTCCCCCTTTGTCGGCTTTCTTGAGCGCCGCCGGGCGCTCCTTTTTCGCCTTCGCTATAATATCCTCCAGCTGGCCGTAACGATAATTTGTGATATCGTTGTCGCCATATAATTCTCTGTAATACTCACGCAAGTCTTTCATCTATCTACCTCTGCCATTTTCTGAAACATAGAGAGTCTACGCAGTCTCCCTCTTCACCAGCCGCACGGAAGAACCGTCCTGCTGGGGACCAGCTCTCCCTGGCTGCTCTTCACAATCAGGTCGATGGACGTGTCCGCCATCTCTTTAATGGGCTGCCGGATGGTGGTGATCCTGGGAGTCGTGAGGGACGCGATATTCACGTCGTCGAAGCCCACCAGCTTAAGCTTTTCCGGAATGGAAATCCCAAGCTTCGCGCAGATCTGTATCACCTGGGCCGCGATCACGTCGCTGCTGGCAAACACGCCGTCGGTCTCCGGGTGAGCCAAGAGCGCCTGCTCGATGTAATCGTGGTACTCCATGGCGTAATACTGATCCGATCTTCCCTTCGCCACGACGCAGTCCACGCCGTGCTCCCTGCAGGTCTCCGCAAACGCCCGCTCGCGGTCGTCCGCCGGCATGTCTTCCTTCTCGATGCCGCCGAAGTCCAGCAGGTGCCTGCAGCCCAGGGAGATCAGATGCTCCGCCGCCAGCCGGCCGCCTGGTAGTTGTCGCACTCCACGGACGCCGTGCCGCAGCCGATATTCCTCTCCACCGTCACCACGGGGATTCCCAGGTTTCTCATCTCCCCGGTCTCCATGGAGCCGCTGCAGATGATGACGCCGGCCACGCGGTTGCTCTTGCACATCTCCAGGTATTCCCTCTCCCTGGAGTTCTCCTCCCGGTAGTTGCAGAGCAGGATCTTGTAGCCCCTGTCCGACGCCGCACGCTCGATATTGCTCACCAGCTTCGCGAAGTACGGGTGCACGATATGGGGGACGATGACCCCGATCGTGTTGGTCCTCTGCTTCGACAGGGACCTGGCCACCTCGTTGGCTGATAGTTTAACTCCTTCATCACCGCGTAGACTTTCTTTCTGGTCTCCTCGCTTATATACCCTCTGTTGTTAAGTACCCTGGACACCGTTCCCACTGTAAGTCCCGCTTCTCTCGCCACGTCTTTGATCGTTGCCATTCTGATATTACCAACTTTCCTGAAATTCTAGGAGGCCTTTCCCTCATGTCCTCCGCACGGAACATAACGGCCAGCCGACAGCGAGACCTCCGCTCCCGCCGTGATCTCCACCGGAGAACCCAGGTCGTAGCCGGATATCTCAACCGTTAGATATATTATATCATCATTGGCTGTAATTTCAATCACACCCGCATCGCGGATCACACACAGATCAAAGATTTTTTCTCCCGCCTCATACACCGTGTCTCCCAGGTATATGCGGCCGTTCTCCGGCTCTGCCTTTAAAGAAATCCCTTCCATCTCAAGGCTCACCGGGTCCAGGGACTCTCCCGGCCAGGAAAACTTAAAAATCGCCGGGGTTTCCTTCTCTCCGCGGTATGTCAATCGTTTAACATCTGCGGGTAAATTTATGGCCGCCTCATCCGCGGCACTCTGCGGCACAAGCGCCTGCTCCGGCACAGGGCAGAAGCGGCCGGCGATCTCCTCCGGCAGGGAAAGCTTCATCGCAAGCTCCCCGCCCCGCCTCACCAGGGACAGCTCCCTGGGAATGGCCATCATCCGGTGTAGAGCTTTCCCT
This sequence comes from Clostridia bacterium UC5.1-2E3, assembly GCA_001304875.1. Lineage (GTDB taxonomy): Bacteria > Bacillota > Clostridia > Lachnospirales > Lachnospiraceae > Ventrisoma > Ventrisoma faecale. Next base: position 17,098 of record BBZO01000023.1, read on the forward strand.
CGTTGGCCGTGCGCAGCCAGGCCAGGCTGATGACCCGTTTTCCGGTTCCCGACCAGGTCTGGGCCGCGTAGGGGAGCTTCGTGCCGTAGCTCCCGCTTTCCCTGTCTGACGGAAAACTCATAGCCGTCGAAATCCCCGATATAATAGTAGCCGTCGGCGCACCAGAACACCCAGTGCTTCTCTCCGCCGTCGTCCTCAAGCTCAAACAGATCCGGGCACTCCCAGGCGTCGGGAAGCTCTATATCCTGCGTCTGCTTCCAATGCTCCAGGTCGCCGGAGCGAAGCACGAGGAAGCGGTTTCCCACCAGCCAGAGAACCATGACGTAGCTCTGCGTCTCCTCATGCCAGAACACCTTCGGGTCCCGGCTGTCCTTTCCCAGCGGGGCGATGACCTGCCCCCACTTGACAAGCGTCTCTCCGCCGTCCAGGCTGTAGGCCAGATGCTGGGTGAACATTTTCCCCTTCGACCAGTCGTTACAGTCCCCCGCGGCGGTGTAGAAATAGAGAAGCGCGTCCTTCGGAAGTCCCAGAAGCCCCCTCTCATTCACGATGCCGCAGCCGGAGAACATGGTCCCGGTCTCGTCGGGCCAGAGCGCCACATCCCGCTGCCTCCAGTGCACCAGGTCCTCGCTGACCGCACTGCCCCAGCACAGGTTCTCCCACTCGGTGTTGAAGGGGTTGTGCTGGAAATAGAGCTGCCAGCGGCCATTTTCACAGATGAGACCGTTGGGATCGTTGATCCACCCGGTCCCGGAGGTGAAGTGCAGAACCGGGCGGGGGCAGGAGACATGCTCTCTCTCCTCCTCATCCCTCTGCGCCACGCGCTCCAATAGCCCGAAGGGATTTTGCCCCTCAGGCAAAGTCCCCTCCCGTGATACTGCGATACGTCAACGTATGCATAATAATCATATGAACCGCTCTCGTCCTGCTCATCGACCGGAATGCGGATTTCAAATATTTTGTTGTCGTCCTGGAAAATCTCCAGGGTCTCCAGATGCTGCTCTTCCCTCCCCGCCGTCTTGACAGGAATGCACAAATATTTCTTATGGACAGTAAGTCTGCGTTCCATATGTATGTACCTCCAAACAGGCTGTTATTTGACTGCGCCGGTGACAACGCCGTCGATGATCTGCTTCTGCAGGAACAGATACAGGATCAGTATGGGGGCCAGTGTGAGAACCAGCGCCGCCATGATCGTGCCGTAATCCGCCGTGTAGGTTCCGTAGAAGGAGTAGGTGGACAGCGGCAGCGTGTAGAGCTCTTTCTTTCCAAGCACCAGGGACGGCAGCAGATAGTCGTTCCAGAATGCCAGCACGTTTAAGATCACCAGCGTGGACGTGGTGGGCTTCAACAGCGGAAATACGATCTTAAAGAATGTCTGCATCTTGGTGCAGCCGTCCAGGTATGCGGCCTCCTCCAGGGCGATGGGCACACCGCTCTTTACGAAGCCGGAGTACATGAACACCGACATACTCATGGCAAATCCCACGTGCATGAAAATCAGGGTTCCCTTGTGGTTCATCATGCCCAGCTGCGCGCCGTAGATGGACACCAGCGGAATCATGATGGCCTGGAACGGATGATCATGGACGCGATCATCAGCGAGTAGAAGCCGTTGGCCAGCTTATTCTTCGCCCGCACGATGTAGTACGCGCACATGGCGGAGAGAATGATGACGATGAGCGTGCTTAAGCCTGTCACAAACAGGGAGTTTCCGAAGCTTCTCAGATAGTCCATCTTGTCGAAGGCCGTCACGTAGTTTTCAAACGTCATCCCCTTCTCCGTAACCAGGGAGAACGGGTTTCTGATGATGTCACGTTTCTGCTTGAAGGAGTTTAAGATAACCAGTACAAAGGGAACCAGGTAAAATAACAGCGCCACGATGAGGGCAAAAATGCCCAGTCCGTCCAGCACACGCTTCTTGGTTCCGCCGACTTTTGCCGTGCGTGCCATTATGCCTCAACCTCCTTCTTCTTACCGAGATATACCTGCAGGCCGCTGATGAGAGCCACAACAAGGAACAGGAACACTGCCTCCGCCTGACCGGTGCCGTAGTCTCTGGACGTGAACGCCTTCTGGTACACGTGCATGGCCACCAGTCTGGTGCTTCCGAAGGGCTCGCCGCCCGTCAGGGTAAGGTTTACATCGTAAACCATGAACGCTCTGGAGAGCGTAAGGAACAGACAGATTACGAAGGACGGAACCATGAGAGGCATGATAATACTCTTCATTCTCTCAATCCGGTGGCTCCGTCGATGCTGGCTGCCTCCAGCACATCGGTGGACATCCCGGTAAAGCCCGCCACATAAATGAGCATCATGTAGCCGGAGAGCTGCCACACCGTAACCACCACCAGGGCCCAGAACGCCTTGGTCGGATCGGACAGCCAGGAGGTACTGAAAATCCCCCATCCGGTGGCCTCGCCCACATTTACCAGGATACGGGAAAATACGAACTGCCAGATGAAGCCCAGCACGACGCCGCCGATCAGGTTCGGCGTGAAAAATCCCGTCCGGAAGAAATTCTGTCCTTTAAGACCGCTGGTCAGCATGTAGGCGAACAGGAACGCCACCAGGTTTACCAGAACGACAGAACAGACCACGTACTTCAGAGTCAGCCACATGGAGCTCCAGAACTCAGCGTCCTTAAACAGCTCCGCGTAGTTGGAAAACCACACGATATTCTTCGTGGAGGCCACGCCGTCCCAGTCGGTGAACGTCAGATAGAAACCGTAGATAAACGGGATGATGACGACCACAAAGAACATGAAAATGCCGGGGAGCGCGAAGACGCAGAAATTCTTAATCCGATCCCCCGTATTTCTTCCCATGCTTTCCACTTGCAACACCTTCCTTTCTTTTAATAAATACCCTCATTGCAAAGGCCGCCCGGTATCCCAGGCGGCCCCGTCTTTCTTATTACTTCTGAGACTGCCAAGTATGCGTCAATCGCAGCAGCCAGATCCTCTCTGGTGCTCTGACCGGCCATGTACTTCTGAACCTCTGCGCCCAGCTTGCTCCAGTGGTCGCCAGGTGCGATGAAGGAGGAAGCGTAGGTCTTGCCCTCCGCCATCTTAGCCTTGATATCCTGGCCCAGCGGATCCAGCGGCTCTACGTTGTTATTGCTGCAGGCCGGGATGATGGCGCAGTTCTCAACCAGCATGGTCTGTCCAACCTCGTCGTCAACTAACCAGTTGATGAAATCAAGGGCTGCCTGCTGCTGCTCCTCGGAAGCCTGCTTCTTGTCTACCATGAGCTGCTTGGAGCTGCCGCCTGGATGCCGTTGTTGGCGAAATCGGAGGTGTCATTGCCAAGAACCCACGGGATGAAGCCCCAGCCGTCGGCCTCGTCAGCGCCGGCGTCCACCAGGTTCGGCCATGCCCAGCATCCGTTCAGCCAGAATGCGGCCTCGTGGTCCACGATATACATGGGATCCTGCTCATAGATGGCGCCCACCGGGTCTGCCTTGTTGATATTGTACTCTAACATCACATCGAAGCTGTCCACGAACTGATTGAAGCGGTCGTAGTCGATGGCTTTCTGGGAGCCGTCCTTCAGCGCGTTGATGATCTCCTCGCTTCCTGCGGTGGTGCCGTCATAGGCGTCGTAGATGAAGCCCAGCTGATGGGCGCCCACGGACCAGTCTTCCTTGGAGACAACCACCGGGTTCTCCATGCCTGCCTGGCGAAGCTCCTCGCAGATCGCCTGGAAGGACTCCAGAGAGTTCACGCTGTTCGGATCCCACTCTTTTCCGAGGGCCTCCTCGATGGCAGCCTTGTTGTAAATGATGCCGCGTCCCTCGATACAGAACGGGAAGCTGAAAATCTTATCGTTAATCTTAGTAACCTTGTCCTCGCAGTACTGAACCCAGTTCTCACCGCTTAAATCCACCGCGTACTCCTCGCCCAGCGCAATGACGTCGGTGGTGTCCAGGATCGCCATGGTCGGTGCAGTTCCGGAGTTATACATGCTGGTGATTCTGGTGTAGGGGACTCGCCGCTGCCGCAGGCAATGATCTCCAGCTCAACGCCGGTGGCCTCACCGTAAGCCTCTGCCATCTCCTCGAGAGCCGTCTGGATCTCACCCTTACTGTTTAAAAGACTGATCTGCACGTCCCCGCCGCCGGATGCAGCCGCGCCGCTGCCGGATGTGTCGGCACTCTCGGAGCCGCCGCCGCAGCCCGCCAGGAGTCCGGCCGTCATCGCTGTGGCCATCATGAGTGAAGTGACTTTCTTCATACTTTTCTTCATATTACTTTCCTCTCCTCCAATAATTATTTTCTGGCTTTTGGTTGTATGGTTATCATAGCACGTTGCCCTATATATGTCAACCGTTTGTTATACATTTTTTATAGTTTTTAGCGGTATCCTCGCTGTGATTTGTGTTATTTGCGCACGTTTTCATCGGATATCTGGAACATTTATTGTGTGTTTTTGTATTATTTGGGTATTTTATCCTTTATCGGAAACATTTTTGCGACTTATTTGACATTTTGACATTGGTATTTTTATGACAATCGGATGACATATTTTGACAGGATGTGACGGGTTCAGCAGTTTTCCCCCTTATTTTTACCATTTTTCCAGCCAAACGCATTGACTCCGCCCACAGATATGCTATAATTTCCTCATAGTCTTCTGACTTACGAATTTCAGGCGGCGTTCGACCGCCGGATTTCTTTCGGGGCATCCCCGGCGTATCCAGTTTTTATCTTTTCTTTCAAGGAATTTCTGTCTTGAAACAGAACATTCTGCTGTCTATAATGGAAGGAGAAATGTCTATTGAAACCAATGGAAAAACCGAAACAATTAAACGATCTGACTTTACTGGACCGCTTCCTCTTCGCCAGCGTCATGGAAGACGAGGAAACGCTTGAGCTGGCCCTGTCCATCATCATGGGCGAGGAGGTGCATCTGCGTCAGCCAAACCAGGTGGAAAAGGAGTTCCGCACGATGCCGTGGCTGCGCTCGGTGCGCCTGGACGTCTACAACGTGGACGATAAGGACCGGCTTTACGATGCGGAGGTGCAGGAGCGCAATACCGGGAACCTGGCAAAGCGGAGCCGCTTCTACCAGGCGCTGATCGACAGCACCCTGCTGCCGCCGGGAAGAGGCGTGAGCTTCAACCAGCTGCCCGCGTCGTATCTGATCATGATTATGCCCTTCGACCTCTGGGGCTGCGGAAAATACCGGTACACCTTCAAAACGCAGTGCGAGGAGGTGCCCGGCCTATACCTGGAGGACGGGGTCACGCGGATTTCCTCAACACCCGCGGAACCGACGACGGAGAGGTCAGCCCGGAGCTGGCAGAGCTTCTGCACTACATAGAGGACAGTTCCGACGAGACGGCAAAGCGGTGCAAAAGCGGACGGATCCAGAAGCTTCATCAGCGCGTCCGTGAAGTCAGAGCCAGCGAAGAATTTGGAGTGAAGTATATGCAGGCATGGGAAGAGAAGATCTATGAGAGAATGGAAGGAAAGGAAGAGGGACTGGCAGAGGGACGCGAGCTGGGCCGTGAGGAGGGGCGCGAAGAAGGACGCGAGGAAGGACGCGAGGAAGGACGCGAGCTGGGCGAACAGCGGATCTCCGCCCTCACCCGGCGCCTCTTAGAGGCCGGACGCTACGACGATCTGGAGCGCGCAGCCCAGGATCCGGCCTGCCGCGAGGCGCTGTGCCGGGAATTTGGTCTGTAATCACGCGGTTTTGGTCTGCAATCACGCGGTTGCGATTGAAAATGCAGAGGTTTTATGCTACACTCTATAATTGTATAAAAGGCGTAAAACAGGCGTAAACAAAATATAGAGAAAGGCGGAGGGCCCGTAAAACCAGGGCTTTCCGGACAGGTAAATCATAGAATGAAATTAGGAATCGTCGGCCTTCCAAACGTAGGCAAAAGTACATTATTCAACTCTCTGACCAAAGCAGGCGCAGAGTCCGCCAACTATCCATTCTGCACCATCGATCCCAACGTGGGCGTGGTGCCGGTGCCGGATCCCCGCCTGCAGCTTCTGACCGACCTCTACCACTCTGAGAAGACCACCCCGGCAGTCATCGAGTTCGTGGACATTGCCGGTCTGGTGAAGGGCGCATCCAAGGGCGAAGGCCTGGGAAACCAGTTCCTCTCCAATATCCGCGAGGTGGACGCCATCGTGCACGTGGTCCGCTGCTTTGAGGATCCCAACGTCATCCACGTGGACGGCAGTGTGGATCCGGTACGCGATATCGAGACCATCAACCTGGAGCTGATTTTCTCCGACATGGAGATTCTGGAGCGCCGCATCGCCAAGACGGCCAAGAGCGCCACGGCCAACAAGGCGCTGGCCAAGGAGGTGGGGATTCTCCGCGCCCTCTACGCGCATCTGGAGGGAGGCAGTCTGGCGAGAAGCTACGAGACCGACGATGAGGACGTTCTCGCATTTATCAACAGCTTAAACCTTCTGACCTGGAAACCGGTGATCTTTGCGGCCAACGTATCCGAGGACGATCTGGCCGACGACGCGGCGGGCAACCCGCACGTGCAGGCAGTCCGCGAGTTCGCGGCGGCAAACGGCAGCGAGGTGTTTGTCATCTGCGCCAGATCGAGCAGGAGATCGCCGAACTGGATGAGGACGAGCGGAAAATGTTCCTCGAGGACTTAGGACTCACCGAGTCGGGCCTGGAGAAGCTCATCGCCGCCAGCTACCGGCTCTTAGGCCTCATCAGCTATCTGACCGCAGGCGTACAGGAGACCAGAGCCTGGACCATCAAGGTGGGAACCAAGGCCCCGCAGGCCGCCGGAAAAATCCACTCAGATTTCGAGCGCGGTTTCATCAAGGCCGAGGTCGTCAACTACCAGGATCTTTTAGACTGCGGCAGCTACAACGCCGCCAAGGAAAAGGGCCTTGTGCGGATGGAAGGCAAGGAGTATGTGGTGAAGGACGGAGACGTGATTTTGTTCCGGTTTAATGTGTAAGATATAGACTGATTCTATGCAGGAAGAATTAAAAATCCCCGGCAAACCAGAAGTATCATCTGACTGCCGGGGATTTTCATATTTCATGTCTATTCATGTAATAATCACGCATTTTTAATGATAAACATTAAATTTTTATTGACTTTCATTATCACACAGTGTATAGTCAAATTAGAAGAACACCTCATTCAAACCTTCCCCCACGAAAGGAGCGGTGAATATGAATACAACGACCTCTCTGTCCCCTGAGCCAGCAAAAGACTGCGTGCTCAAAAAACTGAAAGAGGAGAGCGGCATTCTCGTCGAGGCGCTGCGCTGATCCTCTTCTGCTATGCTGCCTGGCTGGCCATCGTGACCGCCGCCCTGGCAGGTATTCTCATCTTCCAGACCCCCGCGGCGGAGCTTCTGAGACATGGTTCCGAAGCTGACGGCCTCACCCGCATTCTGGCACAGGCCCTGGAATATTACACAGACGGCCGCGCACTGAACGCACAGGGCGGACTCAATCTGTTCGCCGTCATATTTTTGGTGCGGCACAGATTATCAACACATTTATATCTTTTTTCATCTTCCGCTCGATCTACGGAATTTTCAAGAATATCCTGAGCGGCGTGCCGCCATTTTCAGCGGAGAATGCCCGCTGGCGGAAAAAATGCGCCCGCATTTACGCGGTGCTTCTGGTGCTTTCGTTCTTAAGCGCCTTTGCCCTGCGCCTGATGGTATCCAGCATCATTTCCCCTATCCTGGGATACTGCTTCTTTACAGCCCTGGGACTCATTTTCGAGTACGGGAATTATCTTCAGACAGAATCAGACGAGACACTTTAAGGAGGAGAACCGCATGGCTATCATTCTGAGACTGGACCGGGTCATGGCTGACCGGAAAATGTCGCTGGGCGAGCTCTCAGAGCGGGTGGGCGTCTCCAATGTAAATCTCTCCAAGATAAAAACCGGAAAGGTGAGCGCCATCCGTTTCAGCACCTTAAACGCCATCTGCCGGGCGCTGAACTGCCAGCCGGGCGATATCATGGAGTATAAGGAAGACGGGGAGGACTCCGTGGTCTATTGACAGAAGCCCCTCTGCCCACAAAGGTTTACGCCGCACACGCCCCTGTAAACTGATACTATCAAAAACAGGAACCGCCAGACGGAAGTTTCCTCCCGTTCTGGCGGTTCCTGTTCCTAAACACCTTTTTTCAATCTATCCCAGAACGCTGGCAATACGCACCGGCGTCCTGTAATTCCAGTTGGATACCTTAATACCTGTTCTCTCGGTGGAAGCGTGGACGATCTGTCCGTCGCCTATGTACATCGCCACATGATTCACGCGGCTGCCATTTCCGTAGAAAATGAGATCGCCGGGCTGCATCTCTGCGGCGCTGACGGTCCTTCCCTGGGTCGCCTGGCTGCTGGAGGAGCGGTTCAAGCTGACGCCGGCCGCATTCTGCATCACGTATCTCGTAAATCCGGAGCAGTCAACACCCGTGTTGGGGTCGCTGCCGCCGTAGCGATAGGGATTTCCCACAAACTGAAGAGCGTAGTCCACAACATCCTGTCTCAGAGAAACGCTGGGATCCTGGGTCACATTCACGGTCTCCACCATGGTTCCCTGACTCTTGTCCAGATATCCCTCGCTTCCGTCCACACTCACCTTCACCCATCCGTCCATATCCTCGATCACCTGGCAGGACTCGCCCTGGGCGAGGGTCGTCACCTCCGGTGCATTGACGCTGGCCGCCGCGTAGAGGGAGGCCTCCGGCGCATCCACCATGATGGTGAGGGAACTGCTGGCTTCATATTCCGGTCCCAGCTCTGCCGCCTGGGCCGTCGCCGGCTTCGCCATGGACAGCGCCGCAAATGCACAGAAAAGACCAAATACTTTCACCGCTCTATGTATCATATCTTAAGACTCCTAACCTGAACTTGTTTTGAATTGTTACAAAATTATTAACTTTGTTACAGACATATTTTATTTTCTTTTCGTCTGTTTGTCAATGAAATCAGAAGATCTTAATAAAAATTCATAATTTGGCGGCGGAAACCTTGTAATTACGTTGATTTGTTACTAACCTCTTAGACTTTTTTCTGACTATTTAGATCAAATTGTATCTTTTTTCTAAAAAATATTACATAAATATTACAAAAACGCGCGCGAGTGTTTAAATAAGCTCTGCGCGCGTTTTCTAATGTATTTATGTATGTTTACTCCACAAACCACACTTCCTGCGCGCCGTTGTCGCGGCTATGCCAGCACGCGCCCTCTAACGGGCCGTTGTATGTATTGTCCAGGAAGTACCAGTCACCCGAGCCATCCACCGGGTCAACCGTGCGGGTATCCGGGTTCCATCGGTGCCAGCCGGTGAGCATCCAACCGTCCGCGCCGAACAGATACCAGTGATTGTTAATCGTCAGCCATTCGCTGGCCGCCAGGGTCAGATCATCCTTGCGGTACTTGTAGCGCTTGTCCGCACTCTTCTCCCAGCCTGGTTCCTGTGCCGGCCAAGTCTCCATATATGCCTCCGGGGTGCCGTACTGCTGTTTGAGCTTCGCCGGGGTACTGCCCCAACCCGCGAGCTGAAAATGCGGCTTGTCCACGATGCTCTTCCAGTCTCCGCCCCACTCAAGGCCCAGGCGTTTCCCGACAGCTCCTACACGGGTGAAGAACTGCCCGGACTCGTTATAAGCCCCGGCCCCATCGTTGCGGCAAAAATCGAAGGCCACACCCCAGTTATGCATGGAGTTGGGATATTTTACGTTGGTCACGATACTTCCGGGCTCTGTGCGTCCCTGTGCATAGAGCGCATCCTGCTCCGCCTTGTCCCGCAAACAGTCGGTGATCTTGATGACCAGCCCTTCCTTCTCGCACTCATCTACGAGCTGCAAGGCCAGCCGCCTTGCCTCCGGGTGTAATTTTGTGATGTCTCTTGCCATGAATATCCTCCTACACTTCGGTAAAATAATTGTCGAGTAACTGATCTGGTGTCTGCTGGAGAGCAATCTCACTGTCTCGGATACACTTATAAATTGCATCGCCGTATGTATAGTATTTGCCCTCATAAACGATCATGTTCACGTGGTACGGAATCGGGTCATCCTGCGTTCCGGCGTGTGTTTCATCAATCACAGTAAACAGACTCGCTACCTCCTGTCCGGGTGCCCAGTCAGACTGCTTATTATGACTTTTGATAACGGCATAAAGCAGGTTGTCGTCGCTTCTCACCTTCGTGATCTCTGTTCCCAGTTTTGCATCTTCCTTAGATGTGAGTGGTGTTCCGTCCGGAAGTGAACTCCACAGCGGGTAAATCTCCTTCACCTGCACGGCCTGTTCGTCTGTAAAGGCCGCCGCCGAAAATACCGTCGCGCGCTCAACCACCGTCATCTTCTGGCTGATCTGCGTGATCTGCTGCGTAATGTCTGCTTTCTTCAGTACGATTTGGAAGATGTCTTTCGTAATGTCCGCCAGTTCCGAGTCCTCGTCCTCCGATACCGGCTCCCGTCCAACCACGTAATCCTTGATCTTCTGGATAGACGCGAGGTCGGTGTAGCCAGTCTGTGCCTCGAATACCTCATTTGCGGTATCGACGACCTCAATTCGCTCTACATTCGCGGGGGTGTTGAAAACCTCCTCGATCTGCTCAAACGTGTCTGCCCCCGGATCAAACATAATCTTCAGTTGATCCCGAGCCGTGGTTGAAAAACCTCCGACCACAAGCTCATACTCCTTACCATTCATTAAACGTACATGTTCCATTGCTTCTCCTTTCATGGATGTTTTTTCTATATATAAAAGACTTGCGTCTGATTTTTCGATTTTTATGTGCTAAATAGCAATTTGAGTCATGTTTTTGCATTTAATAAACTTGAAATCGTGTTAAATGCCTTTGGTCTTGAAAAGAAAAATTACACAATGCAAGAATTTTGCGAAGCCCTCCCGATTGATGTTGAAATCCAATTTACATACAACGGTGATTTGGGATGCAAAATAACAGATGCTCCCGAAAATTATGGTGTTGCGTGTGTGAACAAAGGATATAACAACAACTATTTGAACGCGATATTATATGGCTACAAAGGCGGCATATATAAATTCAAATATGGAACAAACACTGAAACTAACGGATGGTACGAGTACATTGCAAAATACGAGGGAGCATCCGCATGGAAAGACCTTACGCTCAAAAGTGAATTTAAGCTTTACGACGGAAATTCTGTTGCGAAATACCGGAAAATTGGAAAGTTTGTGGAAATCGTCGGAACAGTTGCTCCGACCTCCGCACTCACGGGTAGCAATGGCCATGATATTGCGGTACTTCCATCTGGATTCCGGCCCAAATATCAAGTAGTGGTCATTCAGCAGGGCAGTGGTACAAACAAATGGCTCATGCGCGTGAAAGAAAACGGCACCATGATAATCGAAAGATACGGGGTATCATCAAATATTGATATCCCAACAACTGCATGGCTACCATTTTATGCCATGTTTACGGTTGATTAAAAATCAGTCTCCTACCGCAATCCAATACACGTTCTGCGTCGTTGTGTCACTTCGCATAACCTTAACATCAAAACCTGTTTTAGAAACATTTAAAACACTTACTTCTTTTACAACATCTCCAGGGACACCTGAATTCGCAGTAACAGTCACGGATGGCGTTGTAGAAAATGAAATTGGAAAATCAACATGCATAGAGGCCACCATGTTTGCTTCTGTAATCGGAACGGTAGCGCGCCCGTGTTGAATATTAGCTTTTGTTATATATTTCATCCAATTTACTTTTGTGGACAATGAGCTATTGGAATAGTATTTGTAAGTATAGCCATCATTACCATAAAGAGTGGCATTACAGTAGTTTGCTGTATATCCTTTTAAAATCTGGACTACGCCATAATCATCTGGCAGGTCTGTCAAATGCGCGCCAACAGTTTCAGAATGCGTGAAAGCGATTGAAGTATTTGCGGGAAGAGCTTTAATAAATTCATCAGTTGTATAATTTTTGATTTCAAGTCCAAAACGCTCAAGAACATCTTCAAGGAGTTCTGGTATCTTCCCCGTAAGAAAATTGCTATTTAGTTCAGAGATATCCTCGTTCATTCCGTATACCAGAGCGGAGGACGGAACTTTGTTTGTGTCATTTACTTGGACATTTGAAATCGCGGATTTTCCAAGATACGCGGCCTTGATCGCCGCCAGCTGCGTACCAAGCCGCACCAGTTCGGCCTCGATTCTGTTTAAATGTTCGGCGTCTATGTACGGGGGAACGCCGTCAACCCACGAAGTGGGGGTGTATTCGTCTGCCATATTGTACCTCCTTATTTCGAAAATCTGACTGCGTGAATGCGAAATTCGGCATAAGTGCCCACACCAATATATAAATATCCTCGACCTTCTGCATCACTAATATCCAACTCTTTATCTCCCGCAAAATGCTCTTCGCTCGAATCGTTGAACTTATGACTGTAATACACTTCTCCCAATTCGTAGGTTGGCTCTCCTGTCTGATCGACCATCCATTTATCATACTTGTTTTCGGCAATAATAACTTGCCATCTGGGAGTTCTTGTATCAAATGCTGCATTGACTGTCAGTGTCAATTTTTTTAAATCGGTGATATCTATTGGCTCGTCAAATACGATTCCACGCGTAATCAGATTGTGCGTTTCTAAAAATATTGCATCTTTTTCCAATTCCACTGCGGGAGTACCTCCCCCAGCTTGAATATAGAGTATGGCCGTAATGGACTGTATGCCATTGAACGCCCCATAATAATAAGGCGTCAGCGGGTCTACGTTGACATACCCTTCCCACGTGCCGGCCCTACACCGCCGACATACTCACCTTTCTTTATATTAGAAGGAATAAGATTCTTTATCGAGTTCAACACAACATTTCCTGTCACGTACTTATTCTTTGTCGGCAGGACAACCGCATTCTTCCCCGGATTTACCGTCGCGCCAGCATAAGTGGCAAGGCTTTGGTTTACCGTAATGCTCTCATAGTATCCTTCCTCTACCGCATATGTACCATTCGCTGCCAATGTGTGTGTTTTCTTTCCTTTGTTCGTCACACCGCCCGTATCTTTTTCCTCGTCGTCTTTTCCATAGAATGTGTACGGGCTGACAACGTCATTTTCCGTTGCAGTTAATTCCGAGGTGTCAACTCCACCGCCGGTTTTCAACAGTGCCAGTTCCATATATCCTCCTAGTCCACAAATCCCTGCCATGTGCCGGTGATCGCATTATCTCCTTCGCCTACTGTAACGCCGTATTTGATAACCTCCGGGCGGAAATTCGATACCGCAGCTACAGTTATATCTCCGGTGTAGTACTTGTTCTTGGTGTTGACGGTTTGCCCGTCCGCGGTCGGAGTTATGGTCGTAGCGTCTTGCGTCGTCAGCTTTTGCGTCACCTTATTTTCGCCTCCGTCGTAAAATCCCGCCGGGAGCGTTAATGAACCATTGGCCGCCAGGGATTTGTTCACGTCGGTGTAAACCTTCCCCGTGCCGGTTTGGGGATCGTCGCTCCCTGCGCCTATAAATGTTTTCCCCGCTCTTACATATTGAGGTTTCGCGGTCAGTCCCTCTTCGCTTGGACTCCCGCCGCCCTTAAACGGGAGATATAATTCCATTAAAGCTCCACCCTTTCAGCCCTATGATTATTTCCGCGACCGGTTTTCGGAATTTGCACGTCACCGTAACAGAGCCGTTGTTTGTCTTAATGCTGGTTATCATATTGGTGCTCCGGTCAATCAGATTTTTATTGGCCTCCGTAAGATTGCTGGGATAACGATATAACGGGATTGGGTTATCAGTTGATTTTATTCCAGGGAGAGAAACCGTCTGCGTATACGGGGCGGAACTGCTCCATCCGCTCACCGGGAGGGTGATCTCTGTAACCCCTCTGATCTGAACAAGGTCTTCGTCCCTAATCTGCGCGATATCATCCGTGTTTTGATTGATAGCGGTATTGGATGCGTTAACCTCCGTTGCTCCGTAAATATCGCCGACAGTCTCGTATTCTGTCACATCATCAAGGCTGATCGTGCCATCATCGTTTTCCGTCAATGTATACTTTCGCTTTCCAGCGAATTTATCATTTTTAAAGTCTGTCTTTAACTCATACAGATTCACTCCTGTTCCCAAAAGGCCGCGTCCCAAGGCGAAAACTCAAGTGGCGCACACCGGGAAATGATTTTTCTATCAGATTTCCAATGTCGAAGATGATTTTCTCAATAAAATTCGCCTGGTAAATTGAGGTGTACGTGATTCTCTCTGGTGTCTCCGGCGTGGACGGGAGGGTGTAATATGCAGCGCGTATGGTTTCGATATTCTTCCGCAGGCGTATCATGTCTTTCTCCGTGCGGAAGTCCATCGGTTTCCACGTTGTTTTTACATCTACGACATTTCCATAGCCGTATGCATTCAGTACGTTGCTGACGTATTGGATAGCCGATTCCACGCGGTTTAGGTCGTTGTAGTCGATAAACGCCTTGTCCGTCAAATTCTCCAAATCTTCCAGCGTTCTATCAAAAATCAAACTGTCAAGAATCTCACTCATGGATATTTACCCTCGCCTTGATTTCTCTCTGCGAAAAACTGTAGTCAATACTCTCTATGGTGCCGACCCGCTCTCCGTCGTATCCGGTTCCAATGGAAACCACCTGTCCCAGCTTCTTGTCACCGAGGAGGACGTCTCCGACCACGCTTTCCGCGCGCTGATAATAGTTGTAGATTCTCTCAAGAACCTGTTGGGCGTTTCCGCTGTGAATCAGCGTGGCATCCGTAACCTCTTTGATGTTCTTGTTAAACACAATATCCGGGTTCTCTTTCAGAATCTGGTTCTTAAGATGATTATACTTCTTTCCTGTGAGGGTCGCAGTCCCCCCATTTCCCGTTACAACAGCGAAGTTCGCTCCGCTCTTTTCGATGGTGCCGCCAGTGATGCTAAGATCGTGGTACGGTTCAGAGAACACAATCTCCGCGGTACCATTAAGCGCTTCGTTGTAAAGCTCCTGCGTTTCGTCGATCTCCTGGTAACTGTGGATGGTTAGCCGAATGCCCGTCACGATGTCGCTGTGCTCCAGCGTCACGCCGTCGTAAGCCTGGTTAGCTGTAAACTCTCCTGTTTTCTCTGTCTGCTGCGGATAGATCGCCACTCCGTCTGTGTTGCTGGTATCCACCACCGCGCCGATGGCAAAGGCGATCTGAACCAGAGCGTTCCGCTTCGAGGTATACGGAATGTAGCCATAGAGCTGCGTGTTCTGGTAGGCGTCATCCAGGTAGTACGGGAAATCTTCGCCGGAAAATATCTCGTCCAGCACATCCGGAACTTTTTCTCCGGTATAAATCCCGCCGGCGTATTCATTTCCATCCAAAACCCCGTTCGCATCGTGACTGTCAAAATAATAGTCCGTCCGATTTTTCCGCGATCCGTTCTTCAAATAAAAATTGCCGATCAAGTCCCCGTTGAAATACACACCGAGACGTTGCTTTTTCTGGAGATCGAACGGAATATTCGACCGGGTGCGAATCGTAAAGGTCAGCGTGTTGATGCTCACATTCTCGCTGATCGCGTTAATCTCCTGGATGCAGTTGGTATCCAGAGTCTCGTTGCTCAAGAAATCCCTGTATACGCCGTAATCTATGCGTGTCAAAAAAACAGGCCTGTATGGCTTTGAAGTCTTTTTAAACTGTATCGTGATCTTGTTATAATGAATCACGTAATTGCTGCAAAAAAACTCCGCAGACGTCGGTGTAAAATCCATGCTTGACAACAGCTCATCGTCCTCATACCACGACATGGTAAGTTCAGAGACGTGATCTCCGGAAAGGTCATTGAACGTGAGGGTCACGCCTACACTGGTGAATTTCTGGTTGAAGCGAATTGAAATTTCTGTTCCATCCGGAAGAACCCCCTCTTCATCCGACAGCACTTCGCTAAGATACCCATACGGCAAAGGATTCGAGGCCGGATAGTTGACATACTGTCCATTGAGGAGTGCGAACCGTGGAAGGCACAGTGCATAACCCGGATAGGTGACGTCATTTCTTTTTAAGCTCGGTATTTCCTCCTCTGTATAAGTCCGCGGTACCAGTCCCGCGCCCGGAACCAGACCGACATAAGGGACAAGGCCGTCGTGCCAGATGAACGGGAAACTGTTTTCCTTCGCATACGGCGCCAGATCATCATATACGATTTTTAAACCTTCTGTATTTGGTTCGTCATCCAGTGTTTTTATCAGCTTGAAGAACATCACGGCCTCCTCTTGGGCTCCATCGCAGTGCATTCAATCGACAGGCCAGACCATCTATTTTTCTTTCCGGCCTCCGCGGAGGTGTCAATGCGAACACTGTCTTCCCCCTGGGTGATGTAGACCTCCATTTCAAGGGTCTCCTGCCCGTAGGGGAAGACCATCACGTGGGACTCCTCCGGGGATGAAATTATGTCATAGAATGTGTCATAGTCGTCCGGGTAGTTCTTATCCGGTTCAACCGCCATAGAATAGTTGTAAAACGTGCCTATAATATCCCGGTGCATCCGGTACGACTGCACGCGCCCGGAGTTTGCGCTGTCCGTCACGGCAAATTTCCGCTTGATATCCGTAACGAACAGCCGCAGCGATACCCCGTCAATATTGATTTTGCCTTTATCCATTAGTCACCATCCTTACGCCTACACGCTGGGTCTCCTGGTTATTGGCTTTATACACCGCACGGGCGAATCTCTGCCCGTCAAGCACCAGTTCGATGTGAATGTCCCGCTCTCCGCTCCCCGCCATTCCGGCCTCCGCCAGAGCCTCCTTGAGCGCCTGCTTTATGGTAGACAGCGGGGACACCACTTCGGTCTCGCGCTTGTTGTCTCCGAGGATCGCCGCAAACTCTCCCGCGCGCGGGGGAACAACGGTTCCGGTTGCCAGACGCGGCATACGGTATGGGATGGCCGCGTAAGCGGCAGTGGAGTAATAGCCGTTGCCGGAGTAACCGCCAGAGGGCTGATTTTTCGACGATACGCTGAACAATTCAGCTACCGCTTTTATAGCTTTTGACACCGCGTTTATAATGCTGACCACAGTGTCTTCAATGATATTCGCAGCCGTTTCTATTGTATTTATAATTGCCTTAACAACTCCGCCAAAAATAGATTTAATTCCTTCTAATGCTCGGTTTAAATCGCCAGAAAATACCCCTGCAATAAAATCAACGAGTCCGCTTAAAACCTCAATAAAATTATTTATAATTTCAACAATTCCAACAAATGTATCAACGAACATTTTGCCTGTCGCTTTGATGTTGTCGGCAAAGATAGGAACTATCGTGGAAATCACCCATTGGGTTAACGGTTTCAAGATATTATCCCATAAGAACAAAATAATTTCTGAAATTTTCCCGATCAACTCTACTACACTTGCACAAAGAGGCTCTACAGCTCCTTTGATCTTCTCAAATGCCTCAGATACGAATTTCCGTGCATCTTCCGAATTATAAATCAACAAAGCAATCGCCGCGATTACCGCGCCTATCGCGCAACTGCCAAAGTAGTAGGCGAAGCCAATGCTAGCAGTGCTGTCGAAAAACTAGAAGCTCCTTTCACTGCACCAACAATGACTTTTGCAAAAGAAGATAATTCTCCAATTACTTTTTGTACGTTTTTTGCAAACTCCACCACAAGCCACGCCGCAAAAAACGATTCCATAATCAAAGAAAAATTCTGGATTGCAGACTGATTTTGATTGATCCAGTCCGAAAATTTCAAAAGCCAATCAACAACCTGGTTAATCGCGCTAATGACAACTTTTCCTGTCCACTCTCCGAAAGGTTTCCAAAACTCTTCCCAAAACCATTCCGACAGTGGACGATTCGCGGAAATGACACTATGAAGCACCGCAAGTGCCGCTGATATCAAGTCAAAGACCGCTGGTAAAGCCTGCTCAATTCCCCATTTCGCCAACGGAAGTAATGCATTGTCTAAGAGCCGTAGAATTGCATCTGTAATGTCTCCGACAATGGGCCTTATCGCAACCAGCACCCGGTCAAAGCTCGTAAGCAGCGGCGAAAAATCCAGATCGGCGGCCCAGTTTTTAAGACTCTCTGATGCTTCTCGGAGAAATCCTGTGATCTCCAGGATAATATCTCCCAGATGACGCAGGATGTTCGTTCCGGTGTCCCCGGCCACCCACGCCTTATCAAACTGCGTAACCAGATTTGCCACCGTCTGGGCCAGATTCGCGAACGTAATCAGCAGATCATCCGTGATTGCTTTCCCGTATCCTTCGGCGTTCCAGACCTGCATGAACGACGCGCCCACATCTCCGGCCAGCTGCTTAATTGCCGAAAAAGCATTGGACACCGCCGCCAGGACCACGGGGCCATACGCATCCCAGGATTGCTTAAGCGGCGCGAATAGATCGGAAAACGTCTGCTTGATCGCGTCAGCCTGTAACTTGATCTGGTTTGGTACTTCCTCTGTCACAAACATTTCGTCCGGTGTAGGCGGTGTGTATTCGCCACTACCGTCTGTATCGCTCTTTTCCTGCGCCTGGATAAGCTGATCGAACGAAAATGTTACCTTTTCATTTTCTTTCTCGCGCTCCTCCAGTTCTTTGTTGCTGTCTTTCAACGAGGCTGCATAGTCTTCCTCGACTTTAACCGCTCTGACATAAGTATCTTTTCCAGATAACGCCGCGAACAGCTGCGCAACCCAGGTCGCAGACTCAGCCAGAAGATCGATGAATTTTGTGAGCGTCGGCGAAACGTACTCAAGCAGAGGAGAAAACGCTGTCGCAAAAGAATTTTCAAACGCGTCATGCTGGACATCAGCATAGAGAGGGCTTTGTTTGTGTCATCGGAATATTGGGCCAGATTTCAAATCCCTCTCTTATCCCGGTCATAACCGCGGATATCGTTTGAAAACAAAACTGAACAGGATAGAGGTTCCAAGCATCCGGGCTATTCCCATTTGTGCGCCCTTTGCCGCTTTCTTTGTATCTCGCAACGATCTGTTCAGTTTGTTTCCGCTCTTTGTGGCCTTTTTATTATTTTTATCAATTCCGCGCAGGCGGTTTTGATAATCAATAAACTCCGATTTCACCCGAGCATACGACGCTCCTAATGTATCATTCATCTGCGAGAGCTTCTGCGCTTCTGCGGCATACTTATCGGATAGCGCCGCGTATTTCTGTGAGTCTTTCCCAAGGGTATAAGCTCCTCCGGTGCTTTCCAGTTCCCGCAGCTCACCCTTTGCGTATTTGATCGTATTAACCAGTTCGCCTATGTCGTATTGCAGACGTTTGTATGTACTACTGTTTTTTCTTCCTCCTGCGTTCAAAATTTTTCCTGCTGTTCCCTTAGCCTGGAAAGTCTCTTTTCTGCCTCGCTGATCTGCTTCTGAATCTCTATATACTCCTGTGTAGGCAATCTCTTGTTGCCGTAGTCCTCGACCTCTTTTTCAAGGTCTTTGACCTTGCGCTCCTGGTCAGCATAAGCCTGGTTGAGCTTTGCGAACGAAGCGGCCTGCTTTTGCAGTGCGATCTGCGATTTTCTCCCAAGATCATTCACGCTTGTGGCCATCCGGCGCACGGCGGCCTCAACCTCTTTTGAGCCCGCCTTCATTCCGTCATCCTGTATCGCAGTATCAATGATTATTGTTCCGTCTGCCTTCAATTTCTCACCGCCTTACTTGAACAGCGCATCTACCGCAGCCTGCTCTCTCTGCCGCAACTCTTTTTCCTCATCGCTGATCTTCGCCCGCAGTTCCACCAACGCCCCGGTTTTCCTTCAGAAACTCCCGCTCCCATTTCTCCAGCTTCTTGCCGCGCGCCAGCTTCTGGCGGATGGCGAGCACCTGGGAGAAAAGGCCCTCTTCGATCTCGTTAAAGTACCCGATGAATGACCACCAGTGCGTATACCTCTGCGGGTTCCTCGTCTCATACCCGGCGATCTTGTTGGCCGCCGGGAAGATGATTGCCGCATCCTGCTCCCAGTCCATTGTTCGAGGCTTTGTCTTGCCGTCATCCTGCCTTCCACAGTCCAGAAACCAGAGCGCCTTTTTCACCGTCTCGTCCAGGTATTCCGCCGGCGGCGGGGAGACGTACAAGATCGTCACCATAACGTCGAGCTTTGCGGCGTCCGGGAGTTGCGGATCATTAAATGCCGCGATGATATCCAGCGCCGGGCGAAAATCTGACCGAATCTCATACGACTCCCCGCCTACCTCCAGAGTGGTAGGGAGTTCCCAGGAATACATCAGCTAACCGGGGCTATGTATCCGCCGGGCCCCGCTTTGTATTTCGCGGTGTACTTGTCCACACGCCGCTGCACTGCCTCAAGCTTCACGTTGCGCTTCTGCTCGATCACGCCGCGGATCGCATTTATTACGTTCTCAACAAAGAATTGGCCGCCGTCCAGGACCGTGAACGGAGACGTGATGCTGAAAAACTTCTCCGACACCGGGGCATTGAACAGATAGTCGATGCTCTCGGCCATGCGTCTGTCGATCTCCTTCATTTCATCCATCGTCGGTGTGTCCTGGAGTTCTTTCTGCATCGCCTCAAAGTCTGCCAGCGTTTTCTCATAACGCTTCACAATGTCAAAATCAGAGGGGATAAACGTGAACTGACCCAGAAGCTCCCCGCGTTTGTTTACGATGTCAAAAACCTCACTGCCGTCGTCAATTTTAATTACATTTCCCATGTTTTAGCCCTCCAGACCGGACGGGATGGTCCCTTCCGTAAATGTCACTGTACCGCTGGAAATCGTCACGTATCCCTCCTTGCGGTTGCCGTCAAACGTAACGGTAAACGGCATACTCACGCCGGAGGTATCGCCGCCGTAGCTGGATACCTTAACCACGACATCCTCTGTCCAGGCCTTGTGGTGCTCATCCTCCGTATCCTCCACCATGACCTCAAGGATCGTTGTCTTGCACGCGTCGCCTTTCAGTCGGTTCATGGCGATGTCCAGCAGCTTCGGGTAAATCTCATCCTCGGGATTCGCATAATACGGATCAGCATCAATGGACGGCTCATAACCATTGTCCTGGACGGATGTCTCGTCCCAGATATTCTTGACGGAAGACACGTCCGGGTTGAGCTCTACGCTCATCTCCTCCATGTCCTTGCCGATCCTCCACCATTTCGGGGTTCCGGTTCCACCAAAGGTAGAGTCCAGAAATGTCCTGTAAGCTCCTCTTGTCAGTTTCATGTCGTTTTCTCCTTTCAAAAATAAGCCAGAATCTCAAATCAAGATTCTGGCTCTGCGTCTTTGCGTCTGGCTCTATAATTCAAATTCGTTTGTATACTCCACCGTCACTGGGAGCAACCAATCCTGTACTCCGTTCTCCTGCGGCTCTATCCCGTAGGAGTTGTCACGAGTGATCCTCTTTATCTGACGACCAGCGGCCAGTTTGGGGTATAGTTTCAGCTTGTACGTTGCGCCGTCGATGACCGCCGGCTCTTTGCACAGCCATTTCCCCAGAGCATCCAAGAACTCCTGTATGCTCATCTTCTGCCGTTCCCTGGCAGAGCTGGCCGAACGATAGACCACAAAAAACGGGTACTGGCACGTCTGATGTACGCAGCCGATTATGTCCTCTTTCTCCACATATACCAGCGCGCCGGCGTTATTGGAAAACGCGATCCCGCCCTCTTCCTCCAATTCCTCGTACTTGATTTCTTCATCTTCATACAGGCCTGGAAATTGGTTCAGCAGGTCCTTTATGGCCGCCGTCAAAACTTCATAGCCCGTTGCGTCCTTGCCTATAGCTTTAATTCATTAGCCATTTTCTTCCTCCTGGAAACAGTCAAAATCCGACTCTTTGGCCTCTTCCTTCATTGCCTCTGTGCAATCATCTGAAAATAGGCAATTTTTGCAATCTTTATCCACGCTTTCCACCTCCTGCTGTTCTCTTTACATTTTTTACCCAAGTCTTGCCGTCTTTTTCTTTGGCGGCGTCAAACCAATGAGCCTGTGCTTTAGGGTGTGCCTGTCGAGTGTAGGTAAGGTTTTCCATTGCGTTTGTCTTGCCGCCATATTGGCTGACAAGCACTTTCTTCTCGCCCTTTTTAGCCCACGTGCTACCGGTTGACGGACTTACCATCGTCTTTCCCTCATACAAAAAACGGCCCTGCGGCCCATAAGCGGCGTATACCTCGCCGGAGCCTTGCACCGCGGCACTGGCCGCCTGCGTGACCTTAATAAAAGTCTCAGACACCATAGGCATAAAGGGAACCATGCTATTCATCACGTCCCCGTCAAGCTGGTACTGGGCACGCTGGAACTGTTTCTCAAACCGGCTCATGCTCAATTTTGCCCGAACATCACCGTCAACAATGGAAAAGCCTTTAAAATGTTTAATCTTACTTCTTGCCATAGCGTCACTTCCCCAGTAATTCAAAATGCTGTATCGCAGTGTACGGACCACCTGTCGCGGAAATCAAGAACACAAAGTCCTGCATCTTCCGCATATACGCCAGAAAACCCTCGCCCCGCTTATCGATGTAATCAGCGCCATTGATAATGCTGTCCCCGTCCCATGCGCCCGCCCAGAAGAAATCCTCTGCCGGGTCGAATGTGATACTGTTCGCCAAATCGTCATTAACCTGTTTCGCCCAGGCTTTCGGTGGGAGCCAGATAAGCTCTTTCCCTGCGGTGTCCGTGATGATTTTCTGGCCGTTTTTTCGGTGTAGGCGATATGTAATTCAGCGTTGTCTGTGCTCTCCGGGCCGTATTTCTTGATAATCTGACCACGGTCGGTTTCTAGATGGACGCCGGATAAAACGTGAGGATACCAGACGGCGGCACTGTTGGATTCGTAATAATTGAAAATTGTTACAGTAGCGTCATACATGGTATCCCCTCCTTTAACTGAATCTTATGTTTTTCTGTTTTCGTCAGCTTTTTCCACTGTTCAAGCATTTCGCGGTAGTTCTTTTCCGCATTTTTTAGGCTCATGCTCTTTTTCTCAGCCAGAGTGCGCACCGCTGTTACATTTCCATTTTTGTACGCCCTAATCTCAATGCTTTGCTTGATTGCTTGTGTGGGCTTAGCGACTTGCATGGGGTCATAGCGATTATAAAAAGACACTACAACCTTATCATTCCCTACTTCAAATTCTCCGACTTGTAACCTAACGGCATTTCCGTTTTTCGTGAAATCAGCAGGAGATAGTTTCAATTCAGATTTCGAAAGAACGTCAAGCATTCCTTGCTGGCTGTTTTTTGCCAAATTTTCGAGAAAACGGCTCATGCTCATTCGTCTGCCCTGTGGCTCATTCAAGCCACTACTTCCACCCCTACCGCCCATCACACAACGCCTCCTTAAACTTCTCCATAAACGCCCGTACTCTCACGATTTTCCCCTTGCACTCATCCGGCACAGAGCCGTAAAAGATAATCGTTTCCGGGTGTAAACGCCGCACCATTTCCTCATAGCCTGCCAGAAACAGCGCTTTCTTTTCCTTGCTGTTCATCACGCCCACGGACGATACTGCCACGGTGCCGCCCTCCGGCTCGCCGTCAAAACACCATTCAAAGCTGTCCGGCGTACTCCATGAGATTGTCGGGATAACCTGTATCCCCGCCTCTTGCAGATATGCGCCTACCCAGTGCTTGCGGTAATGATTGTATATCTGGATAGCTTTGGGGAAATCGGTGTAAGTTGAGAAGTCCGGCGACATTACATAACGGAACCTCTGAAGCATAGGTATGTATCGGTCAATGTTCGTCCATATCCGTAGAAAAACATAGTCATCAAGAAAGAAATGGATTCCCTTGCCCTCCGGCTCCTTGCAGGTCTTGGCATAGTTGAAACCAATCCAGTCACAGCCGCCCTCATAGGCCACTGGCTCTATCTGCGGTATGCCGTATTCTCCCACGCCGTCAAATATCCGGCGCTCCAAATTTTCATAGTTGCGGCGGTTTCGGTAATTGCTCATTTTGTGGCCTGCTTATACACCTGGTTCACACCCGTAGCCGCCAGCCCGGACACCATCCCCACCGCCACAGCGTTAATATAGTCCGCCGCCGGGAAATCCGGCATGATATTCATTCCCAGCGCACCCAGTACGCCGCCGCACACTGCCATAATGACCGGAATCCATTCGTCCGGGATTTTCTGCGCCGCCTTACAGCCTAAGCCGATAACATAGCAGATAGCCACGATAGCCACGCACGTTCCTAATGTCGTAATGTCCATATTTACCTCATTCCTGCGTACAATAACGGTACGCCCTCGTTATCTCTTACCCCTGTCAGATACACCTTTGCGGTATCATACAGGAGTTTATTTGTTGCCTGCTCGTCCCCTGCCGCTTGATAGACTGCGCTCCATGTCTTTGCGCCGCTTGCCATTTCAGACGGGGAGGCGTAGGAAATTGATTCAGAACCGGCAGACCGGGAGGTAATTACCCCGGCGTTTACACCACCAGTTCCGCCAGCACTGCCGGAAGATATCCCCCCGGCGGCGGCAGAGAGCGCCTGTATATCTGCCAGTTCCAAGTAATACAGCTTATCGCAGACGGCGCAGACAGCTTTCTGTACCTTTGTTTTTCCTCGTTCATCGTCTGGGAGACCGCCTACAAGGCGGTCAAAGGTTATCACATCCAGAAAGTCGCTGGCCCGGTCTGCGATACGGTCAAAATCTTCTGCCGGGACAACATTTCCGTGGTATGTATTCTCATAAAATGTGAATGTGGTGTATGCCATCCCGGCCACCTCCTTTCATCAAGTCTTGGATGTTACATCATCACTGCCGGACTTCAACGCCTTATAGGTGTTGTCGCACTCTACTACCGTGATTGTCTGTCCGGTGGTCGCTGTAATGTCGGACTTGCCGTCCCACGGTGTCCAGTTTTTCACGCTCTGGCCGTATTTTACTTCCGTTTCGGACGCGGCAACCTTGTACTTATACAGGTGTCCACTCCCGCCTCCGGCGTTACGGTCACTTTGGTATCTCCCGCCTTTGTTCCTGCAGCGGATGTCACAGTCAGCGTACCCAGTGTGGTATCGTCGCTGATTGTCACTACTGCAATCGCGTCAATGTACTCCGCGAACAGGGTCAGTCCCATGATTGCAAACGCCTCGGAAACTGCCGTATTGTAGTTGCCCTGGGTGTGGAATCCGATCAGATTCGTTTCCCCGGCGCTTACGGTGTATACCAGCCCGGCACGAACAAAGTCGCTGTCGTTCGGGTCAACATAGTACAGGACGATATTCTCAACCGGCGTAGCGATAATGCGCCCACGCGCCACTTCCTCTTCGGACAGCAGGAAGATTGTGTTAAATCCCATGAAGTCCTTGATATACTGGAAACCGAACTGATTCTGAATGGTAATGTCAGCCGCTCCCAGATACTCGTACACATCCAAGATGTTTACAAAGCCAACTACACCCGTTGCTGTTCTGTGCATAGTCTTGAACTTGTTCTCCACAAGCCCCTTTGCCATAGCCAGTGCCATCTGGAACGTGGTTTCTGTGGCGGTCAGCGTTCCTGTGTTCAGATAACTGTAAAATCTTCCGGTCACATTGGTCTGCAACTGGAAAAGGAACTCGTCATCCGTCATCTGCACGGCGTTGTCGTAGCCGTGGTCTTTGATATTCTCAATAGATACGGCCTTTGCGTACTTCTCAATCGTAATGTCCGCGTAGTCCTTTTCCTTTACAACAAATTTGCTGTACGGGATTTCCTCGCCTTCGCCTACATTTCCGCTTTCCAGTACGCCCTCCGCATACTTACTTTTCAGCTTTGTGTTCGGCTGTTTCTTGATCGGGCGCATGATACCAAGAATCTCTCTCAAATGTTCCCAGTTTCTCTCGAATCTGGTAACAAAATCGACCTCTCTCGGAGTGACCTGGATATCTGCTGTTTTAATCAGATTATTCTTTGCCATTTCTACTCTCCTTTAGTGAATAAGTGCATATTTGCAGCTATGGCGGCCTGTCGCTCGGAGGCGTCCTTAATTCCCATGATCTGGTCTTTCGTCATTCCTCCGCCCTGGTTCTGCCTCTGGAAAGGCTGTGTGAACCGCGCCGCGTTCTGCTGTGCTTTCTGCTGTTCCTCGTCAACGAACGCCGAAGCGTCTTTCTCTTTCATCTGGGAAATGAGGTCATTTAAGCCCAGGATTTTTCCGTCCTTCAGCTTTAGACCAGCTTCTTTGACTTCTACCATGATTGCCCGTTTTGCCGCCTCGCTGGAAAACTTAATGCCCTCAAACTCGTTCTTCAGAGCGTCATTGAAATCTCTTTCGTAAATCTGCGCCTGTGCGTTCTTCTCGGCGTCCTCAGCTTTTTCTTCCAGTCAGAAAGTTCTCTCTGCATGGTTTCAAGGTCAACGCCCTCAAAGCCTTTCAGCGTGGTTTCTGCGGTTTCGGCTTTCTGTTTCCAGTTATCCCGGTCAGTTTCAGCCCGCCCCAGCTTCTTTTCATGCTCGGCTTTGGTCACATAGTTCTCGGCTACCTTTTTTGTAAGGTCAGCTTTTTTGTCCTCCGGGACTTCAATTCCCATTTCTGATAAAATTGCTTCGATGTTCTGCATATATCCTCCTTAACGTGATTGATTAACCGCCCGTCAGCGGTATGGATTCAGCGTTACAACCACGGGCGGGGTAGCTGAGGCTGCTGGATTCGAACCAGCGTAAAGAGCGTTCCTTCTCTGCCGGGGTCAAAACCCGGTGCCTTAACCGCTTGGCGAAGCTCATTATGTAATTTTGTTCAAATTATTCACGCCCTCGCAAAAGGCATCAATCTGGTATGGCATTTAGTGACGTGAATGGCACTTGCTACTTACGCGCGATCTTCACAAGCGTTTTATTTCCCAGATTATTAAACCAACTCATTCACTCCGAGGAGCCATGAGGCCACCGTGCACCCTGGACATCGACCGGCCGCATGCGGACAGCATAACCAAAAGCGCTTTTAAAACATGTCGATAACAATGCAGTTTCTGTTTGCCGTTGACGTCTTTGGTATCCGCACAGCATTATTTCGACAAATGCACACGCCGGAAATTGCATCCGCTTTTCAACCTCAAGATTTGCAACTGATTGCAATTTGTTGCAATTCTCTTTCTTTTAAGGACGTGCGCGGTAGGAGGTAAGTGAAACGAATATAAGAAAAGAGCCGGCAACCTGTCGGGGTTTCCGACAAATTAACTGGCTCTGCGTCTGGCGTCTGGCTCTACACTATATGTGTTATTACTTTTATTCTGAATCCGGAGTTTACGTCAACAATAGATTGCATTTTGCATTTCGGGCAAAAAATAGGAAGGTTTTCCGCCACCGTGTCCGGGCGGATTTTTGTCCGGGTTTTGTTGTTACAGATAGGGCAGTACACCCAACCGTCTTTTACCATAGCATAAATCTCCTTTATGCCTTTATTTTACCACGCCCGTAGCAATCACCTATCCCCACATTTTTAATAAAAGCGACGGGTTTCCCCGCCGCCTCTGTTTACATCATCTTCCGCAGTTTGTCGATGTATCGGGAAATGGTTTCCCTTTCCTCCCGGCAATCAGCGTCTTTCGACATCTCGCCCAGTTCCTCGGTCAGAGCGTCCATATGTTCCTCCAGAGCCGCCAGCATACGCCGCTTGCAGTCTTCGGACTTCCCGGAACGGTAGGACTGTTTGCTGTCCATGTATTCGCTGTAGGAATCATTGCCAGAGCCGTTCGCCCGGCTGTAATGTCCTCTCACATAATGCTCGCCCCGACGGGCGTAGGAAGTGCCGTTGTCATAGTCCGGCATCATCCTGCCATCTGCCGGCTGTACCGCCCCATGCCGTCACGCTTGCGCCGCTCGCTGTAATCTCCGGTCTGGCTGTAGCCGCCCTCCATCTCATCCAGTACGGCGTTGTAATACTCCTCTTTGCACTTCCAGTATTCGACATTTTCCATGTCTTTCAGCATATCAATCAGTTTGTATGCGGTTTCAAGGTTCCCGGTGTTCAGGCCCTTTTCCGCAATCTTATCCAGTTCTTCCCGGATATTCTGCATTAACTTATAACTCATAGCCTGCTCCTTTCTCAACCGCACACCCGAACCGCTGTAATGTTCGGATTGTCAACCAGTACCGCCTGTGCGCTGGTGTTCTCTACCGTGATAGTCTGGCAACATCCCGCGCCATTACATCCACGGTAAACATCAACGTAATGCTGTGTCGCTACGTTGAAATACTCGCCTACCGCCGCCGGTGTAACTCTCATGCGGGAGCCGCCAAGGATTTCTCCCTGCTGTGTGAGCGCCAGGGAAATTTCCCCGGCTGTGCCTCCGGTATCAATGGCAATGTTGCCAGAAAATGTTACAAGGTATCTTCCGGGCTGTAAAAGCGTAATCTGTGCGCTACCGTCCCTGTGACGCTCTGCACACCCACTCTTTACCGCCTCATTGGTAAATACCACGCTTTCTCCCGCCGGTACAACCTGTACGGCGGCCGCTGTCAATTCAATCATAATAATCTCCTTTCATATCGCAAAAGGACAGACACTCGGCCTGCCCTCCTGCGTAATAACGGCTTGTGCCGAACATCCCGAATCATTTTCCTAACGTCAAGAAAATGATCGGAAAGAAACTCCGATATGAAGTTTTAGCAACATCCAGTATTGCAGCCGCAACCATTAACTCCGAAGGTGAATCCAGTCGGATTGATAATGGAGGTGTACGGGGACATTACCGGGTAGCTCGGTGTCGGCGTGGGCCGCAGAGCGTTGATAATGTTCGTAGTCTGTGCCGCGTTGGAAAGCTGCAGCTGTGCGGACTGTAACTCTGTCTGTAAGGACTGAATCTTGTCCTGCGTAATCGTATCAATGATACGCTGTGTTCCGGCGTTCTGAGCGTCGATCACATCTCTGAACCCGTTGCAGAGCTGACTCTGGAGCGCGTTTGCGTTCTGGTTCATGGTGTTCTGAAGCGCATTGGTCTGCATTGCCAGATTGTAGTTGATCTCGCCCTGTCCCTGCTTCAGATCACAGCAGCAATTCGCCAGCTGGGAACCGAGGGTATTAAAACCATTGCAAAGCTGGGTAGAGATATTCTGGATACCGCTCTCAATTCCCTGTGTGGCGAGCGCCGCGTCAATGTCTGCACGGGTAGCCCATCCCTGGAACCCCGGAGAATTTGCTCCGCCGCCGTTGCCGCCCCAGCCATTGCCAAAGCCGCCCCAGCCGAACATTCCGAAAAGCAGGAAGAGTACGATCCACCAACAACCATCTCCACCCCAGCCGTCGTTATTTCTTCCAGTGCCGCCGGTCAATACAGCAACATCAGAAGCGCTTAAACCGTCTGTCATGTCGTTTCTCCTTTTAGATTTATTTACAAAATCAGTGCGCACTTGATTTATGTACTATTTCAAAAGCCCTTTAAACTGCTGGGCCATCTGCTGAGCCTGGTTAAGCTGTTGCTGGCTTATCTTCCCAGACTGCAAAAGTTTATTGATTTCTTCCTGCGGGTTCTTGCCCTGCATTTCCTGCCGGAACCGCTGGAACTGCTGAACCATATTCATGGGGCCGCCGCCCATTCCCGGCCTGTTGCCGCCTAACATATCAAACAGAGGATTTCCCATTATCTCGTCCACCCTTTCTATTATTGTCTGGAGTTGGCTTTGTGGCCGTTTCCAAAAGTCCATACAGTTCTTCATATTTGCCCCGCAAATCGTTGTATTCTTGCCGGGTGACGTATTTATCGTCCATGCTCATTTCTGGCTGTTTCTGGGGCGCTGGCGTGTCTCCTGCGGTCACTTCTCTATATTCAAACGTGCGGAGAGTTGGCATACCTGCATTATCCGTTGTTTTGATAAAAAAGCGTGATTCCTCGCTGTCCATCAGCAAAACGCTTGTGTTCGGCGCTACCAAATAAGACTTTGCCCCGGCCTCGCCCTGCACCCATAGAATACCTTGATTTGTCTGCGGTACTTGCGGTTGGTACTGTGCTTGCATATTTGCCAGCCTGTCCATTTGTGGCTGTAACGGGTTGACCTGGCCGAACTGGTACGGATTGTACCCATATCCCGGCGTGTATGGTAATGCCATGCTATCCCTCCTATGACTAATTTCTAAGACTTTTTATGACTTAATTTTAGCAATAAAAAAGAACTTCGACAGTTCGTCAAAGTCCTTGAAAAGTGTCATGTAAGTATCACTTGCAACAATATCCTTTTTTGCAGTAACATTTGTTTGAATTAAAATATCTTACCCAGTATTTGCACTTAATGCATTTAGACTTTATCATATATCAGCACACCCTTATAATTTTACTATTCACTTTCCGGCTCATTCTCTTCACAGTGGACACACTCACATTCATCATTTCCGCACACCGTTCCAGCGGAATATTCTGCGCCCGAAGTTCAAAAAGCTGGCGCTCGTCCGCTGTAAAGTTGCAGTATGTACGGAAATAATTCAGTTCCAGCACTGTAAAATCATACACTTTCAAGAAAATTCTCCTTACTGCGTCTGCGCAAGATAGGAAATCAGCTTGTCCCTCGTTTTTTTTAACTGCTCGACATTGTTCCCGGAAATCTGGCTGTTGAGCATAGTAACCAGCGTTTCCATGATGAGGCTGTCCCGCTCCTTAATCTCCTGCATGGCCTCATAATCTCTCTTGTCGTGCCGCTCCAGTGTTTCCACCCGGTCATTCAGCTTTACCGCCGGGGCTATCCATTTATGTATGACTGCCGCCGCGCCGCCGATAACGGAAATACCGCCGCAGATAGCAAGGATTGTCTGTATTGTTTCCATTACGTCCATGTGTCAGTCCTCCGTCTTATTATCTAAAATTGCAGGAATAATCAACGGACACGCAAGCGCCACAAGTACAATTTCTGCTAACTTTAAAATATCTTCTTTTTCATATCATCTCTCCCAGTAATAAATCGGCACTTCCCCACCGCTATCCCATGTGTCAAAATAAAATCCGTCCTGCACGCACACCACATGCCCATCAATCCCCAGAACGTAAGTCCCCGCCGGATTGTCCCGGCAGAAGTCATCCACGGTGTAAATATACTGCCCGTGGTCGTCTACGATATGCCGCCGGAATCCGTTATCCCGGAGGTACGCGCCCCACACCACGTTGGCGGAGGGCATATCCGAAAGCTGGCACGCTTTAACCATTATCCCGGCGAATGTGGTTTCCCAGTCTTGATTGAGGGCTTTACATATCGCCCGGATGGTACAATCGCCGACACGGGCGCTCTTAGGGTTTGGGTTGTAGGTTTTCCATCTGCTCATTTTACCACCATCATCAATTCCCTTAAAACACTCAATACGCCGCTTGCGTCTGTTCTGTAATACTTCATTCTTTCATCGTCAGAGAAGAAATCTATCATGTCAAGAATCTTTTTCTGGCTTTCCAGAGCGGCAATGCTCATATCAATCGCCTCATTGAGCATATAATATCCGCTTGTCGGTCTGTTTTTCTCTAATGTATCTATTGCATCATCAGCCGTAAACCCTATTTTATCACACATAATCATTCTCCTTTCGCGTTCTGATACCGCCGCGCCTCTGGCTTTTATTTTGCAGAATCTTCATACTCCTTTTTCAAAATAGCAAATATCTTCTTGCACTCTTCTAAATCCAAAGGAATCATTTTTTCTGCGTATCCGTGTTCCAGGACATAATCATATACTTCTTGCGGGATTTCCCAATTCTCATTTTTGGGCGGGTCATTAAAATCTATTTTTCTCAACTTTTTATTTCCTCCATACCTTATTTGGAATATCTATTCGCAGCGGCCCTTGCTTTTGCCGCCTGCTCTCTCGACCACTTAGCAATCTGCAATCTCTCATTGATCGGGCGCAGGTCATTCTCCTTGCAAAATCGCTGTACGCCTTATTCTGCCTCTGTAGCAGGTGGGACTTACGGTCAAGCACCTGCTGTAACTCAAACTTTGCCGCGTCATCCTTGCACTTCTCCACAGCCTCTTGCAGTCCCATGACTTCCCGCTTGGTCTTGCGGACACGGCGTTCTAAGGCTCGCTGGCGTTGCTCTAGTTTTTCTATGCGGTAGTTGTCGGCGGTCTGAATATCCTTGTACGGATTATTCACGCCGTCCCCGCTCCCGAATGAATGGCGGCAATTCCACCCGCAAAGCCCCTCGCCGGTTCCGTATCCGGTGGACTTATAAAAGTCTGGAAAACGCTTGTCTTTCCCTGCCCGGCTGTAGAATTGTCCTTGCCACCATAAATGATTGCCCGGATTCTGCCCTCCATCCCCGGTTCTGGCTCCGATGTGGGCCGATACCAGAATAATATCCCAGTCCATTTCTTCCATGCGCTTTAGGGATATATCCCCAGCGGCCTGCGCTATCCCAGTACGCACCGCCCGCGCTGTGGCCGTTTCTATCGTGTCGCGGTGGCCGGAGGGGTAGTCCACATACACGCCGCCGCTTGCCACGCTCTCAACAGCCTCTCTGACGGCCTGTGAATACGATACAGCACCGCTCAACACATTATTGTAGGCAAGGTCACATTCGTTCAGAAAAAGCCTCTGTGCGGCCTGTGCGGTTGTTCTGGTGTAATTGTTCCATTCCCCCAGTGTGGCCCGGTAATTTCGTTCCATCAGCCGGATAAGCGCCGGGGATTGTGTCAGCGGCATGGGGGACAGTCCGGCGTCCTCGTATATCTTATGGTCGTATTCCAGCGCTTTGATTCCGGCATCTTCCATAGCCGCTTTGATTTCCTTCTCCTGCCGCTTGGTGTACTTTGCCAGCTCTACCGTTATATCTTCCAGCAAATACCCGGCGTCCTGCAATACCTGTATGCGCCAGCGGTCGGAGGAAGTCAGCAGGTAATCATCGCCGCGGCCTATGCGTATCATCATGCGGTCTACGATTTGACGGATTATGTACTCATGGAGTTCGGAGGCTATCTGTTCGGCGCCGTCTGCAATTTGCTGAAGGTAGTGAGGATCAAGCATTATTTTTTCTTCTTTCTTTTATTTTGCCTTTTTACGCTATCAATACAATCCAAAAACAAAACAGTACCTATAATTACAACGATTGCAAATAATATTTCCATGTTATTCCTCCTGGAAAAATCCCGGTTCTTCTTTCGGCTGTGCCGCCTCTACAAGTGCCTTTGCCTCTTCCTCGGTCATTCCCTCAAATTTCATCAGATAATACCAGAACGGTATGCGGTTCTGTACAGCGTAAGAATACCACTGTTGCTTATCGGCCTCGTGCGAATATGTAATGTCCCCGAAGTCATACACTACCTCATAATTCCCAGCCGGAGCCAGACCGTAAAGATCTGCATATACAGACATGGCATAGATAGCGCCGTCAAGACAGCTCTCCAGCTTATCCCGCACATCTTTGACAAACTGGATTGTCCGCTGCTGCTCTGCCTCAACACCCGTTGCCGTCTGTATGCCAGTGGATTCATTAAATACAAAGTATCCGTTACTGAATCCGCACTTATAGCCAATCTGGGACAGCAGAGCATTGATACCAGACAGACGGGTGTCAGTGTTAAGCTGTGGATTGATTTCCTGGTAAAATTCCTCCGGCGCACTTCCAAACACATTCTTGACATAGTGCGGGAGTTTCACATCTGCCAGCCCTCGCTTATTCAGATTTTTCCCGCTGTCATACATCAGCCGGTCATCTGCCAGAATAATCTTCTCGCTGTCGAATATCTCCTCGGCGTTCCGGCTGTACGCAATATCAAGGTCTTTCATTTCCTCGACAGCCTCGGCAAATACCGGAAGCCCCAATGGTGAGGATATGTCAACGTTGTTCGCCTGCGGTGTACGGAATACCCCGAACATCGGCCCGTCAAGGCGCTCATCTCCGCCCTTGATAATCGGCGGCGTATCTGCCATCAAATCGGCCCACTTAGTAGCTGTAAGGCTACCGGGTCGCCCAGGGAATCGGAATGACGGGACACATAAGCCCGGTTACTGATATAGTAAGGATAGATAGGGCCGCTCTCGGTCTGCGTTTCTACAAACCTGTGATATTCAAGGCGTGTGTAATACTTGTCATTGTCCGCATAACTGTCCTTAAAAACAATCCCCGTAATATTCCCGTTACTGTCGCACTCAGTCACAAAGAAGTCAAACGGCGTAAACATATCAAAGCCACCGTCATTAGGTTTGATGATAACCGTACCATACGCACAGCCATATTCCACCCAATGCCGCAGCTTGAAATACACCTTGTCAATTTGCTCTTGCAACCACGTTGCCCTTGCACTGCCGCCAATCTGTACCTTAATCGCCAGCGTTGCCAGCCTTGCGGTTTCGGAGCATACAGCCTTTGCGAAATTGATGGTCTTGATATTATCCTCTGCGCTTACCCACGCCGGAACGCCCCGGTAAATGTCGGCGCACCGTGAAATGACCGCCTCCATCGCCGGGGAAGTAATATCCTTTACATCAAAATCTTTCTCTGCCCTGTTTTTGAATATCATGCCTATCCACCTTTTTACTGTTGCTATCAGTCCCATTTAATCACCAAACTTCTTCAACATCTGTATGTACCATGTATTTTCTATGTCCTCTTTTGAAATTCCTTTGAAATCCTCTGGCTTTTTAATTTCTCTCCAATAGCTTTCGCACCCATAAATGATTTTACCTAATTCCGGAACAAAAATAGCAGGATTATTCATAGTATGATTGCTTAAAATTCCTGTGTTTCTGTCATATGAACTATAAATTGCTATTGGTAATTCTCCAAGGTATATCCCTAAAAATGTCTTTTGCTCGTATTCTTTTCCACAAGGAGATATTTCACATAATGCCCCACACTTATGTAAGCCCTTTTGTTTCAATTTTTGCATTATCAATTCCTTGTATTGTCAATGGGTATTCAATAAATTTGGAATCAAAGGATTTACAATTTTCGCAATCTTCCACTGTAACTATCTTTACTTTATCATCTTCCCATCCGCCCACCACGCAATGGCCTTCATCATGGTTTTTTCCCATAAATCTATGACAATATCTGCAACGTTCTTGTTTTCCTTTCATGCGCTGTTTCCTCTCCTCATTGACAGCGGGCTTGTGGCGTACCGCCCCAGTATTTCACTTCGCCCTTTCTTCGTGCCTCTGCGGCCTCCTCTGCTGTGTCATACCGTCCTAAATCTATACGTTTGCTGTCAACATATATCAAAGCACGATATCTCCCTCTATCCGCCTCATAATGTACGCCATTATACCCGGTTCTGTTTGTCCTCTGTTTCCGCTTGTTTCTGGCCTGCTCCGTGCCCGTAGCCCAGTGACAATTTTCGGGGCAATAATCTCCGTTTGTGTCTTTCCTATCAATGCTCAAATTATCAGCATATCCATTTTGCAAAGCCCATTGAATAAACGCCATTGAGCTTTTATTCCATTCCTCGCAGACCTTTATTCCTCTGCCGCCATAATCGTCGTAATCCTTATCATTTGGATTATTGCACCTCTGGCGTATGCCTTGCCAAATTTTATATATTCTCGGATAATTTTTCTTTGCACCACTACGCACTGTGTCCCCTCCGCATAGCCATAGGAGAAATTGCATACCGCAGGGCGTCTATCCAATGGTCGTTTCCGTCTGGATAATCTGCAATCACTTCTCCGTTGCTGTCAACTTCATGTTCGTACTCTATAATCTCTTTATATGCCCTTGGCGTTCTGGCTGGGTCTATGACGATTGTGCGGCACTGTAACCACTCAAACGTATATTTCCTACTCCCCGGCGTTACAATCGCACCACGGGCAGGAATACCAGCGTCACGCAGGTCTACAATGCTTTCCTGCTCGTCTACGCCGCACATTAGGCATAATCATCATAGCCTTTTTCTTGTATCATTCGTGCCATTTCAGCGTTTCTAATCTTGCACCCGCCCAATTCATCAAGCAGGACAATCTTTTCTTTGTTCGGTATATAAGCCGCCCGGATGAACGCTTTCGGGTCTGGATACCAACCGAAGTCCTGTCCTTGATAAATGGACTGATATGTCTGAATTTCCTCGTCCGTGATAGCCCTAATCTCCAGCATATCAAAGATATTCGTCCCCAGACCGATAGGTTCTCCCATGTACTCATGCTGATATGCCCGCTCATTCGTGGCTTTCAGATGTTCGGCGTCTGCTATAAACTGTTCGCCCAGCCAATCCTCCGGCACTGTGGTATAATCGCTCTTGTGGCGGTAGCTGTCCTCTCTCGGCTCATTAACGTACACATTCGCCCAGTTGCTACGGGAAATCGGCGGGTTGAATGACTTAAAAACCACAAATTCACTTCCGCCACGCAGGACAGATTGTTGCACGTTTCGTATTTCTTCAATTCCGGCGAACTCGTCCAACTCCTCAAACCAAAGATATTTATACCAACCTCTTTTTGTTTTAATGGACTTCGTTCTTTTTGCCTTATCCAGTCCTCGGAACGTTATTTTCTGCCCCGTCGGCAAATATATAAATTGCATAGGCGACAGTGTGGCTTTCCATAGGTCTGTAACTCCCAGTGCGTCTATCGCCCATGCTATCTGTTCATAAACAGATTCTCTGATATACTTTTCAACTTTGCGGAAAACAATTCCGTTGCTGAATATCCCCCGTTCTGCGTCCTGCATCATGCCGAAAACAATTTCCGTTGATATGAAAGAGGACTTCGTAGACCCTCGCCCGCCGTACAGGTCATAGTATGTATGCTTGCCGTCCAGAATGTCCCAGTGGACGGGGTAAAAGGCGGGGGCTATGATGTCGGTAAGCTGGATTGTGTCAGTCATTGCATTTGCTCAAAAATTCTTCAAGGTTCTTCAATATGACGTCAGCGACTTTGTTCATCAGCTTGTTATAACTCTCGGCTTTATTGCGCAGTTCGTTATACACTTCCCTATCAATCGTCACTGTGCCGTCCTGATTTTCTTTTACAATATAGGTCACTTCCTACTCCTTCCCCGGCCTCGGTATGTTATTCACAATAACAATGCCGCCGGTATCTGGTTTCTGTCCCTCTATTCGCTCGTGGCGCTTCATCAGTTCCCGCCCCGCCGCCATTTTGTCAGCCACGGAAACATCAAGGTCAAATTGGTCTTTTACCTCGCCCCGGAGGACGGCGGTATAAAAGCGCAACACCTCGGCGGCGTCTGCTATGCGGGAATCGTCAATCTGTTTCTGCCGCTCTGCGATATATGCAAGAACATTAGGTTTTTTAAGGTTTTCATTGCCTATTACTGCCGCTGTCCGTTCTGAATATCCCGCATTTCTCGCCGCCTCCGTCGCATTCCCGCACTTCAGATATTCGTCTGCAAACGCCTTTTGCTTTGGTGTTAACCCCATCACATCACCTGTCAATCATTTCGTGTTTCTCTACCTTCAAGAACCATTTTCGTTGTCTCCAACAATTCCTTTAGACAGCTCTCACGCAATATTATTGTCTTTCCGCTCCGCTCAAGCGTTAAGCTGTACGTAGTGGCCACATCGCGCGCTCCGATGTGGCCTCGCAGTTGTCGCAGACGCATCTTTTTTGCCAGTCAATCATTACGATTCTCCTCTAAAACAATTTAGCCTATTCTGTCTTCAGAATTTCATCAATACAGGCGTTCCAACCGCTCACATAAGACGTCTCACCCAAAGGTACAACTTCGCTTTTCTTGGGCACTTCTTTTATAGGACACCACCCTGGTCTTTCGTGTTTTCTATAGGCATTCGTACACCCTCCACCAGCGGGAGAGCACCCGTATATGTATTCATCCCCGAAGAAATCCTCATCCCACACTCTTTCAAATGGGCAGGTCTCGCACTTTTCTGGAATGTCTATCACAATAAATCCTTTTTCCATTAGTCCACACCTTCCTACTCTAATAATTCTGGGTTATCAAAAATGTTACCATCTACTCTGATTTTCCATTCCCCAAACATATCATATGTTCTTTTGCGTCTTCTATCTTTAATGACAAGACATCCATTTTCATAGCATATCAGTCCATATCCGGCCAATACGGAGTTTCTAATGTGCGCAATATCATTTTCCCAGATCCGCTTACCGTTCTTATCGGTCAGCCCGGTGTACTGGCAGAGAGTTTCGGGGGCGATTTGCGCAACATCAATATCATGTATCACTCCATTTTCGCTCCCAAGAACATAGCCGATATATGCTACATCTGCGTCCACTTCGTCTGTAATAAGGTTCCCCTCTACCACTGTTCCTTTTTCGGCAACTCCCGCCAGTTCTTGCGTTTGGCTTTAAAAAGTATTTCTCTGCTCATTCTTTCTCACTCCAATCTGCCATTCCACTTGGCATTTTCACAGCACCAACTACCGCTACCTCCTACATTGCAACACATAGCGTCTTCGTCATCATCGTGTATGCAAAACTGACATGATGAGCCGTATTCACTGCACAAGAGTTTTCTTATTGCTTCTTCTGCGGTAGGCAACTTCTCCACCGCCTCCCGGCACCGTGGAAGGGTGCCGATCTCCCGGTACTGCTGGATTTCTTCGAGAGCTTTGATTGCTATATCGCAAGCCTCTACAGATTCATTCGGATACCCGTTATATGTCCTTTTAAATGCCTCTTGCCACTTGATTGCCTCTTTCTCCGTCATTCCTTTGCACCGTCCTCTCCTGCTCGTTTATTCCATGCTTCTGCAGCTTCTTCTTCTGTTAAATAGTAACCAGATGAAGCACCACATCCGCCTTTTTGAACACTACAAACAACACTTTTATATGCACAATGTCCCGGAGGTTCATACTCATTGCAAGGACAGCTATCTGTATCAAAATTTCCACACTCCTCTAAATCGTGCATATCTGTAAATTCCAGATTAGTATTGGCGCAATGCGGACACGGCCTTAATTTAATTTCTCCCATGCTTAAACACCGCCTTTCTTGATAATTTCAACCACTCTATTCCCCGCCTCATCATCAATAATGCAACCTTCTTCCTTCAATTCCTCAATCACCTTTTCCTTGTCAAAAGCGGCAGGCTCATCCATAATCATATGTTTTAGCGCCGTTCTTTCGTTTAACTGCGCAACATATCTCGGATGTGCAGGGCTTGTCGTTGGTGTGTCTAAAACTCTATCTCTTGCCAGTTCTTCAAGTTCTGCTACTTTGTTATATAATTTCTCTGCACTAATCAGCTTGTCCATATTTTTACTTCCTCCCATATCTCCGCCAGACACTTCACCGCTTCCACCGCCGATGCACTCCGCAATATCTCATAGTCCCGCATCCGCCAGCCGTTCCGCCCGTTTTGTAGTGTAGGCGTAGACAATATCCACATCGTTATCATGCGCCCCTGCTCCGGGCTATAGAATTGGCTGGTTCCGATTTTGATTATTAGGCCGGTGGAGAGGATAGCGCGCTGGAGCTTTTTCATGGTGGTGTTAAGGTTCATAGCATTGGTAACATTGGTGGCATAGTTCCTGTCTGATACGCGGTTTCAAGTTGGGGAGCCATCCATTCTCCTATCGTTTTTCCATCTGGCAATACTACATCATAGAAAAATTCTCGTTCCACTGTACTGATACCGCTTTCTACCGCCTCCAATTTCGCCTTGATAATTAGATACAACGCCCTCCACCGACTTCTACACGCCTGCTCCCATGCGGCATACGCCTGTTCCTCTGAGCGTTTATTTCTACGTTCCGGCGTGTACCAAAATATTTTATCCTGTTTATTCGGTAGCGGAAGAACGAACCGTATTTGCCGATCGGATAACGAGAATCCGATAACCGCCATATCCTCTTTAAATCCAGAAACAAATTGCCCTGCTCCTGCCTTTTGTATCAGTTCTTCTATATCAGCTTTTGTTCTTGCAACTGATATACTTGTTTTTTCAGCATAAGCCATATTTTCCCTTTCCCGCCCCACACAGTTCCTTACCCGATTTTACCGCGCGGGGCGCGTTTCGTTGTCACCACATTTTCGTTCATTCTCTCTCTTTCCCCGCGCGGTACGGCTCTGGGAGGGGCTGCCAGGCGACTATATTCTTTTCAGTATCGGTATGAGAAAATCCCGTCACCCAGGTCTTTCCAGTCCACCATCCGACAATTCTGCAGCCCTCCGCGTTGCACATCAATACACTGTCACCCTTTCCTGGCATCCGCTCCTCCACCGAAATCCAGCCGTCATTCATGTACTTTCGGATGATCGCTTCTACTCTGCTTATTCGCACATATCCATCCACTTCCATGTTCCCGCAATAAATAGGTGCATCTTCTTGTCTTGTCGCTTCTTCTATCTCTTCCATGATCTTTTCTATCATCTTCTATTCCTCCTTGTAATCCTCGCAGCAGTTCCTTTCTCCTGCCGGTTCCCAGCTGCATGTGTACTCGTAAAGACAGTTGTCACATGACGGCTGCGTCTCTGTGTTTACATTCCCGTTCATCCCGCCCACCTCACTTTCCTCTGCTCCCGCGGGACCGCCGCGGCGCACGCTCAATCGCCCCGCCGTGTATCAGCATCTCTGCGTAGGTGACTGTCTGCACCGGTTCCCCTGGCCAGGACTCCAGCTCCACCAGGTGGGGATAAATACCGACGATCTTTCTGACTCTCTGCCGGGGGATCATCAGTCGCTCCCCCAGCCTGTCAAACCATACCTCCGTCCTTACCGGATCGCCGATCTTTAACTGCTCCCGCAGCCGGTCGATGTCCTCGCAGCGGTAAACTACTTTTTGTTCACTCATTTCTTCTGCGCCTCCTTATCCCACAACCCACACAACCGCAGAACGTTGTAAAACTCGGCCAGAGTCTTGCGCCTGTAAGCATAAAAGTCGTCCGGCTTTGCCGGTATGTTCCATCCTTCCGCGCCATGTTGTAATAGCCTTCCCGCTCGGCCATGTGGGTGATGCTGTAATATACTTCAACTTCCAGTCCGGGGGCCGCAGATAACGCGCAATTAAACAGGATTTTCCGGTCATCAGCCGACAGTTTTTTACATCGCTCCTTTATCGCGCGCTCTGTATCTGCATCAATCCCATACTGTGACATAGTCTTGTATCTCATCCTCACGACGCGCCATCACCTCCGTCCCTGTCCCGGATCATCTTCCAAACCAGATCGTCATAGTCCGTGCTGTCACCCTCGTAGTTGTGAAAACGGTTCCTGCTTTGTGTAGGCGGACACGCCTTTTCCTGTCGCGCCCAGTTCCTCACCGCGGCCTTCCAGTCCTTCATCTTGTTTTTGCCGATCATCCAGCCCTTGGACTCGTAAAAGTCAATGAATCTCTGCGCGTCAATGCTGCACCCGATCTCCCGGCAATATCCAATCACATTCTCCAGGGTGGGCGGCGCGAAGCGCTTTTCTTTTACACCCGTAAGGGTGTTTTCTTTTAAAGCATTATCATTTACATTATCATTATCATGGGGTAACGGTTTGGTTTCAGTTTGGTTTGTCTTTGGTTTCTCCTTGGTTCCCGTTTGGTTTGTTTTAGGTTTCAGCTTTGGTTTCTGTTTGGTTTCCTCTTGGTTCCTTTTTAGTTCCAGTCTGGTTGTCTCCGGGTTGCATTTGACTCGATCTTCTCCCGCCCTTCAGCGAGTTCTGGTATTTTGCGTTGTTCGCGTCAATCTGTGGCTTTGCCAGACGGAACACGCTTCTTGCCGGCCCTTTATTCGTTGGCTCTGTGCCATCCAGTCCATAGCGGATGAGGTTCCAAAAGGCTTCGAGTTGGTCTTTTTCATCCAGGTCCTCTATTCCCTCTGCCCATCCGCGATAGAAAACCATGCTTTCCCTAACGATCCGGTCACGCGGTTTCTTCTCCATCCTCCAGTCCTCCGTCGTCAAACATATTTGTCTGGCCGCATACCTGGGGGCTGCACTTGACAAACGCCTCTGCGCCGCGAAGCGCCTGTTTATGGATTTCACCCGTTTCTTCTGCCTGGCGATCCACCGCGCAGCCTGCGCCCTTCCTTCTTTGTTGTATGTGGGTATGTAATATCCCGTCCCGTTATCGTCTGTAAGGATCACCCTGTCGTGCCTTAAGTCCTCAATCGCCTGCCTTAAAAGCCTGTCGCCGCATCTGAGCCTTGCACAGAGCTCCCGGCGCG
Organism: Clostridia bacterium UC5.1-2E3; assembly: GCA_001304875.1. Lineage (GTDB taxonomy): Bacteria > Bacillota > Clostridia > Lachnospirales > Lachnospiraceae > Ventrisoma > Ventrisoma faecale. The sequence goes on from BBZO01000023.1 coordinate 59,001, forward strand.
TCACGGCATTTTTAGGGCCTACACCCAGGGCATTGTATACAGAGTAAATAAATGTATCATATCCAATGTCCACCCGTTTCTCCTTTCCGGCCGGCGGTGCGATCAGCCGCCGGCCTGGTGCTTATCATCAATGGCATTCATAAAAGGTGTGTGATATATTATTACTGCCATCATGGAGCCTTATTTAT
>BBZO01000024.1 GCA_001304875.1 Clostridia bacterium UC5.1-2E3
AGCCGCCGGAGGCTCCGGCGATGGAGGCCTGGGCGGGCGATGACCGCGCCGACGCCGGCGCAGACAAACAGCGCCTCCACCAGGCGGTCCTCCTCCGGTGCATATAACTCCTCATAGGACAGAAGCACCGCCGGAATCACGCCGCAGGCGCCCGCCGTGGGGGCGGCCACGATGCGCTTCATGCAGGCGTTGGACTCGCCCATCTTGACGGCCTTCTCCATAACCAGGCTTAAATAGGGGCCTGCCAGATTCTTCCCGTTCTGATTGTAGCGCTTAAGCCTTTCCCCGTCCCCGCCCGGAGAGCCCGCTGGCGGACCGCAGGTCTTTGTCGTAGGCGGCGTCCGCCTGGCGCATGGCCTGGTACATGCGGCGCATATTCTCAAAAATTTCCTCCTCCGGGGCGTCCTGGTCGGCGGCCTCCGTGCGCAGGATGTACTGCCAGATGGGGAGATTCTGTGCCTCTGCCTGGCGGATCATCTCTTCAATTGTGTTAAATGCCATGGGGTGCTTCCTCCTTCGTCGGTGTTCTCTCGAGACTTAAATACATAACCTTCATAATTCCCCGCTGCTCCCTCAGATGCTTTATCACATCCCCCGGAATCTCCTGGTCGCACTCCATGACCATGATGGCGTCCTTGCCGCGGGAGGAGCGGTAGAGCTGCATGGAGGCGATGTTGATTGCATGGTCCGCCAGCAGCGCGGCGACGCCGGCCACCAGCGGGCTTGTCCGCGTTGTTGACGATCAGCGTCGGATAGTCGCCGGTGAAATCGGTGGAAACGCCGTCGATCCGGGTAACACGTATCCGCGAGCCGCCGATGGAAATGCCGGTCATCTCCAGTCTGCGGCCGTATTTTCCCGTGAGCTTAAATACGGCGGTGTTGGGATGGGCCTCATTGAGAAAGGCCTCCTCAAAAGAAAACGCAAGGCCCCTGTCCGCCGCGATGGCAAAGCTTTCCGGAATCCGCTCGTCGTCCGGCAGCATCCCCAGAAGCCCGGCCACCAGGGCCTTCTTCGTGCCGTGTCCCTTGCCCGTGGCGAGAAATGAGCCGTAGAGCCCGATCCCGGCGCGGGCGACAGGCTCGCCGAGGAGGCGCTGCGCCACGTAGCCCAGCCGCGCCGCGCCCGCCGTGTGGGAGCTGGACGCCCCACCATGACGGGGCCGATGATGTCAAACAGGTTCATATTTTTCGGTCCTTTCTGATGTTGTTAAGAGCTATTATAAACCAGAAGACAGGGGATATACAATTAGAAAATATGCCTTCAAACTGGCATAATGTTCCTTGAGAGGTTTCGCTGCATAATTTTTCATCCCGCGACAGATACTAATTTCCAGAAACGGAAAAGAAGTACATGGAGGAAATTATTTATGAAAGCTACAGGCATTGTGAGAAGGATCGACGATTTGGGGCGGGTGGTCATCCCGAAGGAGATACGAAGGACGTTAAGGCTCAGGGAGGGCACGCCGCTGGAGATTTTTACCGACCGGGAGGGGGAGATCATTCTGAAAAAATACTCCCCGATGGTGGAGCTGGCGGCCTTTGCCACGCAGTACGCCGACGCCATGGCGCAGACCACGGGCCTGCTGGTGGCCATCACCGACCGGGACCAGGTGATCGCCGTGGCCGGGGGCTCAAAAAAGGAAATGCTGCAGAAGCCGGTCAGCAGACAGCTGGAGCAGGCCGTGACCGAGCGCAGCGTGATCGTGGCCGGGCGGGACGAGAAGGCCTATATCCCGGTGATCCAGGAGGAGTTAGAGGGAATCACCGCCCAGGTGGTGGTGCCGATCATCTGCGAGGGCGACGCCATCGGCGCGGTGGCCATCCTGAGCCGGGAGCCGCGGGCGAAATTCGGCGATATGGAGCTCAAGCTGGCGCAGACGGCGGCGGGATTTCTTGGAAGACAGATGGAAAGTTAGCAAAACGCTTGACATTACAGGAAAACCGTGCAACAATGGGTTTTAACCGAATAGACGTAAGGATAGAGGTGCGGGACTCATCAGTACCGGGAAACCATGGCTGGGCAGCCGTTTTCCGGAAAAGGGGGAACCGCCGAAGGATATCCGGCCCGCCCATGGCCGTATCCTGGGACGACGCAGAATATGCGGCGTACTGTCACGTATGTGGAGCGCTATCGAGAGGTAAATGATGATTGCCATGAATGCATACTCCGCGCGTGCGTTCATGGCATTTTTGTTTTACGATAAAACCGTGCACATTTTCTGGCGCAGGAAATCCCATGACGTTTGCGAGTCTGTCGGAAAATACTCCAGGGAGGTAATACTATGAGTAACTTAAGAAAAAGTCTGCCGGCCGGCCTGCTTGCGGTGCTGTGCCTGTCCGTACTGTTCTCCATGACGGCGCTGGCGGCGGAGGAGACGGCTGAGTACGTTCCGGCCATGTACGCCACCTTCTGGGCGCTGGTTCCGCCCATCGTGGCCATCGGACTGGCGCTGATCACAAAGGAGGTTTACAGCTCTCTGTTCGTGGGAATCTTCGTGGGCGCGCTGTTCTACTCCGGCTTCACGTTTGAGGGAACCGTGACCCATATTTTCCAGGGCGGCATCATTTCCGTGCTGTCCGACAGCTACAATGTGGGAATCCTGGTGTTCCTCGTGATTCTGGGCGCCATGGTCTGCCTGATGAACAAGGCGGGCGGCTCCGCGGCCTTCGGGCGCTGGGCGAGCACCCACATCAGGGGAAGCGTGGGAGCGCAGCTCTCGGCGGTTCTTCTGGGCATCCTGATTTTCATTGACGACTATTTCAACTGTCTGACCGTGGGAAGCGTTATGCGGCCCGTGACAGACAAGCACAATGTCTCCAGGGCAAAGTTAGCCTACATCATCGACGCGACGGCGGCTCCCGTCTGCATCATCGCGCCGATTTCCTCCTGGGCGGCGGCCGTGACCGGTTTCGTCGAGGGAGAGGACGGCTTAAGCATCTTCGTGCGGGCCATCCCGTACAATTTCTACGCGCTTCTGACCATTGTCATGATGATCTCCATGGTGCTCATGCGCTTCGAGTTCGGCCCCATGGCAAAGCATGAGGCCAACGCGAAGAAGGGAGACATCTTCACCACCAGGAGTGCGGTGTACGCCAGCGCTGAGGACGTGGCGGAGAACCCGAGGGGAAGAGTGATCGACATGCTGGTGCCGATTTTCTCCCTGATCGTCTGCTGCGTGATCGGTATGATTTACACCGGCGGCTTCTTTGAGGGTGCAGACTTCGTGACTGCGTTTTCCAACAGCGACGCGTCCGTGGGACTGGCGCTGGGAAGCTTCTTTGGCATCGTGATCACCATTGTATTTTACATGATCCGCCGGGTGCTGAGCTTCAAGGAGGCCATGGACTGCCTGCCGAGGCTTCAAGGCCATGGTGCCTGCCATCCTGATTCTCACCTTCGCATGGTCTCTGAAGGCCATGACGGACAGCCTGGGAGCGGCGGATTACGTTGCCGCGGCCATGCAGAGTGCGGCGGGCGGACTGATGAAGCTGCTGCCGGCCATCATCTTCCTGGTGGGCTGCGGCCTGGCGTTCGCGACGGGGACCTCCTGGGGAACCTTCGGCATCCTCATCCCCATCGTGGTGGCGGTATTTGAAAATTCCAATCCGGAGCTTATGATTATCTCCATTTCCGCCTGCATGGCGGGCGCGGTGTGCGGCGATCACTGCTCGCCCATTTCCGATACTACGATCATGGCCTCCGCGGGCGCCCAGTGCGACCACGTAACCCATGTGTCCACCCAGCTCCCCTATGCGGCGCTGGCTGCGGCTGTGTCGTTCGTTACATACATCGTGGCGGGATTCGTGCAGAGTGCATGGATCGCTCTTCCGGTGGGTATTATTTTAATGCTGGGCACGCTGTTTATTGCCCGCGCGGTGAGCACCGGCTTTGGCTCCAGGGAGTGATGCAGAATGGATAAAGCATATACATTTAAGGATCTGACGGACATTACCGCGAAGCTGCGCTCGGAGAACGGCTGTACCTGGGACCGGGCGCAGACCCACGAGAGCCTCATCCCCTGTCTGATGGAGGAGAGCGGCGAGGTGCGGGATGCCATTGTAAATAAGGACGACGAAAACCTCTGCGAGGAGCTGGGCGATCTGCTGTTCCAGGTGATGATACACAGCCAGATTGCCGCCGAGCGCGGGGCGTTCACGGTGGACGATGTGGTGCAGGGAATCTGCGAGAAAATGGTGCGCCGCCATCCCCATGTTTTCGGCGATCGGAAGGTCAATTCCCCCGAAGAAGCACTGGCGCTGTGGCAGGAAATAAAAAAACGGGAAAAGAGCGAAAAACCTTGACAAAGCAGATAGAAATGTATATAAATGTAAAGTAAGTGTTTCAATGAGAATCTGCTTTCACGGGCGCAGATCAGAGACCCCATGTTAGTATATTTAGGAGGAATTACGCAATGAATAAGACAGAGTTAATCGCAGCTGTAGCTGAGAATGCAGAGCTTTCCAAGAAGGACGCTGAGAAGGCAGTTAAGGCCTTAACCGATGCAATCGAGGCAGAGCTGGTTAAGGGTGGTAAAGTGCAGTTGGTTGGTTTTGGTACGTTCGAGGTAGCTGAGAGAGCTGCAAGAGACGGCAGAAACCCGAAGACCGGTGAGCCGATGCCGATCCCGGCTTCCAAGACTCCCAGATTCAAAGCTGGCAAGGCTTTAAGAGACGCTGTCAACAACTAATAGAAGAATCGTTATATGAGACTGGACAAGTATTTGAAGGTATCCCGCCTGATCAAGAGGCGGACGGTGGCCAACGAGGCCTGTGACGCGGGACGTGTCCTGGTCAACGATAAGCCGGCCAAGGCATCCGTCAGTGTAAAGGCCGGGGATATCATCGAGATACAGTTCGGCACCAGATCCGTGAAGGTGGAGGTGCTGAGCGTGGCCGAGACCGTGAAGAAGGACGAAGCCGCGGAGCTGTACCGGTATTTGTAATACTTCGGTATAAAAAGACAAACCTCTTAATATATTTTACATTAGGTAGAATATATTAGGAGGTTTTATTTATGGAAGAAAAGCTGAACCGCCGGCCGCACAGGATGGAGCTGGAAAACCGCGGCGCCGGGCGCATCACGGGCATCCAGGACGTGGTCTCCTTCGATGAGAACCAGGTCGTCCTGGACACGGATATGGGGCTTCTGACGATAAAGGGAAAGAATCTCCACGTGAGCCGTCTGACGCTGGAGAAGGGCGAGGTCGATATCGAGGGAAATGTGGACAGCCTTACATACTCCTCCAACGCCAGCTACCGCAAGTCGGGGGAGTCGCTTTTAAGCCGTCTGTTTAAATAGGGGAGAGAACTATGAACGTCCATATCCGATTTGAGGCGTGGCTTCTGATTCTCAGCTTTCTTTCCGGCTGCTGGCTCATGGCGGTGTACGATGTGCTGCGTCTGCTGCGGCTGGCATTTCCTCACGGCACGTTTCTGACGGGGGCGGAGGATCTGCTCTACTGGCTCTACGCCAGCCTGCTCACGTTCAGCCTTCTCTACACGCAAAACAGCGGTCTCGTGCGGGCCTACGTCATCGCCGGCGTTTTTGCCGGAATGGTTTTATACAATAATTTTATCAGCAGAATCCTGTTTAAACTATTGAAAAAATTAAATTAAATATTTTAAAATGAAAAGAAAGCCGTAAACTGGGAGTGAGGACCGTGCGGGAAGACCGGCGTGCAAGAAAACGAAGAAAAGATAAATGGACAAACCGAATGGCCATGCTGGGCATCACGATGGTGGTCTTAAGCCTGGCGGTGGTGGTGAATATCCGGGGCACTTCCTTAAAGCAGAGGGATCTGGAGTACCAGCTCAAGGAAGAGACGCTGGCGAAGCAGGTTGCTCTGGAGGAGCAGCGGGCGGAGGAGCTGGAGGAGTACCGCATCTATGTCCAGACGAAGCAGTATGTAGAAAAAGTGGCGAAGGAAAAGCTGGGCCTGGTCAATAAGGACGAGATCCTGCTGAAGCCTGCGAATTAATGAAGAATTTTGTCTTCATATTTTTGAATATGGGACAAGCATTTTGACAAATATTTCTCTCCTACCTGTATATAATAGTTTCACGCAGGTTAGGAGGGATTTTTTTGTTTAAACGGAAACATTTACATAGAGACATGGCAGATGTCAACGTCTACACGGCCAGGCGGCTTAAAGATATGGCAGAATCGCTGGGAAGCCTGGCGCGGGCGTTGCCGGCGAGGTGGAGAACGGCAGCCGGCTGGGAAAAGAGGACGGTCTGGCCGCCATGCAGACCGCGGCGGCGCTGGTCTGCGGGGACTGCAGCCGCTGCAACCTCTACTCGGACAGTGCGAAGGAGGACAGCTATTACCTCTACTATCTGCTGCGGACATTTGAGCTTAAGGGGAGAGTGGGATATGAGGACATGCCCCGTTTTTTATGGAGTCCTGCCGGCGGCGGGAGGAGTACGTGGGGCAGTTAAACCGCCATCTGGGGCGGGCCACCATGAATCTGTCCTGGAAGAACCGCTTCATGGAGAGCCGGGACGCGGTGATCGTGCAGTTTCGGGAGCTGGCCCAGATTCTCGAGGAGTTTTCCGGCCAGATGGAGCAGGCCACGGACATCACGGCGGCCAGCGAGGACAGCATACGCGCGGTGTTCCGACGCCACCATCTGCGGGTGGAAAATATGCTGATTCTGGAGTACGGCGGCGGGCAGAAGGAGGCGTTCATCACCGTCCGGAGTGTGAACGGGCGCTGCATGACCGCGAAGGACGCGGCGGCGCTGGTGGGAAAGGCCATGGGAGGCGGCCATTGGTCCGCAGCCAGGGACAGTAAAAATATCATCACCAGGAACACGGGCACCTTCCGCTTCGTGGAGGAGGGGAGATACCGGATGCTCTGCGGCGTGGCCCGCATTTCCAAGGAGGGGGAGGCGGTATCCGGCGACAGCTACACCGTGAAGGAGGGGCTGCCGCGGCAGGTGATCATGAGCCTCTCCGACGGCATGGGCAGCGGCCCGGAGGCCGAGGAGGACAGCAGACGGGTCATCGAGCTGACGGAGCAGCTTCTGGAGACGGGATTTTCCGGACGGGCGGCTCTTAAGCTGGTGAACACGGTGCTCCTTCTGGCAGGGACGGAGCAGAGGCCGGCGACGCTGGACGTGTGCTGCATCGACCTGCACACCGGCGTGCTGGAAGCCATGAAGCTGGGGGCCGTGGCCACGTTTGTGATGCACGGGGACAGCGTGGACGTGCTGGAGGCCGGGCAGGTGCCCATGGGGGTTTTAAATCCTGTGGAGCCGCTCCTGATCTCCAAGAAGCTGTGGGAGGATGACCGGGTGGTCATGGTCAGCGACGGCATTCTGGAGCACTGCCGGGGGAGAACAAGGAGGTCACGTTCCGGGAATTTCTGGAGGGCCTTCCGAAAAGAAACCCGCAGGAGATGGCCGACGAGATTCTGGAGTTTGCAAAAAGCTTTGCGGGCGGCGTGGAGGACGATATGACGGCCTGGTGGGAGGCATTTACAGGCGTTAGCTAAGGAGGAATTTGCGGACGCCGGTGAAAACACCCTTGCACCGCTTTTAAAATCCCTGTATAGTTAAGTGGAAACAACGAGAGTACACAGGCTTTCGGGGAGAGACTTATGAGAGAACGTTTTTTGACATATATAAGGGAGAATGACATGCTGGATCCAGGCGGAAGGGTGATCGTCGCCCTGTCCGGCGGGGGTGATTCCGTGTGCCTTCTCCATCTTCTGGCGTCCTGCCGGGAGGAGCTGGAAATCCAGCTTCTGGCGGTGCACGTGCACCACGGGATCCGCGGGGACGAGGCCGGCCGGGACGCTTCGTTTGCCCGCGCGCTCTGCGAACGGCTGGGCGTGCCCTTTATCCTGCGCCGTGAGGATGTGCCGGAGCTTGCCGCCCGCCGGGGGCTTTCGCTGGAGGAGGCGGGCCGCGAGACGCGCTACCGGATTTCGAGGAGGAGCGCCTGCGCTGCGGCGCGTCTTGCGTCGCGGTGGCCCACCACATGGACGACAGCGCGGAGACCATACTTAATAATCTGTTCCGGGGCACGGGGCTTGCGGGGACTGTCCGGGATTGCCCGGTGCGGGGAACGGTCATCCGGCCGCTTTTGTGCTTCAGACGGCAGGAGATCGAGCACTACCTGGAGGCGGAGGGCATAGAATATTGCAGTGACTCCACCAACGGGGAGCTTCTCTATGCCAGAAACCGTATCCGCCATGTGATCCTGCCCGCCGCGCGACAGGTGAATGGCCGCGCCGTGGAACACATGGTCCGGGCCGGGGCCTTTATCGGCGAGGCCGACGGGTATTTTAAGCGGATGGCGGCGCGGATCGTGGACGGGGAGTGCGGACGGGAGACCAACGGACGGGAAGCGAATGAAGCGAACGGTGGGGATGCGGGAACGGCTGCAGCAGCTGGAATGACTGTAGCCGGAGAGACACCGGAAATCCGGCTTTCCGGGGAGACGCTTCTCGCCCAGGAGCCCATCGCCGCGGCGTATGTCCTGCGGGAGGCCGTGTCCCGCGCGGGCGGGAGTCTGAGGGATTTCGGCGCGTCCACATCGGCCTGCTCATGGAGCTGGCGCGGAGGCGGACGGGGGCATCCATCGACCTGCCGGGCGGGCTGCGGGTGCATAATGAGTACGGCGCGCTCTGTTTTTCGCGGGAGACCGGGAAAACGCCAGAGCCGGAAACTGGGACGGAGCCGGGGAGGGCGACAGGAAAAGCGCCGATGTCCCCGGGGCTTATTTTTTCCGACTTTCCCCGTGAAAAAGGGGTTGAAATTCCCAAAAACCAGTATACGAAATGGTTTGATTATGATAAAATAAAAGATACGTTGTCTGTCAGATACCGGGCGCCGGGAGATTATTTTATGCTGTCTTCGGGCGGAAGAAAGACCCTCAAAGCCTTTATGATCGACGAGAAGATCCCCAGGGAGCAGAGGGACCGGATTCTTCTGCTGGCGGAGGGCAGCCACATCCTGTGGATTGTGGGCTACCGCATCAGCGAGTATTACAAGGTGACAGACGATACGGAACATATTTTACAAGTACGATTAGAGGGAGGAAATACCCATGGATGACAAGATTCGCGTTCTGCTGTCTGAGGAAGAGGTCAACCGGAGAATCAGCGAAGTGGCCGGGATGATAAACAGGGATTATGCCGGAAAGCAGGTGCACCTGATCTGCATTTTAAAGGGCGGAGTGTTCTTCACCTGTGAGCTGGCGAAGCGTCTCGATCTGGACGTTTCCCTGGACTTCATGTCCGTGTCCAGCTACGGGGCAGGTACCACGTCCAGCGGCGTGGTGCGCATTATCAAGGATTTAGACGAGCCGCTGGAGGGAAAGGATGTCATCATCGTCGAGGACATCATCGACTCCGGCCGCACGCTTGCCTATCTGATGGAGGTGCTGCGCCAGAGAGGCCCGAAGAGCATCGAGCTGTGCACGCTTCTCGACAAGCCGGAGCGCCGCGTGAAGAAGCAGGTACAAGTGAAGTACACCTGTTTCACCATACCGGATGAGTTCGTGGTGGGCTACGGCCTGGACTACGACCAGAAATACAGAAATCTTCCGTTTATCGGAGTAGTGGAACAGTAAGGAGGCAATCGGTTGAGACAACGACAATCATTCGGGGGATTCGGGCTTATTTTTCTGGTCCTGATCCTTGCGATGCTGGCGGCATCCTGGAACCGCCAGAACACCTATCACGAGGTGCAGATGAGCAACCAGGAATTTGTGACGGCGCTGGAAAATAAGGAGATTTCCCAGGTTATCGTCCGTCAGAACCAGCAGGCGCCCACCGGCGAGCTGGAGATCCTGCTGACAAACGGGGAGAAGAAAGAGCTCTACGTCCCCGACGTGGCGGCAAAGACGGAGGTCTTAGAGGAGGCCGGGGTGGATTTCACCACGATGGACGTGCCGCAGGACAACTATTTTCTGACGATTATCGTGCCCATCATGCTGTCGGCGGTGGTGCTGATTTTCATATTTATGATTATGAACGGCCGTGCAGGCGGCGGGGCCAACGCCAAGATGATGAATTTCGGAAAGAGCCGCGCCCGCATGACCAGGGACAATAAGATGAATTTTGGCCGGGTGGCCGGTCTCCAGGAGGAGAAGGAGGAGCTGGAGGAGATCGTGGATTTCCTCAAAAATCCCCAGAAGTACACCGGAGTCGGCGCCAGGATCCCGAAGGGAGTCATTCTGGTGGGCCCGCCCGGAACGGGTAAGACGCTTCTGGCCAAGGCCATTGCCGGCGAGGCGGGCGTGCCGTTTTTCAGTATCTCCGGCTCCGACTTTGTGGAAATGTTCGTCGGCGTGGGCGCGTCCCGCGTCCGCGACCTGTTTGAGGACGCCAAGAGAAACGCGCCCTGCATCGTGTTCATCGACGAGATCGACGCCGTGGCCAGACGCCGCGGAACCGGCATGGGCGGCGGACACGACGAGAGGGAGCAGACCTTAAACCAGCTTCTGGTGGAGATGGACGGCTTCGGCGTCAACGAGGGAATCATCGTCATGGCGGCCACCAACCGCGTGGATATTCTGGATCCTGCGATCCTGCGCCCGGGCCGTTTTGACCGCAAGATCGCGGTGGGACGCCCCGACGTGAAGGGCCGTGAGGAGATTTTAAAGGTTCACTCTAAGGATAAACCTTTGAGCGAGGACGTGGATCTACACCGGGTGGCGCAGACCACCTCCGGTTTCACCGGGGCGGATCTGGAGAACCTGATGAACGAGGCGGCCATCAATGCCGCAAAGGAAAACCGCAAATATCTGATGCAGAAGGATATCGACAAGGCGTTTATCAAGGTCGGCATCGGCGCGGAGAAGAAGAGCCGCATCATCACCGAGAAGGATAAGCGCATCACGGCCTACCACGAGGCGGGCCACGCCATTCTGTTCCATGTGCTGCCGGACGTGGGGCCTGTGCATACGGTCTCCATCATTCCCACCGGCGTGGGAGCGGCGGGCTATACCATGCCTCTGCCGGACGGGGACGATATGCATATGACGAAGGGGCGCATGCTCCAGCACATCATGGTATCGCTGGGCGGACGCATCGCGGAGGAGATTATTTTCGACGACGTGACCACGGGTGCGTCCCAGGATATCAAGCAGGCCACCGCCATCGCCAGATCCATGGTGACCCAGTACGGTATGTCTGACAAGATCGGCATGATCAACTACGGCGACGACGAGGATGAGGTGTTCATCGGCCGCGATCTGGCACACACCAGAAGCTACGGCGAGAACGTGGCGGGCCTGATCGACAGCGAGGTAAAGCGCATCATCGACGAGTGCCATGAGAAGGCGAAGGCCATCATTCTGGAGCACGAGTATGTCCTCCACTCCTGCTGCGACCTGCTTCTCGAGAAGGAGAAGATCGGCCAGGAGGAGTTTGAGGCGCTGTTCGTGAAACCGGAGGAGAGCTTTGCGGAGGCGGAGACAGAAATGCCGGCGGATTCGAGAGAGTAGCAGATTGCACAAAAAATAATCGCAAAATTTGTGAAGTTTGTGCACACTTATCCGGGAACCTATGCTATTATAATACACGTAACCCCCCCCAATACATTATATAGTTTTTGCTACACCCCATAAAAACAAAATACCTTCTCCTAAAAAGGTCAGCTTTCGAGCTGGCCTTTTTACCTTTCTGCGCACTTCCCGCCTGCACGCAAAAAAATTCTTGTATAATTCCCGCACTTCATATAAAATAAAAAGGATGTAAATAAGTTGTAAGGATGGGATTTTATGTTTGAAAAGCCCAATATAGATAGAAATGCTCTGTTCTGCGACGAGACGGAGGACTTCCGATGTCCCAGCGAGGCCAACGCGGGGGATACGGTGACCTTTCGTTTCAGAACCGGCCGCGGAAATGTGGACCGTGTGCTGCTGGTCGAGGAGGGAACCGGCCAGGTGACGCCGCTTCGCAGGGAGAGCTTTAATAAAAGATTTGATTTTTACTCGCTGCGCCTCCGCATGGGGGAGCATGTGTTTGGATATTATTTCCGTATCGTGAAGGGGGACGAGATCTGCTACTATAACCGCCTGGGCGTGAGCGACGACCTGCGGGACTGCTTTAATTTCCGCGTCACGCCGGGATTCCATGTGCCCGAGTGGGCCAGGGGAGCGGTGATGTACCAGATCTATACGGACCGCTTCTGCAACGGCGACGCGTCCAACGACGTGCTGGACCGGGAGTACATTTACATTAATGAGCCGGTGCGCCGCGTCACGGACTGGGAGGAGCCGCCGTCCGAGATGGATGTGCGCAATTTCTACGGGGGCGACCTGCAGGGCGTCATAGACAAGCTGGATTATCTGCAGAAATTGAAGGTGGAGGCTATTTATCTGAACCCCATTTTCGTGTCCCCGTCCAATCACAAGTATGACTGCCAGGACTACGAGCATGTGGATCCGCATTTGGGAGTCATCGTCCGCGACGAGGGCAGTCTGGTTCCCGAGGGGGAAAATGACAACGCCAATGCCGGCAGATACGCCTGCCGCACGGCCTGCCGGGAGAATCTGGAGGCCAGCGACCGCCTGCTGATCCGGCTGATCGAGGAGGCCCACGCGCGGGGGATGAAGGTGCTTTTAGACGGCGTGTTCAACCACTGCGGCTCCTTTAACAAATGGCTGGACGCCGAGCGCATTTACAAGAAGGAGGGCAGCTATGAGCCGGGCGCATTTGAGAGCGCCGACAGCCCCTACCGCACATTTTTCAAATTCAACGATCCGGACGCATGGCCGGACAATGCAAGCTATGATGGCTGGTGGGGCCACCGGACATTGCCCAAGCTCAATTACGAGGCTCTGAGACGCTCTACCAGTATGTGATGGAGATTGCGCGAAAATGGGTCTCCCCGCCGTTCAACGCCGACGGCTGGCGGCTGGACGTGGCTGCCGACTTAGGGTTCAGCGCGGAGTTCAACCACCGCTTCTGGCGGGAGTTCCGCAGGGTGGTGAAGGAGGCCAATCCCCAGGCGGTGATCCTGGCGGAGCACTACGGGGATCCCAGCAGCTGGCTCGCCGGGGACCAGTGGGACACGGTGATGAACTACGACGCGTTCATGGAGCCGGTGTCCTGGTTCCTCACGGGCATGGAAAAGCACAGCGATTCCTACAACGGCGATCTGGACGGCAACGGCCGCGCCTTCTTTGACACCATGAAATACCACATGAGCCGGATGCAGACCCAGTCGGTACAGGCGGCCATGAACGAGCTGTCCAACCACGATCACTCCCGTTTTCTGACGAGGACCAACAAGACTGTGGGCCGGGTGGCCTCGAAGGGAGCACAGGCCGCGTCCGAGGGAATTAATTACGGCCTGTTCCGTGCCGGCGTGGTGATGCAGATGACCTGGCCGGGCTCCCCGACCATCTACTACGGCGACGAGGCGGGCGTCTGCGGCTGGACGGACCCGGACAACCGGAGAACCTACCCCTGGGGGAAGGAGAACCTGGAACTCATCGAGTTTCACTGCTATCTGACCGGCATCCGCAGGCGCACGCCGGCCCTGCGGAAGGGCTCAGTGAAGGAGCTTCTGGCCGGCAAAAATATCATCGCCTACGGGCGGTTCCAGGGCGAGAGCCGCTGCGTGGTCATCGTCAACAGCGGCTCCGACACCATGACCTTAAAGGTGCCCGTCTGGCAGATCGGAGCCTGCGACGGCTACGAGCTGGTGCGTGTGATGCTGGCTTATGCGGAAGGCTACAATGCGGGCACGATCCGCTATCCGGTGAGAGACGGACAGTTAAACATCACGGTCGGCGGCTACAATTCCATCATCCTGGTGGCCGAGCGCCTTGCGAAATAAGTGAAACAGGCAAAAAGGTGCAAAAAGCCCTTGATTTTTTGCACCTTTTATGATATCATTCCATATTGTCAGAACCAATAAATATGGGTGGATTCCCGAGTGGCCAAAGGGGACAGACTGTAAATCTGCTGCAACTTGCTTCGGTGGTTCGAATCCACCTCCGCCCATTTCTTCACCGGTATCTTCGTGCCGGTGAACCACACGCCGCAGTGGCGGAACTGGCAGACGCACAGGACTTAAAATCCTGCGGGGCTTACCCCCCGTACCGGTTCGATTCCGGTCTGCGGCATTTGTGAAGAGGAGAGAAACGCTTTGATGGGGCGTTTCTCTTTTTTTCTTCTGAAAAGTCTGGGAGGTGCTGAAAATGAACTACGGGCATTTAGAATTAAGAATAGAAGAGCTGCTGCGTGAAAAAGGCGTCAGTAAGAATGCTGTTTGTAAGGAACTGGATATACCGAGGTCAAATTTCAACAGATATTGCAGAAACGAGTTTCAAAGACTGGACGCGAATTTAATCTGCAAATTGTGTGATTACTTTGCATGTGAAGCCGGGGATTTGATCCGCTACGTGAAGGAATAACAAATTACTGATGAGAACGGAATCAGATGGAACAGAGGTATGTGAAGACAGAACGTCTTCCATGCCTTTTTTGATTGAACAATTCGCAATGTTAAATTATACTGTGAGTAGTGGAAAATTATCAGATCAAAGTAAATTTTGGGAGGAGAAAAATGGACATTCGCTACTGCGCAAACCAGAGAGACGTAAAACGCTACACCACCGAGGAGCTTCGGGACGAGTTCCTCATCAGTAATCTGTACGTGCCGGACACGGTGGTGGCCGTGTACTCCCACGTGGACCGCATGGTGACGCTGGGCTGTATGCCGGTGGAGGAAACGGTCTCCATCGAGAAAGGGATCGACTGCTGGAAGAATTTCGGCACCGATTATTTCCTGGAGCGCCGGGAGATCGGGATTTTTAATATCGGCGGCGACGGAGTGATCACCGCGGACGGCGTGGAGTACCGCCTGGGCTATAAGGACTGCCTCTATATCACGAAGGGGACCAGGGAGGTATTTTTCAAAAGCTGTGAGAAGGAGCGCCCGGCCAAATTTTACATGGTGTCGGCGCCGGCCCACACGGCTTACGAGACGAAGCTTCTGACGATTAAGGATGCCGTGAAGCGCCAGCTGGGCGACGAGGCGTCCTCCAACCGCCGCGTGCTCAACCAGTTCATCCATCCGGACGTGCTGAAAACCTGTCAGCTCTCCATGGGGATGACGGCGCTGGAGCCGGGGAAGCGTCTGGAACAGCATGCCCTGTCACACCCACGAGCGGCGCATGGAGATCTACATGTATTTCGAGGTGCCGGAAAACCAGGTGGTCATGCATTTCATGGGCGAGCCGACCCAGACCAGACATCTGGTGATGAAAAACGAGGAGGCGGTGATCAGCCCGTCCTGGAGCATCCACTGCGGAGCCGGAACCAGCAATTATACGTTTATCTGGGCAATGGGCGGGGAAAACCAAGCGTTTGATGATATGGATAATCTGAGGGCGGATGAGTTGAAATAGGGAAATGCCACAGGAGGCGAAGCATGGGAAGGCCATGGGAAGCTGATAGCGACTAGACGCCCTAGTCATACCCATCGGCGCTCCTGGAGCGGTCAGTTTCCCATGGCCTTCCCATGCTTCGCCTCCTGCGGCATTCTGGGCACAAAAAATGGAGACAACAGGACTCGAACCTGCGACCCTCTACACGTCAAGCAGATGCTCTCCCAGCTGAGCTATGTCTCCATACATGTATTGTATCATATTTTTGAAAAATTGCAACAAAAGAAAGGACATTTTCATGGATGTAAAGCAGTTTGTGGAGACGCTGGACGGGTATCTGAAGGCGGAGCGGCTGGAGGAGGCCGGGCGTTATCTGGAGGAGAGTCTTGAGCGGGCGAAAGACGAGGGGGACTGGCGGACGCAGATCACGATCTTAAATGAGATGATGGGATTTTACCGCAGCGTCGGGGAGTCGGAGCCGGGGCTCGCCTCGGTGTATGAGGGGTTCCGGCTGATCGGGGAGCACGGGATGCAGGAAACGGTGACGGCGGGAACCACCTGGGTGAACGGGGCCACTACCTGAAGGCCTTCGGGAAGGCCCGGGAGGCGCTGCCCTATTATGAATCGGCGTTCCGTGTGTACGGCCAGCTGCTGGATCCGTCGGACTACCGCTTTGCCGGGCTTCTCAATAACATGGCGCTGACCTATGTGGATCTGGGGGAATTTGACAAGGCGGAGGCGTACTATGAGAAGGCGATGCAGATCATCGGCGGGCTGCCGGACGGCGGAATGGAGATGGCTGTGACGTATGTAAATCTCGCCTGCCTCTGGGACGAGAGAGGAAAGGCGGCTGGCCGGCCGTTTGACGAGAAGATCGACGAGTGCCTGGATAAGGCATGGGAGTATCTGGACGACCCGCGGGCAAAGCGGGACAGTTACTATGCGTTCACCTGCCGGAAATGTGCCGGCACGTTCGGATATTTCGGGCGGTTCAGGATAAAAAAGAGCTGGAAGAAAGGGCGGATAGAATCTATGCGGGGGCTGGAGCTGGCGAGAGCCTACTATGAGCAGTGCGGGGCTGAATGGCTCCGCCGCGAATTTCCCGGATATGTGGACCGCATTGCCGTGGGTCTGGTGGGCGAGGGCTCGGAATGCTTCGGCTTTGATGACGACATTTCCACGGACCACGATTTTGAGCCGGGATTCTGCCTCTGGATCACACAGGAGGACGAGCAGGCCATCGGGTTTAAGCTGATGCGGGGATATAAGAAGCTGCCGGACACGTTTATGGGCGTGAGCCGCAAGGCGGTGAGCCTGTTTGGCGGCGGCCGGCGGGGCGTCCACGGGATCGGCGAGTTTTACGAAAGCTTTACCGGATCCCCGGGCGCGCCGGAGGAGCTGATGCAGTGGCTTAAGCTCCCGGAGCACGCGCTGGCCTGCGCGGTCAATGGCGAGGTGTTCGCCGACGGCCTGGGGGAATTTTCCCGGATTCGCGCGACTTTGCAGGCCGGGTATCCGGAGGACGTGCGGCTGAAAAAAATTGCCGCCCGGGCGGCCGTCATGGCGCAGGCGGGACAGTATAATTTCATGCGCTGTGTGCGGCGCGGGGAGTACGGGGCCGCGGCGCTGGCGCTCACGGAGTTTGCGCAGGCGGCGGTTTCCATGGCGCATCTGCTCTGCAGCCGGTATGCGCCGTACTATAAATGGGGCTTCCGCAGTCTGCGGAGTCTGGGGGATGGAAGCATGGCGGCCCGGCTGGAATGGCTGATCACGTCGCTACAAATGAAGAGACGGCGAAGAAAAAATCGGATGCGGTGGAGGAGATTGCCGCCGATATCGTGTCGGTTCTCCGCGCGCGGGGACTGACGTCGGGAAACTGGGATTATCTGGAACCCCACGCACTGGAAATCACAGAGCGGATCAAGGACCCGGTACTCCGGACGCTGCACATTATGGAAGGATGACTATAGAAGGATAATATAGAAGAATAACATTTGGGAATCACAGGAAGGATAATGGGAGGGAAAAAGGATGACAGAATGTGAAAAAATGAAACTGGGACTCTGGTACGACGCCAACTATGACGCGGAGCTTCTGGAGCAGAGGGCCGATGCGGAAGAACTCTGTTTTCTTTTAAATCAGACATCGCCGAAGGACACGAAGCGGCGGGAGGAGATCATAAGAAAGCTGCTGCCTAATTGCGGGGAGAATGTGTCTGTGGGCACGCCGTTTATCACGGACTACGGATACAACTGTATAATCGGCGCCGGCACATTCATCAACCACAACGCCTATCTGATGGACAGCGCGCCCATACGCATCGGCGAGCACTGCTTCATCGGCCCCAGCTGCGGCATGTATACGGCGGTTCATCCGCTGATTGCCGAGGAACGGGACCGGGGACTGGAGAAGGCCCTGCCCATCACCGTGGGCGACCACGTGTGGTTCGGCGGCGACGTCACGGTTCTGCCCGGTGTGACCATCGGAAGCTATTCTGTGATCGGCGCGGGGAGCGTGGTCACGAAGGATATCCCGGATCATGTGGTAGCTGCGGGGAATCCCTGCCGGGTGCTGCGGAAGATTACGGAGGCGGACCGGATTGGAGGGGAGTAGATAAAAAATTGGCCGCATTTAATTATAAAGCCAATACGAGCAATATATTAACTGTACTTGACCGGTATCTGGAGAGAAAATTCTTGCATTTCAACCCAAATATGCTATAATATCAATCAATTTTATCGGGCTCCGGTGGGGGCGGCTCCTGTAAATGTATATCGCCTCACACCGTGCCAGGAGGAGGCTGGGTATGAAAATTGGAGAATTTTCCCGCCGTTACGGCGTTTCCCGGGATACTGTCCGGTACTATGTCAATGCAGGGCTTTTGATTCCCGATGACCAGGGGGCGCAATACCAGTTTACGGAGCGGGAGTGCCAGGATATGGAGACCATTCTGCGGCTGAAAGGCCTGTGTTTTTCACTCAAAGAGATTGCGGAGTATCTCTCTGTCCTGCGGGTCAGCACGATGGTGGAGCCGGAGAGCATCCGGGATGTGGTGGATTTATGGACCATAAAAGCTGGAGCTGGAAGAGCAGATTAAGAGCTGCAGGAGATTCACGAAGCGATCGATGCCGAGATATACACCTTCTCACGGCTTAAGCAAGGGCGGTCAAGAAGACCGGCCTCCCGCTGGCGGCTCTGCATCTGCTGGCCTGCCCCTACTGTGGAAAAGGTCTGGAGCTGAAGCAGGCCTCCCTGGACAGCCACTATATCTATGACGGCGCTCTGGTCTGCTCCTGCGGCTATCAGGTCCAGATTGAGGATGGAATCATCCGCACTGGAAATCTGTATACAGCGCCCTATGACAAGCCGGATCTGAAGCGGGGCCTGTACCGGAATATCGGAGAAAATTTTATTACATATCTGCAGAAGTGCAGTGACTTCACATTGCGTGAGCTGCTCCGGGCAGGGAACGGAGGCAGGGTCATTCTGGAGGGACACTGCAATGGATATTTCTTTCTTTATAACCATTTCCAGGAGCTGGATCCTGGAAATATCTATATTATCACGGACAAATACCCGGAGATTCTGGAAATGTATAAGAGGAATATTGAGTGTCTCGATCTGAATCTGGACATCGTGTATATCGCCGATGCTTCCGTTCATTATCCGCTCAGACACGGGTGTGTGGATATTCTGGTTAATTTTATGGGAGACAATGAGCACAGTCTCTATTTCCGCAGCTCCTATCTTGCGGATATCAAGCCTTATCTGTCCGATGAGGCGGAGGTGATCGGATCTGTTCTGGGTTATTCTCCCGATGCAAAAAGCCTGGAGGCGCTCAGACGGAAATATCCGGAAGGAGACAGGCTGGGGTACCGCAGGGATCTGTGGGACAAGATATATGCGCAGGAAGGATACCGCAGGGAATCCTCGCTTGCCGGCGCGATCATGAAAAGCACAGGTCTGTACAGCTTTGAGTGTCACCAGGACGGGGAGGCGCTGTATATGGAGTATTTTCTGGCAACACCAGAGAAAAAGAAAAATCTCCGAAAACATGAAGTTTAACTTCACATTTTCTGTTTTCGGGAAAGAAAATATTAAAAATGAATGACTGACACTCTGTTTTTAATCGATTTTTCTAAAATAGCATCTTGACATTGAGACGAGTCCATCGCGTAAACTTACACCTATCAACGACGGACTCCGAAGTGGACAAATAAATATTTTAGGAGGGAATCGATATGAAAACAGTTTTAGACATGGTCTTGACGTTTACGAACTGGGTATGGGGGATCCCCATGCTGATTGCCATTGCCGGCGGAGGTTTTTTCCTGTCGGTCCGGCTGGGATTTCTGCAATTTACAAAGCTGCCTTTTATTCTCAGGAATACGATTGGAAAAGCGTTTGGGCAGAAAGCGGAGCAGGGAAAATTCAGCGGCTGGCAGGCGGTCACGGGAGCGCTGGCCTCTACTCTGGGAGCAGGCAACATCGTGGGGACAGCGATGGCGATTGCCTACGGCGGCCCCGGCGGCGTATTCTGGCTCTGGGTTGCCGGGCTGCTGGCCAGTATAGTCAAATACGCGGAAGTGACCATGGCGATGAAATACAGAAAGCTGGACCAGGATGGAAAGTGGGCCGGCGGGCCGCATATCTACCTTTCAGCCGCCACAGGATGGAAATGGCTGAGCGTGGCATATTCCATTGTATGTGTCCTGTGTATGTTCGTGGCTGCCTCCGCACAGATCGGTTCCGGCGTGGATAATATCGCCGCCTTCGGAGCTCCAAGAACTGTCACAACCATGATTCTGACGATTCTGTGCGCGCTTGTCGTGCTGGGCGGGATGAAAAACCTTTTGTCTGTTTCGGAGAGACTCGTTCCGGCCATGAGTATCCTCTACATTCTGGGAGCGCTGGTGGTGCTGGCTTTGAATATCCAGAATGTTCCCGGAGCGTTTGCCATGATTTTCCGCTATGCCTTTACCGGGCACGCCGTTCTGGGCGGATTCGGCGGAGCCACCGTGGCGGCCTGTATCCGATGGGGAATTGCCCGCGGAGTTTACTCCAATGATGCCGGCGTAGGTTACGTGACCATCGCTCACTCGGTTGCCGAAGTCAACCATCCCATTCAGCAGGGAATGTGGGGGATTTTCGAGGTGTTTTTTGACACCCTCATCGTATGCAGCATGACCTGTCTGTCCATTCTGAGTACGGGTGTGTGGACGCAGGAAGGAATACCGGCGGCCACTCTGACTGCCGCGGCATTCGGTTCCGCGCTGGGAGTGGCAGGACAGCTGATCGTTACGATCTGTCTGGTTTTATTCACGTTTACCACTGCCTGCGCACAGGTGGAATTTGGCTGCACGACTCTGTCCAGGCTGGTGGGTACATGGGCGAAGAAATATGGGCGGATTGTCATGCTGGTTCTGATTTTTATGGGCGGCATCGTCGGCATTGGCTCGCTGATCAATTATCTGGACTTTGTGCTGTTTCTGACGATTTTCTTTAACCTGATCGGAATTTACTGGAAGCACCAGGAGGTGGTGGATCTTTCCCGGGAATACTTTGAAGATCCGGAAAAATGGGAGCATACGAAATGGCCCAGATGGGCGGAAATGGAAGAAGAATACAACAGCAATCAAAAGGAGGTATCTTGAGAATGAAGCCTGTGATTGGAATTACAGCAAATTATATGTATGATGGATCCGGGGAATATCGGGAGGGAATCGGAGCTCCCGACCAGGAGTGGCAGCTCCTGGCGGACGATTACATCACTTCCGTCCAGAGAGCAGGCGGCATCCCGGTGATTCTCCGGTGATCCGGGAAGATGTCGAATGGGAGGTAGTAAAGCGTCTGATGGACGGGGTGGACGGACTGCTGTTCAGCGGAGGCAGCGATGTGGATCCATGCGCTTTGGACAGGTAACGACAGGAAAATCGGAAATCTGATTATCGAGAGGGACGAACAGGAATTTTTTATGCTCCGCTATTTCCTGGAGCAGACGAGAAAACCGGTCTTAGGGATCTGCCGGGGGCTCCAGCTGATCAATGCGGGGCTGGGCGGCACACTGCATCAGCATCTCCCCGATGCGGGATATCCGTCCCACACCCTGCCGATGTATCCCCGCCAGAAGCCGTCCCACTGGGTGGAGGTTCAGCGGGATTCCAGGCTGTATGAGATAACGGGAAAAGAGCGGCTGGGCGTGAACTCCTATCACCATATGGCCGTGGATGTCCCGGCACCGGGGCTGCGGGCGGCCGCCCGGTCCGATGACGGAGTCATAGAGGCATTGGAGCAGAAGAATGCAGACGGTCGCTTCTTCCTGGCCGTCCAGTGGCATCCGGAGATGATGGCCGCGGCGGATCCGATCCAGCAGCGTATTATCACAAGCTTTGTTCAGAGCTGTTCTTTGTGAGTTCTTTTTTCCGAGAACTGAAGCGAGGAGTTTATGGTTATGAGTGTTGGGAGGAGTTATGTCATTTGCATAAGACAGGCCTTTCAGCAGATATTCCGCTGTCAGAGCCAGTTGATAAGCGGTCAGATTTATGTGATTTATTTGCGTTAGAGAGCATGTGGCTTGCGTTCCCATTGACTGTCATAGATCACCACCCCCTTATTCTTAATGTCGGCCATGGCGAGCGGGAAGACAGTCCGGTTCATGTAATCGTCGTAATTGTATGCCAGAATGTCGTCGTCCGGAATATCCGGCAGCATATCCCAGAGGAGATTCAGCGCATTGTGGTAGGTCGAGCGTTCGCCATCGTAGAGCATACACAGGTCGATATCCGAGCGTTCATCGCACCGCTCCTCCAGTGCAGAGCCAAAAAGAATGACCTGGCGGATACCGGACAGATATTTGAAAATGCTCAGATATCTGTTTAACTGTTCTCTTTTGTGTTCGGCAACATTGACGATATCGCCGTTTTCCAGCTGTAAAGGAACTAACTTACACATGAGATACACCTCCTTTTTGGTATAATATCCATATTTATTATACTATGAAGCAAGCCACATCACAAGGCCATCTGTCAAAAAAGCCGGGCCCCATCCATCCCGATGGCGCCCGGCCTCATTATACATATTTCTCAAACAAACTCCACTGAATCAAATCGCCGCACTGATAAAAATATCATAGATCGCCTTAATCGCCGGCTCGAAATCATCGTTCTTCACGCCGATGATGATATTCAGCTCGCTGGATCCCTGGTCGATCATCTTCACGTTCACGTGGGCGTGGGCCAGGGCGGAGAAAATGCGGCCGGCGGTTCCGCGGGTGGCCTTCATGCCGCGCCCCACCACGCGATGAGCGCCAGGTCGGACTCTAAGTCGATGAAATCCGGCTGCACGGCCCGGTGGATGCCGGCGATCACCGACTGCTCAAACTCCTCGAACTCCGACTGGTGCACGAACACGGTCATAGTGTCGATGCCGGAGGCATGTGCTCGAAGTTGATGCCGTACTTCTCAAACACGCCCAGCACCCGGCGGCCGAAACCGACCTCGCTGTTCATCATGGCTTTCTCGATGTTGATGGAGCAGAAGCCTTCTTGCCTGCGATGCCGGTGATGGTGTACTTCGGCTTGCGGCAGGTGCTCTCCACGATGAGAGTGCCGGATCCTCGGGGCGGTTGGTGTTTCTTATGTTGATCGGAATGCCTTCCTTGCGCACCGGGAAAATGGCGTCCTCGTGGAGCACGCTGGCGCCCATGTAGGCCAGCTCCCGGAGCTCTCTGTAGGTGATGGTCTCGATGGGCTCCGGATCGTCCACGATGCGGGGATCCGTCACCAGCACGCCGGAGACGTCGGTCCAGTTCTCGTAGAGGTCCGCGTGGATGGCGCGGGCCACGATGGAGCCGGTGATGTCGGAGCCGCCTCTGGAAAAGGTGCGGATGCTGCCGTCCGGGTTCGCCCCGTAGAAGCCGGGGATCACGGCCCTCTCCACCTGCGCCAGGCGGGCGGCCACCTCCTCGTTGGTTCTCTCGGAGTCAAAGACACCGTTCTCGTCGAAGAAAATCATCTCCGCCGGGTCGATAAACTCATATCCCAGGAACTCGGCCATGATGTGGCCGTTTAAATACTCTCCGCGGGAGGCCGCGTAGTCTTTGCCTGCGCCTGCGAGGAAATTCTCCTCGATGCGGCCGAACTCATAGTCCAGGTTTAAGTTCAGCTCCAGGCCGTCGATGATGGACGTGTAGCGGCGGACGATCTTTTCCAGGATGGGCTTGTAATCGCCGCCCGTGGACGCCGCCTCGTAGCACTGATAGAGCATGTCTGTCACCTTCTCGTCCCGGTCGTTTCTCTTGCCGGGGGCGGAGGGGATGACGAAGCGCCGCGCCTTATCCGCGCGGATGATGTCGCCGACCTTCTTGAATTGTTTTGCGCTGGCGAGCGAGCTGCCGCCGAATTTTACAACTTTTTTCATATGGATATCTCCTGATTTCTTCTATCTCTGACTTCCATAATTTACTATGAAAGACGTGTTTGACGTACAATGTAAGACTGCAATATAATAGTTTATATCAGTTTTTGGAAATGTTCAAGTAAAAACGGCAAATTTAGGCCGGCAGGGGGATGGTTTCATGGAAAAACGGGCGGTGCAGGCAGGAGCGGTTCTCGCGGCGCTGGGGGCGGCGCTCCAGCTGGCGGCGAGGAACATCGCCGGATTCGGGGAGTGGTACGGGGGAAATGTGTATCCGCTTCTGGTGGGAACGCTGGGGCGGCTGAGCGGCCTGTTCCCATTTTCAGTCAGCGAGATGGGGCTCTACGTTCTCGCGGTTGCGTTTCTGGTCTTCGCAGTGAAAAACAGAAAAAATGGCTGCGGATTCCGGCGGTCCTGTTTCTCGCGGCCTCCGTGCTGTTTTTCCTCTACACGGTCTGCTGCGGTGTCAATTATTACCGGACGCCGTTCTCCGTGAAGGCGGGCTTCGAGGTGAGGGAATCCTCCCTGGACGAGCTTAAGGAGCTCTGCGCCTGCCTGGCGAAGCAGGTGGCCCGGGCCGACGGGGCCCGATCAGAGGACTGGTACGGGGACGTGCCGGGGAAAGCGGCGGCAGCCATGGAAAAGCTGGGGGAGACATACCCGGAGCTTGACGGCTTCTACCCGCGGCCCAAGGCCCTGGCAGTCTCCGAGATTCTGTCGGTCCAGCAGCTCTCCGGCATCTACTCGCCGTTCACCGTGGAGGCCAACTACAACGGGGACATGACGCCCTACAACATTCCCCACACCGCCTGCCACGAGCTCTCCCATCTGAGAGGCTTCATGCGGGAGGACGAGGCCAATTTCATCGGCTATCTGGCCTGCATCGGCTCCGGCGACGCGGATTTCGTCTACAGCGGATACCTGCTGGGATTCATCTACGCGGGGAACGCGCTGGCGGCCAGGGACTACAGGGCCTATGCCGATCTTTA
Source organism: Clostridia bacterium UC5.1-2E3 (assembly GCA_001304875.1). Taxonomy (GTDB): domain Bacteria; phylum Bacillota; class Clostridia; order Lachnospirales; family Lachnospiraceae; genus Ventrisoma; species Ventrisoma faecale. The sequence goes on from BBZO01000024.1 coordinate 24,758, forward strand.
CTATGAGCTCCCCGAAGCTGTGCAGGAGGATCTGCTGCAGAATTATATCTTCTGGGAGGCCTGGGACGGAGCCGTGGCGGAGGCCGCCAATAAGATGAACGATACATATCTGAAAATAAATGATCAGAAGGACGGCGTGGAGAGCTACGGCCGCGTGGTCGATCTGATGCTTTCTCATTTTCGTGCCCAAAAAAGTTGTAATATTGGTTCGCAAATGTTAAAATAAGGCTAAAATAGGCAATAAGGGGGCCGAATAATGGATGCAAAATTATATGTTCTGATGGATTGGGCTGCGGTGGAGGAGCTGGTGTACTCCGAATCCAGCAACCCGCATGAGTTTCTGGGACCACATCTGATGAAGGAGGGCCTGGTCATCCAGGCGTTTATACCGACGGCGTCGTCGATCACCGTGCGGCTTTCGGAGAGCGGGAAGGAGTATCCCATGGATCTGGAGGACGAGGCCGGATATTTTGCCGTGCTGATTCCGAGAAAGACCATGGCAGACTACACGCTGCTCGTCACCTATGACAACGGCGAGACCGCCGAGATCCGCGATCCATACGCGTTCGCCCCTCAGATCAGCGAGGCGGAGCTCAAGAAGTTTGAGGCGGGCATCCACTACGATATATATGAAAAAATGGGCGCGCACCCCATGAAGATCAACGGGGTTTCGGGCGTGTACTTTGCCGTCTGGGCGCCGTGCGCCATGCGCGTGTCCGTGGTCGGGGATTTCAATATGTGGGACGGCAGACGCCACCAGATGAGAAGGCTGGGAGATTCCGGCGTGTTCGAGCTGTTCATTCCCGGACTTTCAGAGGGAACCATTTACAAGTACGAGATCAAGTTTAAAAACGGCGATCCCGCTCTCAAGGCGGACCCCTACGCCAACTACGCGGAGCTGCGTCCCAACACGGCCTCTGTGGTCTGGGACATCGGCAAATACCGCTGGAAGGACAGGGCGTGGATGACGAAGCGCGCCAGAACCGACACAAAGAAGCAGCCCATGTCCATCTACGAGGTGCATCTGGGCTCCTGGATGCGAAAAGAGATCGAGACGGACGAGAACGGCCGCGAGATCGTCGGGTCCGAATTTTATAACTACAGGGAGATCGCCGAGAAGCTGGCGGCGTACGTGAAGGAGATGGGCTACACCCACGTGGAGCTGATGCCGGTGATGGAGCACCCGCTGGATGCCTCCTGGGGCTACCAGGTGACCGGCTACTACGCGCCCACCAGCCGCTACGGCACGCCCGACGATTTCATGTATTTCATGGACTACATGCACGGCCAGGGCATCGGCGTGATTCTGGACTGGGTGCCGGCCCATTTCCCGAGAGACGCTTGGGGTATGGCCCAGTTTGACGGCACCTGCGTCTATGAGCACAAGGATCCGCGCCAGGGCTCCCACCCCCACTGGGGCACATTGATTTACAACTACGGGCGTCCGCAGGTCAGCAACTTCCTGATTGCCAACGCCCTGTTCTGGGCGGACAAGTACCACGCCGACGGAATCCGCTTCGACGCCGTGGCATCCATGCTCTACTTAGACTACGGCAAGAATCCCGGCGAGTGGGTGGCCAACATCTACGGCGGACACGAGAATCTGGAGGCCGTGGAATTTTTGAAACACTTAAATTCCATTTTCAGGAAGAGGACAAAGGGCGCCGTGCTGATCGCCGAGGAGTCCACGGCCTGGCCGAAGATCACCGGCGACGTGAAGAACGACGGTCTGGGCTTCGATTACAAGTGGAACATGGGCTGGATGAACGATTTCACCCGCTACATGCAGTGCGATCCCATGTTCCGGTGCCACCATTACGGGGAGCTGACCTTCAGCATGATCTACGCCTACAGCGAGGATTTCATTCTGGTGTTCTCCCACGACGAGGTGGTTCACGGCAAGGGCTCCATGATCGGAAAGATGCCCGGCGATACCTACGAGAAGAAATTCGCCAATCTGCGGGCGGCCTACGGATTTATGATGGGCCATCCCGGCAAGAAGCTCCTCTTCATGGGGCAGGATTTCGCCCAGATGGACGAGTGGAACGAGAACGAGAGTCTCCAGTGGGATCTTTTACAGTACCCGATCCACAGCCAGATGCGGGACTACGTGAAGGCGCTCAACAAATTCTATCTGGAGCACCCGGCGCTTTATAAAGAAGATTTCCACCCGGACGGCTTCAAATGGATTAACTGCATGAACGCCAAGGACAACATCGTGACCTTCGTGAGAAAGAGCGGAAAGCGCAGCGAGACGCTTCTCTTTGTCTGCAATTTCGCTCCCATCGCCCACGAGAAGTACAATATCGGCGTTCCGTTTGCAGGCAAATATAAAGAGATATTCAGCAGCAATATGGAAGAGTTCGGCGGCAGCGGCATCGCCAACCCGAGGGCTAAGGCTTCGAAGGCGGTGGAGTGCGACGAACTGAAAAATTCCATTACTATAAAGGTCGAGCCCATGAGCGTCAGCATTTTCAGCTGCACGCCGGCAGCGCCCGCCAGACGCAGGAGTGCGAAGAAGGGCGGCGCGGAGAGCACGAAGAAAGCGGGGGCGAAGGCCGGGTCCGCAGAGACAGATCCCGCGAAGCTGACTGCTGCCGCCAGCGAGGCGCAGGCACAGGCACAGGCGGAAACCGCGGTGAAGCCCGAGAAGAAGCGCGCCAGCGTCTTAGATCAGGTGGCGGAGAAGCTTCCGGCGACGGCGAGCACCATCACTAATTTTAAGGATGCGGTGGCGAAGCGCACCGGGCGCGGCAAAAACAGACAGAAGGAAAGTAGGACATAAAGATTGGATGATATTTTAAAGCTTTTGGGGCAGCATCTGCCGAGCGGCCTGGATCTGATCTACCGGATATTCTGGTGTCTGATACTTTTCTTTGTCGGACGGAAAGTCATAAAAGCGGTCCAGAAGATGGCCGACCGCTCCTTCGAGCGGGTGGAGATGGAGACGGGAGTCAGAAAATTCCTGAACTCCTTCCTGTATTTCGGCCTCTACGCGGTCCTGCTGTTTGTGATAGCCGGACAGATCGGAATTGATTCTGCTTCAATCGTAGCGATCCTGGGCTCCGCAGGCCTGGCACTGGGCCTGGCCATGCAGGAGAGCCTTAAAAATTTCGCGGGCGGCGTTCAGATTCTTTTAACCAAGCCGTTTAAGGTGGGCGATTACATCGTCACCGAGGCGGGGGAGGGAACCGTGTCCATGATCGGACTGGTCTACACCACGATGATGACCACGGACAACCGGGCGGTGGTGGTTCCCAACGGAATGCTGTCCAACTCGCCCATGACCAACGTGACCGGCCAGGACAAGCGCCGGGTGGACGTCAAGGTGAGCGTCGATTACGATGCCAATATTAAGAAGGTGCGGGCCATTCTCATCGACACCTTCGAGAAATACCCTTCCGTGCTTAGGGAGGAGCCCATCAAGGCATATCTGGATCAGATGCTGGACAGCTATGTGGTGGTGGGCGGCTACTGCTGGGTGAGGACGGAGGACTACTGGCAGAGCAAATGGGACATCACCGAGGAAGTCAAGGAGAATCTGGAGAGCGCGGGTATTTCCTTAGCCTATGCGCACCTGGATGTGAAGCTGGTCGGAATGGACGAGGGGAAAACAGGCGTTCAGAGTGAATGCAGAAGGAGAAAACGGATGCTGAAGAAGGCAGCAGAGTTTGCAGAGAGGGCTCATAGGGGGATGGTTCGCAAGGGCAGCGATATTCCCTACATCACACACCCGCTGGAAGCGGCGGTCATCGTCTCCGGAATGACGGACGACGAGGAGCTGATCGCCGCGGCGCTTCTCCACGATACCATGGAGGATGCGGGAATCACGAAAGATGAATTGGAACATAATTTTGGCAGGCGGGTCGCAGAGCTGGTGGCCGGGGAGACGGAGGACAAGTCCAGAACCTGGCTGGAGCGCAAGATGGCGACCCACCGCCATCTGGCGGTTGCTGACCGGGATACGAAGATCCTGGTCCTGGGGGACAAGCTGAGCAACATCCGGAGCACGGCCAGGGACTACCTCCTCATGGGGGACCGTGTCTGGGATCGTTTCCGGGTAAAGGAAAAAATAATGCACGGCTGGTACTACACCGGCATGATTCCTTTCTTTGAGGAGTTAGTGCTTTTTCCTGCATGTCAGGAGTATAGATTACTCTGCCGTATGGTATACGGCGAGCACATCATAAGCCTCGACGAGGCAGAAAAAGGAGTACAATTATGAGAAGATTTAAGAAAGCATTCGTGATGCTGATGGCCTGCGTGATGAGTATGGCCTTCGCTGTCACCGCCCACGCCGAGGAGGACGTGAAGGCGGAGTACAGCGGCTTTTTCTACGGCAGCGGCTTCGGCGCTCCGTGTAAGGACAACACCCGGTGCACCGCTCCGGCGGGCAGCTATCTGACCGGAATGAAGGCCACGCTGGTGAATCAGCCCGAGGGAGTGACGGGTACCATTGTGTACCAGGCAAACTTGAGCGGCTCCGGCTGGCTGGACTGGGTGGACAACAATGATATCTGCGGCTCTTCCGAGACCAATATGCCGCTGGAGGCCGTGCGTGTCAGCTTAAACGGCCAGCTGGCGGAGCTCTATGACGTTTACACCATGGTCTATCAGAACGGCCAGTGGTCCCAGTGGGCGGTAAACGGCGCCACCGCCGGCCAGGAGGGCATGGGCCTGCGCCTGGACGGCATCCGCATTGCCATCATGCCGAAGGGAGCGGGTGAGCCGGAGGAGATCCCCATGGGCGTGGATCCCAGCCGCCCCATGGTCGCGCTGACGTTTGACGACGGCCCTCACGCCACGGTGACGCCCAGGATTTTAAACTGCCTGGAGCCAACGGCGCCAGAGCCACCTTCTTCATGGTGGGCAACCGCGTGCCGGGAAATGCTTCCCTGGTGCAGCGCATGGCTGCGTTAAACTGTGAGGTCGCAAACCATACATATACCCACGCAAACCTGACGAAGCTGTCGCCCGACGGCATCGTTTCCACCATCGCACAGACCAACCAGGCGGTGGCTAATGCCTGCGGCGTGACGCCGAAGCTGGTGAGACCCACCGGGGGCAGCTACAATTCCACGGTGCTCCAGTCACTGGGAAATATGGGTATGCCCGCGATCCTGTGGTCCATCGATACGCTGGACTGGAAGACGAGAAATGCCCAGAACACCATCAATGTGGTATTAAGCCAGGTGAAGGACGGCGACATCATTCTGATGCACGATCTCTACTCCACGTCGGCGGATGCGGCGGAGGTTATCATTCCGGAGCTTATCGCCAGGGATATCAGCTTGTGACTGTCAGCGAGCTGGCACAGTACCGGGGCGGAATGAGCGGCGGACATGTATATACCCGGTTCCGGCCATAGAGGGGAGGTCTGGACTTCCGCTTTGGTACTTGACAGCATAGAATAACTTATACTATACTTTAACATCATTGAGCGGAGAGGACAGACCTATGATATTGAAGGATATTTGGCTGGACGTGAAAGCGGTTCAGGAGAGGGATCCGGCCGCCAGAAATGCGCTGGAGGTGCTTCTCTTATATCAGGGAGTGCACGCGCTTATCTGGCACAGGGTGGCTCACTGGTTCTACCTTCACAGGATGTTTTTTATTGCCAGGCTGATTTCACAGATCGCCAGATTTTTTACTCTGATCGAGATACATCCGGGCGCACAGCTGGGACATGGGATACTCATCGACCACGGCTGCGGCGTCGTCATCGGCGAGACCACGGTGGTGGGAGACAACTGTACCATCTACCAGGGCGTGACCCTGGGAGGCGTGGGCACCGAGAAGGGCAAGCGCCATCCCACGCTGGGGAACAATGTGACCGTCGGTTCCGGGGCCAAGATTCTGGGCTCCTTCGAGGTGGGCGACAACTGCACGATCGCGGCCAATGCGGTTCTGTTAAAGCCGCTTCAGGACAATGTGACCGCAGTGGGCATCCCTGCCAAGCCGGTGAAGGTGGACGGTGTTCCCATCGAGCGCGCGGGCCGCATAAGCGCCGAGCGCTACGAGGCCAGGATCAGGGAGCTGGAAGAGCGGATCGGGAAGCTGGAGGCAATGCTGGACCGCGAGGCCAGGCCGTAATACAATGTTGGGGTCAAAAGGTATTTTGCCCCCTTTGATACCGGATTGCTTCGCACTGCGTGCTCCCGCAATCCTCAAAAACATTCATAATCCGCTCATTTTTCTACGAAAAATGGCTGCTTATTCATGTTTTTGGCGGGTCCCAAAGTCAAAAATCCTCTTGCAAGCAAGCTTGCATCGGATTTCCGACCTTTTGACCCTGGTATCATAATACAATGAATCATAAGAATTGAGATTGAATCACGGGACTCCCGTCGCGCCAGGCGCGGCAGGAGTCTTTTCTGAGACAGGAGATGAAGAGATGGAAGCGTCGGAGCGCACGAAGGAGATAGAGAAAAGTATCATAAAACGGTTCCGCAAGGAGATCTGGAAGCCGTTTGTCCACGCCCTAAATGAGTACGATATGATAAAAGAGGGAGACAACATCGCCGTCTGTATTTCCGGCGGCAAGGATTCCATGGTTCTGGCCAAATGTATGCAGGAGATCCTGCGCCACGGGAAGATGCAGTTCGGCCTTAAGTTTCTGGTGATGGATCCGGCTATGCGCCGGAGAACCGCGCCCTCATCGAGGAAAACGCAAAGACGCTGGGCATTCCCATCGAGATCTTCGAGTCGGAGATTTTTAAGGTGGTGGTGGATGTGGAGCAGTCCCCCTGCTACCTCTGTGCCCGGATGCGCCGCGGCCATCTCTATGCCTACGCCAGGGAGCTGGGCTGCAATAAGATCGCGCTGGGACACCATTTTGACGACGTGATTGAGACGATTCTCATGAGCATGCTCTACGGGGCGCAGGTCAACACCATGATGCCCAAGCTTCACAGCACCAATTTCGAGGGGATGGAGCTCATACGCCCACTGTATCTGGTGAAGGAGGCGGACATCGTGGCCTGGAAGGATTACAATCACCTTCGCTTCCTGCAGTGCGCCTGCCGCTTCACCGAGGCCATTTCCCGCGAGGAGGAGGCCCACATGTCCAAGCGCCAGGAGATGAAGGAGTTAATCAATAAATTCCGCCAGATCAATCCCCACATCGAGACCAACATTTTCAAGAGCGTGGAAAATGTGAACCTGGATGCCTGCATCGGCTATGTGAAGAACGGCGAGCGGCACCATTTTCTGGAGGAGTATGAGGGATGATCTACACCGTACCGCACTATTACAAAGAGTTTCGCTGCATTGCCGGGGACTGCGGGGACACCTGCTGCGCCGGCTGGCAGATTATGATTGACGATAAATCCTTAGAAAAATACAGAAAGGCTTCCGGCGGCCTCGGCAACCGGCTGGCCAATTCCATCCGCTGGGACGAGAAGCGCTTCAGGCAGTACGCCGGGCGCTGTGCGTTCTTAAACGACGACAATCTCTGCGATCTCTACAGCGAGGGCGGGCCGGGAATGCTCTGCAGGACCTGCCGAGAGTACCCCAGGCATACGGAGGAGTTCGAGGGATGCCGGGAGATCAGCCTTTCCCTGTCCTGCGAGGAGGCGGCCAGGATCATTCTGGGCTGTGAGGAGCCGGTGCGCTTTGTGACGAAGGAACGGCCCGGTGAGGAGAGCTACCCGGACTTTGATTTCTTTCTCTACACCAAGCTGGCATACAGCCGGGAGCTGATGATCGGTCTTCTGCAGCGGCGGGAGCTGCCGGTAAGCCTGCGGATTTCCATGGTTCTGGCGCTGGCCCACGACCTGCAGCGGCGCATCGGCCGCGGGGAGCTGTTCGCCGTGGACGGGCTGCTTTCCCGGTATGGGGCCCCCGGCGCGCCGGAGCGGTTTGCCGCGAAGCTCGGGAAATACCGTCTGGACGCCAGGGAGAGGGGCGGACGGATGCAGGAACTGTTCGGCGTCTTCGGGGAGCTGGAGGTGCTTAAGAAGGACTGGCCGGAGTATGTGAAGGGGCTTGAGAGGCTTCTTTACGCGGACGGGACTGCCGGGAGTGCCAGGTATGCCGGGTGTACTGGATCTGCAGAGGGCGCCGGGTACGCCGCCAGCCGCCGGGCGTTTCTGGAACAGAATCAGCGTTCCCTGGCGCTCTGGGCGGAGCAGCTTATGGTGTATTTTGTGTTTACCTACTACTGCGGCGCGGTTTACGACGGGCGGGCCTATGAGAAGATCAGGTTTGCCGTGGCCGGGACGCTGCTTATTCTGGAGATGGCGCAGGCCATCTGGCAGAGAAACGGAGCCGTGCGCCCGCTGGGACTTGAGGATGTGGTGGAAGCGGCTCACAGATATTCTAAGGAGGTTGAGCATTCCGACGACAATCTGCGGTCCATGGAGCGGATGGTGGGAAGCTGGGACGCGTTCCGGCTGGAGAGGCTTTTGGAGGTTATTTCTGGAATATGTGATTGATTGTGAGGAGGACTCTGCCGGATGGCGGAGTCTTTTTGCAGTGACGGGGTGAGAAGGCTTTTTATTTTGTCGGAGCAAAATCTGATATCTGCCGTTTCACCGTATATCAGTTCCCCGAACAATTCGCCTTCATCCCGTTTCTTTCTGAAAATGAAAGAGACTTTTTGGGCTTTGGCTTTATTCAGCTTATTGCCTTTCAAGAGGGATTTGGGGCGTCCGGAGACTGCAAATCCTACTGTAAAACGACTGTCCGCTGTGGCAAAAGCACATTCGATTTTGTTGTGTTTTAAGTTGTCTTCCGCAAATAAATTCATGCTGAACATATCCATCATCAATGGGATGGAGATAATTTCCTTTGTCTGATTTTATAATGTGATATCCGTTTTGAAAAGCGGGCGAACAGATCAGATACTCGTAATCGATAAAGGTTTCTTTGTACGGAACGGCATTGGAAACAGCAGCATTTTTCACGCGTTCCTTGAAACTTATCATATTAATTTGTCTCCCTGGGAATTGTCTGAGAAAAAAGAAGAGGGTGTCCCAAAAGTCATGAAATGACTTGAAGGGGCACCCTCTTTTACATAAAAAATAGAGAACGGTTACCACGCCGTTCTCCATTTCCCCTTATTATGTGATATAATAAGGTATGCTCACATTTAAAGATTATACTATGGATCAATTACAATTACCACTATCTTTTGAAGATTTTATACCGGAAAATCATCTGGTGCGGGTCGTAAATACCATCGTGGACAGTTTGGACCTGTCTTCACTCTACGGCAGATACAAAGAGGGCGGATGCCCTGCTTATCACCCGCGGATGATGCTGAAGGTTATGATCTATTCTTATTCTCAGAAGGTTTATTCCTCCCGCATGATCGCAAAAGCTCTTCGTGAAAATGTTAATTTCATGTGGATCGCCGGTGGAAATCAACCGGATTTTCGTACCGTCAATCGCTTTCGCCTTCACATGAAAGACATCATCGAGGATGTGTTCTTTGAAGTGGTCAAACTCCTGATCGAGAAAAACTATATCAAGCTTCAGAATTACTTTTTGGATGGCACAAAGATCGAGGCTAACGCCAATAAATATTCTTTCGTATGGAACAGGTCCGTCTGTAATTATGACCGGAAACTGGATGAAAAGATCAGGAACCATCTCCGGGAGATCGACCGGATTGTGGCAGAAGAAAATCAGATTTATCTGGAAGAAGACCTGGAGGAAAAGGGGGAACATACCCGGATCACCGCAGAACAGGTGGCGGCTGTTGTGGAGAGCATCGACAAAAAGCTGGAACAGGAGCCAGGAAATAAACAGCTGAAGAAAAAATCCAAAGAATTTAAAAAGGATATCCTTCCCAGGAAACAGAAATACGAAAAATCCCTGAAAACCTTTCGTGGAAGGAACAGCTATTCAAAAACAGACCAGGATGCCACTTTTATGAGGATGAAAGAAGATGCCATGTTAAACGGCCAGCTGAAACCTGGCTATAACATCCAGATCGGGACAGAGAACCGATATATCGTGGGCTTTACCATACATCCCAACCCAACCGATACGAAAACAATGATCCCGCACCTAAGGCACCTGGAAGAAAAACTGGGGTGCTTACCAGAAAACGTGATCGCGGATGCAGGATATGGGAGCGAAGAGAATTATGAATATTTAGAAGAAAAGAATGTAGGCTGTTATGTAAAATACAACAAATTTCACTGGGAGAAGAAAAAGAAAAACCGGGAGAACCCTTATCTGGCGGAGAATCTGCCCTATCTGCCGGAATCAGACAGCTTTGTCTGCAGAAATGGGAAACGGCTGGTGCATGTGGGAAACCGAAAATATGTAACAGAAGCCGGTTATGAAACCAGGCGGGATTATTACCGGTGTGAAGACTGCAGCGGCTGCCAGTATACGTCAGAATGTAAGCATACGGAAAAGAACCGCACGATCCGGGTCTCTCACCGGTTGAATGAACTGAAAAGGAAAGCAAACGAGAACCTTTGCTCCGAAAAAGGACTGGTACTGCGTTCACAAAGGGTTGTGGAAGTGGAACAGGTCTTTGGGAGGATCAAAGGCTGTTGGTCGTTCCGTCGATTTCATTTGCGTGGGACAGACAAGGTAAAAATAGAATGGGGACTACTGGCAATCGCCATAATATCACAAAATGGCGCTGGAGGTGTAATCTTCCCGCGCCATTTTTGGTGAAAATAGATCGTTCAGCGATAAAAAAGGGAGGATGTCCCTTTCTGTGATTAAATTAATCATACTTTTGAGACACCCTCCGGTGATTTTTAGCAGTTCTCTCTGCAATCGAACGGGTTTAAGGTCTCCGGTCCGACCACACGGCATGGTTTTATGTCTCATACCCGACCTTTGTGTCTTGATTATATATCAAATGTCCCGGCAAGTCAAGACGGCCCCGTGCCTCACGAATATTTCCCTCCCCCCAAGCATAATCTTTTACACAAGCATATTTTTGGGAAAGGCACAGGTGGGTGGAAAATGTTAGACTTGCTTAAAAAGAATATACATATGAACCGGCAGAAGGGAAATGTGGCGACGCAGCTGACGCTGGATGACGATTTCATCGTACCGGATACCATGGATGACGTGGAGCAGATCATTCTGGCCACCGGAGAGGTGCAGGTGGAGTCGTCGAAGAACCAGGCGACCGGGTGATTGTGCGGGGAAACCTGGCGTTTCAGATTCTCTACCGCCGGGAGGGCGGCGGACTGCAGACGCTGGCGGGGCGCATTCCGTTCGAGGAATCCATAAACGTTCCGGAGCTGGACGAGAAGGATTACGTGCAGATTTTCTGGAACCTGGAGGACCTGACCGCCGGCATTATCAATTCCCGCAAGCTGAATATCCGGGCGGTCATCACGCTGGAGGTGAAGGTGGACGCCCTCTGCGACGCGGAGGCGGCCGTGGATGTGGATGCCGGCGGCTGCCGGTGGAAATTCTGCGAAGGAATGAGGACGTGGCAGCCATCTCGGCCCGGCGCAAGGACACGTTCCGCGTCAAGGAAAATATACAGATTCCCGGAAACAAGCCGAACATCGACCGCATTCTCTGGCAGGAGATGAAGCTGCAGGGCGTAAACACCAAACCCCTGGACGGCGAGGTGCATGTGGACGGGGAGCTGATGGTGTTTGTCATTTACTCCGGGGAAGGGGAGAATATGCCCGTCCAGTGGTTGGAGGAGAGCATTCCGTTCTCGGGAGAGCTGAGTCTCCCCGACGCCATCGAGGAGATGATTCCCTCCATCCGCGTCCGCCTGATTCACAAAGAGGTGGAGGCGAAGCCCGACGCCGACGGCGAGATGCGCGAGCTGGAGGTGGACGGAGTCATGGAACTGGACATGAGGCTCTACGAGGAGGAGCGGGTCAACATGCTGAGCGACATGTACTCCACCAAGGCCGAGCTGATTCTGGAAACCGGGGAGGCGTGCTTTGAAAAGCTTCTGGCCAAAAATGTCTGCAAGACCCGCCTGTCAGAGAAGGTCCGTCCCTCTGGAGCCGACCGGATTCTGCAGATCTGTCACTGCGACGGAACCGTGAAAATGGACGAAATAACGCCGCGGGAGGATGGACTTCACGTGGACGGAGTTCTGGAGGTGACGCTTCTCTATCTGACCTCCGATGACAGCGAGCCCGTGGGTTCGTCGGTGGAGGCGCTGCCGTTTTCCTGCGTCATCGAGGCGGCGGGGATGAACGAGGATACCTCCTACCAGGTGACTCCCGGCATCGAGCAGCTCTCGGCAGTGATGTTAGGCGGCGGCGAGGTGGAGATAAAGGCTGTGGTGACCCTCGACATGCTGGCACTCCAGCCGGTGTGCATCCCGGTGATCCAGGGCGTGCGCTCTGAGCCTGCGGATCTGGAGCGGCTGGAGTCCATGCCCGGCATCGTGGGCTATATCGTGCAGCCCGGAGACAGTCTCTGGAAAATAGCCAAGAAATTCCACACCACGGTGGAGGCCGTCATGGAGGCCAACGGTCTGAGCTCCGACGCTCTCATGCCCGGCGACCGTCTGATTCTGGTGAAGACGGTGCAGTGAAACGGCGCTGTTTTGGTGAATGGAATGACTTAACATAATTTTAACGTAGTTAATTAGAAAAATAATAGTGGAGCTATGAAGATTGTAATAATACGTTGAAATAAACATAATTTGGAAATAAAATGGTTTTTTATTGCAATTTTTCCGAAACTATTGTATACTCTACACAGTGGTTCATACATCTTTGATTGACAAATATTAGTCAAAGAGAAAACTACATATGACTAAACAGAAAGGGAGGAATTTAGTTATGAGAAAGAAACTTGCATTAATGCTCTCCGCAGTTATGGTAACAGGAGCTCTTTTAGCAGGATGTACATCCAGCACGGAGACAGCGACAGAGGCCGCAACTGAGGCAGCGACCGAAGCTGCAACTGAGGCTGCAGGAGAGGAAGCAGAAGCCCCCGAAGCAGAGGCTTCCGTATCCGGAGGCATGGAGGGCGGCACAAGCCTTAACTTCACCACCGGCGGCGACCAGGGTACATATTATGGATTCGGCGGCGTAATCGCAGGTAAGATTGGCGAAACCACCAGCACCACGGTAACAGCCATCACATCCGGCGGTTCCCAGGCCAACATCGAGGCTATGGATATGGGCGATGCCCAGCTCGGCTTCGTACAGTCCGACGTTATGGCATACGCTTACAACGGAACCAACCTCTTTGAGGAGTACGGTAAGGTTGACAGCTTCTCCACCGTTGCAGCTCTTTACATGGAGCAGGTACAGATCGTTACCCTTGATCCCGAGATCAAGAGCGTAGCTGACCTGGCTGGCAAGAACGTATCTGTCGGCGCAGCAGGATCCGGCGTGTTCTACAACGCAGTTGACGTGCTTGGCGCTTACGGACTGAATGTTGAAACTGACATCAACCCGACCTATCAGTCCTTCGGAGACAGTGCAGAGGCATTACAGGACGGCAAGATCGACGCAGCGTTCGTAGTAGCAGGCGCTCCGACGACCGCTATCACTTCCCTGGCAGCAACCAAGGACGTATATCTTGTAAGCATCGATGAGGAGCACATGAACGCTCTGATCGAGGCATCCCCGTACTACAGCCCGAACACCATCCCGGCATCCGCATACGGAACCGAGGAAGATATTCAGACGGTTGCAGTCGGCGCTGTTGTTATCGCTAACGACGACGTTTCCGAGGCTGACGTTTACAACTTCTGCTACGGCGTATTTGAGAACTTAGACTCCATCACAGCCGCTCACGCAAAGGGAGCAGAGCTTAGCCTGGAGTATGCTACATCCGTAACGGCAGTTCCGTATCATCCGGGTGCTGCTAAGTACTTTGCGGAGAAGGGCATCGAGGTTCCCACAAAGTAATTTGATTTTTCTCAACTAGGGGCTGCGGTGGGCAAATGCCCGCCGCAGTTTTTACTTCACAGGGAAATTTAAAGGGTTAATTTACGACAGAGTTTTTTGAGGGAGAGGAGAAATCAATGAAGGATGACAAGATTTTGGAGTCTGAGTTGAATCAGAATGTGGATGTAGGTACAGCGGAGGACGTGGAAGCTGTCATGAAAAATATGACAGAGAGTCCAATACGCGTGTATGGGAAGGCAAGCCAGGGGTCATCGTCCGTTGGTGTTCCATACTTTTTTCCTTGTACAGCATCTACGTTACGCTGTTCAGTACCGCGCTGCCGGAGGTGCGTTTAACCATATTCCTCGGCACGATTCTGATTCTGGGATATTTGAACTATCCGATTAAAAAAGGCGTCACGAGGGCGAATTATCTGCCTGGTACGACATTATCTTTATGGCTGCCGGTGCACTGCCGTTTTTCTACTTCGCCTGGAATGCACAGGACATCATTAAAATGGCAACCCGCGTCACCAGAGATCCGGTTATGGTCTTTATCGCAATTATTGCGGTGTTATCTTTAATGGAACTTTGCCGGCGCTGCGTAGGTATTCCGATCCTCTGTGTGGTCGGCGCGCTGCTGGTGTATACGTTTTCCACTGTCCGTTTCGGAAAGGTGATATACGACCTGTTCTATACCACCACCGGCGTTATGAATACGCCGATCAATGTATGTGCGAAATATATCGTTGTATTTATCATATTTGGAGCGTTCCTGGAGAGAACAGGAATTTCCAACTTCTTTATTGACCTTGCAAACAGTCTCTGCGGATCTTCCGCAGGCGGACCCGCGAAAGTTGCGGTTATTTCCTCCGCTCTGTGCGGTATGGTTTCCGGTTCTTCCGTAGGCAACACGGTGACGACCGGTTCCGTGACGATCCCGATGATGAAAAAATGCGGCTACAAGCCGGAATTTGCCGGCGCCGTAGAGGCAGCCTCCTCCACCGGCGGACAGATCATGCCGCCTATCATGGGTGCTGCTGCGTTCCTGATGGCAGAGTATATGGGCGTGCCCTACAGCCAGGTTGCCTTAAAGGCAATCCTGCCGGCAGTGCTCTACTTTACCGGTATTTATATTGCAGTGCATCTGGAAGCACAGAAACTGGGACTTAAGGGAATCCCGCGCGATGAACTGCCAAAGTTTGGTCCTCTTATGAAGAAGATCTATCTTCTGGCTCCGCTGGTTGTGCTGGTTGTACTGGTGTCCACTAATACCTTCACGATGCAGTTCTCCGCCTCTGTGGCTATTTTCATCGCCATCGCGGTTGGACTGATCAACAAGGATAACAGAATCACCTGGAAGAAGATCCTGGATGCTCTCGAGGCGGGCGGAAAGGGCACGATCACTGTGGCGGTGGCCTGTGCCATGGCCGGTATCGTGGCTGGATGTATCACCTCCACCGGTCTTGCATCCAAGCTGATCACGACAATCGTAGCTGTATCCCAGGGCCATGCGATTATCGCACTGTTCCTTACTATGGTCTGCTGTATCGTTCTTGGTATGGGCGTGCCGACGACGGCAAACTACTGTATCATGGCTGCAACCTGTGCACCGATCCTGATTTCTCCGGAGATTGGAATCAATCTGGTATGCGCACACTTCTTCGTATTCTATTTCGGAATCGTGGCGGATATTACCCCGCCGGTAGCGCTGGCAGCGTATGCCGGTTCTGCTATCGCAAAGGCTCCGCCGATGAAGACGGCCATCAACGCGACCAAGCTGGCGATTGCGGCATTTATCGTTCCTTATATCCTGGCCTTCAACCCGGCTATGGTATTTATTGATACCAATGCGATTTCGGTGGTTCAGATCTGCATCACCTCGCTGTTAGGTATCTTCGGTATTGCGGCGGCGCTGAACGGATTCCTTTACGGAAAGCTCAATCCGGTCTTCAGACTTGCTCTTATTGCAGGCGGTCTGTGCATGATGGATCCGGGAGCCATGACGGATATTATCGGTCTGGTTCTGGTTGTCGGCATTATTATATTCCAGCGGGTGACCTCTAAGAAGGCAGCTGCATAGACGCGGAATGAGATTGGATGACAAGTTAAGAAGATGAATGGAGCCCCTGCTGTCCTTTGGGATGGCGGGGGCTTTTTGTGAGCGGATACGCCTTGGCGGTCTATCTTTTTCCTCTTGACAAACCACCCCTCATCTGCTAGACTTTCTGTAAACCGATGAAGAGGAAGTTGTGTCATGGAAGACAGTCCCCAGAGAGTCCGGGCAGGTGGGAGCCGGATGGCGTGTCGATGGCAAGTGGGCCTCTGAGGGCGAGGTGAACGGAAGAGTTTCCCAGTAGCCGAGACGCAGGATCAGCGTTAAGGGATCAGGAATGTGATGGCATTCTGTAAAGTGGGCCGACTGGCCAAACAAGGTGGTACCGCAGGTGAGAGATAACCTGTCCTTGAAGTATTTTCAAGGACGGGTTTTTTGTTTCTGGGAAATATACAAAGACACTCTCTTCCCCCGGAAAAGGCTGCTTTCGGAATGGAACAAGAAAAGGAGGCTGTTTCATATGACAGAAGAGAGAAAAACATTGAAATTTCGCGGCGGGATCGGCATGTCCCTGATTCCCGTGGGCATCTATGTGGCGTTCTGCATGGTGCTGTTTATCGGCTTTAAGGCGTTTAATATGGAAGCGCTGGCGGCGGGAGGTTTCCTGGCGCTTCTGGTGGGAGGCATATTCTGCACCAGCTACAGCGAGTTCTGGGAGAGCGCGATCCGGGGGATTTCCTCGACGGCATCCGTGTCTGTGGTTGTGATTCTTCTGCTGGTGGGAATGTTCAGCGCGCTCATCAAGCTGTGCGGCCTTTCCGGCGGGTTCGTGTGGATGGCGAACGAGCTGGGGATGAGAGGCGGAAGCTTTGTGGCATTCACATTTTTTGCCGCCTGCGTGGTCTCCACGGCTACGGGATCGTCCATCGGAACCATGTTTATCGCGTTCCCGATCTTTTATCCGGCGGGGATTCTGATGGGGGCAAACGAGATGATGCTGGCGGGCAGCATCGTGTCCGGCGCGATCTTCGGGGACAACCTGGCGCCGGTTTCCGATACGACCATCGCTTCGGCGTCCACGCAGCAGTTTAAGAACGGGAAGCCGGCGGACATCGGAGGCGTGGTGACCAGCCGCATCCGGTATTCCCTGGTGGCGGGAGTGATCACGCTGGCAATCTTCGCCGCGTTCGGCGGAACCGGCGGGGTCTACAGCGGCGGCTCCATCGATGCGGCGGCCAATCCGGTTTCCCTGGTGATGCTGGTTCCGGTGGTGCTGATGCTGGTGGTTTCCACAAAGACGAGAAATATTTATGAGGGGATCCTGGTGGGACTGTTCTGCGGCACGGCGGTGGCGCTGGCGGCGGGGATCATCTCGCCGGCAGATATATTTGCCAACGATCCGGCCAACAATGCGGCAGTAGGATTTCTGGTGGACGGCATCAACAGCATTCTGCCGACCTGCGCGCTGGTGATCTCGGTGTTTGGAATCATGGGAGTATTAAATGACGCGGGGATGCTGGAGCTGATTGCGTCCCGCATTTTAAACAGCAGTCTGACGGCGGAGGCCAGAGGGGCGGAGCTGGTGTGCATGGCCGGAATCTCCGTGACCACGGTGCTTTTAGGCGGCGTGACCAGCGCGTCCATTCTCACCTTCGGGCCGATTTTAAACCGCATCGGCTCGGCGAAAAATATCCATCCCTACCGCCGTGCCAATCTTCTGGACGGAACGGCCAACAGCCTGCCGGCGATCGTGCCGTTTATGAGTGTGTTCGTGTTCATCGGCTCTGCGCTGACGGGCCTGTCTCCGGTGGCGGTGGCCGCGGGGACGGTGTACGGTTTTATTCTGTTTATCGTGTTCCTGGCGTCGGTGCTGACCGGCTGGGGATTTGAGAGAGAGGAGGCTTAGGACGTGGACGATACGTTTATGCTATATGATCTGAAGGTGGAGGTGGTCGCCACGGAGAAACCCATGGTGTGCAGCCACCGGGTGGGGGATTCCTTCCTGGTACAGGGGGAAAACCTGGTGTTCCCGGCGGATACTTCATTTTCCATGTACTCGCTGGCGGCGCTGCTTCCTCTGCTGCCGGCGAAGCAGCGGGAGCTTCACCCCAACGACTGGATGCTGTCGGACACGGAGATCGCCTGTCCGGACCCCAACTGCGGGGCGCGTTTTAAAATCACACGGGTGGGAAGGCGGATCCAGAGCCACGGGCAGTGCACGGTGGTGCCGCTTGTAAGAGAGAAGGAGAAAGACAATGATTGAGAGTAAATGCAGGTTAAAAAACGGATATACATTTAACAGGATTATCAACGGCTGCTGGCAGCTGTCGGCGGAGCACTGTTTACAGGGCAAGCTGGACTACGACGACGCGATCCGCGCCTTTCACATGCTGGTGGAGCAGGGATTTACCACCTTTGACTGCGCGGATATCTACACGGGGGCGGAGGAGCTGATCGGCCGCTTCGTCATGGAGCTTAAAGGCAGCGGGCATTATAATGAGGAGGACATCCAGGTGCACACGAAATTCGTGCCGGACAAGGATGTGCTTCCGGTGATCAACATGGAGTACACGGAACGGATTGTGGACCGCTCTTTAAAACGGATGCACCGGGAATGTCTGGATCTGGTGCAGTTCCACTGGTGGGATTTTGAGGTTCCCGGGATGATGGAGACAGCCTTTGATCTGGTGAAGCTCCAGAAGAAGGGGAAAATCCGCAACATCGGCATGTGCAATATGGACACGCAGGCATTGAAACAGATGGTGGACGTCGGGATTCCGGTGGTTTCCAACCAGGCCCAGTATTCTGTGTTCGACCGCAGACCGGAGCGGACGCTCTTAGACTACAGCGAGGCGCACGGGATTTATACGTTTGCCTACGGGACGCTGGCCGGGGGCTTCCTGGCGGAGCGCTATATGGGAAAGGCCTACGAGGCGCCGGAGACGCGCTCGCAGGTGAAATACATGCAGATTATCGAGGATTCCCTGGGCTGGGACGGGATGCAGAAGCTTCTGCCGCTGCTTAAGGAGATCGCCGACGGACACGGCGTGTCCATCGCCAGCGTGGCCACCCAGTATATTCTGAATCAGAAGAGCGTGGGCGCGGTCATGGTGGGAACGCGAAACTCCCGGCATGTGAAGTCTAACCTGCAGACACTGGAATTTGAGCTCACCGCGGAGGAGATGGACAGGATCCGCCGCTTTGTGGACGCCTATCCGACGCCGGAAGGGGAGTGCTATGAGCTGGAAAGAACCTCGCCGCGGTACAAGGGGATTATTCTGACGGACCGCAACCAGGAGGGAGAATAAAAACGGCGGGATCCATGATATTAAGAGTCTGAATCCGGAAAGGAACTGTGAAAAGCAGGGCCTTTCCGGTTTTTTGTTTTAAAGAAATACTTGCAAAATCCGGGTGTCATGTTATAATAATAGTCAAATATCAGACAATCAAAAATCATATTAAAACAAAGACAGGCAGAAAGGAAGATAAGAGCTTATGACAGATACCATTTATTCCCTCTTTCAGAAAGCAGCGGCAGAGAACCGGCAGAAGGCGGCTGTGATCGAGGACAGCGGTGTGACGACCTTTGGGGAGCTGGAACAGCTGGCGGAGCTGATTGCGGGAACATTTCCGGACGAGGTGCACAGTGTCGGCATTGTCATGGATCACCGTGCGGAGATGATTGCCGCCATACTGGCGGTGCTGAAGTGCGGCGCCAGGTACGTGCCGGCGGAGCTTCGTTCCCGTCGGGAAGAATCCGGTACATGATGGAGGAGGCAAAGGTTGATTTTATCCTGACGGAGCGGGAGTACGAGGACAGGCTGAGCGGATTTCCGCTGCGGGTGACGGACTGCGAGATCTGCGGTCTGGAGGCTTCTGCCGGGGAGAGGAAGACGGCGGAGGATCCCGACCGGCCCGCCTACGTCCTCTACACCTCCGGCACCACCGGCCGGCCCAAGGGCGTCTGTGTGACCAACCGGAACGTGTGCCACTATGTCCAGGCGTTTGACCATGAATTTCATGTGGGAGACGGCGACATTATGCTGCAGTATTCGGTCTGCTCCTTCGACATCTTTGTGGAGGAGGTGTTCGCCAGCCTGTTAAACGGAGCGGCGATCGCGATTCCCACGGAGGAGGACAAGGCGGACATCCGCTCGCTCATGCGGTTCGTGGAGAGGCATCATGTGACGATTATCAGCGGCTTTCCCTATCTGCTGGCGGAGATGAATCATTTGCCGCAGATTCCGGCTTCCCTGCGCCTGCTGATCAGCGGAGGAGACGTGCTGCGCGGCGCTTACGTGGACCGTCTGCTGGGACAGGCGGAGGTGTATAATACCTATGGGCCGTCGGAAACCACCGTGTGCGCCTCCTATTACCGCTGCAGCGCCGGGGCTGTTCTGGAGGACGGCACCTATCCCATCGGGACGCCTGTGAAGGGGAGCAGCATCCGGATCCTGGATGCGGACGGAAATGAGGTTCCCGCCGGGGAGACCGGGGAAATCTGCATCTGCGGTGCGGGCGTGTCCCTGGGCTACATCGGAGACCACGAGGAGGAAAACCGGGCTTTTGAGCAGACGCCGGCGGGGGAGCGGATGTACCGGAGCGGCGATCTGGGGTACCTGCTTCCCGACGGCAACATCGCGTTTCTCCACCGCAAGGACACGCAGATCATGATTTGCGGAAAGCGCGTCGAGGTGTCGGAGGTGGAGTCGCGCCTGTATCAGTGCAGAAATGTGCAGCAGGCCATTGTCCGGGCGTTTACCGACGAGGATGGGCTCTCCTACATGACGGCCTACGTGGTTCCCGACGACGCGTCCATAAAGATATCTGTGGTGAAGAAGGAGCTTTCGGAGAATCTGACCTCATTCATGATCCCGGAATTTTTCGTGAAAATGCCCTCGATTCCGCTGAACACCAACGGAAAACCGGATATGACCAGGCTGCCGGTCGTTATGAAAGCGGGGAATTTCTGATGGAGCTGGTGATAAAGAGAGCGGCGCCCGGGGATCTGGAAATGCTGATGAAGTGGCGGATGGAGGTTCTGCGCGAGGTGTTTTCTGTCCCTGCGGATCAGCCCATGGATGAGCTGGATAGGGAGAACAGACGGTATTATGAGCGTATGCTTCAGAACGGGGGACATATCGCCTGCTTTGCCTGTGTGGACGGCGAGGCGGCGGGGTGCGGGGGCATCTGCATTTATGAGGAAATGCCGTCGCCGGACAACCCCTGTGGGAAATGTGCGTATCTGATGAATATTTACACCCGGCCCCAGTTCAGAAGGAAGGGCGTCGGCGAGGCGGTGGTGCGGTGGCTTGCGGGGCAGGCGTTGCAGCTTGGTATTTCCAAAATTTACCTGGAGTCCTCCGAGGCGGGGCTGGGTTTGTATAAGAGGCTGGGATTTGTCCCCATGCAGAACATGATGAAACTGCCGGATGCATAATTTTCCGTACGAATATTGTAAGATTCCCGTAATTGACAAACCGGTGTCTTTTGCAGTAGGCTAATAAAGTATTACTGTAATTTGTCATCGGAAATGTTGGGAGGAATACAAGTGGAATTTAAGAGACTTAAGACATACCTGGCGCTGGCGGCTGTGATGGGCACGACGCTGGTCCAGGCGCCTGTGACAGCCTGGGCCATCGGGCCCGGCGAGACAGGGAGCAGCGTATCCAGCTCCTCATCCGGCCCTTCGCAGAAGGGGCCGGGCGTGAGCCAGGACAGCAGCGCGGAGGCGGAGACGCCGAAGAATCCCTACGCCTGGGAGCGGGTGAACGGCGTCTATCAGATGGAGGACGGCTCGCCCATCGACGGCGTTTACGCCAGAGGCATCGACGTGTCCCACTGGCAGGGGGAGATCGACTGGAGAAAGGTGGCCGGCGACGACGTTTCCTTCGTCATGCTGGGAACCCGCTACGACGGACAGCTGGATCCGCGGTTCCATCAGAATATCCAGGGCGCGTTAAACAACGGCATCCAGGTGGGCGCTTATATTTATTCCTATGCCACCACCCCGGAGATGGCGGCCGCGGAGGCAGACTTCGTGCTGAACGCCGTGCGCGGATATAACATCACCTACCCCATCGTGTTCGACGTGGAGGCCACGGTGATGAGAAGTCTCTCCAAGGAGGAGCTGACGGCCATTGTCAACACCTTCTGCCAGCGCATCGAGCAGGCGGGATACCAGACGGCTATCTATGCCAACGAATACTGGCTTTACAATCTTCTGGACATGAGCAGCATCCCCTACGACGTGTGGGTGGCCCGCTACGGCGTGAAGTACACCTACTCCAACCCTTACATGTGGCAGGCGACCAACACCGGCTCCATCGAGGGAATCAACGGAAATGTGGACATCGACTTCCAGTTCAAGTCCAGTCCCCACGGCCAGAAGGCGTCCAGCGGCGGCCCCGGCGTGAGCGGTCCGGCGTCCGGAAGCAGCTCCGGCCCCAGCACATCCGGCAGCGGTTCGGGTACCTCCGGCCCCAGCGCGCCGGAAGCAGCTCCGGCACTGATACGTCCGGTTCCGGCGCCTCCGGCCAGAACACTCCGGTGCAGCCGATTGCTCCGGGGCAGACAGTCATGGGGCTGGGTGGACAGAGACGGAACCTGGTATTACTATGGCGCCAACAATCAGATGGTGACGGGATGGATCCAGGACAACGGAGACTGGTATTATCTGGATTTTGACGGCTCCATGGAGAAGGGATGGACCATGGTCAGCGATAAATGGTACTACATGAGAGACGACGGTTCCATGGTGATCGGCTGGCGGCAGATCGGCGGATTCTGGTATTACTTCCAGGGAGACGGCCAGATGGCCACCGGATGGCTCCAGGTGGACGGAGGTGTCTACTACCTGGATGAGAATGGACGCATGAAGGCGAACGAGACCTTCACCGTGGACGGTGTGCAGTACACCGCGCGGGAAGATGGAAGATGTAATTAAAAATCATTTTCACAGAATGGAACGAAAAAGAGACAGTGCAGATGCGCTGTCTCTTTTGTGTGCAGTTACGCTTTGATGTACCCCATCTCCGACGAGATTTCCGACGCCGTCTGTACGGTGGTGCTCACCAGCTGGTTGATGAGATACTGGTCGAAGCGGGCGGAGGGGCCGGAGATGACGAGGGACGCGGTGATCTGCCGGTCAGAGCCGAAGATCGGCGCGGCGATGGACACGATGCCCGGTTCCTTCTCCGCGTAGCTGACCGTGTAGCCGTACTCCCGGATCTTGTGGATCTCGCCCAGAGTTACCGAGCTCTCACCGGTCAGAAGCTCGCGGATCACGTCCTCCGGAAGGTAGGCGAGAAGCGTCTTTCCCGCGGCTCCCTGGGTCAGCGGCTGGACACCGCCGATCTGAATGCTGGTCTTTAAGATGCGGTCTCCCTCGATGCGGTCGATGCATACCCGCTGGTTATTTTTCAGAAGAAAAATACCGATGCTCTCGTTAAATTCCTGATGTATCCTCTCCAGATGCGGCCTCGCGATAAGGCGTATATCCATGGTGGAAAATGCGATATCGCTGAGTTGGGCCAGGCGGTACCCCAGGTAGTAACGCATGTTCTCGGGGTTCCGGTAAATGTAGTTTTTGCTTTCCAGCGTACTGATAAGACGCAGCGTAGTGCTGGGGGACAGGTCGATGGCACGCGCCAGCTCCGTCAGCGTAAAGCTGTTTTTGGAGCTGTTAAAGCAATCGAGGATTGCGAGGGCCCGTTCTACAGCACGTACATTATTCTCTACAGCCATATCATCACTTCCTTCTATAATTTAATAATACGGTCATTTATGCTTTTTAAATTATAGCAAAAGGCGCTTTTAATGTCAAACTTTGTCAAAAAATAGCTTTTATATAATGAAAATAACTTTTATACAGCGGAAGAAATCAGATAAAAGATGAGTAAAACAAAAATTTTCAGAGCTAATTTTTCATTTTACAGAAGAAAAATCGGGGAATGAAAACTATTTTTAGCAGAAATGCACAAAAAATACGTCTGGCTGTTGATATGATATTTCATTATATAGAAATTGATTCTATATAACAAAATTTAAAATATCTGAACTTCGTCACCGTCACGGGAAACCGGTTGCCGCCATATGGTATATGTAAGGGCTGCGCGGCGTGCCGGGGCAGCGGTGTGCGAGGAGGCGTTAAGGATGCAGAAGGTGTGTGACGGAGTTTTTGAGGGGGAGGCGTGCGCGGCATCGGCCACGTGGGAGCGGTGTTCGAGCTGGAGCGGCAGGGGTACTCGTTTGACCGGGTGGCCGGTTCGTCGGCGGGGGCCATTGTGGCCGCGCTGCTGGCGGTGGGATACAGCGGCGTGGAGATCCGCAGGGAGATGGAAAATACAGATTACCTTAAATTTAAGGAGAAGGACCTGTGGGATTATCTGGGGGCGGCGGGGATGATCGTGAGCCTGCTCTTAAAGTACGGGGTCTATGCGACCAACGCGTTTGAGCTGTGGCTGAACCGGCTGCTTCTGGGGAAAAAGAAGCTCATCTTTGCGGATGTGTATGAGGACGGGGACTATAAGCTGCGGGTGACAGCCAGCGATCTGACGGACAGGAAGCTTCTGGTGCTTCCGGATGATCTGGAGGAGTTCGGGATCCGCCCGGAGACCTTCGGCATCGCGGCGGCGGTGCGGATGAGCATGAGCATTCCCGTATTTTTTGAGCCTTACCGCCTGAAGGACAGACACGGGCGGACGCACTATATTGTGGACGGAGGACTCCTGAGCAATTATCCCATGTGGATCCTGGACGACGGAAAACGGCCGTTGCGTTATCCGGTATTCGGTTTCAAATTTGTAAACGAGCCGGAGGTTTCCTGCAAATGCCGCCAGGAGGAGTCCATGAATCTGGTGGAGTATGTGAAGGCGGTGGCGGCCACGGCCATGGATGCCAATGACAACGCGTTTATCTCAGATTCACGCGGCGACTACGCCCGGACCATCCGGATCCCGGTGTCGGCAGAGATCGGGGGCAGAAAGCAGAAGATCGGCGCCACGGATTTCGGCATTTCCGACGAGGAGTCGGAGGCGCTCTTTGAAAATGGGAGGCGGGCCGCGGGGGAGTTCCTTGCGGGATGGGATTTTGAGAGCTGGCTTCGAACCTACCGCTAGGTTCCCGCCCGGGAAGTACCGCGGCGGGTAGCCAAGCCAGTCACCATTTGGCGGCGCGGACGTATGATATAGTAGAACCGCCAAGGTTCTAAGGCTTGAGGAAAGGAGACCGGGATGGTTACCGTCAGCCTGTGTATGATAGTGAAAAATGAGGAGGAGGTTCTCGCCCGCTGCCTGGACAGTGTGAGGGATCTGGCGGATGAAATAGTCATCGTGGACACCGGTTCCACGGACGGAACCAGGGAGACGGCGGGAAAATACACGGACCGCGTGTTCAGCTACCCGTGGCACGACGATTTCGCGGCGGCCAGAAATTTTGCGTTCTCGAAGGGGACGGGGGATTATCTGATGTGGCTGGACGCGGACGACGTGATTTCCGATGAAAACAGGGAAAAGTTTAAGCGCCTTAAGGAGGAACTGGACGGGGAAACAGATGTGGTGATGCTGCCTTATGAGACGGCATTTGACAAAAACGGAAACCCGGTGTTTTCCTACTACCGGGAGCGCCTGGTGAAGAATGGCCGGGGATTTCGCTGGGTGGGCGCGGTCCATGAGGTCATCGTCCCGTCGGGGAAGGTGATCTACGGGGATGCGGCCGTCTGGCACAGGAAGGTGAAGCCGGGGGACGGGGGACAGGAACTTAAGAATATACGAAAAGATGCTGGCGAACGGGCAGAAGCTGGACGCGAGACACGCGTTTTACTATGCGAGGGAGCTCAAGGACCACAGGCTGTTCGAGCAGGCTGCGGAGGCATTCGAGGAATTTCTGGCCCGGCCGGACGGCTGGGTGGAGAATCAGATCGATGCCTGCCGCCAGCTGGCTGTCTGCAGGCGGGCGCTGGGAGACCGGGAGGGAGAACTGACGGCACTGTTTAATAGCTTCTTCTACGATATCCCGAGGGCGGAGACCCTGTGCGAGATCGGCGCCTGGTTCATGGAGCGGGCCAGGTACGAGACGGCGGCCCACTGGTTTAAGCAGGCGCTGGAGGTTCCTATGCGGGAGAAGAGCGGCGGCTTCGTGGTGAAGGACTGCTACGGGTATATCCCGCTTCTGCAGATCTGTGTCTGCCTGGACCGGATGGGACAGTGGGAGCTGGCCAGGGAGTACAACCGCCTGGCCGGTGAGAGGAAACCCGGCTCGGAGGTCTGCCGGAACAATGAGGAGTATTTTAAAAAGCGGCTGGACGCCGCAGTATGAAATGAGATCAATGGAAAGGATGAAAACTATGAACTGTTATCCGAATAATAATTGTCGTTGGGGAAATGGATGTAACCCGGGTTCGAGATGTGGCTGGTGCCCGCCGTATCCGCCGACGCCTCCCTGCCCGCCTCCGGGAATCGGCCCGACCGGCCCGCAGGGGCCTCAGGGTCCGCAGGGCCCGGCAGGCCCACAGGGTCCTGTAGGCCCGGTAGGTCCCCAGGGCGTTCAGGGCCCCGACTGGCCCCACCGGCCCCACAGGGCCGACCGGGGCGTTTAGTCAAGGAAATGAAAGTTTTACACGGTCTCACGCAGGGCGCAGCCCGTCGGCGAAGCGGAACACGATGCGGATGCGGCCTTTCTCGTGTATCTCAATATGGTCCACCAGCTCGATCAGAAGGTCTCTCGTCAGACGGTCGATGTTCTGAAGCCGGCGGAACGAGGCCAGAAAAGGATGCTCCGCGTCCGCACCGCCCTCCGGCCGTTCCTGTTCTGAGCGGAGCGTTTCCAGAAGCCGTTTCAGCTCATGGGACTGACGGTCATAGTCCTCCTTCATGTGCCGGTAGTCGGAATGGGAAATCTCCCCGTCCTTCCAGTCCTGGTAGATGGCCTGTTTGTATCGGGTGATTCTGGCAAGCTCCCGTTCTGTTTGTCCGGCGGCGTCCGCCGGTTTTCCGGGGCGGCTCTTTGCCAGGGGAGCCCGGTCGATCTGTTCGATGATCTTTGCGCAATCCACTGTCAGATAGATCTGCTGTCGTATGGCGAAGAGGACGGCGGTTTCCAGGCGGTCATGCCGGATCGTGTGCTTTGTGCAGGCCGCTTTCGACTGGTTCTTGTAGGTGCGGCAGTAGTAGTACACCACATTTCCCACCCGGCTGCGGGTCATGGCCCTGCCGCAGTCCGCACATTTCAGAAAACCGCTGAACAGATACAGCCTGTTCTGCCCGGGGCCCGTGCGGGTGTTCCGCTTCAGGAGCCGCTGGGCCTTTTCAAAGGTGCCCCGGTCAATGATGGCCTCGTGCGTATGCTCTACAATATACCATTCATCCTCGGGGACGGTCTCCTGGATGTGCACCTTGTAGCTTTTCATGCGGTAGCGCCCCTGCACCATATCCCCGCAGTACATGCGGTTTTTCAGTATGGAAGTCACGGACATCGCGCACCACAGGGACGGCCTGGCGGGATCGACGCGGGGGTTCTGGTATTTCAGCCCCAGGCGCCTGCGCTTGTAGGCGGAGGGACTTAAAATCCCGCGGCTGTTCAGATCGCGGACGATGGCATTTTTGCTCATGCCGTCCAGAAACATGCGGAAAATATCGCGGACCACGGCGGCGGCTTCGCCGTCGATCACGAGAGCGTTCTTGTCGCAGGGGTCTTTGAGATAGCCGTACGCGGCGAAGGAGCCGATGTGCTCGCCGTTCTGGCGCTTCATATCGAACACCTGGCGCACCTTCTCGGAGGTCTCCGCGCAGTGGTTTTCATTGAGCACGCCCTGGATGGGGACAGCGATGCTCCTCATGCCCTGCGGCTCCCGGTAGCTGTCCAGCGGCTGATGGGACAGCGAGATAAAACGGACATTGTGCCGGGGAAACCAGTCGTCCAGATAGTAGCCTGGTCGCTGTAGTTGCGGAAGGAGCGCGCCAGGTCCTTGACGATCACACAGTTTACGCGCCCGCGCCGGATATCTGAGAGCATCCGCTGAAAGCCGCCTCGCCCGTCGTCGGTTGTGCCGGAAATGCCGTCGTCCACATACTCGTCAACGATCCTGTACTCGTCGCCGTCACGCAGCCCGGCAATATGGGCTTCGATGATTTTTCTCTGGTTTGCGACGCTCTCCGACTCGTCGGGACAGCAGGCGTCCTCCCTGGAGAGCCGGATATAGACGGCGATATTCCATACCCTTCGCTTGGGCAAGGCAGCTTCAGCGTCCGCCCGGCGTTTCTGTGCCATGACAGCCTCCTTTTTTTCGCAGGAAAAGCCGCAGAGGACATCCTGCAGGGGCAGGGCGCCCTCTGTGAAATCCAGCTTCACGCCCAGATCGTCCACGCGGAAGCAATAGGGATTGCCTGCCGCCTGCAGGATGTACCGGGGGCGGAGCTCTGGGGGAATGGCCGGGGTCAAGGAAAATCCCGCCCGCATCCGTCAGATCCTCCCCGCGTATCGTCTGAATGTCAGCCTCTGCCATCGCCGCGAGATCATATGGCTGATTGTCCATAAAACATTCGCCTCCTTTTAAGCATGTGTATGCGGGCAGGCGCATGTCCTATGAGCACGGCACAAAAATGCGCCTGTCCGGTTTCCACCGCACAGGCGCAGAAAAGGGGAATTTCCCTGTCAGATTAAATTTCGTCATCCTCCCCGGGAGGAAGTGTGTGCCATGCACCAGGATCCCGGCGGCATGGGAACAGCTTTTTGATCTGCCGCAGGAACGTTTCTACAAAATGAAACCACAGGTTTCCGAATATAAAAACAACCACAAGAAACAGCAGAACCGCTCCGATTTCTCCAAACGGCATGTCTTATCCTCACTTTGTTGCGAATTTTTTCATAAAGAAGTCGGTGAAAGCGGCCAGCTCCTCGTCCTGGGACACGTAAACATACAGCTTTTCGTCCTCCAGCCAGTCATAGGCGTTGATGGCGATGTATCCTTTTTTGTCCGGGTAAATGACAAATGCGTCGGTGGGGTATTTGTTGCGGTAGGCTTTTAAAATCTCGGAACGGCGATAGAAGGTGGGATCGCCGCAGCCGGAGAGGTCGGGGACCGTGGGGACGACCACGATCGTCTGGCTGTCCTCGTTCCAGCCCACAATTAAATTGCCGATTTTCGTTTTGCTTCCATGGACAAAGCCATAGTTGAAGCGGCTTACATCCTCGGTATATCCGAAAATCAGCCGGTACCCGTCTCCATTCTCCACTACATGGTTGAACAGTGCGCGCATCTTCTTTGCGTTCGCATTGCTCTTCTCCATATCGATTTGCGGCCCTTTAAATAATTTGCTGAATAATCCCATAATGTTCTCCTCCTTAATATTTGTAATTTGAAAGTAAATCCATCGGATGCTGACAGATTTGTATGTAATCACCTCCCGTCGCTGCCAGCAAATAAAGTCAAATTATTAAATTTGTTTTTATTTTCAGCAAAGAAAAATCCGCCTGAATACAGTATTGTGACACAGTATCCGGACGGATCTGCTTCATCCTGTTATTTACGGTGCGGAGGCCTCCTTCAGTGCTTCCAGGGCATCCACAATCGCACGGATCTGAAAGTCAATGGTTTCATCCGCGGCTTCGGGAACGAGCAGAGGGAGAGTATCGGGGAGCGCCCGGCGCATGACCATCATGGACAGACTTAAGTTTGTAAAAGCCCGATCTTATTTTCGTCTGCCTTTATCCCGAAGGTTTCTAAAATCTTTCCGAACAGCCAGAGCTGCCTCTGGCGGAACTCCCGGTATTTTTCTTCTGACAGGCGCTTGAAAATAAGCTGCTGTTCCTCAATCGTCAAAACGGCAATGCCATTTCTCTCCCCGTAGCAGCAGGAATAGAGGAACTGCGTTACAGCGCCGCGCCAGCTCAGAGAGGGATCGGCCATCAGCGTGCGGACGTACTCTATGATCTTAGGCTGCTGCAAATACAGCGTTTCAATCACCAGGTCTTCCTTTGTTGGAAAAAAGGAGTAGAAGAAGGTTCGCGAAATTCCCACCTTTTTATATATCTGTTCTACGGTTGTGTGCTGCACGCCCTGTTTTGCCATCAGATCAAGCGCGGTCGTAATGAGCGCTGTCCGGATACGCTCCCGGTCTTCTTCGGAATAAGCTACCTTTGGCATCCCATCACCTCTCAAAAAATAAAAACAGTTTTTTGTTTTTGACCTTATTCTAGCATGGATGATGGAAGAATACAAGTTTTATTGTCCTGAACGGATTTCCTTTTTGCATCGCTCCGACCGGCCCGACGGGTCCGCAGGGCCCCCAGGGTGTTCAGGGCCCGCAGGGTCCCCCAGGGGCCGACGGGCGCAACGGGAGCGACGGGAGCCACCGGCGCGACCGGAGCTCCTGGCCCCGGCTTAAGCGATGCCACCACGTTCGTTCCGGGAGCGTTTTACCTGGAGGGCGACCTGGTATTTTACAACGGCGCACTGTATCGTGCGGCGGTGAATAACCCGAGAGGAATCCCCGGAGGCTCTGCCGACTTCACCCTGGTATCCGTAGCCGGCCCGACGGGAGCGACCGGAGTGACGGGAGCGACGGGAGCCACGGGAGCGACTGGGGCTACTGGAGCGGCAGGAGCGACGGGAGCAACCGGAGCCACCGGAGCTGCTGGTGCCGCGGGAGCGACTGGTGCAACGGGAGCGACTGGAGCTGCTGGTGCCGCGGGAGCGACTGGTGCAACGGGAGCGACTGGCCCGACTGGTCCGACCGGTCCGACTGGCCCGACGGGAGCCACCGGAG
>BBZO01000025.1 GCA_001304875.1 Clostridia bacterium UC5.1-2E3
CGGCCGCCGGGGGCGCTTCTGGGACCGGGGACATTCGATCAAAATTTCTGATGAAATTTTGCTCTCCGTAGTCCCCTTTTCGTTTGGCGTTGTGCGCCAAACGAAACCCCAGAGCGTCCCCGGCCGGCGTCTAAGTCATACCGTATCTCGGCTCTAGTCACTATCATCTCCCCCGCTCCTTCCGCTGCTTCGCTGGCTGAGGGATTTCTTTTTCGAGGGCGTTTTTGGGTTTTTGAACTTTTTAGATTTTTGCTTTTGGTTTTTAGTTTGCTTTTGGTTTTCTTTGTAGTTGTCTGAATGATCTTTTGTTTTGGTTATCTGGAGCGTTTGTTGTTTTAAGCTCCGGTTGAATTTTAGATCAAATCTTTTGTATTTCTGTTTGTTTATTTTTTGAACCAGTCTTTCATGGCGTCGAGGACTTGTAGCAGTTCGGCCTCGGTGATGATGTAGGGGACCATGGCGTAGAGGTAGTTGAGGAAGGGGCGGGCGAAGACGCCGCGGGTGTAGGCGTATTCCTGGTAGCTTCCAGGGTTTTAGGGTCTTTTACTTCTACGCAGACGCAGCCGCCCATCATGCGGACGTCGGCGATTCGGTCGTCTTTTAGGCCGGACATTTCGCGGCGGGTGATGGCCTCGATTTTTTCGATTTTGTCCATGTAGTTTTCATTTTCAAAGAGCTCCACGGATTTCAGCGCCACGCTGCAGGCGATGGCATTTCCCATGAATGTGGGGCCGTGCATCAGGGCTTTTTCGGGGTCGTCGCCGTAGAAGGCGTGATAGACCTTCTCGTTGGCGATGGTGGCCGCGTGGCCGATGTAGCCGCCGGTCAGGGCCTTGCCCAGCACCAGGATGTCGGGAAGCACCAGATCGGCCACGAAGCGGTTGCCGGTCCGGCCAAAGCCTGTGGCCACCTCGTCGAAAATAAGCAGAACGCCGTACTGGTCGCACAGCTCGCGGGCGCGCTTTAAGAAGGAAATGTCGTACATGCGCATTCCGCCGGCGCCTGCAGCAGCGGCTCTACCAGAAGGCAGTTCAGTTTGTCGTGATATTTTTCAAAGGCCTCCTCCAGCGCGGGGATCTCGGTGGGGATGTTGACAGCGTATTTCTTTTCGCCGAAGGCCTCAAGGACGAAGTGGTAATCTTCGTCGTCGCCCACCTCCATGGTCTTGAAGGTGTCTCCGTGGTAGGAATGGGTTAATGACAGGGTCATGGTGCGCTGGCGCTCGCCCTGGTTCATGTAGTACTGGAGAGCCATTTTCAATGCCACCTCCACGGCCACGCTGCCGGAATCGGAGAAGAAACAGTAATTCAAGTCGCCGGGCAGCCAGTCGGCCAGCTTGTCGGAGAGGCGTCTGACCGGCTCGTGGGTCAGCCCGCCCAGCATCACGTGGGCAAATTTGTCCGCCTGGTCCTTGATGGCCTGGGTCAGCACCGGGTGCTTGTAGCCGTGGATCACGCTCCACCAGGAGGAGACGGAATCGATCATTTTGTTGTCTTTTGTATACAGGTAAACCCCGTTGGCGTCCACAATCTCGTAGGGGTCCTTCATGGTTTTCATCTGCTGATACGGATACCAGATCATAATTCTTTCACCTCAAATAAATTTTCCAGAACAGTTTCATCGATCGCAAGGCTGTCGTCGCCGTCCTTCACGCAGGCGATCACGGGAATGCCCGTCATGGCCTCGCACATGGCCAGATTGTCCTCCTCCATCACGTTTCCCGGATGGAAATGATTGAAAATAATGCCGCGGACGGGAGATGCTTCGCCCTCATGTATTCCACAGTGAGCACCACCGCGTTGATGGTCCCGAGCCCCGCGTCGGCCACAATGACGCTGGGAAGCTCAAACGCGCGCACGATGTCCTCCAGCTGGATTTTCACATCGTCGCAGCGGATCGGGCAGAGAATGCCGCCGCTTCCCTCCATCACCACGTAATCGTATTTCCGGCATACCTCGTCGTAGCCGGCTCTCACCACGTCCATCTCCACCGGGCCGCCCTCGATGCGGGACGCCAGGTGCGGGGAGTAGGCGTTTTCATAAATATAGGGACACATTTCCGCCAGGGGCTGTCCGATGCCGGAGGTCTCCTTAACGGACACGGCGTCGCCGGGGATTAAATTTCCTTCGGAGTCCCGCTCGTTTCCGCTCATGGCCGCCTTGTAGTAGGCCGCCTTTTTGCCCATTTCGTTCATTTTTTTGAGAAGCAGGCCCGTCACGTAGGTTTTTCCCACGTCAGTTCCTGTTCCTGTCACAAAAATTGCTTTAGCCATTGTAGAGTCTCACCTCGTATCCTAATGTTTTCAAAAGCTCCATGTCCGTCTCCATGTTGATGCCGGACGTGGTCAGCATGTCGCCGGAAATGGCCGCGTTAGCGCCGCTCCTGAAGCAGGCCTCCCCCTTGTCGCCCAGAAGCCCGCGGCCGCCGGCCAGACGGATGGATGCGTCGGGAATGAGGAACCGGAAAATGGCCACGCAGCGGCAGACCTCGTCGTTTGTCAGAATCCGGTTGTGCTCGTAAGGCGTGCCGGGAATGGGATTTAACACGTTCACCGGAATGGATTTCACGCCCAGCTCCCTCGCGGTCAGCACCATTTCGATGCGGTCCTCCATGGTCTCGCCCAGGCCCATGATTCCGCCGGAGCAGACGGAGAGCCCCGCCCGTTTTGCCGCGTTTAAGGTGTCAATCTTCTGCTGATAGGTGTGGGTCGTGCAGATTTCTTTAAAATACCTCCCGGAGCTCTCCAGATTGCAGTGAGCCCGCGTGGCTCCGGCCTCGCGGATTTTCTTAAACTGCTCTTCGTTCAGAAGGCCGAAGGAGACGCAGACCTCGATGCCCACCTGCTCTCTGATGGCCCGGATGCTCTCGCAGACCCGCTCCACCTCGGCGTCGGACAGTGCCTTGCCGGAGGTCACGATGGAGTAGCGGAGAACGCCCTGCTCCTTGTTGTGTCTCGCGCCTTCCACCAGCTCTTCGGTGGACAGAAGCGGGTAGGTCTCGGAACAGGCTGTGTGGTAGTGGGCGCTCTGCGCGCAGTATTTGCAGTCCTCGGAACATTTGCCGCACTTGCCGTTGACGATGGTGCAGATATCGAAGCCGGACTGGCAGAAATGGCTCCGGATCTCATCGGCGGCGGCGGTGAGCTCCTCTAAGGGGGCGTCGGCGAGGAGGAGGGCCTCCTCCTTTGAAATCAGTTCACCGGACATTTACTTTTCTTTTTAAATTTTCTATTACTGTCAAATTGTGTCACGACCTTTCTTTTTGTCTGTGTTTTCTTGATGGATGATTGAAGGTGAGGGCGCCGGGGCTGGGGCAATGCGGCGCCGGGTGGATTGTTAACCTTTGTTTGTTGATTGTTTACAATCTTGATTGTAATGGGTTTGAGGCGCATTGTCAACTTGTTTTATGTGAGAGTTTACATTTTGCGTGAGAGGTTGTATTTTGTGTGAGAGATTACATTTTCCCGGCTTTGTTGGGGAAAAAGGAACAATTTGGGTAAAGCGGCGGGAATCGGTCTATAGCAAAGCTTGCAAAAATGGCAGAACTTTGTCCACCGCAAAAAAAGATATGCCAGAATCGTCTGTTTCCGATGATTCTGGCATACCTCTCTTTTTCATATACTCACTAGCATTTTCAATTTTTATACCGGCTAAATTGGCAAAACCACGCCTAGTCGATATCGTAATATTTCCATCGTCTGGCCGCCAATCTCCGCGATTAAGCCAACCGCCGCCGAAAGCAATATTTTCCCTTCCCCTGTCCGGACACCGGCTCAATGATTCCGTGCTCCAACATCTCTTTTAGGAGGTCGGAAGCTCTGGACGGCTTAATGCCAGTCACCTTCATCACATCCGACCGGCCAAAGATTATTGGAGGCGGAAAGGCTTCACTAAGCTTTAGGATATGGCTTGCCGTTTTTGGATAAAAAGTGCTCTCAATGTACGGTTTTAAAGCGTCAATATCCGGTTTTTCTGACTCTTTGAAGGCACTACTGATATGCAATGTCCGGTTATGAAGCGGATGATTCTCGTTCAACAGGAGATTGCGAAGAAATATCTCAAGAAACTCTGTCGTTTCATAAATGCCGTTTTTCAAGTCATTATAGTTCGCCCTGACCAGTGCATTTCGAAAATACCATGCATGTTCGGCAAAAATATCGTTTGTGACATCGAATCCCAGCGTGCGCAGATATTTAATGAAAAATACTGCTGTCGTTCTGGTATTGCCCTCACGTGGTTCACCTCGCTTGTTACTCATGTGTACCGCAGGGAAAACGCCGGTTCCGCAGGTATCGTCCGGCCATAGTTCTCCGCCACTGTCCCTGGCCCTCCAGGCTTTTGAAAAAGCTCTTCCAACCACACATTCCCCCGAAACAGCGCATACTAATTTAGTGTTTCGTATTTCCGGTTAAATCGACAGAAACCACGCCTCGTCGATATCATAATCATTCACCGGCGTAACCCCAAGCTGCAGATCCTTCAATTTCTCTACCAGCTCGTCCCCGTCAATCAGATCGATGGGTGAGGTTCCCGGCCTGTTGGCCTCTTCAACAGCAGCCGTCGTAAATTTCCCTGTCGTGATAAACAGCCCTTTGTCCGCTCTGCCCTGCATGGCGCCTCTGAAATCACGGATTTCTCTGGCAGCCACACTTCCGGTGTAGCGTTTGCACTGAAACAGCATATGAAAGCTGATGATGCCATTTAATTTGACGATTCCCGTGCCGTCGATCCCGCCGTCCCCTGTTTTTCCGGTGACTTTTACCTGGGTAAAGCCGGACTCCCGCAGCAGGCGCTGTGTCAGGCGCTCGAACGAATCCGGTTTCAGATTCAACAGGACATTTTTCAGTTTTTCACGCCATGACTGAATTTCCTCCGGGGTATCTACCCCGTCATTTTCCGGGTCTCCATCTTCAAAGTTTGCGGTGGACGCGTTTTTCATTTTTAAAAATGTCATTTCCCGAACTTTATGCACTATCTCATTAGGATCAACATATTCCATTTCTCTTCCCTTTGTTGTCAGCGACCACACTCCACGGGAAGAATTCTCCAGAATACCAACTTTTTTCATATAGCTTCTGGTCCACGCCAGACGATACTCAACCTCTGTTTTACTGCTGTTTCCATGCATAATCTCCTGCACTTCTACGGGTAAATTTAATATTTCTATCGTCTTATCGTCGATCTCTGTTATTGTGCCCGAACCCCCTAACTCTTTCAATGCCTGAAATAATTCACACATCATTTCATTATAGGCAGGAACTTCAGATGCATTTTTCTTTCCCATGGTTGACTCCCCCTTTTTCTTTTGTAGTTTCCCTTTGCTTAGAAGACGGCACTTCTCCTTGATGATAATTATAATTGCATAGCCTGTTCACAAAATTATTCCGCGTTCCTTTTACAGTGGCCAACCATTTTATCTTCGTTCTTCCCAGCAGGAACAATTCTAAAATTGCTATGGACTTTTTAATTATTTTATGACGATCCAACTTCCATCACGTTTTGAGCCGATTCTTTCTATAACCTTTTTATTCTGTAAAGAAATAAATGCGCGTTCTATGGTTCTTTTGGCCACCCCTATCTTTGCTGCTAATTCTTCCGAAGTATATTCCGAATCTTCTATCAGCAAAGAAACCACTTTTCTTTTCAGTTTTGTTCAAACCGACATTTCTCTATCATTCCATCATAACAGATTAATCCTAATGATTGATTTTCACTGTAATAAAAATTTCAATTTTTAATGAAATTTGGAAAGCAAAACCACCGTCTCCACATGCCCCGACTGCCCAAACATATCACAACACCTAACCTTCTCCATCCGATACCCCTTCCCCGCCAGAACTCTCAAATCCCGTGCCAGCGTCGCCGAGTCGCAGCTCACATACACCACCCGTTCCGGCCCCATCTTCACAATGGTTTCCAGGCACTTCTCATCGCATCCCTTCCGCGGCGGGTCCACCACAATCACATCGGCATACACCTGGTTTTTCTCGTACTGCTCCGGCAGCACCTCCTCCGCCTTGCCGACGAAAAACTCCACATTCTCGAATCCATTTAACTTCGCGTTCATCCGCGCGTCCTCGATGGCCTGCGGTACGATCTCCACGCCGTAGACCTTTCCCGCCTTCTGCGCCAGGAAAGCGAGATCGTCCCGATGCCGCAGTATAAATCCCACACCGTCTCCCCGCCGGTCAGCCCTGCGTACTCCAGGGCCGTGCCGTAAAGCTTCTCGGTCTGCACCGGATTCACCTGGTAGAAAGACAGCGGAGAAATCCTGTAGCGGACCTCCCCGATATAGTCCGTGATATACCCCGGCCCGTAGAGATCCACCACCTTCCGGCCCAGAATCACATTGGTTTTCTCCTTATTCACATTGAAGGAAATACTGGTCATTCCCGGAATCGCCCGGAGGCGCTCCACCAGCGCCTCACCGTGGGACAGCGCGTCGCCGTTAATCACCAGACACACCATGATCTCCCCGGTCTTAAAGCCCACCCGGATCAGCGCATGGCGAACAAGCCCCCGGTGATTCTCCTCATCGTAGGGCTCGATGTGAAATTCTTCCATATAATTCCTGATCACCCGCAGGATATCCCGGTTTACCTCGGCCCCCAGCAGGCAGTCCTCCTGCTCCACAATGGTGTGGGTGCGGCCCGCGTAAAACCGGTGATAATCCTTCCGTTTTATCCTTCCCAAAGGGAAACTGCGCCTTGTTCCTGTAGCGCCACGGATGCTCCATCCCCATGATGGGAAGCATCGGGATCTCCTCGCGGGAAAATCCGCCGATCCGCATCAGATGATTCAGAACCTTGCGCTCCTTAAAGCGGAGCTGCTCCTCATACTTCATGGCCTGGATCTGGCAGCCGCCGCACTGGCGGGCCACCGGACAGCGGGGCTCCACCCGGTGCACGGAGGGCTCTAAAATCCGCATCAGCCTGGCGTAGCCGTAGCTCTTTTTCATCTTCATGGCCCGGGCCTCCACCGTGTCGCCGATGACTGCATCCTTGATAAACCAGGTGTAGCCATCCGTCTTTCCGATGCCGGAGCCGTCCTCGCTCATATCCGTGATTTCCACGGTAAATAACTCATTCTTTATCATATCTCAGACGTCTTTCTGATATTAGTTTCCATCAGGCGGTTGTAGCCCAGCCAACCCTGGTTGTCGCCTGCGCCGTTTAAAATCTCCGTCATGGTCTGGAGCTTCGCGTCAGTGTTGTCGGCAAAATTGAGGGCCAGCGCCTCGATGAGAGCCGGCTTCTTCGGTGAGCCGTACTCCAGCTCCCCGTGATGGGCCAGGATGCAGTGCTTGAGCTCCGTGGCCAGACGGTCCGGAAATCCGGGAATCTGACGGATGCGCTCGCCCACCATCTCCGCGCCGATCACAATGTGGCCCAGAAGCTGCCCGTCGTCGGTGTAGTCATTTTCCGGGAAACAGGAGAGCTCCTTCGTCTTTCCGATATCGTGGAACAGAGCTGCCGTCAGAAGCAGATCCCTGTTGATTCTCTTATAATACCCCGCGTAATAATCGCAGAGCTTCATCACGCTCAGCGTGTGCTCCAGGAGCCCGCCCACAAATCCGTGGTGCACGCTCTTGGCCGCGGAATGAAAACAGAATGCCTTCACAAAGGCCTTGTCCTCCACGAAATACCCCGCCGCCAGCTGGTGCAGGTACGGGTTTTTGATGGACTGGACAAGGGCGGCCAGCTCCGCATACATTTCCTGGATGTTTTTTGAAGACACCGGCAGATAATCCGCCGGTATGTACTCGTCCTCATCGGCCCGGCGGATGCGTTTGACATTGATCTGGTTGGCGTTCTGGAACACGGTCACGTCCCCGTCCAGATAGACGTAGTCCATGGCCTCAAATGTCCCGATCCCCGGCGATCCCAGATCCCAGATCTTCGCATCCACGGTTCCCGTCTTGTCCTGCAAAAGCAGCGAACCGTACTCCTTGCCGTTTTTGGTCAAAGCAATCTGCTTCGTCTTGCAGAGGTACACGTCCGACACGTGCATCCCTTCCCTGAGCTGATCAATATATCTCATTACTGTCTCCTCATTTCTTTTCTGTTTTCTTTGTATTTTCCTTTTATTTTTCCGTCCGCGGACAATGAAGCACCGGCTGCCCGCCCACGGATGGCAAGGAGCCAGGGAAAAATCACCTGGCTCTTAAATTTACGTGATATTCTAACTCTTTATACTCCTCGCGGCTCTGGCGTCTCACCTTCACCGTGATCTCCTGGCCGCTCTCCAGATTTTCAAGCTGCGTCTGCAGTTCCTTGGAGGTGCGCACTGCGCTGCCGTCGATGGCGGTAATGATATCGCCGTTCTGTATGCCCGCCTCGTAGGCCGGTCCTCCCGCCACCGCGTCGGCCACATAGATGCCAGCAGGCATTCCCTGCCCGATCATGCCGCGCTCACTTCCTGGCCGCGCACGCCGAAATAAGCGATGCTCCTGCCGTTGGTCAGCCGCTCCAGCTGGGGCTTGTAATCAGAAATACTGTAGATGGCCGTCATATCCTGCTGTTCTCATTTTTGAAATCGTCGGTCACCCAGCCGATCATCTTCCCCTCCAGGTCGATGATAAATGTGCCCACACTGGCATTTCCGGCCATATCCGTGTAGAACACGCGGGTATTTCCGTCCGTCGTCTGCACATTTTTCGCCACATAGGAAATGTTTCCGTAATTAGTAGAGTGCACGATGCCCGCCGGGCTTCCCACAGCTAGCACCAGGTCGCTCTGCTTCACGGAGTAGGAATTTCCCAGCTCCACCGGCTCTAAATCGTTCACTTTCTCCGCCGGCAGGCCGATGTCTCCACGGAAATCACCGCCACGCCCATAATCTGGTCCGTCTGCCGGATGATCCCCGGCGCGCTGTCCCCGCTGTTAAACACTACCTCAATGGCTTCATTGTCAGAAACCGATGCCAGGCTGGTGAAAATGAGAATCTCCCGCGGCGTCTTGGCGATGATAATGCCCGCCGCCTGGTCCGTATTCTCCACGGCGTTGCCGAACCAGTCCATCCGCTGCTTCTCGGAGTGGACGGTGACAATCTTCTCGTCCGCCCTTCTCGCCAGATCGCGCAGAGCTCCATACATGGACGCCATGTCCTCCGCGCTGAAGGAGTGCTCCGCGATGGCCTTCGCCACCTGCTCCTCCACCCACTTCTCATCCTGAAGCACGCTCTCCGTGCCCGCGGGCTCCGTGCTCTCCTCGGTGGAGGGCTCCAGTTCGTCCCGCGTGAAGCTGATCGGGGTCGTCTCATCGGGCGTCTCCTGCCCCGTGAGTCTGGATGCCGCGCCCTTCGCGAGCACAAAGCTCACCCCCGCTACCGCGCCGCAGATGGCCGCAAGAATCAGAAGCACCGCCAGCCGCGCCGCCAGCCGGCGCCTGGGCAGAGGGGGCTTCACTATCTTTTCCCGCATAAAATTTCGTTTATCCGGAGGTTTCCTGTTCGTACCGTTCGTGTCTGGCATAGGCATTTCTCCTTTGAACAACTTATTATCATTATACTTTTGTTTCGTGCATTATGCAAGAAGAAACCACTATCCATCCCCCGCAGAAATGTGGTATACTATGAGCACTTAGTGAGGTTTTCCACGAACTTAGTGCGAGTCATCCTGTGGATAATGTGAGCACTTAGTGAGGTATTCCACGAACTTAGTTTTATGAAAGGCAAACGATTATGAACCAGAAATCTCTGAGAACATTAGAATACTATAAAATCATCAGCCAGCTGACCGAGTACGCCTCATCCCAGCTGGGCAAGGAGCTGTGCCGGAACCTGGTTCCCTCGACCAGCCTGGCCGAGATCAGCCAGACTCTCCAGGAGACCACCGACGCGGTCACCCGCGTGCGGCAGAAGGGCAGCCCCTCTTTCGGCGGCATCCGCGATATCCGCGACTCCTTAAAACGGCTGGACGTGGGGAGCTCCCTGGGAATCGTGGAGCTTCTGGCAGTCAGCGCGCTTTTAACGGCTGCGGCCCGGGCGAAGAACTACGGCCGCAGGGAGGAGTCCGAACTCCCCGACGACTCGCTGGACGGAATGTTCCGCGCGCTGGAGCCTTAACGCCGGTCAACAATGAAATCAAGCGCTGCATCCTCTCCGAGGAGGAGGTGAGCGACGACGCCAGCCCGGGACTTCGCAAGGTGCGCCGGGCCATGAAGGCATCGGCGACAAGATCCACACACAGTTAAATTCCATTTTAAATTCCAGCCGGACCTACCTGCAGGATGCGGTCATCACCATGAGGGACGGGCGCTACTGCCTGCCGGTAAAGGCGGAGTACAAGAGCCAGTTTGCCGGCATGGTGCACGACCAGTCCTCCACCGGCTCCACGCTGTTCATCGAGCCCATGGCCATCATCCGTCTGAACAATGAGCTGCGCGAGCTGGAGATCCAGGAGCAGAAGGAGATCGAGATGATACTGGCCGACTTAAGCGCCCAGCTGGTCCCCTATTTAGAGGAGCTGGAGATCGACCTGCAGATTCTCACAAAGCTGGACTTCATCTTCGCCAAGGCGGCCCTGTCGAAGCACTACAACTGCAGCTGCCCGCTGTTCAACGACAAGGGCTACATCAACATCAAGGACGGGCGTCACCCGCTGCTGGATCCGAAAAAGGTGGTTCCCATCAACATCTATCTGGGAAATGAGTTCGATCTTCTGATCGTCACCGGCCCCAACACGGGCGGAAAGACCGTGTCCTTAAAAACCGTGGGTCTCTTCACGCTCATGGGCCAGGCGGGGCTTCACATTCCGGCCTTCGACGGCTCCCAGCTGGCCGTGTTCGAGGACGTTTTCGCGGACATCGGCGATGAGCAGAGCATCGAGCAGAGCCTGAGTACGTTCTCGGCCCACATGACCAATATCGTCTCGATTTTAAACCAGGCGGACAGTCACTCCCTCTGCCTGTTTGACGAGCTGGGAGCCGGCACGGATCCCACCGAGGGCGCGGCGCTGGCCATTGCCATCTTAAGCTTCCTGCACAACATGAAATGCCGCACCATGGCCACGACCCACTACAGTGAGCTGAAAGTGTTTGCCCTCTCCACCGAGGGCGTTGAAAATGCCTGCTGCGAGTTCGACGTGGAGACCCTGCGGCCCACCTACCGCCTACTCATCGGCATCCCCGGAAAGAGCAACGCCTTCGCCATCTCGCGGAAACTGGGACTCCCGGACTACATCATCGACGATGCGCGGGGACATCTGGAGGCCAAGGACGAGACATTCGAGGACCTTCTGGCCAATCTGGAGACCAGCCGCGTGACCATTGAGAAGGAGCGGGCCGAGATCCAGGCGTACCGCCAGGAGATTTCCTCCTTGAAGGCGAAGCTGGAGCAGAAGCAGGAGCGTCTGGACGAGCGGCGCGAAAAGCTCATCCAGGACGCCAACGAGGAGGCCCGCCGGATCCTGCGCGAGGCCAAGGAAACCGCGGATCAGACCATCCGCTCCATCAACAAGATTGCCGACACCTCGGGCATCGGAAAGCAGCTGGAGGCGGAGCGTACGAAGCTCCGGGAGAAAATGAACTCCGTGGACGAGAAGCTGTCCTCCAAGGCGCAGAAGACGCCGAAGAAGGCCATTTCACCGAAGACGCTCAAGATCGGCGACGGCGTCAGAGTTCTCACCATGAATTTAAACGGCACCGTCAGCACGCTCCCCAACGCTAAGGGCGACCTCTACGTGCAGATGGGGATTCTGCGCTCGCTGGTGAATATCAAAGATCTTGAACTTTTAGACGAGGCGTCCGTCACCGGGCCGGGACTGGAATCCGGCGGAAAGGGCGGCGGAAAATTTGGAGGGAAGAACACGGGAAGCGGCAAGATCAAGATGAGCAAGTCATTTTCCGTCTCCCCGGAGATCAATCTCATCGGCCTCACCGTGGACGAGGCCATCCCGCAGCTGGACAAATATTTAGACGACGCCTACCTGGCCCATTTGCCGCAGGTGCGGGTGGTTCACGGGCGCGGCACCGGCGCGCTGAAGGCCGGCGTGCACCGGCATTTAAAGAAATTAAAATACGTGAAAGAATTTCGATTGGGTGAATTTGGCGAGGGCGACACGGGCGTCACCATCGTCACGTTCAAGTAAGGACAGGAGGAGTATAGACCTATGGCAGAAAAACAGCGGATTTTAATTGTGGACGACGACGCGAACATTGCGGAGCTCATTTCGCTCTATCTGACAAAAGAATGCTTCGAGACCCAGATCGTGGGGGACGGCGAGGAGGCGCTCAAGGCCTTCCCCGTCTTTAAGCCCAACCTGGTGCTTCTGGACCTGATGCTCCCCGGCATCGACGGCTACCAGGTCTGCCGGGAGCTTCGTGCCTCCTCCAGGTGCCCATCATCATGCTCTCCGCCAAGGGAGAGATTTTCGACAAGGTGCTGGGGCTGGAGCTGGGGGCCGACGACTACATGATCAAGCCCTTCGATTCCAAGGAGCTTGTGGCCCGCGTGAAGGCGGTGCTGCGCCGCTACCAGGCCGCCCCCGCCGCTCCCGCGCCGGCAAGCGACCAGCAGGGCGAGTACGTGGAGTACCCGGATCTCATCGTGAATCTCACCAACTACTCGGTGATCTACAACGGCCACTCCATCGAGATGCCGCCGAAGGAGCTGGAGCTCCTCTACTTCCTCGCGTCCTCCCCCAACCAGGTGTTTACCAGAGAACAGCTCCTGGATCACATCTGGGGCTACGAATACCTGGGCGACACCCGGACCGTGGACGTGCACATCAAGCGGCTGCGCGAAAAGATCAAGGATCATGAGAAATGGGCGCTGTCTACGGTGTGGGGGATTGGGTATAAATTTGAGGTGAAACGATAAAAGCATGAGAATTGATGACATTGTAAATAAATTTGATACGACGCCGTTTTTATTCGTTGGTTCCGGAATATCAAGGAGATATCTGAATCTCCCAGACTGGCGTGGTCTCCTGGAGCATTTTTCCCGAATTATCTCCAATGATGATTTTTCCTACAGCTTTTACGAGAACAGAGCACGCACAATGGAGCATCCTTCTGGAATCATGCCCAAAATCGCAGAACTGATACAACAGGATTTTGACGCCAAATGGTTCTCCGATCCAGCCATCCGTACGGTAAAAGCTCCTATGCTGGACGCTATCAGGCATGGACTTTCTCCATTTAAAGCAGAGCTGGCTGCTTTTATTGAAGAGCAGTCCGTTCTCAATAATGATTATGCTGAAGAGATCAATAAGCTGTCCGAGATCTCTAAAAAAGCATCTCCGGCGTAATAACCACTAACTATGATTTCTTTTTGGAGAATCATTTTCACGGATACGCAAAATACGTGGGGCAAAAAGAATTAATTTTTTCAAACGATTCAAGGAATTGCTGAAATTTACAAAATCCATGGTTCACTGGAAGTTCCCGACAGCATTGTCATCAATGAGCA
The DNA here is from genome assembly GCA_001304875.1 of Clostridia bacterium UC5.1-2E3. GTDB lineage: Bacteria > Bacillota > Clostridia > Lachnospirales > Lachnospiraceae > Ventrisoma > Ventrisoma faecale. Next base: position 13,410 of record BBZO01000025.1, read on the forward strand.
GGACTATTTGCAATTTCAAGAAAACAGTTCCTATCTGGCTGCAAAGCTGATGACTATTTTTATGGAATACCCGATCATTTTTCTGGGATATTCCATCAGTGACAATAACATTTTAAGTATTATAAAATCAATCGTAAACTGTTTAGACCGGCCGCAGGTCGAACTGTTGGAGCATCGTTTTATATTTGTCGAATACGATCCAGGCATTACCGATATAAGAATTACGCCCTATACCATAATGATCGATGGCAAACCCTTAACTATGAGCAAAATCGTTTTAAAAGATTTTCTCCCCCTGTATTCAGCGCTGGAAAACAAGCGGGCGAAACTGCCCGTGCGAATCCTTCGGCACTTTAAGCAGGAGCTCTACAACTATACACTGACAAATGCTCCAACCGCCAGCTTAAGAGTCGCTGCGATTGATGATACCCGAATCAATGACGAGGATCTGGTGCTGGCGATCGGAAAGGTTTCCGAACTTGGTTTAAAGGGGCTGAGCGGAATTGACAGTAATGAGTGGTACAGAAATATCATTCTCGACAATTTAGAGTTTTCTTCCGATGAATTATTAGAGTATGCTTTCCCAAAGCTTATGAGACAAAACTCTGGAAGACTTCCCATACACAAATATCTGTCATCCGCGACAAAATCATTTCCCGAATGCCAGCGTTTGGCCAAGGAACAGACTTTTGACACAATTATCTCCAAAACCATCCGGAAAAACAGAAAATGTCTTGGAAACCTTTCATCCGTCAGACAAATATGGGAACAGGAGCAGAGATCTTTAGAACGGGCCACCCGGTTGATCTCGCACTTGACAGAGGAACAGATCGATATATCCGAGTTAGAGGCTGTACTAAAACAGCTATTTGAAAACGATATAAATATCCTGCAAACCGTCGATGCCAATACCAGAACTAACATCAGACGCCTTATCATGATCTATGACTACTTAAAATGGGGCAGATAAAGAAAGAAAAAGAGCTTCCCGCTCAAGCATTTGTAAACAAACACCGCACAGGAAACCCCTTTTACATGTTCGCACCTTAGCGTCTCAGCGTCTATAAATAGGCACCGGACCTTCCAGCACATTATATTTTTACTTCATTACATCGCTTATTATACAGGATATTTCATTATTTGTAAATAGTCTATATCGCTTACAAAATGATTACAAAAATGAAAAAGTAAATTCTACATTCACAAGCCGTAGTGGAATTTAGTCTTGCACAAGTGGAATTTAGTCTTTCATACGAAAGAACAATGATCCTTTCCTGCCTTGATTGCTCTGCACCAAAAGCCTGTTTCCCTGTCAAGGGCTTGCCATTAGGGGCTTGCCCCCTTGACAGGTGAAAATGGCATTTTGGTATCATCTCCAGAAAGCAGGAAATTCCTACTACCTAACAGTGGAATTTACTCTTACATATGCTTGATATTTATATATAAAATGGTTGACACAAAATCAATGATTTCAATTAATTTTATCTCAACATTTGGTATATGGCTACCAGCCGCTATTGCAGAAATCTGATAAAATCTGCAATTTTTAAAGGGCAAGTAGAATTTACTCCTGCACTGGAATTTACTTTTTCAAGTCAGCTTACAAAATGATTACTTGCGAGGTGAAACGATGACCCACTCACTCTACTACAAATTCCTCTTAGGCTATCTGGCCTTCCTCTTCCTGGGCTTTCTCACCATCTCCACGGTCTCGTCGAAGATGGTGGAGCGATACCTGGTGGAGTCCAGCGCCCAGACGCTGTACGACGAGGCGAACCTGATCGCCTCCAGCTACAGCAGCATTTATAAGGGCACGAATCTGGATCTGAGCGCGGCCTACCCGCAGATGCAGGCGGTGGGCTCCTTTTTAGGCGCGCGCATCTGGGTCGTGGACGACAGCGGCTCCATCGTGCTGGACAGCGACGGCTCCGCACACACCGGGACCGTGATCGAAGACTTCGATCCCGTGGGCGACGGCAACGAATCCTACTCCGTGGGACGGTACTACGGCCTGTTTAATAGCGACGTGCTTTCGGTCTCCGCCCCCATCACGGGAAATTTCAACACCTACGGATACGTGGTCATCCATCTGCCCATGACCGAGGTGGAGGACGGGAAAAATGAGATCCTGCTGCTTATCTACTTGAGCGGCGCATTCATTTTCCTCCTGTCGCTGATCATCCTTCTGATCTTCACGAAGACGGTCTATTTCCCGCTCAAGAAGATCACCTACGGCGCCAACGAGTACGCCGACGGAAATTTAAAATACAACATCGATCTCAAAACCTCCGATGAGATGGGCTATCTGGCCGCCACCCTGGACTACATGTCCGACGAGCTGGAAAAGATGGAGGAGTACCAGCGGCGCTTCATCGCCAACGTCTCCCACGATTTCCGCTCCCCCCTCACATCCATTAAAGGATATGTGGAGGCCATCATCGACGGAACCGTCCCCCGCGAGCTGGAGGCCAAATACTTAAACATCGTTATCTCCGAGACCGAACGGCTCAACAAGCTGACCGAGGGAATGCTGACCTTAAATTCCTTAGACAGCAAAGGCTATCTCTCGCGGAGTAATTTCGACATCAACCGGGTGATCAAGGACACGGCGGCCTCCTTCGAGGGAACCTGCAACGCAAAGGATATCATCATCGACCTGACCTTCTCCGACACCACGCAGATGGTCTATGCCGATCTGGGAAAAATCCAGCAGGTGCTCTACAACCTCATCGACAACGCCATCAAGTTCAGCCCCAACAACTCCGTCATCTACATACACACGGGCACAAAATACGAGAAGGTGTTTGTCTCCGTGAAGGACAACGGCATCGGGATTCCAAAGGCGGATATCATGAAGATCTGGGACCGGTTTTACAAAACGGATCTGTCGCGGGGAAAAGATAAGAAAGGAACCGGACTGGGACTGGCCATCGTGAAGGAGATCATCCAGGCCCACGGCGAGAATATCGATGTGATCAGTACGGTGGATGTGGGGACGGAATTTCGTTTCAGCCTGCCAAAGTCGACGAATCTGTAATTTGTGTATAGCAGAAACATCTGACGATGCAGGCTGCGGATTTCACAATCACTATACAAACATCCGGCAATGGATAAACAGATAGGGGGATGTAACATGAAAATCGGTGAATTTGCAAAGCAGTTCGGAGTTCCCAAAGATACCGTCCGCTTTTATATCAAAAACAACCTGCTTATCCCGAATGACCAGGGAGCTCAGTACGAGTTTACGGACCGGGAAGTCCAGGCGATGCAGACGATTTTGAAAATGAAGGCCCAGCGTTTTACCCTGGAAGAAATCGGACGATACTTAATGCTGCGCCGTGTCAGTGTTATGGTGGAGCCGGAGAGCTTAAAACTGGCCTCCGATTTACTGACAGGCAAACGGCAGGCCTTGCAAAAGGAAATAGAAGAACTGAACGACATCTGCAAAAGCATCGACGCCGATTTGCTGAGTCTGTCCAACATCTCTGACGCGCCCCGAAAGAAAACAGGCGTACCCCTAAAGGCGTTTTCGCTTCTCGTCTGTCCCCGGTGCGGCGCCCCGCTTCAAATGGGCGGCGCAGCTTTAGACCAGCGTTATATCTACTCCGGTGAGCTCCTGTGCGACTGCGGCTTTCAGATTTTGATTGAGAACGGGATTGTCAAGACCGGAAATTTATACACAACCCCATACGACCGGCCGGATCTGCAGCGCGGCTTTTACCAGAAAATCAGCCGGGAATTTTCTGCTTATACGCAGAGGAGCACCAACTATCTGATCCATGCGCTGTCGGGTATGGATCTGAAGGATAAAGTAGTCTTTGAGGGGCACTGCAATGGGTTCTGTTTTATTTATAACCATTTAAAAAAACTGGAACCGGGAGCTATTTATATTCTAACCGATAAATACCCCGAAATGATGGAAATGTATAAAGCCAACATTGAGAGAATGGGCCTGGACCTGGATATTCTTTATATTGCGGATAATTCCACTCATCTGCCTTTGCGCCCTCAATGCATCGATGTAATGATTGACTTTCTGACCTCCAACGAACATAGCCTTTATTTTAAAACGCCGTACAGCCAGGATATTAAACCTTTTTTGAAACCTGGAGCCAGCATTATGGGGCAAAATCTGAGCTATCCCGAAAACTCAGCCACCATTCGGGCTTTACGGAAAAAATATCCAGAAGGCGACTGCAGCGCATATTTGTTCCGATGCTGGAACGCAGACTACAAGCGGATGGGGGTGCAGGTCGAAGCAAAGCTTTTAGGCACCGTTAAAACCACCGAAAAAAGCTATTTCTTTGAGTGTCATAAAGACGGGGAAGAATTATGTGTAAGGTATTTTACAGGGAAATATCTTCCTGCATAGTGTGCAGACAAAGTCTGAAAACGTGGACACAGTGTCCACGTTTTTTTCATTTTCAACCGAAAATAAGGATTGACGTGGATTGAAATCTATATGTTATCTTGATTTCAATGAGATATTTGCCGGCAGAATCTTTATAAAATTAAAAAAGGAGGCACTATAATGAATCCCATTATTGCGTTTACTGATTGGGTATGGGGAGTACCGATGCTGATCTGGCTGGTCGGCGGCGGTCTGTTCCTTACGATCCGCCTCGGGTTTCTACAATTTACAAAGCTGCCGTTTATCCTCAAACATACGATTGGGAAATCGTTTGGCAAAAAGGGAGAAGGGGACCGGTTCAGCGGATGGCAGGCTGTCACAGGCGCCCTGGCTTCTACGCTCGGCGCGGGCAATATTGTCGGAACAGCGATGGCCATCGGCTACGGAGGGCCCGGCGGTGTGTTCTGGTTATGGGTTACCGGTCTGGTCGCCTGCGCAGTAAAGTACAGTGAAGTCACCCTGGCCATGAAATATCGTCATATCAACGAAAAAGGAGAGTGGGAAGGCGGACCTCAGTACTATCTGTCAGAGGCTACAGGCTGGAAATGGATTGGCACTGCTACGCAATCGGCTGTATCTTTTGTCTGTTTCTGTCTGCCAGCGCTCAAATCGGCTCTGGTGTTGACAACATCGTTATTTTCGGTTTACCCCGCACCGCAACCACAGTGGTTGTGACGATTGCCTGCGGCATTGTCGTGATTGGCGGAATGCGCAGCTTACTCTCCGTAACTGAAAAACTGGTTCCTGTCATGAGTATTTTGTACATTATTGGCGCATTGGCTGTGATTATTCTCAATATAGAAAACCTTCCCGGCGCGTTTGCTTCTATTTTCCAGAGCGCGTTTACCGGACGGGCCGCTGTCGGCGGTTTTGGCGGAGCTACCTTAGCCGCGTGTATCCGCTGGGGCGTCGCCCGAGGAATCTATTCCAATGACGCAGGCACTGGCTGCACGACCATCAGCCACTCGGTTGCCGACGTCAATCATCCCGTTCAACAGGGGATGTGGGGTGTATTCGAAGTCTTCTTCGACACACTCATTGTATGCAGCCTGACCTGCCTGGCAATTCTCTGCACGGGAGTCTGGATGCAGGACGGAATTGAAACCGCCACCATGACGGCGACGGCGTTTGAATCGACGCTGGGTACGACAGGCACTCTGCTGGTCGCCGTCTGCCTGTTCCTCTTTACCTTCAGCACTGCCTGCGCATTTGTTGAGTTTACCTGCTCCCAGCTGGTAAATTGATTGGCCCTGCCGGCCGCACGTACGGCAGATGGGCGCTGCTGGCGATTATCTTTGTCGGTGGAATCGTTGGAATCGAAGCCTTGATTCGTTATTGTGACCTGGGTTCCTTTTTGAATGTATTCTTCAATATGATCGGTGTCTATCTGTGCCACAGCCAGGTTGTGAAGCTGACGCGGGAATATTTTTCAGATACGGAAAGATGGGAACATGAGAAATGGGAGACCTGGTCTGTCATGGAAGCCGAGTACCAGAAAAGAAACACAAAATAATCTCAAATACCAGTACCTTGTCAACGCGTAAACTAAAATATGAGAGAATAAAAAATGAAACCTTTAATTGGAATTACCTGTAATTATAATGAAGATAATGGAATCGGACGGCTAACCTGCCTCGGTATGGAAGGGCAGGACTGGAATTTCCTGGCCGGAGACTATGTATACTCGATTGAGCGTGCGGGAGGTATTCCCGTCCTGATACCCCAATGCAGCAGCGAGGAACAAATAAGCAGCCTGCTGGACCGTCTGGATGGCGTACTGATCTCCGGCGGGCATGACGTGGATCCCCAGCACTACAACGCCCGGCTCAAGAGCTGCTGCGGAGACCTTTCGCCGAAGCGCGACAGGCAGGATATCGCAGTTGTCCGCTGCGCTTACCAGAAGAAGCTGCCCATTCTGGCAATTTGCCGGGGCATCCAGATCATGAACGTCGCTTTCGGCGGCACATTATATCAAGACCTGGCCCTGGAAGGCGGTTTTGAATACCATTCCTGCCGGACAAGCCCTCGCAACAACCGTGTCCATGAAATTCTGACCGATGAAGGCAGCATACTGCGGGCCGTGTTCGGCGACCGTCTTCGTGTCAACAGCTATCACCACCAGGGTGTACGTGATCTCGGAACAAACGTAAGCGCCGCTGCCATTCGGAAGATGGGGTTATCGAAGGCATTGAGCTTACAGGCGGCAATCCATTTTCAGTGGGCGTTCAATGGCACCCGGAAATGATGTTTGACTGCCCTGACCAATATCCGCTGTTTGAAGCCTTTGTTGAGGCCTGTGGAAATAATCTTAATTGGAGGAATTTAAAATGATTTTAACAGATGAATTATGCGACAAACTGTGCCAGGCGGCAAAAGAAAAAAGCCAGGAGGTCGGCATCGATATCAGCTTTGCCGTCTGTGACGAAAACGGGCTGCCCAGAGTGTACCGCCGCTACGGCGATGCCCTGGTCTTAAGCATTACCTTAGTGCCCGGGAAAGCCTACACCGCTGCGGTAACCCAGTGCAAAACCAAAGACGTGGCGGCCGCCGCTGCCGAAGGCGCATCTCTTATGGCCATCCAGAGCAACGATCCGAGAATTACTTTGGTGGCCGGGGGCTATCCGCTGTTTCACAACGGAAAAATTGCGGGCGGCCTCGGGGTCGGCGGCGGTACGGAGGAACAAGACTGCCTCATTGCCGAGCATGTGGTATCCGTCTTTCATTCCTTAGTATCAGACGAAACCGGCAAGAAGATTTAAACGCCTGCCCCGGGCACTGTGGGCGTGGAACTCAACGCAGCAAGTGTAGTTGGCTACTACATATGCAAATGGCTGGATCGGGATAAGTAAGACAGCACCAGCCTAAACGGAATAGCTCACCGTAAACGAGCAAGAACCCCTTAGGCTCCCTACATCCCTAAGGGGTTCGTTTGTTTCCATGGGAACTCTCACATTCCTTGGCTACCTATATATTATTCCATCCGCCCAAAAATGTCAACCTCATTTCCACTCATAATTCCTCAAATGCCCTTCCAGCGTCATCCTCTCAAACCCGTTCTGCCGCAGCGCCTCATAAAGCACAATCGCCACGGAATTGGAGAGATTCAGCGACCGGATGTCGCCCCACATGGGGATCCGCACGCAGGTCTCCTGGTTTTCACCAGAATCTCCTCCGGGATTCCGGCACTCTCCTTGCCGAACATGATGAAGCAGTCCGGCTCGTAGCGGACATCGGTGTAGACGTTGGGGGCCTTCGTGGTCGCCATGTAGATCTTCGCGCCGGGATTTCGCTCCAGGAAATCGTCGAAATCACAGTACACGGTCACGTCCAGCTTGTCCCAGTAATCGAGGCCGGCGCGCTTTAGGGCCTTCTCGTTGATCTTAAAGCCCAGCGGCTCGATGAGGTGGAGCCTGGTCCCCGTGGCCACGCAGGTGCGGCCGATATTTCCGGTGTTGGCCGGCATTTCCGGCTCAAACAGTACAATATTCATGGCTTACGCCTTTCCGTCGAGACGCTTTATGAAATTCTCGATGCGGGCCAGCGCCCTCTTCAAATCCTCCAGCGAGTAGGCGTAGGAGATACGTAAGAATCCCTCGCCGCTGTCCCCGAAGGCGGTGCCCGGAACCACGGCCACCTTCTCCTCCTTCAAAAGCCTCGTGGCGAACTCGTCGGAGGTCATACCGAAGCGCTTGATGCTGGGGAACATATAAAACGCGCCGTGAGGCTCGAAGCAGTCCAGTCCCATCTCCTCAAACGCGTTCATGAGATAGCGGCGTCTCTGGTTGTAGGACTCGCGCATGGTCCGCACATCCTCATCGCCGTCGCGAAGAGCCGACACCGCCGCGTACTGGCTGGTGGTGGGGGCACACATGATGGCAAACTGGTGAATCTTTATCATCTGCTTTAAGATCTCGGCAGGTCCCGCCGCGTATCCCAGTCTCCAGCCGGTCATGGCGTAGGATTTGGAAAATCCGTTGATGAGGATCGTCCGCTCCTTCATGCCCGGGAAACTGGCGATGGTCACATGGTCACCGTTGTAGGTGAGCTCCGAATAAATCTCGTCGGAGATGACGAACAGGTCATTTTCAATGATCACCGGCACGATCTCCGCCAGGTCCTCGCGGGTCATCACCGCACCCGTGGGGTTGTTGGGGAACGGGAGCACCAGAATCTTCGTCTTCGGAGTGATCTTCTCTAAAAGCTTTTCTTTTGTCAGCTTGAACTGATCCTTCTCCTCCAGCTCGATAACCACCGGCACGCCGTCTGCCAGGACTGTGCAGGGCACATAAGAGACATAGCTGGGCTGCGGGATCAGCACCTCGTCGCCCGGATCCAGCATGGCCCTAAGCGCGATGTCGATGGCCTCGCTGCCGCCCACAGTCACCGTGACCTCAGTGTTGTAATCATAGGCTACATTGCAGCGGCGCTGCAGATACTTGCAGATCTCAATCTTTAACTCCTTAAGTCCCGCGTTGGAGGTGTAGAACGTCCGTCCCTTCTCCAGGGAGTAGATGCCCTCCTCGCGGATGTGCCAGGGCGTCTCAAAATCCGGCTCGCCGACGCCTAAGGAGATGGCGCCTTCCATTTCGCTGACAATATCAAAGAATTTGCGGATCCCGGACGGCGGGATGCTCACGATTTTTTCAGACAATGGATTTCTCATGGGGTAATCAACATCCTTTCATCCTGTTTTCTCTCCACCAGCACCGTGCCGTGATCCTTGTATTTCTTGAGCACGAAATGGGTGGCCGTGCTGAGAACCGACTCCATGGGAGACAGCTTCTCGGAGACGAACTGGGCCACTTCCCTCATGGTCTTGCCCTCGAGCATCACCGTAAAATCGTATGCGCCCGACATCAGATACACGGAATTGACCTCGCTGTACTGGTAAATGCGCTCCGCGATCTTGTCGAATCCCATCCCTCTCTGGGGCGTCACCTTCACCTCGATCAGCGCGATCACCTTCTCATCGCTGGTGTTGTCCCAGTTGATCAGCGTGTGATAGCCGCAGATGATATTCTCCTTCTCCATGGCGGCGATCTCGTTGGCGATGGCCACCTCGCTCTCGCCTAAAAGCGCGGCCAGATCCTTAATGTCAATCCTGCTGTTCTTCTCGATGACAGCCAAAATTTTCTCTCTCATCACAATTTCCTCCCATTTGCTCCTTGATTCTGTCAAACTCGTCCATCTGCGGGCGGTCCAGATAGGTAAGCACATCGCCGTTGCAGATCAGACGCTTTTTATCCTTCGTGATCCTGCCGATCACAGCCGCAGGAATGCCCGCCGCCTGTAAACTCCTCGCCAGCGCCCAGCCGCTGTCCGCCGCCAGGAGATAGCACCCGCCCGACATAAGCCGGTAAGGATTTACGTCCGCCAGCTCACAGACCTCCACCGTCTCCTGCAGAATGGGGATATTCTTAAGCTCAATCTCCATCCCCACGCGGTACGCGCCGGTCAGATTCCAAAGGGCAGCCATCACGCCGCCCTCCGAAACTTCCTCGCACTCTGTCGCGCCAAATTTTTCAAATCCATCCGGGGCGCCGGAAATCATCCCCTGATCCAGGGCCTGCGCACGCTCCACAAACTCCGGTGAAAAGCGCTCCCGCAGCCTGGTGTCCAGAGTCCTCGCAAGAAGCGCGGCTCCCCTAAGGCCGATGGTTCCGGCCACCACTAAATCCTGTCCTGGGGCCAGCCGGCCCCTCATGTCTCTCTCGACCCGTCCGTACATGGCCCTATGCTCCCGGTCCGGCCGGTGACACAGGCGGCGCGGTCTCTTCGGGTACGGGGGCCGGATTCCCCGCCGGCGATACCGGTGCGGGATCCACCGGAGCCGGGGTCTCCGCAGACGGGCTCACACCGGGGCCTCCGTTGATTCCTTCCACAATCGCGGGCTCCGTGCTCTCCGGAGTCTGTGCGGGAGTTTCCGGAAGAACCGGGTTGACAACCTCCGCCGCTGCCGGGCCCACTCTCACGATGGCCTTGGACGCGGAGTAGCTGTCCGTGTGAAGAATCTCCTTCTCCGTCTCCACGCCGTCCACATACACATATTTCCAGAGTCTGGAGCGCAGACCTCTGTGAGAGCTCTGCTCCGTCACCCTCGCGCCGGGCGCCAGGGAGGCGTCCACCTTCACGATGGGCTCGCCCGGATCCGTCACTCCCAGCGTCTCGGACACATACTTGATCGTCCGGTTCGCCGGTCTGGTCTCCTTGCCGTAGATGGTAAAGCTCAGCTTGCCGCCGTTCACAGCCCCCTCGATATAGATGGGGGTCTCGTAGTTATTCACAAATTTAAGATCTTTATAAGTACCCGCGATGGCCGCGTCCGCCGACGGATCCACATAGGCCACCGTCATGGAGTGGTTCTGCCGCTGGGTCACCTCCAGCTCGGACAGGAGCACCGCATTGTAGAGCGTGGTACAGATCTGGCAGGCCCCGCCGCCGATGGAATCCACGGTGCGTCCGTTCTCGTAGGAACCCGCCGCCGCATAGCCGTTGGCCACGGTAAAGGGGGTCATCCACACATAGGCGGAGAACTCCTCCCCCGGCATCAGCACGGTGCCGTTGATTTTCTCCGTACCCGTCTTTAAATTTTTCGTCCGGGAACTGTTTCCCGCATTGAAGCTGGTGGAAAATGTCCCCAGCACGTCCCCGATGGTGGCCAGCTGCTCCGCCGTCACCTTCGGCTGGCTCTCGGTCACCACCGCCTCCACGGTGATCCCGTCCGTGCCGGCGCTCTCTGTCAGAGCAGCGGCAAGCGCCGCCTTTGTGGCCTCAAGATCGATGGCGACCCCCACGGTCTCCTCCTCGATCTGGAACCCGTCGCCGGTTCTGGTGATCGTGGCGTCCTTCGCCTCCCCGATGAGGGGGCACACTTCTCCTGCACAAAGGCATCAAGCTTCGCCCCGTCCGCGTCAAACTCCAGAGGCACCTTGTAAGGCTCCGCCTCCAGATCCTTTTTCGTCATATACTGTCTGATCAGATTGCCGCCGGTGTAAGCCGCCGCCACATCGTCCATGACATCCTGGTTGCTCCAGGAGAAGCCCAGTTCTACGGCGCTGGTCTCCACAGCCTGACCGCCGATGTTTACCGTGATCTTCTGTGCCGTCAGAGCCGCCGCATAATCCGCGACCGCCTGTCCGGCCTCCTCCTTCGTCATGCCGCCCAGGTTCTGCTCCCCCGCGTACACGCCGTCGGGCATGGTATCCCCGTCGGCCGCCATCACGGCCATGGGAGCCGCCAGGGTCAGCATCAGAGCCGCCGACAGTCCGGCCATCCAATTACTCACTCTCATAATTCTCCTCTTTCCCGCCGTTCTTAGAACATGGCCATGCTGCCAAGCGTTGACAGAACGCCCGGAACCACCATGGCGATCACCAGAATAATGATGATGATGGTGGAAAAAATATTCCTTGTCTTTTTATCGTTAAAATTGATCATTTCTCTCTCACCTCTGATTCATTCTTCCGTACTGCGCGAGAATCTGGTCCGTCAGCCGGGAGGCCTCGCTCCTGGTAAGCCCGTCTATCTGCACAGTTAAGCATATTTTATGATATTTTATCAAATCATGCAAGTGCTCTTTTTGCCTTTTTGTGGCCGGCTGGTCCTTTTTGGCTTTATATACCAGCGGCTTCGGCTCAACGCCGACGGCTCCCGGCAGAGGAAGTCCCTCTTAAGCCTCTGAAACAGCAGATGCGCGGCCCTCGCGTCCTTCATCGCCCGGTGTGCGCCGCCGGTGTCGATGCCGAAAAATTCGCAGGCATGTTCCAGATTTTTCCTCTCGTCCTCCGGCATGAACTTCCGGCAGAGGGTCAGCGTGTCGATGCCGTCCCGCTCAAAGGGAATGCCGCGGTTCACCGCCGCCCGCTTTAAAAAGCTGTAGTCAAATAAAATCCGGTGCCCCAGAAGCGGCAAATCCCCGATAAACTCTGCCGCCGGCCCGATGACCTCGTCGATATACGGCGCGCCGGAAAGCTCTGCGTCGGTGATGCCGGTAAGCTCTGAAATCCGCTCCTCCAGAAGCCGCCTCGGATCCACGAGAGTGGCAAATTCCTCCGCCACCTGTCCGTCCACAACCTTTACGGCGCCGATCTCTATGATTTTTTCCTTCTTCGGATCCAGCCCCGTCGTCTCCAGATCAATCGCCACATAGGTATCCGTCATGGCCGTCCTCCTTTATAAGTGTGCGTTCAGCGCATACCCGCGGAGGGACACACCTCCTTAAGAAAACACTGTCCGCATCTGGGGCTTCTGGCCGTGCAGATCGTCCGCCCCAGCGTGATGATATGTATATTCCAGAGAATCCAGTGATCCTCCGGCAGAACCTTCATCAGATCGTACTCTACTTTTTCCGGCTCTTCCTCGCGGGTGAGCCCCAGCTTTCTGGAAATCCGCTTCACGTGGGTGTCCACCACGATGCTGGGGATATTGTAAATGTTCCCGCGGATCACATTGGCAGTCTTCCGGCCCACGCCCGCCAGCGAGGTGAGCTCAGAAAGCTCCGACGGCACCTCGCCGCCGAAATCCGCAAGAAGCGACCGGCAGCAGGCGATGATATTTTTCGCCTTCATGTGATAAAAACCGATGGAGCGGATATCCTGCTCCAGTTCCTCCAGGCTGGCCCCGGCAAACTTCTCCAGACTGTCGTATTTCTTAAACAGATCCGCTGTCACGATATTGACCCGCGCGTCGGTGCACTGCGCGCTCAGAATAACCGCGATGAGAAGCTGCCACGGCGTCTCGTGGTTTAAATAGCACCGGTAATCCGTGCCGTATTCCCTGTCTAAAAGCTCCAGAATGCGGGCCACGCGGGCCGCCCTCTGCGCCTTCGTCTCTCTCTTCATCCGTCACACTCTCCCAATCTCAGACACCGCCGCATTTCCAAACAGCGGCTCCCTGTTCCTGTAATCGAAAAGCACCATCCGCCCGTCGCCGAACACCTCCAGATGAGCCATCTTGGAAAGCTGGCGCGAGTCGAAGCCCTCGTACCCGCTGAGAAATCTCCTCTCCGCGTCCTCGCGGATGAAAAATGATTTCACAATCTCCTTATAAGGGCTCTGATCCAGCGCAAACGCTGGACGGCTCTTCACATTCTCCCGCAGATATAGATCATAGGTCAGCTTATCCCGCATCTCCTCTGCCCGCCCGGGAAAGCTCCCGCAGACAAAACGGTACAAAATCTCGTACCGCGCCATCCGGCTGTGGCTGACCGATAGAAGCCCCTGTTCCTCATAATACCCGGAAAGCGCCTCGAACATGCGAAACGGCGAGGAAAACTCCTTCTCCAGCGCCCGGATGGAGGTGGGGAACTGACCGCTGTTATAGTAGACCTCCACCATCTCCTCCACGCCCTTTAACCGGAGAATCTCCCGTAATCCAGCCAGCGGGTGGAGAGAACCTCGTAGGGCGGCTCCGACCCGTAGGAAATCCCGTACTCCCCGGCCATCTGCTCCATGTGGGAACCCTTAAGCACCTTGAGGAATCCCAGCTGCAGCTCGTCCGGCTCCATGCGGTACACGTCGTCAAAGGAGCGCATAAAGCTCTCCATGTCCTCGAACGGAAGCCCCGCGATCAAGTCCAGATGCCGGTGGGTGTTGTGAAACCGCTTCAGCTGCGCCACCGCGTCCCGAAGCCTGTCCAGATCCGTTCTCCGGCGGATGGCGGAGAGCGTCTCCGGATTGGTGGTCTGCACGCCGATCTCCAGCTGGATGAGGCCAGGGCGCATTTTCCCGATCAGCGCCAGCATCTCCCCGTCCAGCAGATCCGCCGATATCTCGAAATGAAAATTGGTCACGCCGTTGTCGTGCTCTGAAATAAACGACCAGATGGCCATGGCGTGACTCTTTCTGCAGTTGAACGTCCGGTCCACGAATTTCACCTGGGGCACGCGCCGTTCCAGGAAAAATAAAAGCTCTGCCTTCACCAGCTCCAGACTCCGGAAACGCACGGTTTTGTCGATGGAGGAAAGGCAGTAGCTGCAGGAAAACGGGCAGCCCCGGCTGCTCTCATAATATATGATTCTGTGCTCCAGCCCTTCAAGCCCCCCGTAGGGGAAGGGAATGTCATCCAGGTCCATGAGCGGGGCCGGCCCTGTGCTCACGATTTCCCCGCTTTCCGCGCGGAAAACCAGCCCCGGAATGTGGGAGAGCTCCGCCTCCCCGCCGCCGGCCTCGTACCATCCGGCCAGACGGGAGAATGTCTCCTCGCCCTCTCCGGTCATGACGCCGGAAATCCCGGGAAGCTCCTTAAGCACCTGTCCGGCATCATAGGAGACCTCCGGGCCGCCCAGCCAGACCGCCGTGTCCGGCAGGATCTTTTTCACATCCCGCGCCAGCCGCCGCACGGTTTCCACGTTCCATATATAGCAGGAGAAGCCTAAGAAATCCGGCTTCTTCCTGTAAATGTCCGCGAGAATGTCCCCCGGCTGATGGTTGATGGTGTACTCACCCAGCAGAATTTCCACGGACGGATGGCGCTTCTGCGCGTAGGCTTTAAGGCTGTAGATTCCCAGATTGGAATGGATGTATTTGGCGTTCAGCGCCGCAAGCAGATATCTCATTTACAGGGAAACCTCGATCTTTCTTCCCGTGGAATTGTACTGATAGTAGCGCACGCCCGCCGCGTCCAGCATCCGCTTGGAGGCCCTGGTAGCCGGCGTGTCAAAATACTTGTCGCTGGCGTAGACGATGGTCTTGATGCCGGCCTGGATGATGGCCTTGGCACACTCGTTGCAGGGGAACAGGGTCACGTAGAGCTTGCTTCCCTCCAGGCTGCCGCCGCGGTAATTTAAGATGGCGTTCAGTTCACTGTGCGTCACGTAGAAATATTTATCGTTGTAGGGATCCGGATCCCCTTTGCCCCACGGGAACTCGTCGTCGGAGCAGCCTGGGGGAAACCGTTGTAGCCCATGGACAGAATCTTGTTGTCGTTGCTGACGATGCAGGCGCCCACCTGGGTGTTGGGGTCCTTGGAGCGCATGGCCGACAGCGACGCCACGCCCATGAAATACTCATCCATGTGATATAGTTTGCTCTCTTTCCGGTTCATTTTCATCCCTCCGTTACACGTTCATCATATGGTATCCGGCGGCCTTGCAGAGCCGGTTCATAATGGCCTGGCTCAGCTCCCCGCCCTCGAAGCTCTCGGAATAAATCACGTCCGCGTTCAGATCGTCGAACTCTCTGAGCACCGCGTACAGATTGTGGGCGATGGTCTCCTGTCTGGCGCGCACGCCCATACTGCGCACAACGCCGCACGGATAGAGCGCCCTCGTCTCGTCGGTGCAGATGATGCCCACGGACAATCCCTCGCTCTCCCGCTCCGCGGCCATCCGGCTGATGGCCCGGACCACGTCCTCCGTCTCTCCCGATACAATGGTCAGATCGGCCTTCGGCGCGTAGTGGCGATACTTCATGCCCGGCGCCTTGGGCTTAAAGTCCTGGGAAACCGGGCCTAAGATGGCCGGATCGATCTCCACAGCGCCGACGCATTTTTCAGCATCTCCATGGTGATGGCGCCGGGGCGCAGCACCATAGGAATCTCACCGGTCACATCGACAATGGTGGACTCCACCCCAATGCCCACCGGGCCGCCGTCCACAATCATCTCGATGCGCCCGTCCATATCCTGGCGCACATGCTCCGCGGTGGTGGGACTGGGGCGTCCGGAGGTGTTGGCGCTGGGCGCGGCCACCGGCGTTCCCGCCAGCTCGATCAGCCTCCTGGCCACCGGGTCCGACGGCATCCGGACCGCCACGGTGTCAAGCCCGCCCGTGGTTCCCTTCGGCACTCTGCCGCTCTTTGGAAAAATCAGCGTCAGCGGGCCGGGCCAGAACGCGTCCATCAGCTTTTTCCCCGCCTCGGGAATCTCGCGGACCAGGGGCTCTATGTCCTCCTTTTTCGCAATGTGGGCGATGAGGGGGTTGTCCGACGGCCGCCCCTTCGCCGCGTATATCTTGCGTGCCGCCTCCTCGTTCAGCGCATCGGCCCCCAGACCGTACACCGTCTCCGTGGGAAACGCCACAAGGCCGCCCTTTTTCAGGATGGCGGCCGCCTCAATAAGCTCTTCCTCTGTTGTCTTTACTACTTTTGTATCCATCATTTTCTCTTTTCTGCGCAATTTTCCCTATTATCTGTGGGATGACCTCGCCAAGTGCTCCTATTATCCACGGGATGACTCGCACTAGGCTCGTGAAAAACCTCGCTAAGTGCTCCTATTATCCACGGGATGACTCGCACTAGGCTCGTGAAAGACCTCGCCAAGTGCTCCTATTATCCACAGGATGACTCGCACTAAGCTCGTGAAGGACCTCGCCAAGTGCTCCTATTATCCACGGGATGACTCGCACTAGGCTCGTGAAGGACCTCGCCAAGTGCTCCTATTATATCATTCTGCATTCTGTATTGCAATCGGGCGGGGGGAAAAGTGTGTGCCTCCTTACGGAGTTTTTCCTGCTGCATAAAAACGCTCCCCGCGCCGCGCGGGATCAGCCGCACGGAACGGGGAGCGTACGTATTTTCGTCTTTACATTCTGGCGGTCCTGCGGCCGATGGCCTCCGGCTCCGCCATGTGGATCACCACGCTGATGCGTTTGTAGACCAGAGCGGTAACCAACGCCGTGGCCACACCTTTCACCAGATTGAACGGGGCGACACAGAGCCAGGCAAAGGTCCAGACGTTGCTGATCGCCGGGTTGATGACTGCGCCCGCCGCGATGATGGTGTCAAGCGGCATGAAGTTGGAGTAGAACGGCAGCATCACCAGGGCGTTGATCACTGCGCCGACGATGGCCATGGTCACGGTACCGGCAGCCATGCCTGCGATGGCGCCTCCCTTTGTCCTGCGGAAACGGTAGATCAGTCCCGCCGGGAGAAGAAGGGAACAGCCGATGCAGAAGTTCGCCAGCTCTCCGACGCCGCCCGTGGTGGTCGGCTTGATGATGAGCTTGACCAGAATCTTCACCAGCTCGATGATCACACCCGCCACCGGTCCCATGGAGAAGGTTCCCACCAGCACCGGAACCTCGCTGAAATCCAGTCCGTAGAAGGACGGCGCGATAAACGGCAGCGGAATCTCGAACACCATCAGGACTCCCGCCAGCGCCGAACATTCCCATCAGCACCACCTGTTTTACACCCATTGTCTTTTTCTGATTCATCTTTCTTTCCTCCTCAGATCTAAGTTCTTTGTCAGAGGAATTGCGCGGCGGCCATCTCTTTTGGGGGATCCGCAGATCCCTTTTCATACAAAAACCCCGGGCATATGAAAATACCCGGGGCAATACCAGTCGCATACACAATTTCTTCTCTCATCCAGACTATACTGTCGGTTCCGGAATTGCACCGGATCAGCTGCCTTGGCAGGTCGCGGACTGTCACCGCCGGTGGGGAATCTCACCCCGCCCCGAAGAACTTATTATTTTTTCGTATATAGTATAAAGCTTTTAAGTTTCGCTGTCAATATTTCTTTTTTACCGTGTACGCCTAATCGAGATAACTCTCCGCCAGAATCATCTGGATCTGCGGGCTGCTGTAGGCGTTTCCGATCAGGTACAGGGTATAGACCTTGTTCTGCCGGATCTCCAGGTTGCCGGTCACCAGTGCATCTCTTCCGCAGTTTCCGCCCACGATGCCAATGATGACGGGGATCAGCTGGATACCGCGGCCCGTGCCCTCCAACGCGTTGGCCGTGTAAGCGCCGCAGCTTCCGCTGGTGGACACGGTGAAGCTGTAGGTCCCGGCGGCAAACTGCTGGTACTCGGTCACATCCAGGAAACGCACGTTGTCAAACAGCGTGCGGCCATTGGTCATCATCACGTCCAGGGCCGGGGAACGGTTGGTCAGGTTGACGACTCTCAGACAGGAGTTGTAAATGCTCTTGCTGCAGGAGGTGTCCTCGATGAGGAACAGAGCCACGCCGTCCGCCGAGTTCACGAGGGCGATGGTGTAGACGCCGCCGTCCTCCACCTGGAAATTGGTCCGGTTGATCACGCGGTTTGTATTGCTGCTTCTGACAACCACATTGGCATAACCGCCGGTCACATACTGGTAATCGGTCATGTTTGAATAGTCTAAGTACGAGCTGGCCGTATTGTCGTTGACGGTGATGGACACCGGGCCGCAGCCGACAGCGGCATTGATGAAGCGCACTGCGCTGCTGGGGCGGTTATTGACGTTTGGCCGGATGGTGATGCCGGGAATCGTAATAATCGGTCTCCAGATGGGACGGTTGTTTCCCTGTCCCCAGTTGGGATTGCCGGGCGCCATCGGCGGACGCCAGCCCGGGGGCTGCGAAGGCTCAGACGGACTGGGCGGACCCCAGTTGGGACGGTCGGGATTTTCGGGGCGATCCGGACGATCCGGTCTTTCCGGACGATCCGGGCGGTCGGGTCTTTCCGGGCGGTCCGGCTGCTCGGGACGATCGGGACGGTTCGGGCGCATCGGTGTGCCGGTTGTTCCGGTTGTTCCAGGCATTCCCGTCATCCCAGGCATTCCCGTCATTCCGGGCATTTCCGGCATCCCGGGCATTCCCGTCATTCCAGGCATTCCTGTCATTCCAGGTATTCCCGTCATTCCGGGCATTCCCGTCATTCCAGGCATTCCCGTCATTCCGGGCATTCCCGTCATTCCAGGCATTTCCGGCATCCCGGACATTCCCGAAGGCGGGCCCCAGGCCGGTAACTCAGTAAAGCCGGCGCCAAACTCTGTCTGGCCCGGGACGACGCTATCCGGCATTCCCGGATTTTGTTCGTTTATATAATCACTCGCCACAAAATTACCTCTATTCTTTACAAAATTATACTACCAGTATATGCCGGGGAGGCGGGCGTGTTCCGGATTTTTGCAAATTTTTTCACTACCTCCCATTCAAATACTCCATAACCCCCATATGTATGGTCCACGCCAGCCGGTCCTGGTACTCGGGCGTGTTAAGCCTGGCGGCCTCATCCCAGTTGCTTAAAAAACCGCACTCCACAATGACGATGGGCTGCTTCACGTGGAGAAGCATGTAATAGCTGTCGTTGGCCTTCGCCTGGCGGGTGTTCTTCTCCCCCAGCACGTAGTCGAAGCGCTCCTGCAGAATCTCCGCCAGCTCCTTCCCCTTCTCCGAGCGGCTGTAGTAAAACACCTGCCCGCCGCTTATGGCCTCCTGGTGGTAGCTGTTCTGATGAATGCTCACCACGATGTCGGGAGCAATCTCGTCGATCATTTTGCAGCGGTTTCTCATGTCCGCCTCTTTCTTACGGCTGTCGCTCTCGCTGTAGAGGCCGCGGTCGTCCTCCCGGGTCATAGCCACCTCCACGTCGGAGGCCTCCAGATAATCCCGGAGGCGCTTCGCGATCTGCAGGTTGATGTCCTTCTCCAGGCTTTTGTCCACGCCCACCTTTCCAGGGTCATTCCCGCCGTGGCCCACATCGATCACCACCGACGGCCGCTCCCTGCCGATGGCCGCGGCCTGCCCGGATACCATCAGGCTCCCGTATCTGGTCAATAAAAATACCAGCGCCAGAAGCATGACTCCCAACGCTGTCTCCATCACAATCTGTCTCAAGTTCTCACCGGTCAATTTCTTTTTTCTATTATATTGCGGGGACAAAGCCGATTATGCGGGGAGCGGGAGCGCTCCTCCGACGGGGGCGCGAAATAGATCCGGGCCGCCCCGGTTCCCAAAAGCTCCATTCCGTCCCAGATTATTCCGCCCTGCCCCGGCACGTAAAAAGGCGCAGCGCCCGGAGGGAATCCGAGCGTTCTGCGCCTTTCTCACACATCGCACATATTCAGATTTTATTGTCTAAATCTCGCCCTCAGCCTTGCGGTCCAGCGGCAGCTTGAGCCACCACCATTTGAAGATCACATTGACGATGATGCAGGCCGCAAATACCGCCACGTAGATTCCGATAAACTCCCAGTGCCTTCCGCCCAGAAGCATCATCGGCCCCATGGACCAGGCGAACATCTCGATGGGCGTCGTCAGCGGCCCGGTGATGGCCGTGTCGTTCAAGGTCTTGGACAGGTTGTCCGGATCCACGATTCTCAAAAGGATGAATCCGATGGCAAACACGCCCGTGGAATATCCAAACACGAACAGCGAGCGCTCAAACCAGCTTCCCTTGTTCATGGCCGGCCCGAAGTACATGAGTGTCAGCACCACCAGCACAATGCCCCAGAGCAGAAGCAGCAGAAGCGGAACCGCGTACTTCACGATCACCGAAATCTGGATGGAGGCGATACCGAAGAACACCAGGTAATCCGTGGCCGTTCCCGAAATACGGCTGACCACGTTGCTGTCGATATACTCGCCCACGCCCACCGATTTAAACACCAGGAACATGATGATGGCCACGATAAACGATAAAAGGTACGACGGCAGATCCAGCCCCGTCCAGTTGAAAATCGCCTTGTTTAAGAGCACGCCCGCTCCCGAGGCCACCAGGAGAATCGCCAGGTGCCACGCGAGGGAATCCAGAACCACCGAGGAGGTGGTCTCCTGTCCCATGGATTTGCGCTTGTCCCTCGGAACGAGACCGGTCTTTAAATCGCCGGAAACATACTGGAAACTCTGGATATATTTGGTCCATCCCCGTTTGGTTCCGATCTTGATGAAAACAGGCCGCCGAAGATACCGGCCAGAATGCCCACGGTCGCGCAGGTCATGCCGATGTCCATGGCATCCGTGTCGCCCAGTCTGGCAAACGTGGAGCCCACGGCTGCCGCCGTGCCGTGGCCGCCGGAAAATCCAGAAGCCAAAAGCAGGCCGAAGCCTCATTGATCTCCGGAAACAGCTTCGAGATGACAAGGATGGAAAACAGCGGCGCGAACGCAAACTGAATGGCCTGCGCCAGCACCTTGTAGGAGAAATACGAGCCCATCCGGTCGATCTCCGCCTTAAAATTCTTCTTGGAGAACGAGAATCCGCTGATGCCGACCCCCGCAAAAATCACGATGATCAGCGAGCCCGCGTAGGAGCTGATCCCCTCGGAGAACGGCAGGACATTAAGCCCCTGGCTCCCCAGCGCCAGGGCCAGAAATCCCGCAATCATACTGGCCGGAACGAAAAACTTCTGCACCAGCTTCACCTTGGCGCGGATCAGCTGTCCGATCATGATAAACAGCGACGCGATCGCAAAATCCATTAAAAAATCATTTACACTCATTAAAACTTACCCCTCCTAAACGGTCGCTGTCTCACAGCTTGATAAAATTATCTGATTTCGTGGACGTGGCCGGCGGCGCCGGATCCAGGTTCCGGTCGGCGATTCCCAGAATGTCCTCCGGGCGCACCCAGGGGCGTCCCTGGATTCCGCTGGTCTCCTCGTGGGTCAGATATCCCTTGTAAGCGGTCAGGCTTCTGCGAAGGAAGCCGTCCCTCGCGCAGGCCTCGGCCACGCCATTTGTCATGATGCTTCTGAAATGCGGAAGCACGGACGCCGCGTAGGCGATGGACGTGGACTGGGAAATGGCTCCGGGGATGTTGCTCACGCAGTAGTGCACCACGCCCTCCTCGATGTAGCGCGGCTCCGCGTGGGTGGTCTCGTGGAAGGTCTCGATGGCTCCCACGTCATTGCTGATATCCACGATGACGGAGCCCTTCTCCATGGAGCGCACCATCTCGCGGTCGATCATAAACTCCGTGGCATTCTTCGGCCAGCGCACGCAGTTGTAGACCACGTCGATCTCCGGCAGAAGCTTCTTGATATTATAGCGGTTGGAGATGGCCGTGTTGACCTCCTCGTTGAACTGCTTTCCGATGTCGCGCAGGGTACCGATGTTCACGTCCATGACGGTCACCCAGACGCCCAGGGCGTGGAGCACGGAAATGCAGGCCCGTCCCACGGTTCCTCCGCCCAGCACCAGCGCCTTCACGCCGGGGCTCCGCCGAGACCGCTGGCAAATTTGCCCTTGCCCCCGTTGATGGAGAGCAGGGACTCAAGGCCCATCAGCGCGCCCTGTTTCCGGCCGCCTCACAGTTGGGGGAGCCGTAGCGGTGGGAATCCTCCGCGGTGAACGCGATGCATTTGCTGTCTAAGAGCGCCTGTACCTCCTCCGGGTGGGCTGCCGGATGAATGCAGGTGAACACGATCTGATTCTCACGCAGAAGCCCGAACTCACAGGGCTCGAACTCCTTCACCTTCGTGACAAAATCGCACTGCTTATATATCTCCTCCATGGTGTCCACCATGATGGCTCCCTCGGCCTCGTAGGCCTCGTCCTGGAATCCGGCTCCCAGGCCGGCTCCTCTCTGGATGTATACCTCATGGCCGTCGCCCTTCAGCATACTCACCTCGGCGGGCGTGGCGATGACGCGGTACTCGCCCTCCTTGATATCCTTTAATACGCCAAATTTCATCTTGTTACCTCCTTTATCGCAGCCGCCGGTTCCCGGCGCTGCTTTCCTCTAAATTATATCCTAATCTCCCCTATGTGACAACAAAATATTAGCATTTTAACGCAGTGCAGTCTAGATATCCGGGCCGAAATCCTTGAATCCCAGACCAAACACCTGGCTGCTCTCCGTCACCATCACGAAAGCGTCCCCGTCGCACTCGCTGATGATCCGCTTCAGACGGCTGAACTCCGATTTTCTCACGGTGCACAAAAGGATCGTGGTGTCCTTGCCGCTGTAGGCCCCTTTGCTGGGAATGATCGTGGCCGTCCGGTCCAGCTCCTCGATGACTCTCTGCGCGATGAGCTGCGGCTGACCTGTGACCACCGTCACCTGGCTTCCCCCGTCATTTCCGTAAATGATGGCGTCGATGACCTTGGTCTGCGCGTAGAGGCAGATGAGGCCGAAGAGACCGGCGTCCACATTTCCGAAGACGAAAATCGACGCAAACAGGATGACTCCGTCGATGATCAGCAGGGCCCGTCCGATGGACACATGCGGGTATTTTTTCTGCATCAGATAGCCCACGATGTCGGTTCCGCCCGTCGTGGAGCCCGCCAGAAACACAAGCGCCATCCCCACGCCGATCACGATGCCGCCGTAGAGACTGCTCAGGAGCCGGTCTCCCACGTAGACCGGAAACACCGGCGCGATGGCCATATCCAGGATGAGCGAACAGACGGCGCAGGCCACAGCCGTCCGCACGGTGAACCTGCGGCTTAAATAAAACCACGCCAGGATGAGCGGCGGGATATTAGTGAGCAGCGTTAAAATTCCCACGGGAAGCCCCGTCAGATGGCTGATCATCAGCGCAATACCCATGGCCCCGCCTGGCGCGATGTCCGCCGGCGTCACGAAGCAGTGGGTTCCGATGCCGTAGACCACCGCCCCGGCCAGCAGAAGCGCCACGTCGCGCACCATGCCTCTCTTTATGATTCTGCCCATTTTTATCGCCCCCCGTATTCACTGTACTGGTTCAATTATAATTTAAGTCAGATTGTTTGTCGAGTCAAAGCAGACTGTTCCGTCTTCTGTCCCTGGACGATGAAACCGGGAGCGTGAAGAGAAGAAATTTTCAATGCTTTCTTCTCTCCACGCTCCCGGTTGCCGCTGCTTCTCTCTATAATTTGTTCCCATTCCGCCCAAATTTCTTCTTCCGGAACGGAAAAAACGGAATCTTCGAGGCCGCCGCCTCGGCCCGCCCCTTCTGGTCCCGCTGGTAGGCGCGGATCACCTCGTCCAGCTGCTTAAACCGCTCTTCCTCCTTCTCGTCGGCCACCCGCATCAGATAGTCCAGCTCTTTTCCCACCTTGTCCTGCACCATGGCGCTGATGTCCTGGCTCAGCTTCTCGCTGTTCTCCTCGATGGCCCGTCCGATGATATGGTTCATCACCTTCTGGAACTGCTCCATCTTCTCGCCCACCATCAGCTCTTCGATAGACGCCCCGCCGGACGGGAGGCTTGTCCCCTCCGCCTTCAGAGCCGCGATCACGTCCTCCTCGAGAACCTCGTTGGGAATGATCACCTTCCCGTCGGACTCCAGAGATCTGGCCAGCGCCGACTTGATGGCCTTAAGCTGATATCCCTTCTCCTTGAGCTCCTTCACCTGGCGAAACAGCCGGATATGAAAATCCGTGTAGTACCGGTGCCCCATCTCATTTCTGGGGATCGCCAGCTCCAGTTCTTCCTCCCAATACCGGAGCACATGCGCCTCCACATCCACCTTCTTCGACGCATCCGATATCAAATAATGTATCTCAGCCATTCCTATATCCTCTCCTTTGGTTCACAATATTTCGTAGCTTACTAATACTATATGAGAGGGGGGTGAGAATTATGCTCAAATTAAAAATTTTTATCCAGCACAAACTGACGGAACCGACGCACTGCCGGAGGCATGAATACGTTGTCGTCGTGCACCATAAAAAGTCCTCGTTCGCAGACAGGAGAACGGATTTTCAAGATTTTGAGATCCAGTTTTAAAAGCAGCTCCATATAAGGGACGACCGCGATCCCGAACCCCCGGGCAACCAGCCCGGCGATCACCTGATCCTCCTCCGTCTCATACGCGATCTGAGGGCTGGCGCCGATCGACTCAAACATCTGGTCCACCACCGGCCTCATGCCGGAGCTCTTCTCGAAAAATATCTGCGGATACGGAAGCGTTTCCGCCAGATCCACCCCGGTCCGCCCCGCCAGGGGATGTTCCTGGGGGACGATCAGTACCAGCTCCTGCCGCTGCACCGCAACCGCCGCCAGATTCATCCGCTCCGGCGGCTTAGAGCAGAACGCCAGATCAAACTCTCGCGCCGCCAGGCCATCCAGAAGCGTCTGGGTCACTCCCGTGTGAAACGTAAACTGGATGTCCATCCCCGGATTCCTTCAGAAAACCGGCGGCAAGGCCGGGGACAAACTCTACCCCCAGGGTCCGCAGAAACCCCAGCCGTATGAGCCCCTCCCCGCGGGCGCTGCGCTGGATCGACTCGATCCCGGCGTCCAGCGTGGACAGCGTGTGCTCCGCGCAGGCCAGAAATTCCTCCCCGAAGCGGGTCAGAGCCGTATTCCTGCCGTTTTTCTCAAAGAGCGGCACCCCCAGCTCCCTCTCCAGCTGCGCGATGGCGTGGCTTAAGCTCGGCTGCGCGATACAGAGCTGTTCCGCCGCTTTGGTGTAGTGTTTTACATGGGCCAGCGTCACGAAATAGCGAAGATAAAACAGATTCAATGCCTCTCCACCTCCAATCAAGATCAGTATACGCCGTTTGATAGATATTTTCTATCGTTTTATCAAAATTATTTATTTGCAGTTCCATCACAGGAGCACTACACTGTCTTTATAAAGAAGCAGGAGGAATTTTAAAATGAACGAGACTCTGGCCAGCCAAAACAAGCACCTGTGGAGAGGAGAGACGGCCCTGGCGCTGGCACTGATAATCAACACAGCGGGAGTTCTTCTGATGCTGCGCTCCGGCTCCGGTATCTCCGCCATCTCCAGCGTCCCTTTTGCATTTTCCCGTGTGTTTCCCTGGCTCTCCCTGGCACCTGGACCTATCTGTTTCAGGGGCTTCTGGTGTGCAGTCTGATGATTCTGAGGAAACGGTTCGTTCTCCCGTACCTGTTCAGCTTCGCGGTGGGCTTTGTGTTCGGGAAACTGTTGGACTTCCATGAGCTGTGGATCAGCGCCCTGCCGGAAACTCTGGCCTGGCGGATCTTCTACTTCGTCATCAGCTACCTCATGATCAGCTTCGGCATCGCCCTGTCAAACCGCTGCTGCCTGCCCATCGTGCCAACGGACCTGTTTCCGAGGGAGCTTTCGCAGATCACCGGCATCGGCTACCCCAGAATCAAGATCTCCTTCGACGTCATCTGTCTGGCTGTCACCGCCGGGATGACCTGGCTGTTTATGGGACACTTAGAGGGGCTGGGCGTCGGCACCATTCTGGCGGCCTTCACCATGGGAAAAGCCGTGGGCTTCATGGGCGAGTGGCTGGACCGGCATTTCACCTTTGCATCATGCATCACCGAGAGGAGGTTTGTATAGACAATGAAATTTGAAGCCATGTTTTCACCGGTACAGATCGGAAACGTCACCATTCCCAACCGTTTCGCGGTTCCTCCGATGGGGAACAATTTCGCCGACACGGACGGGAACTTGAGCGACCGCTCTCTCGCCTACTATGAGGCGCGGGCCAGGGGCGGGTTCGGATTGATCACGATCGAGTCCACCGTGGTCTGGCGGGAGGCCAAGGGCGGCCCCCGGAAGCCCTGCCTGTTCTCAGACGAGACCATTCCCAGTTTCCGCAGGGTCGCCGATGCCTGTCACAGGTACGGCGCAAAGGTCTCCATCCAGCTGCAGCACGCGGCCCAGAAGGCAATTCCGCTCTCACCGGATATCCGCTGAAAGCCGCCAGCGCGGTTCCCGCCGCCTGCGGGCGGGAGGTCCCGGAAGCCGTCTCCCGGGAAGAGCTCTACCAGATCATCGAGAGCTACGGCGACGCGGCCCGGCGGGCGCAGCAGGCCGGCATCGACATGGCAGAGGTTCACTGCGCCCACGGCTATCTGGTGAGCACCTTTCTCTCCGAGCGCACCAATCACCGGACCGATGAATTTGGCGGCTGCTTCGAGAACCGGATGCGGCTCCCCCGGCTGATCATCGAAAACATCCGCGAAAAAACCGGCGGCAGTTCCCATTCTCTGCCGCATCAACGCCTGCGACGAGGTTGAAGGCGGCCAGAGCGTGGAGGACGCCGCTGCCGTGGCCGCCTATCTGGAACAGGAGTGCGGGATCGACGCCATCCACGTCACCCGCTCCGTCCACCTCCGCGACGAATTTATGTGGGCGCCGGGCGTCACCCACGGCGGTTTCAACGCCCCGCTGGTCAGCGAAATCAAACGCGCCGTGACCGTTCCCGTCATCGCCGTGGGACGCTTCACGGAGCCGCAGTACGCGGAGCTTCTGGTAAAACAGGGACGTGCGGACATCATCGCCTTCGGGCGGCAGAGCATCGCCGACCCGGAGCTGCCGAACAAGGCCCGCCTTGGAAAGCTGGAAGAGCTGACGCCCTGCATCGGCTGTCTGCTGGGCTGCGTTCCCAACATGTTCGCCGGCAAGCCCATCACCTGCGCGCTGAACCCCTGCGCCGGCCGCGAAAGCGAATTAACTCCGGCGGCCGTCCCGAAGCGCGTCGCCGTGGTGGGAGGAGGCCCCGCCGGCCTGTACGCGGCCTGGGCCTGTGCGGCGAGAGGACACCAGGTCACTCTTATGGAAAAAGAGGACGAGCCCGGCGGCAGCTTCCGCATCGCATCCTATCCCACCGGAAAAGGCAGATCTCGTCGGCCATCCGCGGCATGATCGTCCGCTGTGAAAAAGCGGGCGTGGATATGCGCCTGTCCGCCGAGGCCACACCGGAGGACATCCGAAGCCTTCACCCCGACGCGGTGATTCTGGCCACCGGTTCCACCCCGCTGCTTCTCCCCATCCCGGGACTGCCGGAATGCGGTTACGCGACCGCCCAGGAGCTGCTGGCGGGAAAGAGAGCCGCAGGCCGGCGGGTTCTGGTGGCCGGAGGCGGCATGATCGGCTGCGAGGCGGCGGAATATCTGGCGGAGCGCGGACATGAGGTCTCCGTCGTGGAGATGAAGCCCGCCGCCGCGGAGGACGTGGCCCCGGAGATCCGCCGGTACATGTTTGAAACCTTCCGCCGGCATGACGTCCGGCTGCACACAGGCTGCCGGATTACCCGGTTTTACGAGGACGGCGTCGAGTGCAAGGGAACGGACGGCTCCATCCTCTCCCTTCGCGGGTACGACACCGTCGTGCTGGCCATGGGAACGCGCTCCAGCGATCCCTTGAGCGAAGCGGTATCCCCATTTGTGCCGCAGGTCTTCGTCGTCGGCGAGGCGCGAAAATCCCCGGGAAATGCGGTCGCCGCCACGGCGGATGCTCTGGACGCGGCCCTGGAAATCTGATGCATCCATAAGAAGGCGCTGCCCATTCTCCCGGGCAGCGCCTTCTTCAAACTCTATCTTCTCAAACTCCGTATAAATGATAAACCAGATCACTTCTACCGCGCCAGATTCGCAAACTTCGTCAGCTCCGGTCTCCACATCAGCTGGATCGTCCCGATGGGGCCGTTTCTCTGCTTCGCGATAATCACCTCGGCGATATTCGGCGTATCCGTATCTTTGTTATAGTAATCATCCCTGTAGAGGAACATCACCACATCCGCGTCCTGCTCGATGGCTCCAGACTCCCGCAGGTCGGAGAGCATCGGCCGGTGATCCTGGCGGGTCTCACAGGCACGGCTGAGCTGTGACAGCGCGATGACCGGGGCGTTTAACTCCCTGGCCAGCGCCTTTAAGGAACGGGAAATCTCCGAGATCTCCTGCTGGCGGTTGTCGCCGCTCTTGCCGCTGCCGCTCATCAGCTGCAGGTAGTCGATGATGACCAGGCTAAGGCCAAACTCCAGCTTCACCTTCCTGCACTTGGAGCGCAGCTCCATGATGGAGATACCCGGCGTGTCGTCGATCAGAAGCTTCGAGTTTCCGATGGTTCCCACGCCCTCGATGACCGCGTCCCAGTCCGCGTCGGTGAGACTTCCGGTGCGCAGCTTCTGGGAGTCCACGTTGGACTCCATGGAGAGCATACGGTTGACCAGCTGCTCCTTGGACATCTCCAGGCTGAATACCATGCAGGGATACTGCTTCTTCACCGCCACGTGCTCCACCACGTTTAAGACAAACGCGGTCTTGCCCATGGAGGGCCTGGCCGCGATCAGAATAAAATCCGACGGCTGGAATCCGGACGTCCTGTAGTCCAGGTCGATAAATCCCGTGGGGATTCCGGTGACCGTGTCGTTGGTTTTGGCGGCCTGCTCGATCTTCTCAAGCACGTTTAACGCCACCTGACGGATGGGCACGAACTCGCCGGAATTGCGGCTCTGCAGGAGATCAAAAATCGATTTCTCCGTGTGGGCCAGAATATGCTCCAGGCTGTCCTTGCCCGCGTAGCAGGAATTGGCGATCTCCTCGTTGACCCGGATCAGCCGCCTGAGCACCGCCTTCTCCTGGACGATCTGGGCGTAGTGCTTTACGTTGGCCGAGGTCGGCACCGTGGTCAGAATCTCCCGCACAAAGTCCAGGCTGCTGACCTCCGGCGGCACGTCCTTCTCCTTCAGACGATCCTGGAGCGTCACCAGATCCACCGGCTTTCCCTCGTTGAACAGCTCCACCATGGACTCGAACATGACCCCATACTGGTGCTGGTAAAAATCGTCGCCGGTGATCATCTCGGAGGCGGCTATGATAGCCTCCCGGTCCATCAGCATGGAACCGATGACGGACTGCTCCGCCTCCACGCTGTGGGGAAGGACCCGTTTTATCAGGGCTTCATCCATGGAAACTCCTCCTCATTTCTCCTGTGTCTGAATCTGAATCTATGCCTCCACGACCTTCACCGCCAGGGTTCCCGTCACATCCTTGTGGAGCTTGATGGATACCTGGTGGGTGCCGAAGGTCTTTAAGGGCTCCGGAAGCACCAGCTTCTTCTTGTCGATCTCCATATTCAGCTGCTCCTTGGCCGCCTGGGCGATCTCCTTGCCGGAGACGGAGCCGAAGGCACGTCCGCCCTCGCCGGCTTGATGGACACGGTCACGGACAGGTCCGCAAGCTTCTCCGCCAGCTCCTTCGCAGCCGCCAGCTGCTCCGCAGCCACCTTCGCGGCGTTGGCCTTCTGCAGCTTTAAATCGTTTAAGTTCTTCGGCGTAGCCTCCACCCCCAGCTTCTTCGGCAGGATGAAGTTCCTCGCATAGCCGTCATTCACCTTTACAATCTGCCCCTTCTTTCCCAGGGCCTTCACATCTTCCAATAATACTACTTCCATTTTATAGATCTCCTTTCTCCAGCATCTGCCGGATCACTGTCTTCACTTTCTCGATAGCTTCCTCTATGGTGGTGTCCTTAAGCTGCGCGCCTGCGATGGTTCTGTGGCCGCCGCCGCCCAGCTTCTCCATCATCACCTGGACGTTCACCTCGTCGATGGACCGGGCGCTTAAATACACGGTGCCGTTAAACTGGCTGAGCACCACCGACGCCTTAATGCCCACGATATCCAGAAGCTCGTTGGCCGCCTGGGCTCCCACCACCGTGGGGCTCTCCAGGCCCTCCGACGGGCACACGGAAATGGCGAAATCATGTTCAAAAATCTCCGCGTTGCTGACGGCCTTCGCCTTGGCCTTGTAGTCGTCATAGCGGTCGCGGAACAGCTTCCTCACGCGGATGACATCCGCCCCGTTTCGCCGCAGGAACGCCGCCGCCTCGAAGGTTCTGACGCCCGCCTGGTTCATAAAGTTGTTGGTATCGATGACGATGCCGGCGTACATGGCATCCGCCTCCACCGACTTCATCCGGATGCCGTCCCCGATGTACTGTAAAATCTCCGCCACCATCTCACAGGCCGACGACGCGTAGGGCTCCACATAGGAGAGCACCGCGTTGTCGATGATCTCGCTGCTCTGGCGGTGATGATCCAGCACGACGATGGTTTTGACCATCTTTAAAAGCTCCGGGGCCTCGGTGATGCTGGGCCGGTTCACGTCCACCACCACCAGAAGGGTGTTGGGATCCACCTGCTCCGCCGCCTGGGCGCCCGTCAAGAACATGTCGTCCGGGTAATCCGGGTTGTTTTTGAAGCGGTCCATCATCGGGCGGACCGAGGAATTAACGCTGTTGATGACGATATGCGCCTTCTTGTCCATGGACTGGGCAATCCGGTAGATACCGATGGCCGAGCCGAAGGAGTCGATATCACCGATCTTATGGCCATAATGAGCAGATGGTCCTTGTTCTCCATCAGCTCCCGCAGCGTGGGCCTTCACGCGGGCCTTCACGCGGGTGGTCTTTTCCAGCTGCTGGGACTTGCCGCCGTAGTAGCGGATGCGCTCGCCGTCCTTGACCACGGCCTGGTCGCCGCCGCGGCCCAGCGCCATGTCGATGGCCGCGCGGGCATAGTCGTAGCACTGGCTGTAGCTCTCGCCGTTCATTCCCATGCCGATGCTCAAGGTGACCGCCATCTCATTTCCTATATTTACAGTCTTTACGTCCTCCAGAAGGGAGAAACGCTCCTCCTGGATCCGGTCCACATAGCGCTGCTTGATGGTAAAGAAGTATTTGTCCTTCTCCATCTTTTTCACGATGCCGCACATGTTGGAAATGTACTTATTGATCTTTCTATCGATGAGGGCCACCAGCAGGGAGCGGCGCACCTCCTCGACGCTCTCCAGCGCCTCGTCGTAGTTGTCCAGATAGATAAGACCGGCCACCATCTTCTGGTTGTCGATCTCCTGGCGTGTGACGATGATCTCCGTCTCGTCAAACAGGTAGACAGCCACCAGCTTCTGCTTCTCCAGATCCGCCTGCAGAGCCTCCTCCGGATCCACACTCTCATCCAGATACACCGGCATCAGGTCCACACGGTACTTGGACTCGCCGTAGGAGACGTGAACGCTCACAGGCCTCTCCAACCCCTCCAGCACCTCGCCGGAGATCTCGGAGAACATGGAGGAAAGATTCTTCTTGCTGCCCTTCTCCTCCTTCACAGTCTGCCGGAAGGCCTGGTTCATCCACAGAAGGCGTCCCTCCTCGTCGGCGATGGCGTAGGGAACAGCCATGTCGTTCAAAAGCTGCTTCTGCACCCAGGCGTACTCGGAGGAAAACTCCACCAGTCCGCCCAGAAGCCGTCTCTTTCTATATACATAGAGCCACACGGCGATCCCGATATAGACGATGGTAAATCCCACCATGCAATGCCCGCCATCGGATCGATGGCGCCGACTACGATGCACGCCAGAAATAACAAGAGAGACAGAAACAGAGGCCACTGCAGATAGAGCTTAAGCTGGCCTTTCACTTTTATCTGATTTTTCATGTTCTTACTCCAGTCAATACAAAACTATACCTATTGTGCCATTATAGCACAAAGGCGTTCGTTCGTCTATGCCGATATTTTTGGGGTGTTTTCACAGCGCATCCTGTTTTTTCCAGATGTACTTTGTGTTATTTACACAAAATTAAGGTTTACATTTTCCTTTTTTATTGCTATTCTAAAACTGTTCGTATTATTCGCTTATTTATCGTACAATTCAGAGCAGAAAGGAGTTCCACTTGAGTAGACTTAGTATCGTAACAACAAGCAAAGCACAATCCATCGTGGAGGGTC
Organism: Clostridia bacterium UC5.1-2E3; assembly: GCA_001304875.1. Taxonomy (GTDB): domain Bacteria; phylum Bacillota; class Clostridia; order Lachnospirales; family Lachnospiraceae; genus Ventrisoma; species Ventrisoma faecale. The sequence goes on from BBZO01000025.1 coordinate 45,911, forward strand.
TCTACAAGGACTTGGAACGGCGAATCATCGCAAGCCCGCCCGGACTATGTCCTGTGGATCTGACGGCATCATTTCTCAAGATGTGCCACGCACAGACCTGCGGAAAATGCGTTCCCTGCCGCATCGGCCTCGGCCAGCTGGGGAATCTCTTAGACGACGTTTTAAGCGGCCGCGGGACAGAGGAGACTCTGTCACTCATCGAGACGACGGCCCGTGTCATCGCCTCCTCCGCAGACTGCGCCATCGGCTATGAGGCGGCCAAAATGGTGTTAAAGGGCCTGGACGGCTTCCGGGACGACTATATGGAGCACATCACGCACAACCGCTGTCTCTATCACTTAAACCAGCCGGTTCCCTGCGTGGCCTTATGTCCCGCCGGGGTCGATATTCCCGGCTACGTGGCGCTGGTGGCCGAGGGCCGCTACGCCGACGCGGTGCGCTTAATCCGCAAGGACAACCCGTTCCCCACCGCCTGCGCGCTGGTGTGCGAGCATCCCTGTGAATCCCGCTGCCGCCGCAATATGATCGACGACGCCATCAACATCCGCGGCATCAAGCGGGCCGCCGTGGATAACGCCGGCTTCGTGCCCGCTCCCGCCTGCGCTCCCTCCACCGGGAAACGCATCGCGGTCATCGGAGGCGGCCCCAGCGGCTTAAGCGCCGCCTACTACCTGCAGCTCATGGGCCACCAGGTCACCGTTTTCGAGCAGCGCAGCAATCTGGGCGGCATGCTTCTCTACGGCATTCCCAGCTACCGTCTGCCGAGAGAGCGCCTGCAGGAGGACATCGACGCCATCCTCTCCACCGGCGTGGAGGTGAAGCTTCACACCGCCGTCGGGGGAAAATGAGGACCAGGTCTCCATGGATGCCCTGCGCAAAGAATATGACGCCGTCTACATATCCATTGGCGCCCACAGCGACAAGAAGGTGGGCATCGAGCACGAGGACGCCGAGGGCGTCATCTCCGCCGTGGAAATGCTGCGCGACGTGGGCTGCGGAAAGATGCCTGATTTTACAGGAAAGAGAGTCTGTGTCATCGGCGGCGGCAATGTGGCCATGGACGTGACCCGGTCAGCCATCCGCCTGGGCGCAGAGAAGACGACCATCGTATACAGAAGAAGAAAAGCCGACATGACCGCTTTATTTGACGAGATCGAGGGCGCCATCGCCGAGGGAGCGGAGATTCTGGAGCTCCACGCGCCGGAGAGCATCGAGGTGGACGATAAAAACCGCGTCACCGCCCTCTGGGCCTCCCCGAAGATGGTGGGACTCATCGGGCGCGACGGGCGTCCCAGCCCGGCCAGCTCCGGAAGCGAGAACGTGCGCATCCCCTGTGATGTGGTCATCGTGGCCATCGGCCAGGGCATCGAGACCCGGTATTTTGAGGACGCGGGCATCCCGATCAAGCGGGGCGTCATCCAGGCCGCCGACTGGAGCGCGGTGGAGAACGCGCCCGGCGTATTTGCGGGAGGCGACTGCGTGACCGGACCGGCCACCGTCATCCGCGCCATCGCGGCGGGCAAGGTAGCCGCCGCCAACATCGACCAGTATTTAGGCTTCAACCACATTATCACCGTGGACGTGGATATCCCCGATCCCAGCCTGGCGGACCGTCCGCCCTGCGGGCGCGTCAACATGCGGGAGCGCGACGCCGGCGAGCGGATCCACGACTTTGACATTGTGGAGTGCGGCATGAGCTGCCAGGAGGCGGACCAGGAGGCGAAGCGCTGCCTCAGGTGCGACCACTTTGGCTACGGAATCTTTAAAGGAGGGCGAACAACAGAATGGTAAATTTAACGATCAACAAACAGCCCATTTCCGTCCCGGAGCACGACGATCCTGGAAGCCACCAGAAGGATCGGCATGCCGGTACCCACCTTATGCTTCTTAAAGGATATCAACGAGATCGCCGCCTGCCGCGTCTGTGTGGTGGAGGTAAAGGGCATCGAGCGTCTGGTGACTGCCTGCAACAACACGGTGCACGAAGGCATGGAGGTCTTCACCAACACGGCACGGGTGCGGGAGGCCCGGAAGACCAACGTGGAGCTGATTCTTTCCCAGCACCACACCAACTGTCCCACCTGTATCCGCAGCGGCAACTGCACCCTGCAGAAGATCGCCAACGATTTAAACCTGGTGACCGACCGTTATAAGACAGAGTACGCGCCGGTCAACTGGACCCAGACCTTCCCCCTTTTCAAGGATGCGGGAAAATGTATCAAATGTATGCGCTGTGTCCAGATCTGTGACAAGATCCAGGGCCTGGGCATCTGGGACGTGGAGAAAACCGGTTCCCGAACCAACGTGGACGTGTCCTACAGCCGCGAGATCAAGATGTCCGACTGCGCGCTCTGCGGCCAGTGCATCACCCACTGTCCCACCGCGGCGCTGCAGGAGAGGGACGACGTCTCCAGGATTTTCGAGATGAGCGGGGATTTAAACAATCCCGACAAGATAACGGTCGTACAGATCGCTCCGGCGGTGCGCGCGGCCTGGGGCGAGGAGTTCGGCCTCTCCCGGGAGTATGCCACGGATAAACGACTGGTTGCGGCTTTACGGCGTATGGGATTCGACTATATATTTGACACCAACTTCTCCGCCGATCTGACGATCATGGAGGAGGGCACGGAATTTCTCGAGCGCCTGGCCCACAGGGACGAACACAAGTGGCCCATGTTCACCTCCTGCTGCCCGGGATGGGTGCGCTTCTTAAAGTCCCAGTACCCGGACATGGTGGACAATCTCTCCACGGCCAAATCCCCGCAGCAGATGTTCGGCGCGGTGGCAAAGACGTATTTTGCCAAAAAGCTGGGCGTGAGTCCCGAGAACATCACCTGCATCTCCGTGATGCCCTGTCTGGCGAAGAAGCAGGAGGCGGATCTGCGACCATGTACTCAAGCGGCGCCAAGGACGTGGATTATGTGCTGACCACCCGCGAGATCTGCCGTCTGATCAAATCGGAGCAGATCAATGTGCACGCGCTTCCGGAGGAGGATTTTGATTCGCCCCTCGGCTCCGGCTCCGGGGCAGCCGTCATCTTCGGCGCCACCGGCGGCGTGATGGAGGCGGCGCTCCGCACCTGCTACAAGGTCGTGACCGGAAAGAACCCCTACGCCGACTCCTTCAGCAGTGTGCGCGGCCTGGACGGGTGGAAGGAGGCCGACTTCAACATCGGAGGCACCATCATCCACACCGCGGTGGCCAGCGGTCTTGGCAACGCGCGGAAGCTGATCCGCGCCATCCGCAGCGGCTCCGTGCAGTATGATTTCGTGGAGATCATGGCATGTCCCGGCGGCTGCGCCGGAGGAGGCGGCCAGCCGATCCACGACGGCTGCGAGCTGGCTGGCGAGCGCGGGGAGAAGCTGTACCAGATTGACAAGAACAACCCGATCCGCTTCTCGCACGAGAACCCGGACGTGATCACGCTCTACGAGGAGTATTTCGAGAAGCCCTGCTCACATCTGGCCCACGAGCTCCTGCACACAGACCATCACGGCTGGGAGATGCCCCGGGCAGTGAAAATGGACGGGGATGTGACAGGTTACAGGTAGATCGCGGAAATTATATGGGAAATGACAGCGGGAAGGGACATCGGGTCCCTTCCCCGGAATTATATCAGAACATTATTATACTCTGCCAATCTGGTCGATCGCATACAGCGGCAGGTTCAAAAGCCATTCCTCTTTTTTATAGTCCGCCATGGATGTGCGGACAGAAATCTCCGGCGAAAATTTTTCCCGGTAGGTTTTCAGGCTCTTAGCTCTGAGATTGACCTCTGCCTTTACCTCAACGGGAATAATCTGTTCGCCCGTATCAACGACAAAATCCACCTCACAGGAACCCCTGTCATTGGTGTAATAGTAAACCTCTAAATCTTCAACTGTTTTAAGCTGCTGACAGACATATTGCTCCGTAAGCGCACCTTTGAACTCAGTAAAAAGGCCATTGCCATCAAGCAGCGTGCGCTGACGCAGTCCAGCCATACACCCCAGAAGCCCCACATCTACCACAAACAGCTTAAATGCTTTCATATCTTCATATGCCCGCAGCGGAAGACCTGCCGCATTCACCCGGCTGACCTTATAGACAAGGCCGCAGTCACAAAGCCACATCATTGCAGTTTCGTATTCTTTTGCACGGGCGCTTCCCGGACCAGACCATAGACGAACTTCTTGTTTTCTCTGGCTAATTGAGAAGGAATGCTGTTCCACAGCATGCGAAGCCTGGGAACGGCTGCGTTTGGCGCGTGTTTGGAAAAATCCTGTTCATAGGCAGCGAGGATTCGCTTTTGAATTTCACGGACCTCATTAAAGTCCTTATTCTCCGCAAAGCTTTGTACCGCTTCTGGCATACCGCCAACAAAATAATACTGCTTCAGCGCATCAATATATGTCTGCTTAAAGTCCGTAATCATCCCAAAATCCTGCTTATCAAGAAGCTCTGCAAAACGTCCCCTGTCTGTTGCCATCAGAAACTCCTTAAAGGAAAAGGGATAAAGTCTTAAGAAATCCACCTTGCCCACGGGAAACGATGTGCCTTGATGCAAAGCAATTCCAAGCAAAGAGCCAGCGCATACAATGTGATACTGCGGGGCATTTTCGTAAAAATACTTAAGAGAAGCCAGGGCTCTCGGAACTTCCTGCACCTCATCGAAAATTACCAGAGAATTGTCAGGATCAATTTTCCGGCCCGCATACAGCTCCAGCCCCATAATTAATCGGTCTGTATCCAGATCAAAGGCAAATAACTCCGCCATTCTGGGATTTGCGTCAAAATTAATATATATCGTATCAGCATACGCCTGTCTGCCAAACTCTTTCATCAGCCAGGTTTTTCCAACCTGCCGCGCGCCTTCAATGATCAAAGGTTTGCGGCGTTTGCTTTGTTTCCATTTGTGCAGCTTTTCAATAGCAATCCGGTACATATATTCATCTCCGTTATCACAATATAAGTACAGTATATCACGGTTTAACAAAAACAACAACGATCTTTTGTTGTTTTACCTGCATTTTTACGCCGAATTAAATGATCTTAATTTCTGATTTTCACCTAAAAAGCGGCGGCGGAGCATTCCGTCAAACCGACACATATTTCTGACGCTTACTCTTTGGCGCATCTGGAACTGTCAGACGAAGCTTTCCCATTTCCACCAATGGACGCAGATATTTTCTGACCACATAGGCAGGCGTTTCTATCCCCATATATTCTGCAATTTCAATGCGGCTCCTGGGTTCCCGGCAAAATTCCACAATTCTGCGCATCGGATCCGGCAGGACATATATAGTTTCCGGCACCTTTTCAACAGGATCATTATATAATGTTACCTTAAATACCCCGTGTCTGCTTTCAAAGACCGCCGGCTTAAGGCCCGCTCGTTCCATCTCGCTCCTGACTGTAGGAATACCGGAAAATCTGTTTTCAGTTCCCAGCATGACCTCCAATCCCCCCGCAATAAAAGGATTTCTTGTATCTGCGGCCACTTTCCCCAGATCATTTATGGTTATCCGCCCATACAGTCCCCCAGGATTTTCCACCTCCATGCGGTCACGGTACAGCACAACGCGAATCGGCGAGTGATCCGTATGTATGCTGTAATCCCGGTGAATTAATGCATTTAAAATAATCTCGCGAACGGCTACCATCGGGTACTCACTTTTATCTGCACGTCTGCCGTCTTCATCCACGACTGTGGCGTTGCGTATATTCCGGCGGATGAACGCAAGCGTTCCCTCCAGCATCTGGCTCAGGGTTCCCTCAATCCGCTGATTATCAATAAATCGCTCCCCCATTTTTCCCCAATTCACCCACAGCTGTTCCATCGACTACCATGGCGGTCACGCTGAGCTGTGGAAAATATGCCTGCGGATATTCTCCCAGCATCATAATTCCCGCAACGGTAGGTTTTCCATGATCTGTGATCCCCTGCAGCTGCAGTATCTTTTCGTCTGGCAGATTGGCCAGATTCGGCTTTACTCTGCGAAGCCGGATGAAATATTCTGCAAGAGCATTTTTATCAAACGAATCCATATCAGCCCGCTCTACCGCGCGAAGCTCGTCCTGAATCTTCCGTTTGAACACTTCATAGCTGTATATTTCATATTCCGTCATCGGCATATCCGCGTCTCCCACACGGATATAAGAGCCCCTCAATCTCCCGGCGCCTTATAAAAACAGGGCTTATCAAAAATATCACATTCCGCAATCTCCGCGCTTACAATGATCCGGCCCTCAATTTCTGCAACCGTAAAAACAGGGCGGACCACCGGTTCCATCTGAAGAGCCTGGCTGGCAACTTTCGTCTGTAAATCCTGTGCATCATATACACCCGTAATCTCATAGTTATTTTTCTCATCTATGCCAAACAGAATAATTCCGCCGCCGCTCTGATTGGAAAAACTGGACAATGTATCATAGAGCTTTTCGGGCGTTCCTTTTCCGGCGCGTTTCAGCTCTATGTTCTGGCGTTCACATTTGTGGTGAATTACTTCCTGGACTAATTCTGCCAACTCAGTCGGTAACATGAAATATCGCCTCCTTTTTATTAACAGAATAATACTTTAGTGAACACAAATCAAGATTTTTGTGAATTTTTGTTCACTAATTTTATTTTAGTAAACAAAAAGTTAATTTTCATTTACTTAAAAAGCGGCAGCGGAGCATTCCTGCTCCGCCGCCGCTCCTCCCGGATTCCCGGTGACAGCCCCGTAAAAATCAGGTGCTTAAGATTCCGGCCGCTCTCAGACTTGCCAGCAGTGCGTTAAACTGCGTGACAACGTCCGCCGTGCTGGTCGCGTCCGCCACCGGCGATGCCGGGGTGAAGGTACCTGCCGCACCCGTATCTCCCCTGGGGATCACGAAGTCAAATACAGCCGCCTCGTTGGTTCCCGTGTTGGTGACCGTCGGGTTGGTTCCTGCAGCTCCGGCCGTCACCGTACCGACTGTGATGGTGGCCGCCGCGCCGGTGGGGCCGGTCGCTCCAGTGGCTCCCGTCGCACCGGTTGCTCCGGTCGCTCCTGCGGCACCTGCGGCTCCAGTTGCTCCAGAAGCTCCAGTGGCACCGGTCGGACCGGTCGGGCCAGTCGCTCCATCTGCACCGGCTGCTCCTGCCGCTCCAGTTGCTCCCGTCGCTCCCGTGGCTCCCGCCGTACCAG
>BBZO01000026.1 GCA_001304875.1 Clostridia bacterium UC5.1-2E3
CTGGCCCATGAGACGGCGGACGCGGTTCCGGCGGTCATGGACGCGGCGCGCGCCGCGCAGGCGGAGGAAGCCGGCGGCAGAGAAAGGGGATAAAGATGTTGACGGAGAAACCGTACAGCCGCGTGTACGCGGCGGTAAATCTGGATCATATAGAGGACAACATGAAGGCCATCTGCGCCGTTTCCGGCGGGAAACAGAAAATCATCGGCGTCGTGAAGGCCGACGGCTACGGCCACGGGAGCGTCCCGGTGGCGAAGACCATCGACCCTTACGTGTGCGGGTTTGCGGTGGCCACGGTGGACGAGGGAATCCAGCTTCGCAGACACGGGATCGCGAAGCCGGTGATCATTCTGGGAAAGTGCCATGAATCACGGTTTGAGGAGATTGTAACCTACGGTCTGGAGCCGGCGGTTTTCCAGTTTTCGCAGGCGGAGAGGCTGTCGGAGGTGGCTCTGAGGTTTGCCGCGAAGGAGGCTGGAACCGCTGGAAGAGTGAAACGGGCGGGGGAGACTGAAACCGCCGGAGAGACCGGAACTGCTGGAGAGGTCGGCAGTACAGGCTCTGCCGGGGAAAGGCCGGCATCCAGCTGGCTCTCGACACCGGCATGGGCCGCATCGGGTTCCGCCCCGACGGGTCTGCCGCCGACGAGGTGCAGGCGATAAGCAGGCTTCCCGGCGTGGAAATCCGGGGGATGTTCACCCACTTTGCGCGGGCCGACGAGACGGACAAATCCCACACGGAGCGGCAGCTGGAGCGGTACCGGCATTTTCTCGCTTTGTTAGGCGAACGGGGTGTCCGGATTCCCATGACCCACTGCGCCAACAGCGCGGGCATCATGGACCTGGGCGGTGCAGGGATGGACGCGTCCCGGGCGGGCATCGTCATTTACGGGCTCTACCCGTCGGAGGAGGTTTTAAAGGAGCGCCTGCCTCTGAAGCCTGCCATGGAGGTTAAGAGCTTTATCACCTACATAAAGGACGTGGAGCCGGGGACGGCCATCAGTTACGGAGGCATGTTTACGGCCCCAGGGCCCATGCGCGTGGCCACCATACCGGCGGGCTACGGCGACGGCTATCCCAGGAACCTCTCGGGAAAGGGCTGTGTCCTGGTACGGGGAAAGCGGGCCGCCATTCTGGGGCGGGTCTGCATGGACCAGTTCATGGTGGACGTGACGGACATCCCCGGGGTGCAGGAGGACGACCCGGTGACGCTCATCGGGCGCGACGGCGCGGAGGAGATCTCCATGGAGGAGGTGGCCGCGGCCTGCGGCGGATTCCACTACGAAATCCCCTGCGTGCTGGGGAAACGCGTTCCGCGGGTGTACCTGCGGGACGGGCAGGTGGTTGGAACGAAGGACTGGTTTGACGACATGTACGGCGATTTCACGTAACCATGTGTTTCACCATATGATAATCTAGACGAATACTTACGTCAGAGATGGTCAATACTAAGGGTAGTAATTGAAACGACGGAGAGTGAGAGTGTGATTATCAAGCGTGGTGATATCTATTATGCAGATCTGCGGCCGGTGGTCGGCTCCGAACAGGGCGGCGTGCGGCCGGTTTTAGTGATACAGAATGATATAGGAAACAGACACAGCCCCACAGTCATCTGTGCGGCCATCACCTCAAAGATGAACAAGGCAAAGCTCCCCACACACGTGGAGCTGGACACACGCCGGTGCAATATGGTGAAGGATTCGGTGATCCTGCTGGAACAGCTGAGGACCATCGACAAGCAGAGACTGAAGGAGAAGATTTGCCACATCGACAGCGACCTGCTGGAGAGAGTAAATCAGGCGCTTAAGATAAGCCTGGAGCTGGATACATAGCGAAAACCAGGCGGAAGGTACAACAGGAGATAAGAAAAGTTATGGATATAGCGGTGGTTTTGCTGCTTGTGCTGTTAAACGGCAGCCTCTACGGCTTCGGGGCGGCCATACAAAATATGAGCGAAGCCAGTCTGGAGAAAGACGCGGAGAACAGAAATAAGACGGCCGGAAAGCTTAAGGAGATCATGGGCAGGCCGGCGGGATTTATCTACACCGTACAGATCGCGACGTATTTTGGCGGAATCATAACCGGCGCAGTGCTACTGGGCCGGTTCGGTCTGCGCCCGGAGACCTTTGGCGCGGGGGCGGCGGCGCTGTTGGCAATGGTGAGCTTCGGCGCGGTGATTCCGAAGCGCTGTGCAGTGAAACACCCGGAGCGGTGGGCCTATATGACCTATCCGCTGGTGCGGGCCGTAAGCATTCTTCTTAAGCCTTCGCCTGGCTGGCGGCGGGGCTTTCCTGGGCGGTATTAAAATGCTTCGGCGTGGAGCTTAAGCGCCAGGAGGAGGACGTGACCGAGGAGGAAATCATGCTCATGGTGAACGAGGGGCAGGAGAAGGGCGTCCTGGAGGCCAGCGAGGCGGAGATGATCACCAACATTTTTGAGCTGGACAATAAGCAGGCCGGCGACATCATGACCCACCGGACAGCCGTGAAGGCCCTGGACGGGGACATGACCTTTAAGGAGGCCGAACAGTATGTGGTCAACGAGGCCGGCAATTCCAGGTACGGTGTACGGGGAGGACATCGACGATATCATCGGCATTTTACATATCAGGGACATGCTGGCGGTGACGCTGGAGAGAGGCGCAGAGTGCGCCGGCCTGCCGCTTAGGGAGGTCCCGGGCCTTCTGCGCGCGGCCCATTTTATCCCCGAGACCAGAAGCCTGGACGATCTCTTCGGCGAGATGCAGTCGAAGAAAATCCACATGTCCATTGTGGTGGACGAGTACGGGCAGACCGCCGGGATCGTGACCATGGAGGACATTCTGGAGGAGATCGTGGGCAACATCCAGGACGAGTACGACGAGGAGGAGGAGTACATTTCCACGGCCGGCGACGGCGTTTACATATTTAACGGCATGACGCCCCTCGAAGAGGTGGTAAAGACGCTTGAGCTTGATCTCCCGGAGGAGACGGAGGAGAATTACGAGACGTTAAATGGCTTCCTCATCTCCCTTTTAGGCCGCATCCCCGGCGAGGATGAGGAGCAGATCGCCATCCCCTACGGAAACTATCTGTTCACGGTCATCCGCATGGAAAATAAGACAATAGGAACCGTGCGCGTGACCGCGCAGGAGAAGCAGGAGGAGGACGTGGAGTGAGAGGCATAGCCGCAGATACGAGATATATGCTCCGGGACCGGATCTTCTTATCGAAGGCGTTCCGGATTGCCCTGCCGGTGGCGATGCAGGGCATGTTGAATACGCTGGTGAACCTGGCGGACACGCTGATGATCGGCTCTCTCGGCGAGAGCACCATCGCGGCGGTGGGCCTGGCCAACAAGGTGTTCTTTGTGTTCACATTGCTGGTGTTCGGGATCGTCAGCGGCTCCGGCGTCCTGGCGGCCCAGTACTGGGGGAACCAGGACGTGAAAAATATCAGGAAGGTCATGGGTCTGGCGCTGACGCTGTCCATGATCGGCGCGCTCTGTTTTGTGATCCCCTGCGTGCTGGCGCCGGAGAAGGTGATGCGCATTTTCACCACCAGCCAGTCCAGTATCGAGATCGGCGCGGCCTATCTGACCATCGCCGTGTTTTCCTACCCGTTCACGGCCATCACCAACACGCTGGTGGCCATGCAGCGGGCGGTGAACCGGGTGAAGGCGCCGGTGCTCATCACCTGCATGGCCATTGTGGTGAACATCTGTCTGAACTATGTGTTTATTTTCGGCCATTTCGGGGCTCCGGCCCTGGGGGCGCCGGGCGCGGCCATCGCGACGCTGATCGCCCGTAGTATGGAGGCCGCGGCGATTATCCTGGTGATTTACCTCGGGAAGTCGCCGATTGCGGGACATATCCGGGAAATGTTCGGCTACTCGAAGGAATTTTTACGCCAGTTCGCCCGCACCACCGTCCCGGTCATCGCCAACGAGTTCACCTGGGGACTGGGAACCACGCTCTACTCGCTGGCCTACGGGCGCATGGGCGACAATGCGGTGGCGGCCATCACCATCGCCACCACGATCCAGGATCTGGTGGTGGTGCTGTTCCAGGGACTGAGCGCCGCCACGGCTGTGATTCTGGGAAATGAGATGGGAGCCGGGAAGCTTAGGCGGGCGGAGCGGTACGCGAGGAATTTCTTCATCCTGCAGTTTATGATCACGGTTATCGCGGCGCTTGTCTGTGTGGGGATCCGGTGGCAGATCATCGGACTATACAATGTGAGCGCCGGGGTGGCGCGGGACATCAGCCTCTGCCTCATCGTGTTCGCCCTCTACATGCCGGCGAAGATGTTCAACTACGTGAACGTGGTGGGTGTTTTGAGAAGCGGCGGCGACACGACGGCCAGCCTGTTTCTGGATTGCACCGGCGTGTGGCTCATCGGCGTGCCGCTTGCATTCCTCGGCGGGCTGTACTTCAAATTTCCGATTTACATTGTTTACGCCCTGGTGCTCTCGGAGGAAATTTACAAGTTTGTGCTGGGATATATCCGCTACCGGCAGAAAAAATGGCTCAGAAATCTGGCCGCGGAGCTGTCCTGACACTTGCCAAGGCGTATGTTTAGTGATAGAATAAAAAAGATTGTTTTATAACAGAGGAAAGGGAGAGCGAGTATGTCTGGACATTCTAAATTCGCTAATATTAAACACAAGAAAGAGAAAAACGACGCGGCCAAGGGAAAAATCTTCACCGTCATCGGCCGTGAGATCGCAGTGGCTGTGAAGGAGGGCGGCGCGGATCCGGCCAACAACAGCAAGCTGCGCGATGTCATCGCCAAGGCGAAGGCCAACAACATGCCCAACGACACCATCGAGAGAGGCATCAAGAAGGCCGCCGGCGACGCCAATGCCGTCAACTATGAGAACGTGACCTACGAGGGCTACGGCCCTAATGGAGTGGCCATCATCGTGGACGCTCTGACAGACAACAAGAACCGCACGGCGGCCAACGTGAGAAGCGCCTTTACCAAGGGCGGCGGCAATGTGGGAACTCCCGGCTGCGTGTCCTACAGCTTCGACAAGAAGGGACAGATCATCATTGACAAAGAAGAGTGCGACATGGATCCCGACGAGCTGATGATGGTTGCCCTGGACGCAGGCGCCGAGGACTTCTCCGAGGAGGAGGACAGCTTTGAGGTGCTCACTGATCCGGACGAGTTCAGCGCGGTGCGCGAGGCTCTCGAGGCGGCCGGCATCCCCATGGCCAGCGCCGAGGTGACCATGATCCCCCAGACCTGGGTGGAGCTCACCGACGAGGAGGCCATCAAGAAGATGAACCGGATCCTGGATCTGCTGGACGCGGATGACGACGTGCAGGCGACGTATCATAACTGGGATGAGTAATAAGGCAGGAATGCCAGTTACGAAAGTACAGGGGCTTCTTTCTGAACATCATTATTGATGACGGAAAGGGGCCCTTTTTATCTGCTGTGTTCACATCCACGGCTCCGTCTGCAGCAGCCGGATCATCCCCTGCATCTGAGGCGAGATCCATTTTTCCCGGTGGGTGGTGACTGTGACTGTGATCCGCACCGGCGGGATGGCCACAGGGATCACCTGGAGCGTGCCCTGCCGGATTTCCTGGCGCACAGCGTACTCCGGGAGAAAGGAAATCCCGCTGCTGTACTTTAGAACCTCCACGATTCCCCTGGTGCTTTTGAGACGGATTCCTTCCCGTATGGACAGATGATTATGCGCCAGCAGCTTGAAGAGCGACTGGTAATAGACCCCGACTTCCTCCGTCAGAATGAAGTTCTCCTGGACAATGCGCGCCAGGGAGACAGAGGACTGCCCGGCCAGCGGATGGTGCCGGTTTGCCACAAAGCGCACAGGGGCGGAGTTTGAAAAGTGCCGGTTCAGTCCCGGCGCGGTTTCAGTCGTTTCCAGATAACAGCCCAGGTCCAGCCTGTTTTTCATCAGAAGATCCACGATCTCCACGGAGGAGGCCGTGCGGAAATCCAGAAGAACGTTGGGGAACATGGCCTGGTACTGGGGGATGAGCTTCAGAAATTCGGAAAAGAACAGGGATTCCACAATGCCGATGCGTAACGTTCCTCCCAGCTCCCTGGGTCTGCGGTGAGTGTGGTCATTTCCTGGGCCGTGTTATACATCCGCTGGGCCAGCGGAAGAAACGACTCGCCGAAGGCGGTGAGAGAGATGGAGCGGTTGAAACGGTCGAACAGCGGGTGTCCCAGTTCCTCCTCCAGCTGCTGGATCTGCATGGTGACGGTGGACTGGGCGTAACCCAGGGCCTCCGCCGTCTTAGAGAAATTTCCCAGCTCCACCGCGCGCAGGAAGGTAAATATGTTTCTCAATTCCATAGTATCCCTCACTTCAAAAAACTGAACGATTCATTTGAAACTATCTATTTTACAAAAAGATAAAAGCGTTGTATCATCAAATTGTCGAAAGAAATCGATAATAGATCGATATAATTTGACAAAATGTAACTTGATATGGATTATATCACAACACATGGAGAATGAAAAGCTCCAACCCAAACGAGTCAGGAGGGAATCAGACATGAGTAAAATGGAGTATCTGAAGGGAATGCCGATCGCTGTACTGGGCGGCGGCGCAGCCGGAAAAACCTGCGCGGCGGACTGTAAGCTGAGCGGCAGCGAGGTGCGTCTGTACGACGCGATGCCGTTTGCGGAAACCTCGCTGAGGGATGTGGACAAGACGGGAATCCTGCTGGATGGCGTGCAGCGAAATAAGTATTGTTTCGAGCGCTCCGGCCGGGCGTATTTTGATCTGGTTACCACAGACATCGGTGCGGCTGTCAAAGGAGCGGGACAGATCATCGTGGCCATGGGCTCCTGGGGACATGAGTCCACGTTCCGTGCGCTGATTCCTCATCTGGAGGACGGCCAGGTGGTTCACGTGTTTGCCGACAATTTTGGCTGTCTGCTGCTTCGCAGGCTGATGCGGGAGATGGGATGCACGAAGAAGGTCATCGTCGGAGGATGGTCTTCCATGCCTTACGGAACCAGAATCGAGAGCATCGGAAACTTCCAGTTCCCCCATGTCAGTGCAAAATACCGGGCCATCACACTCCGGGGCGCTGCGCTGCCCATGACGGACACGGATGATTTCATCGAAGCGTCCAGATATCTGCCCTGTATGGATGCAGTGACCCAGGGAGACGGAGCATCAAAGGCCAACACCGTTCTGGATGTGGATTTTGCCAACGTAAATCCTGTGATTCACGTGCCGGCCACCATTCTGGGTGTGTCCACGATGGAGAACTGGGGAGTTATTTTCTGCGGTCATGATAAGACGACTTACTCCATGTATTCCCACGGCCTGTGTCCCTCCATCTGTGAGGTACAGTACCAGTTTTACAATGAGGAGATTGCCCTGGCCAAGGCCATCGGCGTGGGCTGTCCCACCTATAAATACGAGATGTTCTTCTCCCGCCGCAGTGTCCTGACGCAGGAGTACATGGGCCTCGATAAGGACGGAAATGACAACGTGGTATTCCCGCTTGATCAGCCCTCCAACGAGGGAAACACCGGCCCCAACAGCATCCATCACCGTTATCTCACCGAGGACGTGCCGATCGGCTGCAAGATTTATCATGATCTGGGCGTACAGTATGGCGTGCCTACGCCCATCATCGATTCCATGATCGTGCTGGCCGGGTCCTTCCACAAGAAGAACTTCTTCGAGACCAGCCGCTATAATCTGGCGTATCTGGGCATCGACGGCATGAGCAAAGAGGAGCTTCTGGCGTATTTGAACGACGGCGTATACAACCGTTGACAGACATGGGCGGATGGAGGGGAGGTTCCATCCGCCGTGGAATATAAAAATGGGGATAGTAAAAAATATAAATGATTGAAGGAGAGTGTATCTGATATGACAATCCATCTGGATATAATTCAGACGCTGGCGGTTGCTGTCATCGTCCTGTTCGTCGGTAATTTTGTGAAACGTTACTTTAAGATTCTGGACCGCCTGTGCATACCGGATCCTGTTGTGGGCGGCCTTTTGTTTTCGCTCCTGACGTTGGCGGGGTATTCATCCGGCTTCTGATGTTTGAGCTTGATACGACGCTGCAGAACGTGTTCATGACGGTTTTCTTCACGTCGGTCGGTTTTACCTGCGATGTCCGGGTGCTGTTAAAATATGGAAAACGTGCAATCCAGTTTACCATTGTCCTGGCGCTTTTAGTCTGCTTCCAGAATGCTATTGGCGTTGGACTGGCTAAGTTATTTGATATTAATCTGCTTCTGGGCCTGTGCACTGGCTCTGCATCCATGACAGGCGGGCACGGAACCGCCGGCTCGTTCGCTCCTCTGTTTGAGAGCATGTACGGCTGTGAGGGAGCCTGGTTGTCGGTTTGGCTGCAGCCACCTTCGGACTGGTGTCCGGCGGACTGGTGGGCGGCCCTGTGGGAATTTCCTGGTCCGTCGCCACGGTCTGGCAGAGGTTGCCGCCGCGCGGAGAAATGATCCCTCCCAGGCATCGACTCACGAGATGGAGATTCCTTTAAGCGCAAAGAAGATGACGCTGGCTGCGAACCAGATTATCATCTGCATGGGAATCGGAACGCTGATTTATCTGGCGTTACAAATGGTCGGCATCACATTCCCGTCCTACGTGGGAGGCATGGTGATGGGCGTGGTTCTGCGCAACGTAAGCGTATACAGCGGAAAATTCGAGACGCCGTTAGCGGAAATCGACAGCATCGGCAATATCAGTCTTTCCCTGTTCGTCTCCATGGCGCTCATGTCCTTGAAGCTCTGGCAGCTGGCGGATCTGGCTCTCCCCATGATCGTAACGCTGGCGGCGCAGGTAGTGTTCATCGCCATTTTCATGTGCCTGGTGGCTTACTATATTCTGGGACACGACTATGACGCGGCCGTCATGATAACCGGATTCTGCGGCTTTGGTCTGGGGGCAATGCCCAATGGTGTGTCCAACATGCAGGCGTTTACAAAAAAATGGGGTCCTTCGCCCACTGCATTCTTTGTTGTGCCGGTGTGGGGTCTGTCATTATTGATGTGGTAAACGCACTGATTCTGACGCTGCTGATGAATATTCTCGGTCCGATGTAGGCGGTGAGAAAGAGGAATTTTATGGAGTTTTGCACAGATTATACACTGGAAAAATTTATTCTGAATACCAGATGGGAAGATCTCCCGGAGAAGTCCGGGAGCGGGCTGTTGTCTGCGGGATTGATCTGACTGCCGCCCTTTTGCTGGGAGCCAGAGGAAGACAGTTTCAGACGGGACTTTTCATGGCGCGGAATTTTTATAAAGAAGGAACGGTACCTGTGGTGGGCAGCAGGGAAACATTTTGTGTCCTGGGCTCTGCTGTGGCCATGTCCCACGCCTCCAATTCCTTTGATATCGACGATGGACATAACATGATCAAGGGTCACCCGGGCGCTTCCTTCGTGGGCGGCGTGCTGGCGGCGGCCTGGAGAAGGGAATTTCCTATCGGGAGTATCTGACCGCACTGACCGTGTGCTACGAGGCGGCTATCCGCTGCGGCCTGGCGATTCAGGATCATTATCAGTTTCATCACAGTACGGGAAGCTACGGCGCTTTTGGGACGGCTGCTGGCATGGGACGCATTTTAGGCTTTTCAGCGGAACAGCTGAACCATGCACTTTCCATTGCCGAGTTTCACGCGCCGCTGTCGCCGGTGATGCGCTCCGTTGAGTATCCGTCCATGAATAAGGACGGCGTGCCGTTCGGCACGCTGGTGGGAGCGGAGGCGGCGCTGGAGGCGCTTTCGGGAAGCACTGGCCGCGGATATCTGCTGGAGATGCCGGAGTACCGGGCGCATCTGGATTCGCTGGGAACTGTCTGGGAGATCATGAATCTCTATTTCAAGCCATACACCTGCTGCCGCTGGGCGCATCAGCATCGCGGCCTGTATCGATCTGGCAAAAATGCATGTGTTCCAGGATTCTGATGTGGAAAAGATCTATGTTCACACATTCAAGGCCGCGGCGCAGTTAAGCAAAGCGGTTCCCCGGACGACGGACGAAGCCCAGTACAATGTTGCCTGGCCAGTGGCCTGTGCCCTGGTTCACAGAGATGTGGGGCTGGAACAGGTGATAGAGGAAAGTCTTGACGATCTGCGGGTGCTGGACATGATGAAGCGTCTGGAATTTGAAGTGGATCCGGCGCTGGAGGCGCAGTTCCCCGCCCGGCGGCTGGCCTGGGTGGAAATCTGGCTGAAGGATGGGCGGCGGCTTAAGTCGGATGTCTATGCGGCGGCCGGTGAGCACACCGACCGGGTGGATTTATCCTGGATCGAGGAGAAGTTCCGGCTCAGGACGGCTCCGATTCTGGCTCCGGAGCGGCAGGAGGAGATCTTGCGGATGCTGGAGACAGGGCTGGACTGCAGCGTCCGGGATGTGGTTTCTTTATTAAATAATATGTGATTTTCAAGCCCCGGAATTTTCGGGCTCGCACAGCGCGGGTTCTTCCGGGGTTTTCCTTTTGCAATTCTATATTTAAAATCCATCCACCCCCGCCCCTTTCTTAAAATTCTGCGGATTCTGCCCAAATTCTTTACAAAACGCTTTATAAAACGAAGAGTAATTTCCAAAACTGTATTTCTCCGACACGGTCTGTATATCCTGGCCGTCCGCGATGTCCTGCCGGGCCAGGAGCAGCTTCTTTTTCATGATGTAACGGTACACCGGAAGCCCCAGCTCCTCGCTGAAAATCTTGGACAGATGCGAGCGGCTGACGAAGAAGCAGCCGCACAAACTGTCGATATGGATGGGTTCATAGATGTGATCCTCGATGTATTTTAAAACCTTGAGCACGAGGGAGGAATCCTTGTTCAGAGCCTTTGCCGGCTCATAGTTGATGATGCCGTTGGTGGAAAACAGGGAGGACTGGGCCAGGTGCACCAGGAGCTCCGAGATGTAGGCGTTGGCCAGCAGATCGGAGCCGTAGCTCTGGGATTTGGAATTGATGAAAATGCGTTTCAGCAGATAGTTTATATGATGCATCAGATCGCCCGAGAGACGGATCTGCTGACTGATGATATAGGAGGTCTGAAAAATGTAGGAGAGCCTCGTGCGGTCGGAGGAGAGTGAGTCCACATATCCCAGACTCAGCCAGAGCACATACCGCTCGTAAGGAACGGATGCCGAATCGTCAATGAATGCCCAGTGTTTCTGGTTGGGGGAAATGAGCAGGATATCACCGCTTTCCAGTGTATACTTTCTCCCCTCTATGTAGTAGGTCACGTTGCCGGATATGAGAAAATAGAACTCGTAGTAGTTGTGCTGGTTGGGGACTATTTTTCCCAGATTGTAATCCCGGTTGTAAAAGATGTCGTAGTTTTTAAACTGCATGGGCATCTTATGATGATACGGTGTGGGCAGCGAATCGTCTCTCAGCATGATAGTACCTCCGTACTCTGTTCTTGTTTAGCGGGTTTCATTATTATATCACATGTCAAAATGAGTATAAAGCAAAAAAGAATAAAAAAACGTGTAAATGGACAAATAAAACCTAAAAAATATACATTTTACACAAAACTTACGCAAATTTTACGTGGAATAATGGAAAATAGTTTTATTAAAATTATCGAAATTCTGCCGTTCAATAAAAAGATAAAATGCAAAGTAATGTAGATAAAAGTCACTAGCCGCAGAGGAGAAGATAGGATATTATGATATAAAACAGGAGTGGTCAGAGAGGAGGGATAGAACATAAAGGTCATAGAACATTTTATAGAAGGGAAGATTTCCAGAGAGCTGTGTGAGGATGCGGAGTACATATCCGATGATTTTATCGCGGTCGTGGACGGTGTCACATCCAAATCAGACTTCCTTTATAAAGGGAAGACGACGGGCAGGATAGCCGCCGAAATCGTGGTGAATGTGCTGGCAGAGCTTTCGCCGGAAGCGGACGTGCAGGCGTTTGTAGGGAAAGTGAACCAGGCAATCGCAGCCTTTTACCGGGAGGTGCAGTTTCCCTATTCAAGGGAAGAAAAAGGGCTGCAGGCAGTCTGTGCTGTCTGGTCGAGGAACCGGCGGGAAATCTGGATGATCGGCGACTGCCAGGTTTCTGTGGATGGCGTGCTGTATATCAATCCGAAGCGCAGCGACGAGATTCTGGCGGATGTGCGCAGTCTGATTTTGTGCGCTGTCCGCGAACGGGATCCATCCGGTTTTTGCGGGGAAAAGCTTCAGCAGGAGGTTCGGGATCTCATTGAGCCGTGGATTTTAAAAGCGACAGTGTTCGCCAACAATGGGAACACGGAATATGGCTACTCCATTATAAACGGAGAGGAGATTCCCGAGTCGCTCATAAAGGTGATTCCGCTGGGAGCGGGCACACACGAGGTGATCCTGGCCAGCGACGGGTATCCGCGGGTGGAGCCGACGCTGGAACAGTCCGAGGCATGCCTAAGAAATGTGCTGGCAGAAGATCGGGCGTGCTGCAGGATCTACAAATCAACCAAAGGTGTAAACGGAGAAAACAAAAGTTATGATGACCGGACCTACATAAGATTTCTGGTCAGTGAATAAGGAGGTTATTTTTATGAAAAAGACAAAAGTTGCTGCTGTTTTGCTGGCTGCATCCATGACGGCCGGGCTGCTTGCTGGCTGCGGAGGTACAGAAACCGCATCCTTTCCGGATCCGGAGAAGACCATCACCATGATCGTTCCTCAGGCCGCCGGAGGCGGAACGGATCTGCAGGCCAGACAGCTGGTGGAGGCCATGAAGAGTGTTTCCGGCAATAACAACATTATCGTGGAGAATGTCACTGGAGGCTCCACCGGAACGGGAACCAACCAGGTGATCGACGCGGAGCCGGATGGCTATACGATTCTCATGTACGGAACTTACGTGATCTGCGGAACCATGACGGGCTACACGGAAGGCTTTAAGGAACTGGATTTCTTAAACGGACTTTCCATGGAACCCTTCGTGCTGGCCGTGAACACAGATTCCCCCTACACTACCTTTGACGAGCTGGTGACGGCTGCCCAGGAAAATCCGGGGCAGATGACATTGGGAAATGCCGGAGCCACCGCGACCACGGGCATCGTCGCCTATGGCCTCAACAACGCGCTGGAAACTCCGTTCAACGTGGTGTCCTTCAACGGCGGCGCGGAGCTGATTCCCGCGGTGCTTGGCGGACACTGTGATGTGGGCGTGTTCTCCCAGTCGGAGGTAATCGCGAACATGGATGGCTTGAGACCTCTTATTTTCTTTGGTGACGGACACTCTGTACTGGATCAGCTGGCGGATGTGCCGAACCTGGCGGATGCAGGATATGCGGATCTGACCGTACCCGGCGGCTGCTTCAGAGGAATCTGCGCGCCGAAGGGAACCCCGGACGAGGTGAAGACCTACCTGGCCGATGTCATCGAGAAGGCCTACAATTCTGACCTGTTCCAGGATTTCATGACGGAGCAGGGACTTTTGGGCGAATATTCCAGGCTGGAGGAGTTCGAGGCATACAATGAGCAGGCGGTCGAGGAGATCAAGCCGATCATCCAGGCCACCGGTCTTGCCACCGGCGAGTACGCCGAGTAGGCCGCTTCTTATGGAAGGGGAGGAGTGAACCAATGAAACTGAATGTAAAACCGATGCCTGCCGTGATGATGGTCCTGTCGGCCTTATATTTCTTCTATGTCCTCACCAGTGAAGATACGGTCCTCTCGGCGGATGCCGTGGGCGGAGATCCTGGCGGAAAGGTTCTCCCGATGGCCATGGCCGTCTTTATGTTTATAGGCTTTCTGTATCTGACGGTCAAAGAACGGCCGGAGAAAACGGAGGTGAACTCCGAGACCAGGCGTCTGTTTCTTCTCACGCTGATTCTTTCGGTGGCTTATATTTTCCTTATACGTCCGGTGGGCTTTGTCATCACGTCCACGGTGCTGGTGTTCTGGCTGGAGTATATTTACACGACCATCGGCGAGGAAAGGAGCAGAAAGCAGCTGGCTGGAGGCATGGCAGGAACGCTGGGGATTACCGTTGCCTTTTATGTGGTGATGCGGATGATCACGAAGACACTCCTGCGCCTGGGCGGTTCGGGAGCACTGCCCGGAATCTTTGCGGTGACGACCTTTGAAGCCTGCATTTCCTTTGTATATGTGGCTGTTTTAAGCGTGGTGCTAAACAAAACGCTGTGCCGCAGGCTGGCTGGCAGGGGGCTTAAGCGTGTATCCTGCGCGGGGCTCCTGACGATGACGACCGTACTCTTTTTGTACGTCGTATTCAAACAGTTTTTTAACGTGAACCTGGCTCCTGGAATACTGAATATCTGACGGAGGGGAGAAGATTATGAGTGATTTTATTGCGGGCGTGGGAATGGTAGCCACGTATCCACGTTTCTCTGGTGTGCCTTCGGCTCCGTTCTGGGGATCATACTGGGGGCGCTGCCGGGACTGACGGCGACCATGGGGATTGCGCTGGTGATCCCCGTGTCCTACCAGCTTGACACGGCCACTGGAATCGGCATGCTGCTGGCGGTGTACTGCGGGGCGGTGTGCGGCGCATCCATTCCGGCGATTCTTCTGGGGATTCCGGGAAATCCCAATGCCATTGCCACCACGGAGGACGGTCAGCTGATGACGAAAAAGGGGCTGGCCGGGCAGGCTCTCGGCGGCGCCATCATTGCGTCGGTGATCGGAGGACTGGGGTCGGAGATCTTTCTGATCTTTTTCAGTCCCCTGGTGGCGGAGATGACGCTGGCCTTCGGTCCGGCAGAAAAATGCACGCTGGCCCTGGTGGGATTGGTGATCATCGCCGTGGTATCGGGAAACAACGTACTTAAGGGCCTTCTGATGGGTGCGCTGGGCTTTGTGCTGGCGTTTCTGGGGCCGGATCCCATGTCGGGGGCCCTGCGGATTCCTTTCGTGTCTGTGCTGGGAAAGACACCCTTTGCCGACGGCCTGGACATGACTTCTACGCTGATCGGGCTCTACGGCGTCAGCCAGGTGTTCGCGGAGATCGATAATTTCAGAAAGCCGCAGAACACCAACGTGTGCACGAATATTGGCAGGCCGTTCCCGCCGCTTAAGAAGCTTCTGTCCATGTGGAAGATTGTACTGTCATCGCTGGGGATCGGAACGCTGATCGGCGCGATTCCCGGAACGGGCGCATCTATCGCCGTGTTTATGAGCCGTAATGCGGCCACTGGTATCTGCAGCCGCAGCAAAGGAAAGCTGGATATGCCGGGAACCGGCTGCCTGGAAGGCGTCGTGGCCCCGGAGGTCGCCAACAATGCGGTCACCGGCGGCGCGCTGATTCCGGCTTTGAGTCTGGGAATCCCCGGAGATGCGGCGACAGCGGTTTTAATCGGCGCTCTGATGATCAAGGGAGTTACGCCCGGGTTTGCCCTGTTTTCACAGAACATGCCGCTCGTGTACTCCATTTTCATCACGCTGCTTATTTCCAACATATTTATGGGTGTATTCCAGATGCTGGGGGTCAGATGGTATCCGAAGATTCTGCTGATTTCGCAGAGAGTGCTGATGCCGCTGATTCTGATTCTTTCCTTCCTGGGACCGTACGCATTGGCCGGCTCGTCCATTTCCAAAGGCGTCTACTTTATCGGTACTGCGCTGATTATGGGACTTCTGGGATATTTTATGAAGAAGAACCAGTATCCCATCGCGCCGGTGGTGCTGGGGCTGATTCTCGGGGAAATGTTCGAGGAGCAGTTCCGCCGGGCGGTCAAGCTGGGCGGAGGTACGCTGTCCCGGTTTTACACCTCGCCGATCTGCTGGGTGTTCATTCTGCTGGTGGTCGTCATCATCGCATCCACGGTGATGAGAAACAGGAGAGAGGGGAAAAATGCTTAATTTTATGTTTTTGGGAACAAACGGTTCCATGCAGGGAGATGAGGGAAACACCTCCCTGCTTTTTAAAGGGAGCCGGGGAACGGTGCTGGTTGACGCGTCCTGCGGCCTTGGCAGGGCCGTTGCGGCAGACGTGGACGCGGTGGTTCTGACCCATGAGCATATAGACCACGTCTACGGGCTGCCGTCGCTGATTCATCAGCTGTGGCTTTCTGGACGCCGCCGCGCGCTGGACATCTGCGTGCCGGCGGGGATGGAGGAATTTGTGCACCGGTTTCTGGAAGTTTTTCTCTGCAGGAGAAGAAAATATGTTTGATTTCCGGATACGCACCGGACGGCAGTTTTCAGTGGGCAGCATGGAGATCACACTTTTTTCTACGGAGCACACGGAAACCTCTGTGGGTCTGGTTGTCCGGGAGGGGGAGGATAGGGTGGTTTACACCTCGGATACCCGCCCGATCAGAGAAATCCTTCCCTGTATGGCGGGAGCAGGTGCTGATCCATGAGGCATCCGGCTGTGAGGCAGAGGAGGAGATTCTCTGGAAAAAAGGACATTCAAACGGGGCTGACGCCGCCAGGCTTGCGGAGAGGCTGGGAGTGGGACGGCTGTATCTGTGCCATCTTCCGGAGACGCAGGAATTGCGGAAGAAGGTTCTGGAGGAGGCGTCAGCCATATTTCCCAGTGCATGTATTCCACCGGTGGGAAAGCTGCTCTGAGGGATGGAATGACAGGAGGCGATGCAGATGGAAGCTTTTGTTCGGGAGCAGGCAGTCTACGTGATCCGTCTGCTGGCGGCCATGGTCTGCGGGGGACTGATCGGGTATGAGAGACACAGCAGGAGAAAGACAGCCGGACTTCGCACACATGTGATTATTGCGCTGGCCTCCGCGTTGATGATGATTCTCTCAAAATATGGATTTTTCGATGTGCTGGGCTCTTATGAGGATGTGAAGCTGGATCCCTCCAGAATGGCGTCGGGAATCGTCACCGCCATCGGGTTTATCGGCTCAGGCATCATTTTTTTCAGAAATAACAGCATCAAGGGCACGGCCACTTCCGCCGGTATATGGGCTACCGTGGGCGTGGGAATGGCAATGGGGAGCGGCATGTACCTTCCGGCGCGTGACCACGGTTCTGGTGATTCTCTCGGAGGTGCTTCTGGGAAAACACGGATTTGCGAAAGGCTCCCTTAACGAGCGGGAGCTGGAGGTTCGCTATGTGATGGAAGAAGCGGCTGACGTTTATACAGATTTGAACCATCTGCTGGAGAAGCGGCAGTGCCGATTCGAGGAAATACAGTGGGAGGAGACGGGGGACGGCTGCGTACTCTTTGCTCAGATGCGGGTCCCGGCAGGTTTCGAGGCGTCGGAATTTATCCGTGAGGCGCGTATGCTGCCGGGACTTACAAAGGTGTCGGTGCAGTAAGGCCTGCATCTGTATTATGAAGCCTTTATCCCCACACCTCCTCAGCAATCTCCTTCACCAGCGCCAGCTTGGCCCACTGGTCCTCCTCCGTGAGGCGGTTGCCGATCTCACAGGAGGCGAAGCCGCATTGCGGGCTTAAGTAAAGCCGGTCGAGGGGGACGTAGCGTGCGGCCTCGTGGATCCGGGCGATTACCTGCGCCTTGTCCTCGAGGACAGGAGATTTGGTGGTGATGAGGCCCAGAACCACCTTCTTGTCATCGGAGACGAAGCGGAGAGGTTCGAAGCCGCCGGAGCGCTCGTCGTCGAACTCCAGGTAAAAGGCGCTCACGTGTTCGCTGCTGAAAAGGTATTTGCCGATGGGCTCGTATCCGCCGGAGGAGGCCCAGGCGGAGTGATAGTTGCCGCGGCACACGTGGGTGGTGATGACCAGATCCTCCGGCGCGCCCGCTAACGCCAGATTGTTGAGGCGCAGATAGCGCTCTGCCTCCTCATCGACGGAGACATTTTCCTTCTGTCTCGCCTCCCAGTAGGTTTTATCGCAGAACATGCCCCAGGTGCAGTCGTCCAGCTGGAGATTCCGGCAGCCGGCTGCGTAGAGGTCAGCGATCACGGTGCGGTACGCTGCGGCGATATCCTGGATCAGCTCTTCCAGGTCCGGATAGAACCGGCGCGTATTTCTGGCGTTGTCCTCGCGGAACAGCTCGGCGAGAAGCTGGGCGGGGGCGGGGATGGTCTGTTTGGCCACCGTGTGTTCGTCCTCCAGCTGCTTTACAAATTTAAAATCTTCGACAAACGGGTGATGCCCGCCGCTTATTTTTCCGGTTATGGCGATGGAGCCGGGGGTTGTCTCCTCCCGTGGAAGAAATACCCGTGATCCAGTTCGATTTCTTTGATTCCATTGAATCCCCACATAAAATCCAGATGCCAGTAGCTTCTGCGGAATTCCCCGTCGGTGATGACGTGGTATCCGGCTGCCTTCTGTTTTTCCACCAGCTCCCGGATGGCCTGATCCTCCGTCTTGCGAAGCTGGGCGGCTGTGATGGCGCCGGCCTTAAACTCCGCCCGCGCCTGTTTGATGGATTCCGGGCGGAGAAAGCTTCCCACATAGTCGTATCTGAATGGTGAATTTGTCCTGCTCATAAGAGACCTCCCTGTGATGTTTTTTTCTGGAATGGAGTATAGCACAGGAGGCCGGATATGTGTTAATACTGTTTTCTTATGGATCAATATAGAAAAAACTATATCGTGTTCTGCGAAAGAGACTGGTAGCCGGCAATATAATTTTTCAGATGTTCGAGATAGCGTTCGCTGACGGGGGACAGAGGGCGGTCGGTGGGGGAGATATAGCCGATCTCCATGTGCTCATCGCTCTCAAGCGGGATGGAGACGATGTCTGTTCCGTTTAAATCACTGCTTAAAATGCCCGATGAGATCGTGTAGCCGTCGAGGCCGATCAGCAGGTTAAAGAGTGTCGCCCGGTCCGTGACGATGATGCTTTTGGGGCTGTCCTCCGTGCTGTGCAGCTCCTCGGAGTAGTAGAAGGAATTTTTGATTCCCTGTTCGTAGGTGAGACGCGGGAAGGCTCTTAAGTCTTCAAGGGTGACGCTTTGTCTGGCGGCAAGCGGATTGCGGCGGCTGACGAACACATGCGGCGCGGCCGTAAAGAGCGGGAAAAATTCCAGATCCGCGCTGTGGACAATCCGCAGGATGACCTGGCGGTTGAAATTGCTTAAAAACAGGACGCCTAGTTCGCTCTTTGAGGTGCGCACGTCCTCGATGATATCGTGGGTTCTGGATTCACGCAGGGTAAACTCGTAGCGGTCCTCCCCGTATTCCCGGACGAGGGCGACGAAGGCGTTGACGACAAAGGCATAGTGCTGGGCGGATATGGAAAAGACGCGGCGGATGTCCCGTCTGTGTTTGTAGCGCTGCTCCAGAAGCTCCGACTGCTCGATCACCTGACGCGCGTAGGAGAGAAATTCCGTGCCCTCGTCGGAGAGAAAGATTCCGCGGCTGTTCCGGAAGAAAATGGTGATTCCCAGTTCCTTTTCCAGGTCGGAGACGGATTTTGAGAGCGTCGGCTGCGTGATGAGAAGCCGCTGGGCGGCGGAGCTGATGGAGCCGCACTCTGCGATGGAGATAATATATTTTAGCTGCTGTAATGTCATGGGGAAGGCACCTCGCTGTTTTGTTATGGTTGGACGGCGCATATTAAAAACCCCGGCAGAGGACGGCGAATGTCCCCTCTGCCGGAGCTTTTTTATGTCCGTATGTTTTTACGGATCAGATTTTACAGATTAAATTTAAAGTATTTCACCGTATTGTTATAAGAAATTCCCTCAACAATCTCCTTTAAGCTCTTCATATCCGCCGGGTACTCGCCGTTCTCCACCCAGCCGCCGATCAGCTCGCACATCACGCGTCTGAAATACTCGTGTCTGGTGTAGGAGAGGAAGCTTCTGGAGTCGGTGAGCATGCCGATGAAGTTTCCAAGGCAGCCTAAGTTTGCCAAGGAGGTCATCTGCTCGGTCATGCCGACCTTGTGATCGTTGAACCACCAGGCGGAACCCTGCTGTACCTTGCCCTGCATCGTCGGATCCTGGAAGCAGCCGATGATGGTGCCGATGGAGGCGTTGTCCACCGGATTTAAGGAGTAGATGATGGTGCGCGGAAGCTCGTCCGTGGAGTTTAACGCGTTTAAGAAGTCAGCCATCTGCGCGGACGGAGCGTAGTTGTTGATGCAGTCGAAACCGGTGTCCGGGCCCAGCTGCTCGTAGCGGAACACGTTGTTGTCGCGCTTGCAGCCGTAGTGGAGCTGCATCGCCCAGTCGAGCTTACAGTACTCTTTGCCGACAAATACCATGAATGCGGTCTTGAACTTTAACTCCTCTTCCTTGGAGACGGCCTGTCCGGACAGGGCTTTCTTAAGGATCTCGTCGATCTCCTCGTCGGAAGCGGGGGCGTACATCACATACTCCAGCGCGTGGTCGGAGACGGAGCAGCCGTTCTCAGCAAAATATGCCATACGGTTTTTGAGAGCCTCTTTTAAGGATGCGAAATCCTTCACCTCGATGCCGCTGACAGCGGAGAGCTTTGCAATGTAGTCGGCGTAGTCGGGCTTCTCCAGGTTCATGGCCTTGTCCGGTCTCCAGGCCGGAAGCACCTGTACCTCGAAGGAGTCGTCAGCCGCCAGCTTCTTATGCCACTCCAGGGAGTCGATGGGATCGTCGGTGGTGCAGATCAGCTTCACGTTGGACTGACGGATGATGTTTCTCACCGTCATGGAGTCCTCCTGCAGTTTGGCGTTGCAGAGGTTCCATACTTCCTCGGCGGTGTCGCCGTTTAAGTATCCGGTGTAGCCGAAATATCTCTGGAGCTCCAGATGGCTCCAGTGGTAGAGCGGGTTGCCGATGAGCTTCGGAAGCGTCTCCGCCCATTTCTGGAATTTCTCGCGGTCGCTGGCGTCGCCGGTGATGTAGCGTTCCTCAACCCCGTTGGAACGCATCTGACGCCATTTGTAGTGATCGCCGCCCAGCCATACCTGGGTGATGTTCTCGAACTTGCGGTCCTCGTAGATCTCCTGCGGATTGATGTGGCAGTGGTAGTCCACGATGGGCATCTTCTCCGCAAAATCGTGGAAGATTGCCTGAGCGGTGGGAGTGGAGAGTAAGAACTCTCTGTCCATGAACTGTTTCATTTTAAAATACCTCCTATTATATAAAATTTGTGGTTTCGCGTAGAATCAGGTCAGCGGCGATGATGGTTTTAGCCGGCACATTGATGCCGTTAAATACGCCCATCAGCGTGTTGACGGTGGTGGTGCACATGGCCTCCACCTTGTTGTCGATGGAGGAAAGCTCCGGGTCGGTGCACCGCGACAGGAGCGAGTTGTTGTAGCCGATGACCGAGAGCTCATCCGGGATGGAAATGCCCGCGGCATGGGCGTATTTGACAGCGCCCACGGCCAGCTCGTCGTCGGATACCACCACGGCGTCGAAGGAGAGCCCCTCGTCCCTTAAATGGGAGATAAGCTCCCTGGCGGCGGAGATGTCCTTGGGACACTGGCGGATGTACCCGTCCCGGACCGGAAGTCCGGCGGCTGTCAGCGCGTCTTTGTAACCCTTGAGCTTGCTGGCGCCGCTGTAGGCGTCGCTGGTGTGCAGGTAGAGAATGTCCTTCCGCCCGTCGGCGATCAGCCGTTTCACCGCCAGATGGATGGCGGACCGGTCGTCGCACACGGTGCAGTAGATGTTCTTCCCTTTCAGACAGCCGTTTACCAGCATCAGCGGGACTTCGCCCGCGGCCGTCTTCAGATATTCGTTGTCCTTTGCCTTGAGCTCCACAAACTTGGAGCCCACCAAAATGAGGGCGTCCACCCGCTTGGAGAGCAGAAGCGACAGGGATTTTTTCTTGTTTTCCAGGCTGTAGCCCGTGCAGCAGAGAATCGAATCGTAGCCGTGGCTTCGGAGGCCCTGCTCTAAATAGTACACGGCGTTGGCCATGTACGGGTCGGAGGAGTCGGGACACATGATGCCGATGGTTTTCATGGTGTTGAGGCCCAGCCCCCGGGCGAACACGTTGGGGTATAGCCCATCTCCTCCATGACACGGATGACTTTCTCTTTCGTTTTTTCGCTGACTTTCGGGCTGCCGTTCAGGACGCGGGAGACCGTGGCGATGGAGACGCCGGCCATCTGCGATACGTCGTATATGTTCACGCGTGCACCTCTTTTCATTGATGCCTGTCTGCAGTGTTGTGTAAGCGCTTACATTTATGAGCTCATTATACTATAGAAGAATGGGAAAAGCAAGGAAAACAATTAGAAAATAAGTTGCGCTGGCCCGTCTTTTGATTGTATAATAAACCGTAGGAGGCATAGCGGATGAAACTGAACAGAACGACGAAAAGAACCATTGACATTTTAAAGATCGTGTCCGGGAAACCGGAGGGGGTGACGCTGGACGAGATCTGTGAGAAGCTGGAGCTTCCGAAGACCAGTGCCTACGACATTGTGACCACCCTGGCGGAGACCGGGATGCTTAATATTGTGAGAGGACAGAAGCAGAGTTACACCATCGGACTGATGGCGTACCGCATCGGAGTGAACTATATAAATAACCTGGATTTTATTTCCGCCATCGAGCCGGAGCTTAAAGCGTTTTCCGGCGAGGTGGGAAAGACCGTGTTCTTCGGGGTGCGGTCCGATCACGAGGTGGTTTACATCTGTAAATTCGAGCCGGAGAATCCCATCATCACCACGGCCACGGTGGGGACGAAAAATCCGATTTACTGCACCTCCCTGGGGAAGGCCATTTTAGCCTACACCGACGAGGAGCTGAGAAAGCAGGTCATAAGCCGGGTGAAGTTTGAGAGAAAGACGGCCCGCACCATCGTGTCCCGCCTGGAGCTGAACCAGAACCTGGAGGAGATAAGACGTCTGGGCTACGCTGTGGACGACCGGGAGATGGAGGAGCACATGAAATGTGTGGGAGCCCCGTGTTCGCCTCGGACGGCAGCGTCCTGGGGGCCATCAGCGTGTCCAGCCTCTACAAGCCGGAGGAGAATTACACGGTCCTTGGACAGGCAGTGGCGAAGAAGGCGGCGGAGGTCTCAAAATTATTGGGATTTTTGGGCAAAATATAGGTGGATACGGTTGACAAATGGAGCGTAAGACGGTAAACTTTAGGTAACAAATTTCGTATTTGTGAAGTTGATTCGCATATACGAACGAATGACCTGAAGAGCCGTCAGAAAAATAAAAATTTAAAGAAAGAAGGAGACAGGCATGAAGAAAGAACAGGTATTAGCAAAAATGAAAGAGGACTGCCTTGTAGCCGTTGTTCGCGCGAAGGACAAGGTACAGGGCGAGAAGGTTGTTGACGCCATCATCGCGGGCGGCATCAACTTCATCGAGATCACCATGACCATGGATGAGGCAACCCCGTTGAGTTCATCCAGATGATGGCCGAGAAGTACAAGGACAACCCGGATATCGTGATCGGAGCAGGAACCGTTCTGGATCCCGAGACCGCGAGAGCCGTGATCCTGGCCGGCGCAAACTACGTGGTAAGCCCGGGCCTCAACGTGGAGACCATCAAGCTCTGCAACCGCTACAGAGTACCGATGCTCCCCGGCGTCATGACCCCCACCGAGGCGATCACCGCCATGGAGGCAGGCTGCGACGTGATCAAGATCTTCCCCGGCAATATCGTGGGACCGGCAGCCATCAGCTCCTTCAAGGGCCCGCTTCCCCAGGGTGAGTTCATGCCGTCCGGCGGCGTTGACGTGGACAACGTTGACAAGTGGATCAAGGCCGGCGCATACGCAGTGGGAACCGGCAGCAGCTTAACAAAGGGCGCAAAGACCGGCGACTTCGCAGCGGTTACCGCAAAGGCGAAGGAGTTCGTGGAGGCTGTAGCAGCAGCCAGAGCGAAATAGGACGCAGACGGAATCTGCTCTGAACCAGGAACTGATAAAGCAATTTAAATGAAATAAAATTAAGGAGAACAGGAAAATGGCAAAGATAGTTACCATGGGAGAGATCATGTTAAGACTCTCCACCCCGAACAACGAGAAATTTATCCAGGCAGACGAGTTTGACATCAACTATGGCGGCGGCGAGGCCAACGTAGCCGTATCTTTAGCAAACTACGGACACGACGCTGAGTTCATCACCGCGGTTCCGGCGAACCCCATCGGTGAGTGCGCAGTGGCTGCTTTAAGAAAATACAACGTAGGCACAAAGCACATCGCAAGAAGCGGTGAGAGACTGGGTATCTACTACTTAGAGACCGGCTCTGCCATGAGAGCTTCCAACGTGGTTTACGACAGAGCGCACAGCTCCATCTCCACAGCCACCCCGGATCAGTTCGATTTCGACGAGATCTTCAAGGATGCTGACTGGTTCCACTTCACCGGAATCACCCCGGCGGTTTCCGACGCTGCCATCGAGCTCACCGAGGCCGCTTTAAAGGCTGCAAAGGCTCACGGCGTGACCGTTTCCGTTGACTTGAACTTCAGAAAAAACTCTGGTCCTCCGAGAAGGCTCAGAAGGTTATGACCAACTTAATGCAGTACGTTGACGTATGCATCGGCAACGAGGAGGATGCGGAGAAGGTTCTTGGCTTCAAGCCGGGCAACACCGACGTTACCTCCGGAGAGCTTGAGCTGGCCGGCTACGTGGATATCTTCAACCAGATGGCTGACAAGTTCGGCTTCAAGTACATCATCAGCTCCCTGCGCGAGAGCTTCAGCGCCTCCAACAACGGTTGGTCCGCATGCATCATGGATGGCAAGACCAGAGAGTTCTACCACTCCAGAAAATACTCCATCACCCCCATCGTTGACCGTGTGGGCGGCGGCGATTCCTTCGCAGCGGCTTAATCTGCGGCCTCGTGGACGGCAAGGATATGAAGGCAGCTCTGGAGTTTGCAGTGGCAGCTTCCGCTCTCAAGCACACCATCCCGGGCGACTTCAACCTGGTAACCCGCGCCGACGTTGACAACCTTGCAGGCGGCGACGGATCCGGACGTGTTCAGAGATAAATCGTTTACAGGATAAAAAAGAACGGGGCCTCGGCTCCGTTCTTTTTCCTGAATGTTACTGTCCCATGGACGAGGTCTCCGGCAGCGTGCTGCGCCGTCGATGACGATCTGGGTGCCGGTGATGTAGCTGGACTCGTCGCTGGCCAGGAAGGCGGCCAGCTCGCCGACCTCCTCCGGGTGCGCCAGGCGCTTTAACGGCACGGCGTCGGCGATGGCCTGGATGGCCCGCTCCGGGTTCTCGGGGTCAGACTGCTTTGCCATTCCCTCCACCAGCGGCGTGCGCACGTAGCCGGGGCAGATGGCGTTGACGCGGATGTTGTGGTCGGCCACCTCTCTGGCCATGGCTCTCGTGAAGCCGATGAGCGCGGCCTTCGTCATGGCGTAGGCGGCCTCGCCGGGATCGGCCACCATGTAGCCGGTGACAGAGCTCATGACCACGATGCGGCCGTCCTTCTTCTCGATCATGTGCGGAAGAACGGCGTGGGTCACGTTCCACACACCCTTGATGTTGATATCGATGTGCCGGTCGCGCACCGCGTAATCCGGCGCGTCAAAGTCCTCCAGCACGCAGATGCCGGCGTTGTTCACCAGAATGTCGATGGTTCCGTAGGTGTCCACCGCGGCCTGTACCATGCATCCACGCTTTTCTGGTCAGACACGTCGGTGCGCACGCCGAAGGCCGTGTAGCCCTGCTCGGTTAAGTCTCTCGCAAGCTCCAGAACCTCCTCGCCTCTGGCAACCAGAACCAGCTTCGCGCCGTATCTGGCAAATACTCTCGCGATTCCCTCGCCGATGCCTTTGGAGCGCCGGTGATGATCGCGACCTTGTCTTTTAATTTCTTCATGGGATTGTCCTCCGTTTTTCTAAAAATTCACCCTCCTAACAGTGTAACGTAAGGGAGGCGAAATGTAAATGGACATAATGGAGGTTATGAGGGGATGAGGGCGTGGGTGTAATAGTAAAATAGCTGACCGGTGAACTCCCGCCCCGTGTGATCGTTGACCGGATCCACCCCGAAAAGCTGTTTGTAACGGTTCATCCAGTGAATCAGAGTGTTGCGGTGGAGGTAAAGGTCTTTGGCGCTTAAGGAAATATTCATGTTGTTCTGCAGAAGCACTTCCATATTTTTGGAAAATGCGCTCCATTCTCGCCCAGAGAGAACCTGGGCAAATACATTGAATATCATGGAAGCTTCATCCATGTCGGTCTGGCTGTGAACATACTCGAACAGAAAATCGTAAAAATAGTAGGTCATGGTGGTGCTCTCACAGGTCACGTCTGCACAGTTGTTGCAGACCCACAGCGTGTGGCGGAATGCCCGGTGATAGTTTAAAATATTGTTCTGTAGCGAACCTACGGTGCAGATAAACGGTTGTCCCCATTGATATTCAGCTCCTGGGCGTGACGGACGTAGGAGTCCACCGACTGCCGATACCGGGAGACGGCCTCTGATGGATCGCTGGACAGGGCCCGGAAAATGACCGCATTCTGGCCGCGGGTGATGCAGATGATATCCTGTGCGGTGTGAACCGGACTTTTTTTAAATTCTGTGATGAGTTTTTCTTCACTCAATTCATTGTGCCTTAAAATAAAAAGGATTGGGATACGTACGATGGAAGTGTCGATATTAAATTTTTCCGTGATGTGGTGCACCTCCGAAGGAAACGGATCCTCCTCACAGTAGAGCAGTATCTTAGTGAAAATATTCCGCTGATCTAATTTTCCCCAATAAGCCTCTTTATAAAATTCCATCTCAAAAAATGCCTCGGCGCTGAGCCTTACCATGCTCTCAAATTCCCTGGCTCGTATGTGATCTCCCATGAGTGCAAGGACGCCAAGGAGCGTCTGGTAATGAAAAAATGGAATATATACCCCTTCTGCTGTGCTGGACGCGTTCCGGCTGTCTTCCGAAGAGGCTGAAACGGTTTGTTTTCGCTCGGAGGCGCGAAATGCCGGAGCGCAGAATTTGCCGCAGAAGGCCTCGATGGAGCTGGCAATGATGGTACCTTTCGTGTTCGTGACGCTTAGCTGGATTCCGTGTTCTGCGAGCGCGCTCTGAAGATGGGAGATGAATTTTTCCGATACAGCTTTCATTTCGTATGAGTTCACTGTGCTGCCTCCTTTGTACCCTGTGTGCTTAGGAAAATTCTATCATGGGCGGAAGTCCTGTGCAAGGGGATAGGGAATAAATGGTGCAGTCTGCACAGTTTTCTTTATAAATCCAAAACACTGTGAATATTGCCTGAAAATTGCTTTGTTGTTATCATTAAATTATTCAAAAAGGATGGTCGGCCGACTGTTTTTGCATGAATTACAGCACTGTGATAAGGAGATATTTGTATGGTTTTAGTAGAAAGCGAGGAGACTGCCTCCGTTTTGGAGACGCCGTTCCTGCACCGGAAGTTTCTTGATGTGCCATATGCATATCGCACGGCGGATGAGGTGATGGACATCTATCTTCCGGAGCAGGGGGACGGGCCCTTCCCTGTGATTGTTGACATACACGGGGGCGGCTGGTATTACGGGGCGAAAAGCTCCTTAAAGCTCAAACCGGTTCTGACGGGGCTGGAGAGGGGATATGCGGTGGTGTCCCTGCAGTACACATGGAGTGTGCACGGACATTTTCCGATTCAGATCTATGATGTAAAGGCGGCGATCCGTTTTCTTCGGGCCAATGCAGAGAAATACTGCCTGGATCCGGAGCGGATCGGTTTATGGGGATTGTCTGCCGGGGCTCATCTGGCCTGTCTGGCGGGGACAGCTGCAAAGGTGCCGCAGCTGGAGGATCTGGGGATGGGAAATCCGCTGGAGCGCTCCGATGTGCAGTGTGTGGTGGCGCTGTATCCGATTATCGATATTTCCAAACTGGAACGGCAGCACAGCCAGTATGGGGTGGATCCCAACGAGGCATGCACCAATGATTTTTCCATGGGAGGAATGCTGTTTGGAAAGGCGCCCTGTCAGGTACCTCAGATGTGCCAGCTGGCAAATCCGGAAAATTATATCACCAGAAGCAGCCCGCCCTTTTTCATTCAGCACGGTCTGGCGGACCGGGTGGTTCCCTTTCAGCAGAGTATTTTATTTGCAGACAAACTGGAGAAAATGATAGGAGAGGATAAGGTGGAACTGGAGCTGTTTTCGGCGGTTGATCACGCGGAACCGTTTTTCAGGACCCCGGAGAATACGGAGAAAATATTTGCATTTTTGGATAAATATTTAAAATCATAGGAGGAATGAATATGCGTAAAAGTAGAAAAATGTTGGCGGCAGTTGCAATGAGTATGTCTATGGTACTTTCTGCGTGCAGTGCGCCGAAAGATAACGGCGCTCCGGCGGCGGAGGGAGAGAGTATGGAGGTCGTCACGTCAGAGCAGGAGGAAGTCACACTGAAATACAGTACCACATCCACGCCGGGAACCGTGTTCGTACAGGCATTCCAGCGCATGGCGGATGAGGTGGAGGAGAAGACCAGCGGAAAGGTGAAGGTCGTGGTCTATGATTCCAGCCAGCTGGGAAATGAGAGCGACGTGACCACCAATGTGCTGGATGGAAGTATCGATATGTGCAACTCCGGGTCCGGCGAGCTGGGCAAGCGTTATGCGCCGTTCAATGTATTCCAGGCTCCGTATTTGTTTGAAAGCTACGAGCATTTTGCAGGGTTTGTGGGAAGTGATCTGGAGACGGAACTGTTTGCGGAGGCGAAGGAGGCTCTGGGCGCCACTGTATGTGGAACGCAGACTATGGGAGCCAGGTATGTCATAACCACTGGCGCGAAGGCCACGACGCCGCCGAGTTTGCGGGAGTGAAGCTGCGCTGTCCGGATATGCCGGCGATCATTGCAACGGTGAATGGGCTGGGAGCCACAGCGACACCGATGGCTGCGACGGAGCAGTATCTGGCGATGCAGCAGGGAGTCGTCGATGGAGCAGAGCATACGCTCTCTGGATTTGCAGCCTGGAACATTCAAGAGCTTTCTAAGGAATTGATGCTCACAAATCATGCCAGAGAGGTGACGTTCACGCTGGTTTCGCAGGCATGCCTTGACAAGCTGACAGCGGAGAATCAGCAGATTTTAATTGACGCCATTAACAATGCCGCTGTCTGGGCCAACGAGCAGACCAACAATGAGGAGGAAAACTTTGCCAGACAGTTTGAGGAGGAGCTGGGCATCGAGATGGTAGAGGTGGATGATATGGCGTTTAGGGAGGCACTGGCCCCTGTGGCGGAGGAACTGAGCGCGGATGATCCCGATTTATACGAGGCGATTCAGGGGCTTGCAGGATCGGATAACAATTAAACTTGAGAGGAAGTTACATGATGGAAGCTGCAGTGAGATTTTTGTTGTCAAAAATGGAGTGGGTGGAGCGCGTGGTTACCTCCGTGATCTTTTGCCTGATGATGGCGGCGGTGACGGCACAGATTATCATGCGGTACGTGTTCAACAATCCGCTTCTCTGGAGTGAGGAATTTGCCAGGTATGTCTATGTCTGGCTGGTATTTATCGGCTCCGCTTACTGTGTGACACAGGAAAAGCATGTGGCTGTCACACTTCTGACGGACCGGCTGCCGTTTGTGTGCAGAAGGCGATGAAAATAATCTGTAATCTGTTGATTGCCGGCGCGCTGGTCTACATGCTTCCCCATGCGGCGGCATACGCAGCAAAACAGAGTTCGCTGTTTTCCGGCTGTATGCAGATCCCCATGAGCCTTGTGTTCTCGGCGGTTCCGGTGGGATATGCGCTGATTGTCTTTCATATGCTGGCGCAGATTGTTTTAATACTTACGAAAAAAGGAGAGGAGGCAGGAACATGACGGCAATGATCATAGCGCTCATTGTGTTTATGGTGGCGGGAATGCCCATTGGCTTTTCTCTGCTTTTAGGGTCTTTAGCTTACTTTTTTGCCACGGATACATCTTTGAATATTGTCGTGCAGAAAATGACCATGACGGTGGGAGATTCCTTCTCCATGATGGCTGTACCGTTTTTTATGTTTGCGGGAGCAGTGATGAATAACAGCGGCATTACTAATCAGATTTTTGGATTCGCAGACAAGCTGGTAGGACATATCCGCGGAGGAATGGGACATGCAAATATATTGGCCTCGGTAATTTTTGCAGGAATGTCGGGAAGTGCCATCGCGGACACTGGCGGGCTGGGGAGCATTGAGCTCAAGGCTATGAAGGAGGCAGGGTATGATGACGATTTTTCGCTGGCGATCACAGGGGCGTCCAGCTGTATCGGACCAGTCATTCCGCCCAGTGTGCCGTTCGTTATGTATGGTGTCATCGCAGGGGTGTCCATTGGCGCGCTTTTTATGGCCGGTGTGGTTCCTGGATTGTGTATGGCCTTTGCCATGGCCATTGTAGTTTGGTTCCAGGCAAAAAAACGTGGGTATGAGCCTCATCCCAGAGCCAGTGCGCGGGAAATAGGGCGGAGCTTTATGCATTCCTTCTGGGGCTTAATGCGCCGGTGATTTTGATTGGCGGTATTGTGACGGGAGTCTGTACCCCCACGGAGGCGGCGGTGGTCGCAGCGGTTTACTCGCTGGTGGTCTCATTTGCCACGAAAAGCATTAAACTTACAGATCTCCCGGCCATCATCGATGAGACGGTGAAAACCACGGCAATGGTTATGCTTATCGCTTCTGCCAGCTGTGTATTTGGCTGGATTCTGACTGCCGAGCAGATACCGGTTCACGCGGCTGCGGCCATTTCAGAGATTGTGCCCAATAAAATTGCGGCGATCCTTCTGGTGAATCTGCTGTTTTTGATCGTGGGAATGTTCATGGATGGCACGGCGTCCATCATAATTCTGACGCCTATCCTGGTTCCGCTGATGGATTCCTATGGGATGAATCTGGTACATTTCGGAGTGATTATGACCGTGAACGTGATGATCGGACTTCTGACACCGCCGGTAGGAATGGTTCTTTATGTACTTTCCGGAGTGTCGGGAGAAAAGGTGGAGAATATTGCGAAGGCAATGATTCCTTATATCATTACGCTGATTCTTGTGGTTCTGGTGCTTTCCTTTGTTCCCGGACTTGTACTGTTTCTGCCGAAGCTTCTGGGGGCAATGTAAGGGCTTTTGCGGATTTTTATAAGTGGTCCCCCTTGCCTGCTGTATCGCGTCCTGCTATTCTATAATAAAAGCAGATATAACGCAGCATAACGCACAGGGAAGGGAGACGAAGAAGATGAGAAAACGCGTGATGACATTTCCATCCTGCGACGGGCGGACGGACATCCATGCGGTCTGCTGGACACCTAGCGAAAACAAGGTGCAGGCCGTGGTTCAGATTGTCCACGGGATGACCGAGTTTGTGGAGCGGTACGAGCCGTTTGCAAGGTTTCTGACGGAACGGGGCTTCGCGGTGGTCGGGCATGACCATCTGGGGCATGGGGCGTCCATTGTCTCGAAGGAGGACTGGGGGTATTTTGCCGGGGAGCGGGGAGCCTCCTGCCTGCTGGGCGATATGCACCGTCTGAGGAGGGCGGCAGAAAGAAGGTATCCAGGCCTGCCTTATTTCATGCTGGGGCACAGTATGGGGTCATTTTTTCTCAAGGCGTACCTGGAAATGTACGGGGATGGGCTGAGCGGGGCAGTGATCATGGGAACCGGATACTATCCCGATACCGTGCTTCGCGGCGGCCTGCGGCTGATCCGGAGGCTGGCGCTTTCCCGCGGCTGGAGACACAGAAGTCCGCTGGTAAAGAAACTGTTTTTCTTCGGGCCGTTCCGTCGGTTTGATATGACAGGGAAGGAGCCGGAGAAAAGCTGGCTCACGAAGGACGTCCAGGCCGTGCAGGCCTACCACGGGGACGAGCGCAGCCAGTTCGAGTTTTCGCTGAACGCCTACTATAATTTTCTTAAAACCATACTTTACGGGAATCAGAAAAAGAATCTGGCGCGCATTCCAAAGAAGCTTCCCATTCTCATGCTGTCGGGAAGCGACGATCCGGTGGGGAATTTCGGGCGGGGTGTGCGCCGGGTGGAAAGACAGTTTAAGGCGGCCGGGATTTCGCAGGTTTCCATGAAGCTCTACGAGGGCGACCGCCATGAAATCTTAAATGAACTGGACCGGGAACAGGTCTATGAAGATATCTTACAATGGTGTGAGGAGATTATTTCTCGTCCAGATCATCGGGGAGCGTGAAGCCGATCTTTCGCGGCGGCTCCTCCGGATCCTCCTTCTCTGCGGATGTGAGAAGGAAATTTAACTGGCTGATGTTCTGGATCAGCTTCGAGGGCCGCCCGTCCACGGTCCCGTAGAAGAATACGAGATCGGGGTTCATGAAGCCGATGCCGGTCACGTTCATTAAAAGTGCCGGGCCGAAGGACGTGAGGAGGACGGAGACCTCCTTGTCATCGTCCAGGCTGTCCTCAAATTCCTGTATCTGTGCCATGATGTGGTTGAAGGTCTGACGGGTATTCAGCATGGTTGACACCTCCCTCGCTGCTATGCGAATGTTTTGACGTTAATTCCGTGGTCTGCCGCCAGCTTCAGAAGTTCGTCGATGGGAAACTCCGTGTATTCATGTATCTTTTCGAGGGATTCTTCATTTTTCAGCATTTTGAGAGCGATGTTGACGGCGCCTTGTCTTATGCCACGTTGTATCCCTGTATGTATTCCTTGATTTTCAATCATATCTCCATAATTACACATGGTGTTCACCTCATCTCTCATTTCGTCCGTGACGCGGATGCCGGATTCCTGGAGTCTCTTAAGCTTCTGGCTGCTGCTCAGCGTATTGCTGCAGATGGTCTGCAGCAGGCGGATCAGATCGTCGTCTGCGGCAGATCGGTCATTGAAACGGATCATGATAAAATTTATCAGGTCATAGGTCTCGCGGCGCACTTCTATATGATTTAATATATCATATTTCTGGAAGCGGTACAAGGTGATTGTATCGGCGTCCTTTGCCGGCACGTTTCCCATACAGATCCAGATGGAATAGACCTTCTGCAGCGCGCCGTAATTGGTGCCGCCTGTAAGGTGGGGGAGCTGGGAGCACAGGCGCCTGGCGGCGTAAAAGGCGGCGCGGCTCTCCAGAGGATACGGAGGATAGTAGTCGTTCTGGAGCTCGATGTTGATATACATGCCGATCATCTGGCCTTCTTTTCCCGGATAAGCCGCCTTAAAGAGGAGGTCGTAGTAGATCGTCCCCTCATTGCTGCTTGTGTCTTCCGTATTCAGTCCCTCGATGTTGGTCAGGTTCCGTTCGACGGCAACGGAGGAAATCGTATTGCTGCCGGGTTCAATGTACGTTTCCTCGATGTCTTTTAAGCGGATGTCTGCAAATTCCGGCACGGTCCGTTTGATGATTCTGGCCAGGATCTGCCGGTTGGAAAAGATCTGCTTGACGGTGTGATCCAGCTTGGCCTTGGCCTCTTTGGTGGAAAGAATGGTATTCTTAAGCGTATTCATGGATGGGATCCTCTTTGGTGTCTGTCTGAAATGGAAACAGTTCTGAAAAATGGATTTGTCCGTTGATATTTAGATCTGATGTCTGATTCTATGACACAATTCTATCACAGGCCTTTGCCTGCTGGCAAGCGGTATTTTCGGAAACTATTCATCTGTATAAACTCCCCCATTTCCGCCCATACTGTCAGAGAATGGAAAAGGAGTGTTCCCATGAGACTTTCTAAAGACTGGCGTACCTTACTAAAACTGACAGGAAAAATCACAGGAATCCTGCTTCTGGCGGGATTTTTTACGTTGGGCGGCATCGCTTTCGGGGCGGTGCGGGGGATCATCGAGCGCACGCCCGGGCTGGATCTGGACAGCATCGCGCCGAAGGGTTACGCCACCATGATCTATGACAGTAAAGGAAATCTGACGGACACGCTGGTGATGGAGGGGAGCAACCGCGATCCGGCTGCCTTCGAGGAGCTGCCGGAGGATCTGATCAATGCGTTCGTGGCCATCGAGGACGCCCGCTTCTGGGAGCATAACGGGATCGATCTGCGCGCCATCGCCCGCGCCGCCGTCGGCGTGCTGACCGGCAATTCAAAGGGCGGCGGCAGCACCATCACGCAGCAGCTCATAAAAAACAATGTGCTGGGCGGAGGCCGGGAGACGTCCTTTGGCGCGAAGCTGGAGCGGAAGTTAAAGGAGCAGTATCTGGCGGTGCAGCTTACGAAGGTCATGGACAAGGAGACCGTGCTGGTCAACTATTTGAACACCATCAATCTGGGAAACAACACGCTGGGGGTCAAGATGGCTGCCCGCCGGTATTTTGACAAGGAGGTCTCGGAGCTGACGCTCTCGGAGTCGGCGGTCATTGCCGGCATCACCCAGAATCCGGCGCGCCTCAACCCGCTTGGCGGCCGGGAGGCCAACGAGGAGAAGCGGCGGGTGATTTTACAGTACATGGAGGAGCAGGGCTACATCACGGAGGAGGAGAGACAGGAGGCGTTAGCGGATCCGGTTTACGACCGGATCCAGAGTGTGGATGTGGCGAGGCAGGAGGCGGACCGGGTATACAGTTATTTTACGGACGAGACCATCCGCCAGGCCACCGGTATTCTGACCGGGGAGCTTTCCTACACGGAGAATCAGGCCTACAACCTGCTCTACGGCGGCGGGCTCACGATCCGGACGGCGCAGGATCCGGACATCCAGGCCGTGGTGGACCGGGAGGTGAACAATCTGGAACACTACCCGGTCACCCGTTTCAGTCTGGACTACCGTCTGTCTGTCCGGCAGGCCGGCGGCAGACGGTCCACTATTCGCAGGAGGATATAAAAAATGGAACCGCGAGGAGGGCGGCCGCTATCCGGAGGGAATTTACGACACAAGGGAGGCGGCTGAGGAGGACGTCAGAAATTATAAATCCTGGCGCGTGAAGGAGGGGGATGAGATTCTGGGGGAACGGACGGAGCTGATTTTAGAGCCCCAGGTCTCGTTTGTGATACTGGAGCCGTCCACCGGGCAGGTGAAGGCCATAAGCGGAGGACGCGGGGAGAAGCGGGCCAACCTGACACTCAACCGGGCCACGGACGCGCTGCGCCAGCCGGGGTCTGCGTTCAAGATCCTGACCGGCTTTGCGCCGGCTCTGGATGTGGGGCAGAAGACCCTGGCGGATGTCTATTATGACGGGCCTTACCGGGTGGGGGAGAAGGCATTTTCCAACTGGTACTCCGGATACACGGGGTATTCGAATATCCGGGATGGCATCGTCTATTCCATGAATATCGTGGCAGTGCGCTGCCTGATGGAGACGGTCAGCCCGGAGCTGGGAACCGTGTATGCCAGAAATTTCGGCATCACTACGCTGACGGACACGGACGCAAACCCGGCGCTGGTGCTGGGCGGCGTGACCGACGGGGTCACCAATCTGGAGCTGACGGCGGCCTTCGGGGCCATCGGAAACGGCGGCGTTTACCGGGAGCCGGTATTTATCACGGAGATTCTGGACCGGAACGGGAATGTTTTATACCGGGCTCCGGACAGAAAGCGCCAGGTAATCCGGGAGACAACGGCATTTCTTCTGACAGATGCCATGGCGGAGTCCATGA
Source organism: Clostridia bacterium UC5.1-2E3 (assembly GCA_001304875.1). Classification (GTDB taxonomy): domain Bacteria; phylum Bacillota; class Clostridia; order Lachnospirales; family Lachnospiraceae; genus Ventrisoma; species Ventrisoma faecale. The sequence goes on from BBZO01000026.1 coordinate 35,284, forward strand.
CCGGCAGCCGGAAATTTTCTTTTAAGTCCCTGGGGGCCACCAGCGCGCGGAGCGCATTTTCCGGCATGTCCCAGGCGGGAAAGAGCGGTACCACCACCAGCAATAAGGACATCTGGTTCGTGGGCTTCACACCCTACTATGCGGCAGGAATCTGGGCCGGGTACGACGAAAACCAGGTGATCACGGGCGGAACCTCATTTCATAAGGATATCTGGCGGACGATCATGGGGGAAATCCATGAGGGGCTTCCGGATCCGGGATTTTCTGTGCCCGCAGGGATCACCGGGGCGTATGTCTGCCGGAAATCCGGGAAACGTCCCATCCCCGGCGTCTGCGATGCGGATCCCAGGGGCAATGCGGTGTACCGGGAATATTTTGCCGTCGGGACGGAGCCGGAGGAATATTGTGACCGCCACGTGCAGGCCGCAATCTGTACGGAAACGGGAATGACGGCCAGCCCGGAATGCCCGCAGACGGAGCTTCGCACCTTCATGCGGGTGGACGAGGGGGAGGGGAGTTCGGGAGGACCGGGAGCTGATGCCACCGGAGGGCTGCACGCTTCACGGAGCTGCGAGCGGGGCGGAGGAGACTCTTGGAAGCGGCGAAAGACTGCCCGGAGGAGGCCCAGCCGGGGAGAGGGAGAGCGTCACAGGAGAAACCGGCCCGGACGGGCGCCGGACATCGGGAAGCGGGCGGACGGAGAGCAGTGCGCGGGAGACAGGAGGCAGATGGAACTGGTGGAGCGGCGGGCGCTGGGGCTGGAACTATGGGGAGACGGCGCGGAGCAGCGCTGAGGAGAGCCGCGAAGAGCCGGGGACAGTGAACCGCGGTGAACCAGGGGCGGAGAGTCCGGCAGAGAGCAGCAGGGATCGCCGGACCGAAGCCTGGACGGAACGCAGTCCGGAGCCTGGCGGGGAAACGGCGAAATCCGGGCCGTGGGAGAAGACGGAGAGCGCAGGCACAGACAGAAATCCAGAGGAGAGCACGGAGCGGGCGCCCTGTGGGGCGGATGGAGACTTGAGAACTGAACCTGCATCTGTTACAATAGAGAAAGATTCAAGAGGAAAGGACAGACGCAGGATGAGGATAAGAGCAGTTATTTTTGACATGGACGGCCTGATGTTTGACACGGAGGATCTGGTGCGCCGCGCCTGGGATTTTGCGGGCGGCCGCCTGGGCTATGAGCATTTCGGCGACAACATTTTCAACACATTGGGGAAAGGAGACCGGGACCGGCGCATCTATTTTGCAGATAAATACGGGCAGGATTTTCCCTATGACCAGTTCAAACAGGACTATCACAATTTCTATTACGAGGAGATTGAGAAGAAGGGCGTGCCGGTGAAGCGGGACTCTACCGGCTTCTGGAGTATCTTTATGAAAATGATATTCCTGCCGCCGTGGCCACTTCCTCCAGCCGACGGTCGGCGGCGGCGAAGCTTGAGGAGACAGATATTGAGAAATATTTTAAGGCGGTCATAGGCGGGGACATGGTCACGAGGACGAAGCCGGATCCGGAAATTTACTTAAAGGCGTGCGAGGCGCTGGGGGTGGAACCGGAACATGCGCTGGTTCTGGAGGACTCCCTGAACGGCCTAAAGGCGGCGGTGGCCGCGAAGATACCGGCGATCATGATTCCGGATCTGGTGAAGGACATGCCGGAGATAGAGCCGTTCCTGGCGGCCAAGCTGGGGGAGCTGGGGGATGTGATCGGCTTTATCGAAAACGAGAGAAGGCATGGCCAGGAGTGATCGGACGCAGCGGCCGGGAGCATGGAACAGACGCCGGAAGACATGGAAAGCCGCAGGGAAATGAGAAAATCCCTGCGGCTTTTCTGGTGTGCAGCGTTTCATATCCGACCGATCAGAAGTCCCGGCACATGAGCGGTCATGAGCAGTATTTCTGCAGCAGGCGCAGCAGCTCGGGCATGTTTAAGGGCTTGGCCACATGGCCGTTCATGCCGCTGTCCAGGCAGGCTTTGATGTCGTCGGAGAAGGCGTCTGCGGTCATGGCGATAATGGGAATCCGGGAGGCGTCCTCGCGGGACATGGCGCGGATCGTCCGCGCTGCTTCCAGACCGTTCATCTCGGGCATCCGCAGATCCATTAGGATGGCATCGTAGTATCCGGGTTCTGCCACCTGGTATTTTTCCACGCAGATTTTTCCGTTTTCCGCCCAGTCGAGGGTAAAGCCCACGGCGGAGAGAAGCTCGCTTGCGATCTCCCAGTTGAGCTCATTGTCCTCCGCTACCAGGAGGCGCCGGCCGGTGAAATCCATCTGCGGCTCGGCGGGCAGTTCCGTTTTTTCCATATCCGGTTCGTTGAATGCGCTCAGGCAATGGTAGAGCGTGGATTTAAACAGCGGTTTGGAGATAAAGCCGGTGATTCCCGCCGCCTTGGCTTCGTTCTCCACATCGCCCCAGTCGTAGGCGGACATCAGAAGGATGGGTACGTCTGCCCCGATCCGGCGGCGCATCTCGCGGGCGGTCTCAATGCCGTCCATTCCCGGCATCCTGCAGTCTAAAAGAACCACATAGTAATCCTTGTGCTGATTATGGCGTTTTTCCACCATCTCGACAGCGGTCTTTCCGTCCAGCGCCCACTCAGCATGGACGCCGATCTCGGTGAGTGAATCGGCGGCGCTGTGGCACAGCTCCTCGTCGTCGTCCACCACGAGGATATCCCAGTGGGGAAGAACCATTTCTTCCGCAGGAGAATCCCCCCGCTCAAAGTCGAAGATGATATGGAACTCGGTGCCCACATTCAGCTCGCTGTTTACCTCGATGGTGCCCTCGTATTTGTCCACAATGTATTTCGTGATGGCCATGCCGAGGCCGGTACCCTCCACCTTGCGCACGCGGGCGTGTCCTCGCGCACAAAGGATTCAAAGATCTTCTTCTGGAACTCCTTTGTCATCCCCATGCCGTTATCCTTTACCCAGAAATGGGTGCGGACGTAGCGTTCGCCCCTCGGGGAATCCTCCTGGGAGACGGTCACGGTGATGTCTCCGCCCTCCGGCGTAAATTTGAGGGCGTTGGAGAGCAGGTTTAAGAGCACCTGGTTTAAACGCACGCTGTCGGCGTAAATGTTCTCCTCCTGAATCTTGCGGATGAAGATATTGAACGACTGTTTTCTGGCCTTGACCTGCGGCTGGATAATGCTCACGATGCTCTCCATGGTTCGCGCAGGGAGAGCAGGTCATAGTTCAGCGCCAGGTTGCCGCTCTCGATTTTCGACATGTCAAGTACGTCATTGATCAGTCCCAGCAGGTGTTTGCTGGACAGCGCGATTTTCCGCAGACACTCAACGACCTTGTCCCGGTTATCGATGTTTGCGGTCGCGATGGCAGTCATGCCGACAATCGCGTTCATGGGCGTGCGGATATCGTGGCTCATGTTGGAGAGAAATTCACTCTTGGATTTATTTGCAGCCTCCGCCTCCTCGCGGGCCTCTGCAAGCTCGGCCATCTGACGGCGGGACATGTGCATGTATGTAAAGAATATAAGAAGCATTCCGGCCAGGATGACCAGGCAGCCGCTCACGGATACAATGAGATTACTGCTTTTCAGACCGTCCAATGCTTCGTCAAGAATCCCGTAGGGCATGACACACACCAGTGTCCAGTCTGTGTGCGGCAGCGGAGAGGTGTAAACGTGCCGCTGTTCCCCGTTGACAGCAGTCTCCAGATTGTATGGAGTCCCGTTCAGGATATTCTGCTCCATCTCATTAATCCGCTCGTCAGCATTTTCTATTCCGGATTCCCTGCAGTTTTTTCGATACCATTCATAAATCGTGTCTGTGTCAACGCCGCTGGAATAATTTTTGACGACGAACGTGCCGTCTTTTCGCACAATATGAGAGAAGATCAGGGATTCGTCCAGTCCCAGTGACAGGGTTTTGTATAAGTTTTCCACGGGAACTCCGGCAATCAGCGCGGTACACTGGGCATCCCCGATCATGGGATAGCCCTCGGTGTAAGGGTAGCCGACGGAAATGCCGTAAATAACCATCAGAGTGCCGTCGGCGGTCTGCCCAAGCGTCACCATGGTATCCCCCTTATTGACTGTGTCAAGGAACAGCTCCTGGTTCTCTACTTCGATAGCCGGACCGTAAATCAACGCCGAGTTTCCCTCGGTATCGTAGAGGGAAAGATGGCTGAAATCGCGGAAGGCCACCATGTTTGACATGGCTGCTTTAAATTCTGCGTTAAATTCCTCCACGTCCTCCGGCGGTATGGCGTGGACAATGGCCTTGACCTGTATCATGCGCATTTCCACCAGAGTCTCAAAATGGCGCTGGATCTGCAGGCTAAGCCCCTCCATGTAGGAGACGGTCAGCTCGTGCAGTGCGGCGGTGTGCTTCTGCTGTACAGAATTTATGATCAGGGCAAAAGTCGCGATACACAGAGCTAGAAGACCGGCGAAGGATATCCAGAGGAATCGAAAAATCTTTTTATTGTCTCTCATAAAAGAATCCTTTCAACAGTAATATTATAGGTTTTTGATCTCCCCCGTGATCCGGCAGTAAGCCTCGCGGATCGGCGGCATGAGACCGGCGGCAGTCTGCCAGTCGCCGGCGCGGAACGCGGCCACCTGCCGGCTCAGCAGCTCGAACAGCTGGTTCATCGCCAGGTTTCCGCATACGCCCTTTAAGGTATGTGCCGCCGTCAGCGCCGCCTCCTGGTCCTGGTTCTCGATGGCGGCCGTCAGCTTTCCGTAGTTGGGATCGTCGGGAAACTTCTTTAAGAAGCGCTCGAGAAGCGCGTCGTTTCCCATGAAGCGTTCCAGCGCGCCTGCCACGTCGATTCCGGCGCTTTCCAGTTTTTCACGTACAGATGTATCCAATGTAAGTTCCTCCTATTGTTCGTCTTTTAATTTTTCATACAGCGCTGCAAGCTTTGGCTCGACTCTGAAAAAGCAGTCGAGCAGCCGGGGGTTGAATGTCCCGCACTGGCCGGTGCGGATCATCTCCAGTACAGTCTCCCGGGGAAACGCGTCCTTGTAGATGCGCTTGCAGCTCAGCGCGTCGTACACATCGGCGATGGAAACTACCTGCGCCCAGGGGCTGATCTCGTCGCCCTTCAGCCGGTCCGGATATCCGTTCCCGTCCCATCTCTCATGGTGATGCCTAGCGATGTCGTAGGCATACTGGTAGGCGCCGTGGTGCTGGAGCTGTGTGATGTGTTCCAGGAGCTCGCCGCCGCGGATGGTGTGGGTTTTCATGATCTCAAATTCCTCCGGCGTCAGCTTTCCGGGCTTTCCCAGGATGGAGTCGGGGATAGCTATTTTCCCCACATCGTGCATGATGGAGGCCAGGGCAATGTTTTCAATTTCCTCGTCGGTCAGCCCGGGGCAGAAGTCTGTCTCGGAGAGCAGGAGCGCGGTGATGTCGTGGATGCGCCGCACGTGCCCGCCGGATTCCTCGTTTCTGAACTCGATGGCGGCGGACAGGGACTCGATCATCCCCTGGTTTAACTCCAGGATCTGTCTGGTTTTCTCCAGAAGTTCGGCCTCCTGGTCCTCCACCCGGTGCTCCAGCTTCCGCCGCACCTGGAAGAGCTCGATCACGGAGTTGACCCGGCGCAGCACCAGGTAGGGGACAATGGGTTTGCTGATCACGTCCATGGCGCCCAGGTCGTAGCCCTGCCGGATGGCTGTGCCAACCTCGGAGGTGATGAGAAAAACGGGAATCCGCTCCAGAATGTCCGCTTCCTTGAGCCGCCTTAGAACCTCCAGGCCGCTCATCTCGGGCATGACCACGTCCAACAGAATCGCACAGAGCCGGTGCCGGTTCTGGAAAACCGCCTCCAGGCCCTCCTTCCCATTCTCAGCTTCCATGATGGCGTAGCTCCCGGAAAAGAGATTGTTTAAGATTGCCCGGTTAAATTCGTCGTCGTCGATGATCAGAATTGTGTTGATCTCGGATGGAATTTTGTAAGAGTCTGTGTCCTGTTTCATGTGATGTCACTTCCAGTCATTGATTATTAATGGGAACAGGCGCATGTTTCCGATGCCAAACCGGGAGAAAATGCGCCTGCCATTTCCTGTAAAAAACCTGCCTGATCCTTTTGATACAGGGCATATGTAATTATTATACATAAAACGGCCCGTTTCTTCAATAATTCCCATCTTTAAATTTTGTATTTTATGTGATACTATAGCGTAACAGAGGCAATAGCTCAGTCAGACATTCCATGCGGCATGCAGGGATAATCTGGCCCGTCGGCGAGTCGCCGCCGGGAGGAAACACACAAGGACGCGCAGGCCCGCAGGGCCAGCACCATAATCTACTGCGAAGTACGCCGGCACACGGATGTGTGCACGGACCGCATGTCCCATGCGGTATGGTACATCTGCGTATCTTATGGAATCCTTTTCTAGTATTGCCTCTGATTTTCCAAGGAGGAACGGCGATGGATCTGTGGCGGTACTGTACGGCGGAAAGTGGCAGGAGTTTCTTGTGTCCCTGGATCTTCTGGGCGGCGTGCCCGCGGACCGGGCGGCGTATCTTAGGTGCCTCTATGCCCTAAGCAACCACCCGGAGGCCCACTACAGGACGCTGTCGGTTCCCAAGCGGGGAGGAGGACGCCGGACGCTTCGCGAGCCGGATGCCCTTCTCAAAAAAGTACAGAAAAATATCCTGCGCCATATTCTGGCCGGGGCGCCGGTTTCAGAGTACGCCTGCGCCTACAGAAAAGGCACGGGAGTCCGGCAGAATGCGGCAATACATCTGGGCCAGCCCATGATCCTCAAGCTGGATATCCACGATTTTTCGGCAGCATCACATTTCCCATGGTGATGTGGAGCGCGTTTCCCGGCACCCTGTTTCCGCCTGCGGCGGCCACGATGCTCACCAGTCTCTGCTGTTTCCGGGATGTCCTTCCCCAGGGGGCGCCCACGTCGGCTGCGATCTCCAACCTGGTGATGGAGCCCTTCGACCGCCACATGGGAGCGTGGTGTGCGGCCCGCGGCATCCGCTACAGCCGCTACTGCGACGATATGACATTTTCCGGGGTGTTTGACGCCGGGGAGGTGGAGGCAAAGGTCAGAGCCTTCCTCGAGGTTATGGGCTTTTCCCTAAACAAAAAGAAGACGAAGCTCATGACTGCGGGCCGCAGACAGACCGTCACCGGCCTGGTGGTGAATGAAAAGCTCCAGGTCCCAAGGGAGTATCAGAGAGCGCTGCGCCAGGAGCTCTATTTCTGTGAGACATACGGCGTGAGAAGCATCTGGAGCGGAAAAACGGCAGAGCTCCCTCGGAGGAGGAAGCGGCCAGATATTTAGAGTCCCTGGCCGGAAAGGCAGCTTATGTGGCTTCGGTGGCCCCGGAGTCGGAAAACGCCCGCAGGATGCAGGAGAAAATTAAGAAGCTGATAAAAAAATAACTGGAAATTTCATAAGACTTCATGTATAATTTGTGTGGTACAAACGTGGGAACGCCGGGAGCGCTCCTGTTGTACCACTTTTTGCTTTTCAGATAAATTATTTTAGGAGGGTAATAGAGAATGTCTATCAGAATCGGTATTTTAGGTTACGGCAACTTAGGACGCGGCGTGGAGTGCGCCATCAGACAGAATCCGGATATGGAGCTGGCGGCGGTATTCACCCGCAGGGCCCCCGAGACCGTTAAAATCCTGACGGAGGGCGTGAAGGTGTATCACGTGGATGAGGCAGAGAAGATGAAGGATGAGATCGACGTCCTGATCCTGTGCGGCGGCAGCGCCACCGATCTTCCGGAGCAGACGCCGGAGTTTGCACAGTGGTTCAATGTGGTGGACAGCTTTGACACCCATGCGAACGTGAATAAGCATTTCGCCGCGGTGGACGAGGCTGCCAGAAAGAGCGGAACCGTCGGCATCATCTCCGTGGGCTGGGATCCGGGTATGTTTTCCTTAAACCGCATTTATGCGACGGCGGCGCTGCCCGACGGCGAGAGCTACACCTTCTGGGGCAAGGGCGTGAGCCAGGGACATTCTGACGCCATCCGCCGCATTCCGGGCGTGAAGGACGCGAGACAGTACACGATCCCGGTGGAGAGCGCGCTGGAGGCGGTGAGAAGCGGCAGCAATCCTTCCCTCACCACCCGCGAGAAGCACACCAGAGACTGCTACGTGGTGGCCGAGGAGGGCGCGGACAAGGCGAAGATTGCCGAGACTATCAAGAACATGCCCAACTATTTCTCAGACTATGATACCACAGTGACCTTCATCACCGAGGAGGAGCTTAAAAAGAACCACAGCGGCATCCCTCACGGCGGTTTCGTGTTCAGAAGCGGAAAGACCGGCTGGAACGGGGAGAACAAGCATATCATCGAGTACAGCTTAAAGCTGGATTCCAACCCGGAGTTCACCTCCTCCGTGATCGTCGCTTACGCCCGCGCGGCCTACCGTTTAAGCAAGGAGGGACAGAGCGGCTGCAAGACCGTCTTTGACATCGCTCCGGCGTACTTAAGCGCTCTGGACGGGGAGACCTTAAGAGGAACCATGCTGTAAGTTTGGAGGAATCAGGAAATGTCGATCGAGAGAGTACGGGCATTTTTTAAGACATATGACATGGACGGCAGGATACTGGAATTTCCGGTATCCAGCGCCACCGTGGAGCTGGCGGCCCAGGCAGTGGGCTGCGAGCCCTGCCGGATTGCGAAAACGCTGTCCTTCAAGGTGGGGGACCGGACGGTGCTCATCGCGGCGGCCGGCGATGCCAAGGTGGACAACCGGAAATACAAGGACTTTTTCGGCGCCAAGGCGAAGATGCTCACCGCTGAGGAGGCCGAGACGCTGATCGGCCATGCGGTGGGAGGCGTCTGCCCCTTTGCGGTCAACAAGGGCGTGGAGGTCTATTTAGACGAGTCCTTAAAGCGCTTTGAGACCGTATTTCCGGCCTGCGGCAGCAGCAACAGCGCCATCGAGCTCAGCATGGAGGAGATGGAAAAATATTCCTGCGCGAAGGCCTGGATCGACGTCTGCAAGCTGCCGGAGACGACGTAATCTTACAAAAATCTGAAGAAATCCCCAAATGCATTGTATTGCAGGCCTGGCTCATGTATAATAGCCACCAGGAAGAAAATGAAGGGGAACAGTTAAGATGAAAAGATGGAAAAAAGCCGCAGGCCTCTGCCTGGCGTTCGCCCTCGCGTTCTGCCAGCCGGCCTTTGCGGAAATCACAATCACGCCGCTGACTCCCGAGACAGCGGCTTCTTTAAATGCAGGAAGCGGAGCATCTGCACCGCAGGATACCCAGGGCAGCCAGCTTCAGGATTCACAGAATACGCAGCAGATCATGGGGCCGGGCCCCTGGAACAGCGGCAGCAGCCAGACGACGCAGGGGACGAACCAGCAGGGAGTCCAGGGCAGCCAGGTGACGCAGAACGGAAGCAGTGCCGTGGGGCCGGGCGTCCCGGGCACTTCCGGATCCGGCACGGCCTTCGCACCTTCGGGAACCGGCGGAGTTTCCTCCGGCGCGATGGTGACCGTACCGGAGGTACAGGCTCAGGCGGCCATTCTCTATGACGTGACCAACAAACGCGTGCTCTACGAGAAGGATGCCAGGAGCAGATACTACCCGGCCAGCATCACCAAGCTGATGACGGCTCTTCTGGTGGCGGAGAATACCACCATGGATCAGATGGTCACGTTCTCTGAGACGGCGACCACGAATCTGGAGGCGGGAGCCGTAGGACTGAATGTGACGGCGGGGGATGTGATCTCGGTGAAGGACTGTCTCTATGGGATGCTCTTAAAATCGGCCAATGAGGTGGCCAACGGGCTGGCAGAGTTCGTGGGCGGCAGCATCAGCGGCTTTGCCGATATGATGAACGCCAGAGCCCAGGCGCTGGGATGCACGGGGACACATTTTGCCAATCCCAACGCTCAACAACTCTAACCACTATACGACGGCCTACGATATGGCGCTGATCGCCGCCGAGGCGTTCAGAAATCCCACGGTGTGCCAGATCACGAGCACGGTCAACTATACCTTCCCGGCCACGAAGAAGGTGAGCACAGCCAGGGCGCTCACCATGGGGCATAAAATGATTAATCCCAGCGACGCCAGGTATTATCCCGGCATCGTGGCGGAAAGACCGGATACACCTCCCTGGCGGGAAACACGCTGGTGACCTGCGCGGAGCGGGACGGGCTGCGGCTGGTGGTGGTCATTTTAAAGAGCAAGCAGACCCACTACGACGACACGAAGGCACTTCTGGATTATGGATTCGAGACGGCAAAATCGGGACAGGCCGCGGGAAGCTGGACGCAGGATGCAAACGGCTGGCGCTTCATCCGGTCCGACGGAAGCGCGGCGGCCGGCGGTTTCGCCTCCATCGACGGGGACACCTATTATTTTGATGAGAACGGGTACATGGCCACGGGCTGGAAGAGCCTGGACGGCCGCTGGTACTACTTCACGGGCAGCGGCGCGCTGGCGAAAAACCGCTGGATGGAGGACCAGGGAAGCTGGTTCTACATCGGGGCGGACGGATATATCCTCACCAACACCACGACGCCGGACGGATACCAGGTGGACCAGAACGGGCGCTGGGTTCAGCAGTAGGACTGCCAGGAATCGAATCAATAGAAAACGTACGGGCTATGCCGGAGGAAACAGATCGTCCGGCATAGCCTGTTTTGTAGCGCAGAAAATAGAGAGAAAAAGGATTATCGGTGAACCTCCCGGGTGGCGTGCGCCAGCCATTTTTTCTCCTCGTCGGAGAGAAGGGGAGAGAGTTTGTCGTATACCATCCCATGATAGGTGTTGAGACGGCGGATGTCGTTCTCGTCCATGAAACGGGTGTCGATGGCATCTAAGTCGATGGGAGCCCAGGTAAGGAACTCGAAGCGCAGGAACTGTCCGTACTGGTTCTTTTCATCGGGGACGCAGAGGATCATGTTCTCCGTCCGTACGCCGAAAGCGCCTCGATATAGAGCCCCGGCTCGTCGGAGCAGATCATACCAGGTTCGATGACGGCGCTGTCCTGTCTCTCGGGAACTACCTTCCAGCGGATTCCGTTGGGGCGCTCATGGCAGCCGCTTAAGTACCCGACGCCGTGGCCGGTGCCGTGGTTGAAGTCCAGTCCCCGCTTCCAGAAGGCCTCGCGGATGGTGTAGTCCAAGTTGATACCCCGGCAGCCGTGGAGAAATTTCATGTCCATGACCTTTAACATGGCCATGGATACGATGGTAAAATATTCCCGCTCCCGGTCAGTGAGCGGCCCCATGGCAAAGGTGCGGGTGATGTCGGTGGTTCCGCCCAGATACTGTCCGCCAGAGTCTATCAGGAGAAGGCCCTGGGGGAGGATTCCCCGGTTCTGCTCCTCGTTGGCGCGGTAATGGCACATAGCCGCGTTGTCCCCGTAGGCCGCGATCGTGACGAAGCTGGGCTCGATGTAGCCGTCCTGCTCTTTTCTGAACTCTTCTAATTTCTGCGCCACAGAGAGCTCACTTAAAGGAATTTCGCCCACGGAGCATTTGAGCCAGTGCATGAACCGGGTGACGGCCAGTCCATCCCGCAGATGGACGCGTCTCACATTCTCAATCTCCACCGGATTTTTCACTACCTTGCGCATGACACAGGGTTCATCTGGTCGATGACGCGTACGGTCGGGGAGAGAGCGCTGACTAGTCGATAGTTGACCTTTGCCTTCTCTAGAAGCAGAGAAAGGTGCTCCAGCTTCTGTATTTCCCCGTAAATGCTGTCGTAGGGAGGAGGGTCACACCGATGCCATCTAAATAGGTTCTGACCGGTTCGGGCACCGCCGCATTCTGGATGAAGAGCTTACATTCCGTTTCTGTGATGAGGGCGTAGGAGAGAAAGACGGGGGTACAGGGAATGTCATTTCCTCTTACGTTTAACAGCCACGCGATTTCGTCCAGTGTGGTCAGAATGTGGCGTCGGCTCCGGCGTGCCGCATGTCGCGGCGGAGCATTTTTATCTTCTCCGGTGAGGTGACGCCCGAGTATTTGTCCTCCAGGATCCACACCGGTTCGGCGGAGAGGGCGGGGCGGTCTTCCCACAGAAGCCCCACCAGATCCTCTTTGCAGGCCAGGGAAATGTTTTTCGCGTGCAGGAAAGTTGTAAGTGTTTCACCAAATTCACAGCTTATGGTGCGGCCGTCCACGCCCAGAACGCCGTCTTGCGGCAGGGCCTCCCGCAGGAACTCCTCGATGGTGGGAACACCCGGATCGCCCATCCGGCAGAGTTTCACCTCTGTGCCGCTTAGCTGCTTTTCCGCCTGCACGAAGTATCTGCCGTCGGTCCAGAGAAATGCCTGGTCCATGGTGACGAGAGCGGTGCCTGCCGTGCCGGTAAAGCCGGTGATAAACTGGCGGCATTTAAAATATTCGCCCACGTACTCCGACTGGTGGAAGTCGGAGGTGGGAATCAGATAAGCGTCCATGCGGCGTTCCCGCATCTGTTCCCGCAGGCGCTGTATTCTTTTATTGATCATAAGAAAACCTCTGTTCTGTCAGATAATGATTACAGGAACATCCCGACACCGGGGCCCAGCGGCAGGTTGAGGATGATCCACACCACCAGCAGGGCTGTCCAGCCAAGCAAAAAGGTGATGCTGTAGGGCAGCATGGTGGAGACTAGCGTGCCGATACCTGCGTCCCTGTCGTATTTTTTCGCAAACACAATGATCATGGCGTAGTAGGACATCATGGGGGTGATGATGTTGGTGCAGGAGTCGCCGATCCGGTAGGCGATCTGCGCAAATTCCGGCGTGTAGCCAAGGAGCATGAACATGGGGACGAACACCGGGGCTACGATGGCCCATTTCGCGGAGGCGGAGCCCATGAACAGGTTGATGAAGGCGGCAAACAGTACGAAGAATACCATCATCGGAATGGGGCCGATGCCGGAGGTCTGGAAAAATTCAGCGCCTTTTAAGGCGAGGATGGTTCCCAGTTTGGTGTAGCCGAAGTAGTTGATAAACTGGGCGGCCACGAAGGTCAGAGCGATGTAGGAGCTCATGCTGGCCATGGCACGTCCCATGGCGGAACAGACGTCCTTCTCCCCCTTGTATGCGCCGGTGATGCGTCCGTATACCACTGACGGAATGAAAAGAACCAGGGCGATGATCACGATGATTCCTTCCATCAGCGGGGAATTGCCGAGGAGCGTTCCGTCGTCCGCGCGCAGGAATGAGTTAGATGGCAGGGCGATGGCGATGATGGCGACGACCAGGGCCAGAAGTGTGAAGCCAGCATATTTGAGCGCCTTTCGCTCCACGTCACTTACCTTGTACTCGGCCATGCCGTTCTCGTCATTTTCCCCGTGGTACTCACCGAAGCGGGGAGCGATGATTTTCTCGGTGACAATGGTTCCGATGAAGGTGATGACAAAAGTGGAAACCGCCATGAAATACCAGTTGCCTGTGGGCTCTACCACATAGGTGGGATCTACCATTTTCACGGCCTCGTTGGTGATTCCGCACAGAAGCGGATCGAGGGTGCCGATTAAAAGGTTGGCGGAGAAGCCACCGGATACGCCTGCGAACGCGGCGGCCATACCCACCATGGGATGACGGCCGTAGGCCATATACATGAGGGCTGCGATGGGGATGACGACGATGTACCCTACTGCGTCAGCCAGATTGGACATGACGCCCAGGAACACGATCACCGGGTGATGAGAGCGGCGGGGGTGATCTCCACGGTTCTCTTTAAGAGGCCGCCGATAAATCCGCTGTCTTCGGCCAGGCCGATGCCGAACATGGCCACAAGCACGACGCCTAAGGGGGCGAAGCCCGTGAAGTTTCCGATGGCGTTTAAAAGCATGTATTTAAAACCCTCGGCGTTTAAGAGGCTCACAACCTCCACGGTCTGCTCCTCCACGATACCTTTGCTTCGGTTCACCAGCTCCCCGGTGGCGGACACGCCCATCGCGGAACAGACCGCGGACACGGCGATGACCAGAAGCACCAGGATGGCGAACAGGGTGATGGGGTGGGGAAGCTTGTTTCCTACCCGCTCGATGCCGTTGAGCCATCGGTTTAAAAGGGAAGGCTTTTTTGCGGCAGTATTTTCCATAGTTTTCATTTTTCAACCGTTCCTCCTTGAAAAATATTTTTATGTAAGTTTGTTATTTGTTTACTTATACGTATAAGCTACTATAAAAAGTGCGTTTTCCAGGATGGCGGCGCCTGCCTTCTGCCTTTTCTTGCAGTTTCTGGAAAACGATGTTATAATTCGCTTATACGTATAAGTGAAACTTATGGTCATAGAATAGCACATTCGGCGGACAGAATCAAGCGAAAATCGGCGTTTGATTGTAAAATTAGTATATATTACAGAAAAATTGTGGTAAAATTTATATAGTTTAGACAAAGAAAGGACAGGGAAGATGAAGAAAAAAGTGACGGCCCAGGATATTGCGAAGGCCTGCGGCGTTTCCCAGGCCACGGTCTCTTACGTGATCAACAACCGGGAGGGGCAGAAAATCGGGGAGGAAACGAGACAGCGGATTCTGAAGGCGTGGAGGAGATGAACTACGTTCCCAACGCCTCCGCGCGGAACATGAAGAAGAAACACAGCGCTGCCGTAGGTATCGTCTGCGCCAGGGATTACAGCCGCCAGGCGTTTCTGGAGGCCATGGAGGGAATCAGCGAATATCTTGCGAAGATCAATTACACCATGACCATCTTTTACGAGACGGGGGAGGAGCAGCCCCAATATCTGAAGAGCTATTTTTCCGAGTTGATCGACGGGATTATTTTTATTTCCAACAGCGATCACGACGATTTTATAAAGGGAGCTGTGGAGAACGGGATTCCGTATACGGTGATATGTATGGACGGGGTGTTTTCTGACAAATCGCCCCGCCCGCGTTCCTTTGATCCGGCGCTTGGGGAGTGCCTGGATTACTGCCGGGAACATGCATTAAAGAGGATCCGTTATTTCTCTGTGGAAAATGATGGCCGTTTTGTCAACGACAAGTTTCCGGTTTTTTCGGCACTTGCTCGCGAGCGCTTTCCGGAGTGCGATTTGAAGCATGTGATCTGCCGCGTGAAGCAGAGAGACTACGCCGAGATCCTACCGTTTCTGAAATGTTACATGGAGACGGAAGAGTTTGACGTCGCCATCTGCCAGAACTACGACATCGGCCTGGCGGTTCAGAATGAGATCTTGAAGCGCCGGTATGCGGTTCCCCAGGAAACCAAGACGATTTTTTAAATTATGTGAACTTCTACGAAATGACCTGGCCGTCCATCACCGGGATCACGGTCTTACCGGGAAATGGGGGATACGCGGCGAAGCTTCTCATTGCTGTGGTTGAGGAGCGGGAGGAGGGATTTGCGTACAGGGAATTTCCCAGCCGGCTTGTTCACAGGGAATCCACGAGGATCTGACGGGTTGCGCCCGGCATCTGTCTGTGTCTGGCTCAGCTCAGATAATTTCTCATGGCCTTCAGCGCATTTTTCTCCAGCCGGCTCACCTGGGCCTGGCTGATGTGGATTTCCCCAGCTACCTCGGTCTGGGTCTTGCCCTCGAAAAGCGCATGTCGATGATATGCCGCTCCCGCTCCGGCAGCCGTTTCATGGCCTCGTTTAAGGAGATCTCCTCCACCCAGTTGGACTCCAGATTCTTCTTGTCGCTGATCTGGTCCATGACGTAGAGCGGGTCGCCGCCGTCGGTGTAGACCGGCTCGTAGAGACTCACCGGGCTCTGAATGGCGTCCAGGGCGTAGGTGATCTCCTCCTTGCTGATGCCGATCTCCTCCGCGATCTCGTTGATGGTTGGCTCCTTGGAATTTTTCCGCATGAGCCCTTCCTTGGCGTAGATGGCCTTGTAGGCCGTATCACGCAGGGAGCGGCTCACGCGGATGGAATTGTTGTCTCTCAGATACCTGCGCACCTCGCCCAGGATCATGGGCACGGCGTAGGTGGAAAATCTCACATTCTGTGTAATATCAAAATTATCGATGGCCTTTATGAGGCCGATGCATCCGATCTGGAACAGATCGTCCACGTTCTCACTGCTCCCGGAAAATCTCTGGATCACGCTGAGAACCAGTCTTAGGTTTCCCTTGATATACTGCTCCCGCGCATCCATATCGCCCTCTAAAATCCGTTTAAACAGCGCTTCCTTCTCGTCGTTGGTGAGGAGAGGCAGCTTCGATGTGTTGACTCCGCATATTTCTACCTTATAACCAGCCATTCCTTTACCTCCGCATCATTGATTTTCTATAAGTGAATGATGGACGGTTTTCGGAGGAAATATACGAATGGGAGGCTGGAAAAAAATTTCTTCCGGAATGTGGGCGGGCGGCCTTGACAGAGGAGAAAAAACGTGTATTGCGCCCGCTTTAAAAATCTGCTATACTTAAGAAAACATTTCCGGTCTCATTCGTGGACCGTATCTTTTGGGAACAGATTCCCGTGTTTTATGGCCGGTTCGGCCAGAGATCTCATTTCGGACCGCGGTGCAGTTTAAAAGTATAAGACGTTCCGCAGACAGAGGATAAGGAGGAGTGCATTTGGCAGAGAAGGATTTGCTGGAAAAGACACTGGAGGAGCACAACGACGTATTTGCGGATATCGTGAACGCGCTGGGATTTGGAGGCGGGATGCTGGTGGAGCCGGAGTCGCTGAAGGCCGGGGCCCACGGCTTCAATTTATGAGGATCTGGGCGGACAGAAGCGGGAGCAGCACCGTGACGTGGTGAAATACTGCACACGGTCGGGCGTGGTGCTGGCACTCTTTGGCCTGGAGAACCAGTCGGGCGAGGACTATGATATGGTGTTCCGCATGATGAGCTACGACGGAGCCGCCTATAAGCAGCAGAAGGGAAGACGGAAGAAATACCCGGTGATTTCCTTCGTGCTCTATTACGGGCTGGAGCACTGGAAGGCCCCGCAGTCTTTGCGGGAGGCGATTGTCTGGCCGGATGAGAAGACGGCGGGTGGCTCCGGCTGGCAAAGGATCATCGGGCTGGTGCCGGATTACAGGATCAATCTGGTGGAGGTGGCCTTCCTTCCGCAGGCAGTGAGAGAGCGGTTCACCTCGGATTTCCGGATTGTGGCGGAATATTTTCACGCGAAGCGGACGGGGACGGAGGCGGAGTTTGTTGCTGGCCCGGAGGGGCACCGGAACATCCGGCACGTGAAGGAGATGCTGGATTTCTTCCGGGAGTTCACCGGGGATGAGAGATACCTGGAGATGAGCCGGGAGATGGAAAGACGATCAGAGAAAGGAGAGAGCGTTATGTCATGCAGTATGTTGGATTATGCGGAGAACAAGGGGATTAAGAAGGGGATTAAGAAAGGGATCCGGGAGGGGACCCGTGCGCTCATCGAGAGCTGCCGCGAGCTGGGGCAGAGCTACGACAGTACGCTGCAGCGCATCATGGACAAATTTTCCCTAAGCCGTTCTGAGGCGGAAGCGCGGATGCGGGAATACTGGAAAGCTTG
>BBZO01000027.1 GCA_001304875.1 Clostridia bacterium UC5.1-2E3
TTGATCGACAGCACCCTGCTGCCGCCGGGCCGGGATGTGGGTTTTAACCAGCTGCCCGAGTCATGTCTGATTATGGTCACGCCGTTCGATCTGTGGGGACATGGGAAATACCGATACACCTTTAAGACACAGTGTGAGGAAGTGCCCGGCCTTTATCTTGAGGACGGAACCACCCGTATTTTTCTGAACACCCGCGGAACCAACGACGATGAGGTGAGCCCGGAACTGGTGGAACTTCTGCATTATATGGAGAAAACTACGGACGAGGCGGCAAAGCAGTGTAAAAGCGGGCGGGTAAAAAAGCTCCACGAGCGGGTGCATGAGGTCAGAGCCAGTGAAGAGTTTGGGGTGAAGTATATGCAGGCGTGGGAAGAGAAGATGTATGAGAGGCTTGAGGGGCGCGAGGAAGGCCTGGCCGAAGGCCATGAGAAAGGGCTAACTGAGGCCGTGAGAAGGGCCTGGCCGAAGGTCGCGAAGAAGGTCGTGCAAGTGGCCTGGCCGAGGGTCTGGAACTCGGCGAAAAGCGGATTACCGCACTTACGCAGAACCTTTTGAGCATGAAACGCTACGACGATCTGGAGCGGGCGCTCTCGGATCCGGAGTACCGGGAGACATTATGCCGGGAATTTGGGCTGTAACGTATATACTTCAAATATTGTATGAAGAGGAATCAGGCATGATGAGTCTGGTTCCTTTTTTTATACAGAGATTTTCGGGAATAACTTTGTATTCACAGAGAAAATGATTACCATTTTAGGGCTCTTTAAATAAACGTTACAAAAAGCGTTACAAAATTAAAAAAATACTTGAAAAATTTTCCTTATAGTGTAATATGTATATGACTATGGCTACGTGAATTAACCGAATAAGTATAAATTTTCGGTCATAATCAAACTAGTATAATTTTATGGGATTTTTGTCGAGAAAGGCAGGAATCTCTTTTTTTTATGTGATTTCTTACAAGTCAGTCAAGAGGCCTCCATTGAACGAAAACCTATACCTATTCTTAACTTCTATAGATAAGTACAGTAAACAGGAGGTTTTTAATGTTTAAGTTTTTTGACAGGTACAAACGTTCACTGGCGATGGCTCTGGCGTTTACACTTCTTCCCAACGCCCAGATTGCGTCCGCGGCATCCACGGTTCTGAATGGCGAGAAATATGATGTTTCTGTCGTATGGGAACCAGATCAGACGGAGGTACAAACCGGAGAACAAGTTACAGTTACTTTGAAGGCGGATTTTGATAAGGATGGAGATCTGCTGGACAGTGCGGAGGTTAAAATTCATCTGGATGAGCATGAGGTTCTGGCGCTGCAGGGTATTGAACGCTTCCTGGAAGAAAATGAGGAAGATGTTCCTCAAACGGCCAGTTTGTCTGAGGCGGATAAAGACAAGGAGCAGCAAATTACGTTTATACCGGACGACGATGAAGACGGGGGAGGCGTACTTAGTTTTACTCTGGATAAGGATAATTCGAAGCTGGAAGAGGAGCTTGTATTTCTGGTGCCTCCGAATACAAAGGATCTGACCGATATTTGGGTATCAGAAGGGGATATTGAGGTAACGCCGCATGTTCAGGAGAAAATAACCGGATATCCCATCGCAAATACAATGGGTGAATTGACGGAGGAAGATTACGAGTTTTTCAACGCAGATCCGGAGGATTATGAGGAGGAGGATTATTTAGCCGCCAATCCCGGAGTGGCATCTGGGAGCAATGGCCGTCGGGCATTGAAACATGGCGTATCCCTTGCGACGGGAAATAATGTCCCTACTGCATCTTCAAATACTCCCGTTGCGTCAAAGGGCGATGCAGAGGCTACTGATAATGATGCTTCCCGTGAACCGAAGATTTTTATTGACACGGGCGATCCTATAGTGATTTTGGCAGATTTTAATTGGAAGGTGTCCATTACGGAAGAAGAGAAGGAGCTGGAGAGTGATTTTCTGCTGCAATTCTCTGCCATCTCGGAAAACCGTAAGCCGGCAGGGACTGTTTATACGGCTGAGCAGGAGTTGGTGGTAAAGATACAGCTTCCTGAAGAGGTAAAATTTAGCGATGGAGAGTCCAAATATGATTCCCAAACCGGTGTCTTGTCGCTGGGGAATGAGCCTGTTTTAAAATTAAGCAATGTCCCTGAAAATGCAGAAATCTCAGCCGGGATTTCTGATGAAAATAATATAATAATTTCGATCTCTCGTAATGCGGCAGAAAACGCGGAAGATGAACTTTCAGATGCCGAGATTTCTGTAGAGCTTTACAGAGATGCCCTGGAGAATGCTGTCCGGGAATATGTGAAAGAGTTGATAGAAGCCGACGGAGAAAATTATAAGCATTTGAATGATGAGTTACTGAAGGCAGACATATCAGTGAGCTTGCACATAAAACCAATGGCGGGAAAAGGTGAGGGAGATAAATATGAAAATTATCAATTAATCCTTTCCGGAATATCCACTCTCCGGATGTTCGAGAAGACAGTCGAGATTAAAAAAGAAGCAGAAATTGATCTAAAAGATATTTATATCCTCGACAATAATAACGCAGATGGAGGGCGCCCCGAGAATATTGATGATTTTATAGACAAAAATATCCCTCTTTATTTCAGTTATGAAGAAGACGGGAAAACCGTTTACCGCGAACTTACGCCTGCAACCTGGGAAACATTCTTTGGAGGGAAGAAAGAGGAATATCCCGAATTCCAGCATGAGCAAGTTTCAACTTCCCAGTACATCCTTCAGGCTAAGCTCCCAATCACGGTGGAAGAGACCAGAAAAGATCCGGATACGGGAGAGACGACAACAAAAACCATAGAGTACACCTGGACTCTCGGCGCCCCAGAGGACGTCGTCCCGCCCGAGAACTACACATTCATAGATGTAAATGAAGAGAATGTGAAAGATTATCCGCTGCCGGCACCAATCTCGGCTACTACTACGTCCGGGAGCTGCCTTTCAACTTCACTGTAAAAGTCAATGACGGCACAAAAGATTTGACGGCGATAAGCTGGCAGCAGAGATGCTTGACGAGTTCCGGCTGGTGATTTCCCCGATGAAGGGAGAAGATCGGACCGTATCGCTTAGTGATCTTGAAGATGCAGGATTATTGACGATTACCACAGAGGATGACGGCAGCATCTGCATTACGATAGACAAAGGTCTGCCCAAGTACAATCTGGACGGCTCCATGCTCTCTTACAGTGTGAAGCGTGTATCAGAGGACGGCGAAGACGAGGATAAGTTTACGCCCGACGGCATAGGTCTTGACGCGGAAGATAATGAATATTTTGACATTTCCTATGACAACGCAGGCGTGCCTAACCATGGTACAGATAAAGATCAGGTCTATAGTGGAGGCAGCATCACGCTCACGCTGACAGGAACCACGGAGTATAACGCTAAAAAACAGTGGCTCGATGACGGAGAAACAGATGGACGTTCTGAGGTGACCTTCCAGCTCTGGCGTTACAGGCTTGAGAGCGGGAAGACAGACCAGTTTAAGACAGCAGCACCGGTGAGAGATGCAAGTGGAGACTTTGTCTATATGACTGTTGATGGAAGAGTTGCGGATAAGGATGGAAATCTGTTAGAGAAGACTGGGCTGGACAAATACGATAAGGAAGGCTACGAGTACGTCTACGTTGTCGTCGAGACTGAAAGCAAAGGCGGAACGACAGCTTACGAAAAGATTTTCGGAACGGTGGAATACGATTCTGCAAGCGGAACCTTTAAGATCACCGATAAGGTCGAGACCGAATCGGGAGAGATCGAAGAAGTTGTCTATGAAAAAGACAGCCAGGGACAGGAAACGAATCCCGATAGAGCTTCCGGCAATCGCTACGTCTATGACGGCGGTGTCCTTTCCAACAAGCGCACAGACACTGTGATAGCGAGAGGTGTGAAAACCTGGGAGGCGACAGCATTCCAGGCGGGGCTTGACCATGTTAAGGTTGAACTCACACTGCAATACAGACTGAAAAGTAACGAATTAGGTGACGATGACGATTGGAAGAATACTGATACCATAGAAGAACTTCGCGGATTCCAGGCAGAAAATCACCTCACAGGTGTCGTTGAGGAGGAGCTTCCCCGATATGATCAGCTGGGCCGCGAACTTGAGTATCGCTGGGTGGAGACCGGCGTGTATGAGAGGACGGGCGATAATTACTCAGAGAATCTGATCGAGAAAAATGCCGACGGATCGCCTTCATTTAAACTGGCTCAGGGAGGAAAAGAGTATACATATACGATTGAGTCCGAGTGGGATGGTGAGTATACAAAAACAGACGGTACTGGAAAAGAAAAACAGGGAAGTCAGACGACCATCACAAACAGGCTTCAGGACACTGTGGACTATACGGTGAAGAAGACGTGGCTGGATGAGAATGGAAAGCCGACGGATCCCTGGAAAAACGCTATTATTCTCGACTTGTACCAGCTATCCAGCGGGCATGGAGCTGATCTGGGTGAGCCTTTGAGAAGATATAAAGTAACGGAGAAGGGATATGAGGTTCTTGAGTCCAATGGTTACGAGTCGGAAATTGACCAGGAGATGACAGATTCCTGGACTCTTACAATCAAAGATTTACCAGAGCTTGACAAAACCGGTAAGAAATATGAGTATGTAATCTTTGAGGAGAGCAATGATGCTATAGAGATCAAATACGATTATAATGAAGAGACTGGGAATTACACAGTCGACGTTATAAACCGTTTGGGCGGTGGCCCGGGCTCCAGAAATTATTTGATATGGAAACAATGGATTGATGACGGAGATGTGCTGCATCATGAGCCGGTAGATGTTGTATTCTATGATCGTAAAACAAATAAACCGATTGAGATCAATGGTAAAGAGTACAGCGTTAGATTAGGTGACGAAGGGATTTGGTACAAGGCATTCCGAATAAGTACCACAATAATGAAACCGGAAGATGTCTATGTACTGGAAAGGAAAGTTGGCAGTCAAGAAATTGATTATGAGCCGGATGAAATTCTCTTTTATGAAGATCCGCAAGACGATGAAGAGAGGACTTTTGAGCAGTCTGAAGAGGATATTAAGGATTGGGCAGAAAGAATAAATAGTAAACACATTGAGGTTAGAACTGACAATCATCAATATGAGGTGAACTACGGCTACGACCGAGAGGAGATCGCAGATTCTGAAAATACTTCTCCAGAAGATAGGCCAGCCAATGACACCTACATATTCACCGTATCCAACCGTCGTCTGGGTATAGAGGATCTTACCGTTGAAAAGATATGGATTGATGGAGACGGCGAGAATCGCAAAAAGATGCAGGAGGTTATTGAAGACTACTATAAGGAGGATGGTATAACGATCACTCCTGCAGTCCAGCTGGAATTTGAAGATTCCAACTATGCTGACGATAAGGAGTACAATATAACATATAATGGAATTACATGGCCGTCAGCTGATTCTGGGAATGAACAGAATAATGACGCAAATGGGGATACAGTGAATGTTGGCGGTGGAGATGTCCAAATATTGGATAACGAGGGGAACTCTGTAAAAGCACGGCAGGCCCTGAATCTTGACACGGATGAAGAACCGGGAAAACCTGCGCAGACGATTTATTTCTGCAATCTCCCGAAATATGATTCAGACGGAAGAGACGTTCGCTATGATGTGAGAGAGGTGTGCTGATTCAAAAGGAGGATAATGGAGCGGTTGAAGAGCTTTCCCTCACTGAGATGCAAAGGGATTACCCAGACCTTTATGAAATTGTCAAAGAATATACCTCAACGATGACATCAGGGCCCGAAGAGGTGAACACGGATCACACCAAGCTTACCAAGACCTACACTCTGACAAACAAGCTCTCCGGTGCGAAAGAAGCTGTATGGCACAAACAGTGGCAGGACGGCTATAATCTGGATAAGAACCTGCGTCCCGATATTTATCTTGAGATTTATCGTAAGTCTAAAGATGAGGTGACTCGTCTGGATACAGTCTCCTATCGGTGGGAGTATCTTGATGAGGATATTGCTTCTGGCAATGAAGGCGGTGAAAAACTGAAGAGACAGTGGCATTGGCACGCTGTGGCGGAGGGACTTCCGAAGTATGATAACGATGGCTATGAGATCACGTATTATGCGGTGGAAAAGACCAGCGTCAATGCGGCGGCGTTCGATTACGAAGCGACGGAGTATGGAATTGGTCATGCCCGCGGGACAGGGGACACTCCTGTGGCCAGCCCGACGGATGCGGAAAAATGCTATGATGTCGATTATATCGGAGGCCCCGGCGGTTCCAATAGTGAGTCTGGCGGAAGTGATGAACCGGCTCCGATGGTACCCGTATCTGCGGAGGGTGAAGCGCCAGTTTACGCACTGATCGAGGGCGGCACATTCCGCAATAAGCTCGCGCAGACGGTTGTTATTGACGGACAGAAGCTCTGGCGGATTGATTCTCTTGAGTTTAATATGAAGAACCTGCCGGGAATCGAGGTGACGCTTCAGCGTAAGTCAGAAAAGGGAGACTGGGAAGCGATTGCCTGGATGAAAATAACGTCTGATGACTGGGAATCTTTGGATAGAGGTACAGATAATTCTTATAAGTTTGAAATTTTATACGAAGGCGAAAATGTCAATTTCTGTAAATGAGGACGGAAAAGCAGAAACTGTACCGGGAAAACCAGGTACAGAACCGAAAAAACTGGCACTTTACGATGATGATGGATATCGCTATGAGTATAAAGTAGAGGAAACAGAAGTTCTTTGGGATTCCAGTATAGTTGGTGAAGACGATCAGCTGGGATTAGACGAGGTTTATGAGTCAAAGACAAACAGCTATCTCATTACCAACACATATAAAGGGTTTGAACAGGAACCGGGTTCTCTGACTGTTAAGAAGTATCTGAATCTCCCGACAGCAAAAGTTGGAGAAGAAACTACAGTTCTTGGTTATCCGACGGTAAAATTCGAACTGTATAGGAATTATAAAACAGGGATGGATAATGGAGAGCCAATATATGCATATACCACTCCCCAAAAGGTCAGTGAGCGGACATGGAGTGCGGGGAGTATAAAGGAACTTTACGAGCAGCAAAAAAATGACAGCCAAGTAAGAGAACCCTGGCAGCTCGAACATTCCATAACCTTTGATAATCTGGAAATTCACGCGCCCAACGGAGCACCTTATGAGTATGAGGTGCGTGAGATCGCGAAAGACGGCTCGACGGTTCTTTTGGGAGATTATGATACCTGGGCGGCAATAGGAGATCTTAACAGGGAAGACGTGCAAGTGGATGAGAATAAGGCACTCGATACCGGCACCAGCATACAGGCAAAAGTTTCTGGAATTAAAATCAAGGAATCCGGGGACGATGGAACTGCCGGCGGGGACACTCGGGAAGCAGATGCCACATTCCTGAACCAGCGAAAAGGAGAGGGTAGAGAAACCATCACCATTAAGGGAACCAAAACGTGGTCAGATTTTAACGATGCCTTTAACACGCGGCCAGATCCGGAGATATTCAAATCAATGCTTACGCTTTCACGTTCGGCGACAGGCATGACTTCCGAAAATGTAAAGGAAAATCTGTACGAGATTACCGTGGACACTGGGGTGGAAGATGGCGGAGCGGGAAGTTCCGGTACTGCCGATTCGTGGAATTACACGATAACGGCAACTGGTTCGGATGCTGAAACGTTGGGAGAATTAGCAAGATATGCACCGAATGGCAGAGAGTGGAAATATACGCTTGAAGAGGACCTTGGCGTAGTTGACCAAAGTTATCAGTCTTCAGGAAAAGTGAACGGCGGAAGCCCTGATGTCGATAACATAATCACAATGTCCAAGCTGGCAAATTCAAACCAGACTTCCGTGCAATACCGGAAGAATTGGAGGAATGCAGAAGATACTTCTTTAAACGTCAATCTGATTCCTGGTGAGTTTCAGGTTACATTCAAGTTGCAGGTAGCTACTGCCTCAGATGCCAGTGCAGAATGGAGGAATGCTGACGAATTTTTTGCAGAAAACAAATATGCAGTTCCTGAATCGATAAAGAAGGCATATAAGCCTGTTCTGGAGGGGACTCTTTCTGATACGAAAGTGTGGGATAAAGCTAACGCGGTTTTGCTGCCGACCTATGTTTGTGTAGACTCTGCGGAAGGCGTTACACCAGAAACGAAAAAGTATGTTAAGCTAAAATACCGCTACATTGAGACTGAAATCAGTTATAAGGGAGACGGTGAAGAGGAGTTTAAGCCTATTGCGAATGTTCAGCTTGTTCCAGAATCGGATGGAAAAAGATATCATTATGAGTATTACTATCCAGAAGAGCAACAGCAGTCACCGTTTTTTGAAAACTCTGCTCCATATAATAATATGCCGTCAAGTACAATCCACACGATTACAAATCGCTGGAAGACCACATCTTTACAGATTGAAAAGAAGTGGGAGCAAGACGCAGATAATGCGTATAGTACGCGTCCAAAGAATAGTAGTGGCCAGTGGAGTGTCGCATTTGTTATTCAGTATACAACAAAAGACAATCCTGAAGAAAAAGATTGGGAGAATCTGCCATATTATTCCAATGGAAAAACAGGCGCCTATATTGTAACGGTAACCGGAGCCAATAATTCGAAATTGGGATTAAAAACAGTAAAGAATCTTCCGACAGTATCATTAGATACAGACTCATTTGGCCAGCCGATTCAGTACCGCGCTATTGAGTTGAATCCCAGGATAAATGGGAAGCTGTGGAATGAAGGACTTTGGGTGGATACAGATGATGAGTCACTGGCTGAATATATGGTTGAAAATAATGGTGAATATCATACTGCTTATACTGCAGAATATCAGCATAGCTACAGCCCAGAAGTTCAGTCGGATAAAACTACTGTCACCAACACAATGGATGTGACCAGCGTAAAAGCTGATAAAAAGTGGATTGGTAATAAGCCCGACTCCAACATTGTTACTCTTCAACTGCAGTACTTGAAATCCAGGGACGGCGATACAGAGACGTGGAGCCATTTACTCCCAATGGATCAATTCGGTTGGATGGAACGGCTGATAAAACTGGAACTAAACCTTTCGGTGAGTTTCCTGGCTGGACAGCTGTCTGGGAAAATCTTCCCCAGCGCCTTGCTGGCAGCTATCTTTCAAACGAAGCTGAAAAAACAGAGTATCGTGTTGTGGAAGTGGAGCCGGGAAATGGTCAGAACTATATTGAGATTGGGGAAGTGATGAATACGACAAATGCCGATGATACTGGATTCTCCTTCAAAGTCACGAATCTGGCGACAACAGAGCTTACCGTTACTAAGGAGTGGAAACTGGCAGAGGGTGCCACGAGTCCGGAAAGTGTAATGGTAGGAGTATATCGGACGAAGACGAAGCCAGGCGAGAACGGATTTGTTGTAGCATCTTTGGAAAATCAGTATAAACCGGAATCAGAGTATTTTGGAGAGGAATACTTCGGAAACGAGACGGAGCAGTGGCTTACATATGAGCTTAATGAAGGCAACAGCTGGAGACATACTTTCCAGGATCTTCCAAAGTACGATGATAGTGGGAACCCGTGGTATTACTACGCACTAGAAATCCAGATTGAAGACGGGCAGGTAAACAACAGCGCTTATAGGCAGCAGACGCCTGCTTCTGCGAACTACATCCGCTATGTATCTGAAAGTACGTCGGATGAGAATCCAGATTACACTGTTATTACCGATATTACCGTATCATCGGGTGCTACGGTTCCGGCTTCCCATTTGACTGTCATCCGAAATATCGGTTACTTAGACATCGGCGGAACAAAGACATGGGATGATCAGAGCGACAGGCATGGCCTAAGACCGGAGAATATCATACTGACGCTTAAGAGAGGGCTCCGGAATGGAGCGGCGGTGGAGTATGAGAAGGTGGAAGGTGCAGAGCGAGTGGGACAACAAGACAGATAATTCTGATCAGTGGTTCTATACCTACAGGCACCTTCCCGCAGCAGATTATAATGGAACTCCGTATGCGTACACTGTGGAGGAAGCACCGGTGAAAAATTATGATGTTTCTACTGCTT
Source organism: Clostridia bacterium UC5.1-2E3 (assembly GCA_001304875.1). Taxonomy (GTDB): domain Bacteria; phylum Bacillota; class Clostridia; order Lachnospirales; family Lachnospiraceae; genus Ventrisoma; species Ventrisoma faecale. Next base: position 10,043 of record BBZO01000027.1, read on the forward strand.
CCAATGCGCAGCGCGGCGGTGTGGACTTTACAAACAGGCTTGAAAGCGTCAGTCTTCAGGTCGCCAAGGAATGGAGGCTCGCGGATCTTGCTGGTAAACCGGGCAGCGTGACGGTGGGAGTATACCGGACACATATTTCGCCGGATAGCCAGGACTTTAAGCCCGGTGCAGAGAGCGAGATATTCTACGATTCAGAGAATCCGGGAACGCAGCTCACAGCTGTCTTAAATACAGGTAATGAATGGGAGCATACCTTCCAGAATCTTCCGAAGGCGGAGTACGGTGAAAACGGCGAGAGCAGGTTATGGTACTACTACGCCCTGGAAATTGCCATCGACGACAGCCCGATCAACATTGGCTCCAGCCGGAACCCATACAATCAGCTGGCCCCGGCTTCGCAAGATACCGTTCGCTACAAGAGCGTATCAGGTCTCGATGACCCGAATGTCATTATCATCACGGACATTACAGTTCCCAGAAAAGATGATACGCTTCATCAGACCAATATCCGAAACATCGGCCTGATGGACATTGCGGGTCAGAAGATCTGGGAGGACGGCAGTGACAGGTACGAGCTGAGACCCGGCACAATCGAGCTGACGCTCTGGAGACGTATTGCCGGCGGCGACGGCGAGTGGGTGAACTGCGGTGAGAAACCGCCTGTCTGGAACAATGGTACGCTGAATACGGATGTATGGACATATTCCTACAGCGGCCTGCCCGTATCCGATTACAACGGAAACAGCTATGAGTACACCGTGACCGAGACGCCGGTGAAGAATTACGATGTGGCTACTGCTTCTGACGCAGCCCGCGGCGGAGTGACATTTACCAATACGCTGAAACAGCTGGCGTTCGACACTCTTACCGTCTCCAAACAGTGGAGCCTGGCAGAGGATGCCGAACCGGCGGCGATAACAGTGGGGGTATACAGAACCCACGAGGCTCCGGGAAGCACTGGATTTGATCCGGAGAAGGGCGAGGCGTATAAGCTGAAAGAGACCGGTGAACAGCTTACGGCTGTACTTAACGGGACAGACGGCTGGTCTCATACATTTGACGGTTTGCCCAGGTACGACATAAATGACCAGCGCTGGTACTATTACGCACTGGAAATTGCCGCGGCAGGAAGACCCATAGACGGAGACTACGACAGGCAGACTGGCAGCGCCGATGACGCGGTGCGCTTTAAGAGCGAGTCGGGGCTTGGGACGCCAAACACCTACACGATCATTACAGATATCGTCATCCCCGGCGATGACGCGGACTCTCATGAGACCAGAATCCGAAACATCGGCTTCATGGATATCCATGGCACCAAGACATGGGTGGATGAGGACGACAGATACGGACGAAGGCCCGATGGAATCGAGCTCACGCTCCTGCGGCGCATGGCAGACCGCGGCGGCGAGTGGACAGACTGCAATAAGAAACCCACCTGGGACCCAGGACGGAAAACATCTGGGATTATTATTACAATGGCCTGCCCGTGGCGGATTCTGACGGAAACTATTATGAGTATACTGTGGTTGAGACACCGGTAGAGAACTACGATCAGGTAGCCACCTCGTCCAACGCGGAGAATGGCGTGGACTTTGAGAACACGCTGACCTATACGCCGGATCCCGGCAGGCCCGGCGGAGGAGGCGGAGGCGGCAGTACGCCGAATCGGTCGGTTACGGTGACGGATATGCCGGTTCCGCTGGCGCCGCTCCCGTCAAATATGGAGATCATAGAGGATGAGCCGGTTCCGCTGGCGGCGCCGCCGAAGACGGGAGACCGTAGCCGGACAGGACTTTACGGCGCACTGTTTGCGATTTCTATGGCCGGACTGAGTGCACTTCTCGCTCTCGGAGCCCGGTACAGACGAAAGAAACACGGCAGGGACGACGAGTAATTCCGGATAAACGTATTCTGCATGAACAGAAGAACCAGGTACATCGTGCCTGGTTCTTCTCCATATGAAGATTTATTTTGCCCGGAATGAAAACCAACGAGGGCGCCCGAAGCATCGGACGCCCTCTTGATATAGGGAATGGTAGGTATAAAAAAGAAATCAGCTAAGTTGGTAGGGGGGCCGGACGGCTCATAGCCGTCCGGTATGAGTATGAAAAAGCTTTTATTATGCTATCCTTCTGGATAACATGGTTTGATTATACGAATAAAATGTGTCTAAAATGTGTATGCCGGATAAAAAAATCATAAAGATAAATAAAAATAAAAAAAAGCCTTTCAAATCAAAGAGAAATTGTATATAATAGGAAATGACATTTAATTTTCTTGACATAGAAGATTTTATTACAATAGAACGATTCTGCAGTACGAAACAGGAGGAAAAGAAGTATGATGATGTCCAACGACATTGGTATCGACCTGGGGACGGCCAGTATCCTTGTGTATATCAAGGGTAAGGGCGTAGTTTTGAAAGAGCCGTCCGTGGTGGCCATTGACCGGGATAAGAATGAGATAAAAGCCATCGGCGAGGAAGCCCGTCTGATGATCGGAAGAACGCCGGGCAACATCGTGGCGGTCCGTCCGCTGCGCCAGGGCGTGATCTCCGACTACACCGTGACGGAGAAGATGCTCAAGTATTTTATCAATAAGGCGGTGGGCAAGAGAACCTTAAGGAAGCCCAGAGTCAGCGTCTGCATCCCCAGCGGAGCCACCGAGGTGGAGAAGAAGGCCGTTGAGGACGCCACCTACCAGGCAGGCGCCAGGGAGGTCTCCATCATCGAGGAGCCGGTGGCCGCAGCCATCGGCGCAGGTATCGACATCTATAAGGCCTGCGGCAACATGATCGTCGATATCGGAGGCGGTACCGCCGACATCGCAGTTATTTCCCTGGGCGGAACCGTTGTCAGCACCTCCATCAAGGTGGCCGGAGACGATTTCGACGAGGCGCTGGTGCGCTACATGAGAAAGAAGCACAATCTTCTGATCGGTGAGAGAACCGCCGAGGAGATCAAGATCAATATCGGCGCGGCCTACAAGCGGCCGGAGGTTGTAACCATGGAGGTGAGAGGACGGAACCTGGTGACGGGTCTTCCGAAGACCATCGTGGTCACCTCCGACGAGACGCTGGAGGCTTTAAGGGAGCCGGCCATGCAGATCGTAGATGCCGTTCACAACGTGCTGGAGAGGACGCCGCCGGAGCTGGCAGCGGATATATTTGACAGAGGCATCGTCCTCACGGGCGGCGGCTCCCTGTTAAGCGGGCTGGACGCACTGATCGAGGAGAAGACCGGCATCGCCACCATGATCGCCGAGGATCCGCTGACCGCCGTGGCAGTGGGCACGGGCAAATTCATCGAGTTCGAGCACGAGGACGACAGAGGATTTTTTAAGAGATAACCGAAAGAAAGCATATGGCGACAGTTAGAGGATTTGTGGAAAAGATCAAGTTCCGCAATGAGGATAACGGATATACGGTACTGAGTGTGGCCGACGGGAATGAGGAATACATTCTCGTCGGCATCTTTCACTATATAAGCGAGGGAGAGATGATCGAGGCCACGGGTACCATGACCGAGCATCCTCTTTACGGGGAACAGCTGGCGGTGGAGAGCTATGAGATCAAGGCTCCCGAGGACACCGTGGCCATGGAGCGCTACTTGGGCTCCGGGGCCATCAAGGGGGTCGGGGCCGCGCTGGCCGCCCGCATCGTGAAAAAATTTAAAAACGACACCTTCCGCATCATGGAGGAGGAGCCGGAACGCCTCTCCGAGGTCAAGGGCATCAGCGAGAAGATGGCCATGGCCATCGGCGAGCAGGTGGAGGAGAAGCGCGACATGCGCCAGGCCATGATGTTTCTGCAGGAGTACGGCATTTCTTTAAATCTGGCCGTGAAGATCTACAATGAGTACGGCCCGGCCATGTACGGCATCATCCGCCAGAACCCCTACAAGCTGGCCGACGACATCCCCGGCGTGGGCTTCAAGATGGCCGATGAGATCGCGTCGAAGGTGGGAATTTTCACCGACTCCGATTTTAGGATCCAGTGCGGTATACTGTATACACTTCTCCAGGCCGTAGGAAACGGCCATACCTACCTGCCGGAGGAGGAGTTAAAGGCCGGCGCCGCCGAGCTTTTGAAGGTGGATCCCGGCGCCATGGACAAGCATCTGATGGACATGCAGATGGACCGCCGCCTGATCGTCAAGGAGACCGGCCAGGGGCGCATCGTCTACGCGGCCCAGTATTACTACACCGAGTTAAACACCGCGCGGATGCTCCATGATCTAAATATCACCGGCGACGAGCCGGAGGAGGATATAAGAAAGCGTCTGGCCTTCATCCAGGAGCAGGAGGACATCGAGCTGGACGAGCTGCAGGTGCAGGCCGTCATCGAGGCCGTGAACTGTGGCCTCTTAATCATCACCGGCGGCCCCGGCACCGGCAAGACCACCACGATCAACATCATCATCCGCTACTTCGAGATGGGGGAGATGGAGATCCTTCTGGCGGCCCCCACCGGCGCGCCGCCAAGCGCATGACCGAGGCCACGGGCTACGAGGCCAGGACCATTCACCGGCTGTTGGAGCTCTCCGGCGGGCCGGGGCTGGATGAGAAGGGGCAGGGCGGCACCTCGGCAGGTATGAGATTTGAGCGCAACGAGGAGAATCCCCTGGACGCGGACGTGGTCATCATCGATGAGATGTCCATGGTGGACATCCATCTGATGCATTCGCTCCTAAAAGCCGTGAACGTGGGCACCCGGCTGATTCTGGTGGGCGACGTGAACCAGCTGCCGTCGGTGGGGCCGGGAAATGTCCTCCGCGACATGATCGATTCCGGCCAGTTCCACGTGGTCAGGCTGACCCGCATCTTCCGCCAGGCGGCCCAGAGCGATATCATTGTCAATGCGCATAAGATCAACGACGGCGAGCAGGTGCCCGTGGGGAAGAAGAGCAATGATTTTCTCTTCATCCGCCGGGAGGACCCCAACGCCATCATAAACGCCATGATCACCCTGGTGCGGGAGAAGCTTCCCGGCTACGTCCACGCCACAACCTATGACATCCAGATCATGACGCCCATGAGAAAGGGCCTTCTGGGAGTGGAGCGGCTCAACCAGATTCTCCAGGAATACTTAAATCCCCCGTCCCCGGACAAGCCCGAGAAGGAGATCGGCGGGACGGTCTTCCGCCTGGGCGACAAGGTGATGCAGATTAAAAATAACTATCAGCTGGAGTGGGAGGTCCGCAACAAGTGGGGCGTGCCCACGGATGCCGGGACCGGCGTGTTCAACGGGGACATGGGCATCATCCGCGAGGTGAATACATTTGCGGAGACGCTGACGGTCGCCTTTGACGAGGGACGGCTGGTGGAGTACAGCTTCAAGATGCTGGAGGAGCTGGAGCTGGCCTACGCCATCACGATCCACAAATCCCAGGGAAGCGAGTACCCGGCGGTGGTCATCCCGGTGCACAGCGGCCCCCGGATGCTGATGACGAGAAACTTAATTTATACGGCGGTCACGCGGGCCCGCGCCTGCGTCTGCCTGGTGGGACTTCCAGAGACGTTCCAGGCCATGGTGGACAACGCGACCGAGCAGCGCCGGTATTCCGGCCTTAAAGACCGCATTCTGGAGCTTGAGGAGGGCTTAGGTGTTTGATCTTCTGTTCCCAAGACGATGCCCGGTCTGTCATGGCATCGTCGTTCCCCGGGGCGGGCTCATCTGCCCCGGATGCATTTCAAAATTATCTTTTGTGAAATCCCCAACCTGTAAAACCTGCGGCAAAGAAGTGCTTCATCCGCGGATCGAATACTGCTTCGACTGCACGAAGCGCCCAAAATCCTTCCGCTTCGGCCTGGCCCTCTTAAACTACGACGAGCGGGCTCGCGCCTCCATGGCCCGGATCAAGTATAAAAACAAACGGGAATACCTGGATTTCTACGGCCGCGCACTGGCCCTTAAATACGGAGAGCGCCTGGAGCGATCGGGAGCCCAGGCGCTGATCCCCGTGCCGGTGCATCCGTCCAGGCGCCGCGCCAGGGGCTTTAACCAGGCCGAGGAGCTGGCGAAGGCCGTCAGCCGGAGCCTTAAAGAGGAGAGGGGGCTGGAGCTTCCCGTGCGCACCGACGTGCTCTGCCGCGTAAAGAAAACGGCGCCCCAGAAGGAGCTGACGGCGTCGGAGCGGTTCAAAAATCTGATCCAGGCCTTCGAGGTGTCGGAGGAGGCCGCAGACGGACTCACAGACGTGATTCTGGTGGACGACATCTACACCACCGGGAGCACCGCGGAGGCCTGCACCAGGCTGCTTCTTAAGGCGGGCGTAAAAAATGTGTATGTGCTGACGATTTGTATTGGACAGGGCCAGTGATTCCATGTATACTAAAAGAAAAAGGGGGTTTTTCGATGATTATTCGTCTTGCCCAAAAGACTGATATGGAGCGTATTCTGGATATCTATAATTATGAAGTGTTAAATTCCACCGCCAGCTTTGACATAAAGCCCAAGGCCCTGGACGACCGACTGGAGTGGTTTGAGAAGCATACCGGCCGCCACCCGGTGATCGTCGCTGAGGTCAACGAAAAGGCCGTGGGATACGCCAGCCTCTCCCCCTACCGGGAGAAGGAGGGATACGCCGCCACCGTGGAGCTGTCGGTCTACGTGAGCGCCCACTACCGCGGCTACGGCATCGGCAAGGCGCTGATGGAGGAGATCTTAAAGATGGCCCGGGAGAACGGGGAGATTCACACCGTGATCTCCGTCATCACCGGCGGCAACGAGATCAGCGTGAAGCTCCACGAGTCCTTTGGCTTCGTCCACTGCGGCACCATTAAGGAGGCGGGGCGGAAGTTCGGAAAATATCTGGATATAGAGAATTACCAGCTCATGGTATAAGAGAAATGGGGGATCACAGATCTCCCATTTCTTTTACGCATTCGACAAATTTCTGCACGGCGGGCGACGCGTGCCGGAAGGAGAGGGCGGCCATCCCCATCGTGATGGATTCCGGCGGATCCAGCGGAAGCCGGGCCACGTCGAAGGTCTCGCTGGAGGCGATGAGCGCGTTTAAAATCCCCACGCCCATGCCCTGCTCGATTAACGCCATGGCGGATAAATCGTCGGCGGTCAGCACGGATTCATCCGGCGTCAGCTGGTGCCGGTTCAGAAAATCATAGATGTCGCTGACCTGCTTCAGGTCCGGATGATGAGCGTCTCCCGGCGGTACTGCTGGATGGGAAATACTCCGGCGCCGGCCAGCGGGTGGGACCGCGGAAGGATGGCCAGCAGCGGGATTTCGGCCAGGGGAATCCAGTCGTAGGGCATCGGATCCCGGTGGCTGAAAAATGCCAGATCCGCCCGGCGGTCGTCCAGCTGCCGGCTCAGCTCCTGCCATGTGCCTCGTGGAACTTAAACTGGATCTGCGGGTATGTTTCCCTGAACCGCCGGATGATTTTGGGAAGCCAGTAGACGGCGACGCTGGAATAGGTGGCGATGGAAATGCTTCCTATCAGCAGGCCGTTCACCTGGGAAGCCAGCTCGTACAGACGGTTTTCCTCCCCGACCAGACTGCGGACCACGGGCACAAAATGTTTCCCGTCGTTGGTCAGCGAGACGCCCTTCTTCGTCCGGTGAAGAAGCGTGACGTTTAATTCATTTTCCAGCGCCGTCACCAGCTGGCTGACGCCGGACGGCGTGTAGTTTAACTGCTCGGCCGCCCGGGAAAAGCTTCCTGTCTCGACGGCCGCCAGAAAGGCCTTGTATCTTGCGCTCTCCATGTATCTCCTTTTAAGTATTACTTAAAATAAACATAATAATCAGTAGGTTTACTTTATAGTAAGACTTCCTTATAATAAAGTCAAGAAACAAAGAAATGCCGATCCCGGGAAAAGACAGTAAAAGTTTAAAGGAGGGCATCTGTATGAAGGAACTGAATACGAATGTGTGGTTTTATTTACTGCTTACTGTTATGAGCTTTGCGGGCGTGTGCATCACCGTCTGGCTGGGAGGCGCGTTTCTGGTGGCGACGTTCCTGTTCGGCGCCGGCACCGTTTTCTCCGTCGTTTCTGTTTTTAACCTGTGGCAGGAGAAGCGGGAAGGGAGAAGGGCCATTTCTTAGGATTTTCTCCTGTATGATGTAAAAATGAAAATTTGTCAGATTCAGAAAGCGCGTCCGGCCTGTTCCCCCTGGCCGGGCGCACATTTTTATAGAAAGTTTTATAGAAAGTCCCAGGAATTATGGAAGGTACGTCTTGACGGGCAAAAAGAACTGTGATATAGTAGACAGGCGAATGGAAGAACACAGGTCTTTTTTTATGCTCAAAAATAGCTTGAAAAGAGGCCGCACAACGAAAATTTTAAGTGGAGGTGGAAGTCGTGCGCACAAGAATTACACTGGCATGTACGGAATGCAAACAACGCAATTACAACATGACGAAGGACAAGAAAACTCATCCCGACAGAATGGAAACCAAGAAGTATTGCAGATTCTGTAAGACACATACTTTACACAAGGAAACTAAGTAATCTGGTTTTGTAAAAGGACGTGAAGTTATGGGAGAGACCGTAAAGACTGAAAAAGCTCCTAAGACGAGTTTTTTCGATGGTTTGAAGGCCGAGTACAAAAAGATCATATGGCCGGACCAGAAGACGGTGACGAAGCAGACCATTGCGGTGGTTTCCGTTTCTGTGGCTCTGGGCGTGATCATCGCAGGCTTGGACATTATTATCGTTGAGGCTTTGAAGCTTGTTATTTAGTAAAATAATCAGTTAAAGACGAGGGAGAGAATATGTCGGAAGCAAATTGGTATGTGGTCCACACGTACTCTGGCTATGAGAACAAAGTAAAAGTTGACATTGAGAAGACCATTGAGAACAGAAAGCTTCAGGATCAGATCTTGGAAGTGTCCGTGCCCATGCAGGATGTTGTAGAGATTAAGAACGGAGCCCAGAAACAGGTAGCCAAAAAGATGTTCCCCGGCTATGTGCTCATCCATATGGTTATGAATGACGACACATGGTACGTGGTGAGGAACACCAGAGGCGTCACCGGATTCGTCGGACCGGGTTCAAAGCCGGTTCCTTTAAGCGAAGAGGAGATGATGAGCCTGGGATTCAAGACTCCGGAGATAGTCGTAGACTTCGCGCAGGGAGACACGGTCGTCGTGATCTCCGGTGCCTGGAAGGATACCGTCGGCGTTATCAGGTCCGTCAACGAGTCCAAACAGAGCATTACGATCAATGTCGAGATGTTCGGCCGGGAGACCCCGGTGGAACTGAATTTCACAGAAGTGAAAAAGATGTAACAAAGATAAGCGGCCTGCCGCTGCGGCGCAGGCTCGTGGGAGGGAAATCCCCGCAAACACCACATTATTAGGAGGTGCCTTATTATGGCAAAGAAAGTAACAGGTTATATTAAATTACAGATCCCTGCCGGTAAAGCAACACCGGCTCCGCCAGTTGGTCCGGCTCTCGGTCAGCACGGTGTGAACATCGTACAGTTTACGAAGGAGTTCAACGCCAGAACCGCAGATCAGGGCGACCTGGTTATCCCGGTTGTTATCACTGTATATGCAGACAGAAGCTTCAGCTTCATCACAAAGACTCCGCCGGCTGCAGTTTTGTTAAAGAAGGCCTGCAAGATCAAATCCGGATCTGCGACCCCGAACAAGACGAAAGTAGCTACTATCTCCAGAGCAGAGGTTCAGAAGATCGCCGAGCTCAAGATGCCCGACTTAAATGCCGCCAGCATCGAGGCCGCTACCAGCATGATCGCAGGTACTGCGAGAAGCATGGGTATCAAGGTTGAGGACTAAGAGATAGCAAACATTTAAAAACGTGGGAGGGAAATTCCCGCAAATACCACTAGGAGGTTATTTAGAATGAAAAGAGGAAAAAGATACGTAGAGGCTGCTAAATTAGTAGACCGTGCGACTCTCTACGATGCAGCGGACGCGATCGCTATCGTTAAGAAAGCGGCTGTTGCCAAATTTGACGAGACCATCGAAGCTCATATCAGAACCGGTTGTGACGGACGTCACGCAGACCAGCAGATCCGCGGCGCGGTTGTTCTTCCTCACGGTACAGGTAAGACCGTAAGAATCTTAGTGTTCGCTAAGGGACCGAAGGCCGACGAGGCAGCCGCAGCAGGCGCAGATTACGTAGGAGCCGAGGAGCTTATTCCGAAGATCCAGAACGAGGGCTGGTTAGATTTCGATGTAGTTGTAGCTACTCCCGACATGATGGGTGTCGTAGGACGTCTCGGCCGTGTGTTAGGTCCGAAGGGCTTAATGCCGAACCCGAAGGCTGGCACCGTAACCATGGACGTGACCAAGGCAATCAACGACATTAAAGCTGGTAAGATTGAGTACAGACTTGATAAGACCAATATCATCCACGTGCCAGTTGGAAAAGCTTCCTTTACCGAGGAGCAGTTAGCGGACAACTTCCAGACGCTTGTTGATGCAATCATTAAGGCCAGACCCAGCACCGTGAAGGGCGCTTACTTAAAGAGCGTAACCCTCACATCCACCATGGGCCCGGGCGTGAAGCTGAACGTAGCGAAGCTCACAAACTAATTCGAGCGCATCGAGAATATGATAGAAAAGGGACGCAGCCAGGCGGGAAGGCCTGGGGGCGTCCCTTTTTGCAGGGGTGTGCCTGGCAGAGCGCATTTAAAGGAAAAATTCCTTTATCAAAGAAAAATCCCTTGACACTCCCCCAAAAACATGCTATATTACTCAAGTATTGACTGCCGAAGACAGCAGGAGCTCACAGAGCATAAAGGCATCCGCCGCCTGCCGAGGAACATGCAAAACTCATTATTTGGAGAATTGTAGAGCCCTTCTGTGCAGACAGAAGGGCTATTTTTCGCAGGTGATACCAAATTTGACAGGAGGTAAACCATTCATGGCAAAAGTTGAATTAAAACAGCCAATCGTTGCTGAGATTTCTGAATTATTCAATGGCGCTAAGTCCGCTGTACTCGTAGATTACCGCGGTCTTACTGTGGAGCAGGATACACAGCTTCGTAAGCAGTTAAGAGAAGCTGGTGTTACTTACAAGGTTTACAAGAACACCATGATCCGCTTCGCCGCTAAGGGAACAGAATTTGAGGCTCTGGAGCCGCATCTTGAGGGACCGACCGCTCTGGCCGTATCCAAAGAGGATGCTACCGCTCCGGCAAGAGTACTGGCTGAGTTCGCTAAGAAGGCTGACAAACTGGAGCTGAAGGCTGGCGTGGTAGAGGGAACCTACTACGATCAGAAGGGCATCCAGGTCATCGCTACCATTCCTTCCAGAGAGGTTCTTCTCGGAAGATTGCTTGGCAGCATGCAGTCCCCGATTGCCAACTTCGCTCGCGTTATCAAGCAGATCGCAGAGAAAGAGGCTTAATAGGAGACCCACAGGCCGCGTAAGACGCGCCGCCTGATGAACGAAAATCAAAAACCAATTTAAAAATTAAAACGGAGGTATATCAAAATGGCAAAATTAACAACCGCTGAGTTTATCGAAGCTATCAAAGAGTTATCTGTATTAGAGTTAAACGAGTTAGTAAAGGCTTGTGAGGAGGAGTTCGGTGTATCCGCAGCAGCTGGCGTTGTAGTTGCAGCAGCAGGCGGCGCAGCTGAGGCAGCTGAGGAGAAGACCGAGTTCGACGTAGAGCTTACCGAGGTAGGCCCGAACAAGGTTAAGGTTATCAAGGTTGTACGTGAGGCTACCGGCTTAGGTCTGAAAGAGGCTAAGGACGTAGTTGACGGTGCTCCGAAGGTACTTAAGGCTGGCGCTTCCAAGGAGGAGGCTGAGCAGATCAAGACTGCTTTAGAGGCTGAGGGTGCAAAGGTTACCTTAAAGTAATTAAAAAACGATTATGTAAAACCGCCGGTCGTGGAGAGATCCCCGTCCGGCGGTTTTTTTCATTGCACAAATCCCCCGCATGGAGTAAGATAGAAAAATAAGGGAGACAAACAATGAACGCAAAGAACGATTTAAAAGAGCATCTGAAGACCTGCGAGCGCCTGCTCATCGGCATCGGTGAGGAATGGAAACGGCCGGAGGCTGAGGTAATTCCCGCCTACGATTCGTTATATAGATTAACGGAAGGAAAAGATTTCTTCATCGTGACCACCGTCACCGACGGGAGAATTTTTAAATCCGGCATCGACCCGGCCCGCATCGTGGCCCCCTGCGGCAACGACAGCTGGCAGCAGTGCCGGGACGCCTGCACCAAAGACATCTGGGAGCCGGGCGAGGTTCCGGACGGCGTCTGCCCACACTGCGGCGCGCCGCTGATACCCAACACCGTGGCGGCGGAGCACTACATCGAGGAGGGCTATCTTCCCCAGTGGCAGGCCTACACCCGCTGGCTGGCGGGGACGCTGAATAAGGAGCTTCTGATTCTGGAGCTGGGCGTGGGCTTTGGGACGCCGACGGTGATCCGCTGGCCCTTTGAGAAGACGGCATTTTTTAACCAGAAGTCACATATGTATCGGATAAATGAGCGTTTCAGCCAGATTTCCCAGGAAATCTCCGGGCGCGCCGTTCCGGTCAGCGATAATTCAGTGGAATTTGTGCGGGGACTGTGATAGAATAGGTATGCATAATACAGCCATTCTTCACTCGAGGAGGGCTGTGACAAAGAGATGAGGACGTGACGCAAGTGACAGCGATAATTGATTACGACGCAGGCAATTTGAGAAGCGTGGAGAAGGCCATTGCGCTTCTGGGCGGCGATCCGGTCATCACCAGGGACCGGGAGACCATTCTGAAGGCAGATCACGTGATACTTCCGGGCGTGGGAGCCTTCGGCGACGCCATGGAAAAGTTAAACCAGTACGGTCTGACAGAGGTTGTGCGGGAGGTGGCGCAGGCCGGCATCCCGCTCATCGGCATCTGTCTGGGGATGCAGCTTCTCTTTGAGAGGAGCGACGAGAGCGACGGCGTTCCGGGCATCGGCGTGCTGGAGGGCGATATCATAAAGATTCCCGACACGCCGGGGCTTAAGATTCCCCACATGGGCTGGAACAGCCTGGACATCCGCCCGGGGACCAGACTCTACGAGGGGATTGAGAACGGGAGCTACGTGTATTTCGTGCATTCCTACTATCTGAAAGCCAGGGACGAGGCCATTGTGGCGGCGTCCACAGAGTACGGCTGCCATATCCACGCATCGGTGGAGAGCGGGAATGTATTCGGCTGCCAGTTCCATCCGGAGAAGAGCAGCACCGTGGGACTTTCTATTCTTAAGAATTTCCTCAGCGTTCCCAGGGAGGTGTAGGAAATGTTTACGAAGAGAATCATTCCCTGCCTGGACGTGAACAACGGCCGGGTGGTCAAGGGAGTTAATTTTGTGAATCTGAGGGACGCCGGCGACCCGGTGGAGATTGCGGCGGCCTACGACAAAGCAGGCGCCGACGAGCTGGTGTTCCTGGACATCACCGCCTCCTCCGACAACCGGGGGACTGTGGTGGACATGGTGCGCCGGGTGGCGGAGACCGTGTTCATTCCGTTTACCGTGGGCGGAGGTATCCGCACGGTGGACGATTTCAAGATGCTCCTCAGGGAGGGCGCGGATAAAATTTCCATCAACTCATCGGCGATCAACACTCCGCGGCTGATCAGCGACGCGGCGGACAAATTCGGCCGCCAGTGCGTGGTGGTGGCCATCGACGCCAGGCGGCGGCCCGACGGCTCCGGCTGGAACATTTACAAGAACGGGGGCCGTGTGGACGTGGGGATCGACGCGGTGGAGTGGGCCATGAAGGTGGACGCCTTAGGAGCCGGGGAGATTCTTCTTACCAGCATGGACTGTGACGGCACCAAGGCCGGCTACGACAATGAGCTGACGGCGCTGATTGCGGAGAATGTCTCCGTGCCGGTCATCGCCTCCGGCGGCGCGGGCACGAAGGAGCATTTCTACGACGCTCTGACGAAGGGAAAGGCGGACGCGGCGCTGGCGGCGTCGCTGTTCCACTACAAGGAGCTGGAGATCATGGATTTGAAGAGGTATCTGGCGGACAGAGGCCTGCCGGTGCGCATGTAAGGCCGCGCAGAACGGATGGCCGGATGCCGGACGAAATGGGCGATTGGACGCCAGGGCAGAATGAGCGGCCGGATGCCGGACAGTATGGGCAGCAGGACGCAGAAACGATAGACGACAATTACAGAAGGAGAAAGGGAGGGATCTTCCGTGGCGGCGATCAGCAACGACTGGCTTGCGCCCCTCAGCGGGGAGTTTAAGAAACCATATTACAGAAAGCTGTATGAGACGGTGAAGCAGGAGTATCAGACGAGACAGATATTCCCGGACGCCGACGACATTTTCAATGCGTTCGCGTTCACGCCGCTGGCGAATGTGAAGGCGGTGATCCTGGGCCAGGATCCCTATCACAACGTGGGTCAGGCCCACGGGCTCTGCTTTTCGGTGAAGCCGGACGTGGAGATTCCGCCGTCGTTAGTGAATATTTATCAGGAGCTTCACGATGACCTGGGATGCTACATACCGAACAACGGCTATCTGAAAAAATGGGCCGACCAGGGCGTGCTTCTTCTGAACACGGTGCTGACCGTGCGGGCCCATGCGGCCAACTCCCACCGTGGCATTGGCTGGGAGGAGTTCACGGATGCGGCCATCCGGGTGCTCAACGGGCAGGACCGCCCGATGGTGTTCATCCTGTGGGGGCGGCCGGCGCAGCTTAAGAAGGCCATGTTAAACAACCCGAAGCACCTGATTCTGGAGGCGCCTCATCCGAGCCCGCTGTCGGCGTACCGGGGATTTTTCGGGAGCAGGCCCTTCAGCAAGACCAACGAGTTTCTTAAGTCGAACGGCATCGGGCCCATCGACTGGCAGATCGAGAATATTTAGCCGGATGGCGGGAAAGGAACAGATATGAGCTTTTTTGAGATCTTGAAGGTCATCGTCTTTGGTATCGTGGAGGGATTTACCGAGTGGCTTCCCATCAGCAGCACCGGCCACATGATACTGGTGGATGAGATCATACACTTCGACGTCAGCGAGGGCTTCCGCGAGGTGTTCATGGTGGTGATCCAGCTGGGCGCGATTCTGGCCGTGGTGGTTCTCTACTTTAAAAAATTAAACCCGTTTTCCCGTGAGAAGACGCAGAATCAGCAGATGGCCACCGTGAGACTGTGGTCGAAGATCATCGTCGGGTGCCTCCCGGCGGCGGTCATGGGACTTCTGTTTGACGACTATATGGAGCGTTTCATGAACGGATACGTGGTGTCCGCGACGCTCATCATCTACGGTGTGTTCTTCATTCTTCTGGAGAACAGGAACCAGGGGGCGGAGTTCCCCATCAGCAACGTGGGCCGCGTCTCCTACAAGACGGCGGCGCTCATCGGCTGCTTCCAGGTGCTTTCCCTGATTCCCGGAACTTCCCGTTCCGGCTCCACCATACTGGGGGCCATGCTTCTCGGGTGCTCCCGCGGCGTGGCTGCGGAATTTTCCTTCTTTATGGGAATCCCGATCATGTTCGGAGCCAGCTTTTTAAAGCTTGTGAAATCCGGCTTCGGTTTTTCGGCCGCCGAGTGGTTTTATCTGCTTCTCGGCATGATTATCGCCTTCGGCGTGTCCGTTTACTCCATCAAGTTCCTAATGGGGTACATCAGGCAGCACGATTTCAAATTCTTTGGATATTACCGCATCGTGCTGGGGATCGTGGTGCTGTCCTACTTCGGTATCTCCGCGCTGGTGGGAGCATAGAGGACGCCGGACGCATGTGCGTGCGGGCCGGTGCTTCGGCCCGTTTGCTGCATGACGGACAGTCAGTCCTCCGGATAGTTTAAGTTTTTGTCGGTGGTGCAGTACAGCGTCTCTTTTAAGAATTTATCCGCCAGATAGTTGGCCATGGGTAAATTCATATCCAGATAGTTTCCGCAGTCCCTGGCGCACGCGCCGGGGATTTCGTCTCTGTAATCCCTTATAAATTCAAACATTTCCGTCACCAGCGGCAGGATGTCCCTGGACTGGTAGTCGCCGGCCATCAGAAGGTAGAAGCCGGTGCGGCAGCCCATGGGGCCGAAGTAGAGGATGCGGGAGCCGTACTCTGCGTGATTTCTGAGGAACGTGGCGCCAGGTGCTCGATGGTGTGTATCTCCGCCGTGTTCATCACCGGCTCGAAGTTGGGCCGCGTCATGCGCAGGTCGAAGGTGGTGATGGCGGCATAGCCGGCCTGGTCCTTGCGGGACACGTAGATGCCGGGAAGAAGCTCTAAGTGGTTGACGGTGAAGCTGGTGATCTTTTCCATAGTGATAGTTCTCCTTAAAAATACACCGGCACATGGCCGGCCTGATTGCATTCTATAGTATAACGGATTTTCCAGTGTAAGACAAGCCGTTCGGGCGGGGCGATTTTCCCTTGAAAGAATGTTCCCCATGTACTATAATTGAAGCTAGATTTTGACCAAAGGAGATTCAAATATGTTAGACGGTAAAAAGACACTGTTCAGCGGCATGCAGGCCACGGGCAGTCTGACATTGGGAAATTACCTGGGAGCCCTCAAGAACTGGGTGACCATCAGCGACGAATACCAGACGTTTTTCAGCGTGGTGGACATGCACTCCATCACCGTGCGCCAGGATCCGGCGGAGCTTCGGAAACGGGCGAGGAGCCTTCTGACCCTCTACATCGCCGCAGGCCTTGACCCGGAGAAGAACTGCATTTACTACCAGTCCCACGTGAGCGGCCACGCGGAGCTTGCCTGGATTTTAAATTGCTTCACCTACATGGGCGAGTTAAACCGCATGACCCAGTTTAAGGACAAGGCGGCGAAGCACGCGGACAATATAAACGCAGGACTGTTCACCTACCCGGTGCTGATGGCCGCGGACATTCTGCTCTACCAGGCGGACGTGGTTCCCGTGGGCATCGACAGATGCAGCATCTGGAGCTTACAAGGGACATCGCCATCCGGTTCAATAACATTTACGGGGATGTGTTCACGGTGCCGGAGCCTACATCGGCAAGGCGGGCGCGAAGATCATGAGCCTCCAGGATCCGGCGAAGAAGATGAGCAAATCCGACGAGAATCCCAACGGAAGCATCTATCTGATGGACGATCCGGACACCATCATCCGCAAGTTCAAGCGCGCGGTGACGGACTCCGAGGCCTGCGTGCGCTACTGCGACGAGCAGCCGGGCATTAAGAACCTGATCGACATCTACTGCGCGTGCACCGGCAAGGCACCGGCGGACGTGGAGAGAGAGTTTGACGGCAAAGGCTACGGCGATTTCAAGATGGCCGTGGGCGAGGCTGTGGTGAGCGTGTTAAAGCCGCTGCAGGACCGCTATGCGGAGCTTTCCAGCGACAAGGCGTACATTGACAGCGTGATTAAGAACAACGCGGAGAAGGCGCAGTATTTCTCCATGAAGACACTGAGAAAGGTACAGAAGAAGGTAGGCTTTCCCGAGCGCGTCCGCTAAGGGAGGACCCACAGCGGGCAGGAGCCCCAGGAGGGGAAGATGAAGATTGTAACATATACGGTGGGAAACGGCCCCAGGATGGGCTTTTTCAACAGCACGGGGGAGTGGGTGTACCCCTTAAGCGCCGCCGGCATGGACTATAAAGACATGAAGACGCTGGTGAAGGAGATCTGCGGGCCGGAGATACAGATGGCGGAGTACGTGGCCGGAAAATCGCCCTACGAGATCCCCGGAGCGGCACAGCTGGGAGAAGTGAAGCTTCTGGCGCCGATCCCGGTGCCGGAGCAGGACATCATCTGTCTGGGCGTCAACTACATGGCCCACGCGGAGGAGGCGGCCCGCTTTAATCTGCAGGACTACGATGGGACGCGGCCCCACGCCATCTATTTTTCCAAGCGTGTCAACGAGGCCGTCGGGGACGGCGGGGAGATCGACGGGCATTTTGACATCGTGGACAGCCTGGACTACGAGGCGGAGCTGGCGGTCATCATCGGGAAAGACGCGAGGGACGTGCCTGCTGAGAAGGCCAGGGAGTACGTGTTCGGCTATACGATCATCAACGACGTGAGCGCCAGGAACATCCAGGACCGCCACAGCCAGTGGTACTTCGGCAAGAGCCTGGACACCTTCACGCCCATGGGGCCCTGCATCGTGACGGCCAACGAGATTGCATATCCGCCGAAGCTTAGGATCCAGTCCCGGGTGAACGGGGAGCTCCGCCAGGACAGCAATACGGAGCTTCTGATTTTCGGCATCGACCACATCATCAGCGAGCTTTCCAGGGGCATGACCCTGAAAGCAGGCACCATCATTTCCACGGGCACGCCGTCCGGCGTGGGCATCGGGTTCACGCCTCCGGTGTTCTTAAAATCCGGCGACGAGGTGGAGTGTATCGTGGAAGGGATCGGCAGCATAAAAAACAGAGTAAAATAATAAAAAAGCAGGTTTCATAAAATGGGTTGGGATCACAGCGAGCTTAGCGATTACAGACACAGATTGTCGATTGCTCTTAAGGCCGCAAATATCTGCGTGTTCGAGGTGGATGTGGAACGGCAGCTATATACGTATTTTGAAAATTCCGAGGCGATTTTCGGCGTGCCCGGGGACAAGATTCTCGCGGATGTGAGGCCGTTCTCCCTGCTTCCTCCGGAGGAGTATCTGCAAAAGGCGGCGGAGTATTTTGTCCATGAGGATGACGGGGAGGAAGTGGCGAAGGCGTTTGAGGCAGTGCTTGAAGGGCGGACGGCGGTCTACGAGGTGCGCATGCGCGCCGCGAACAGCGAGTATGTCTGGTGCCGCGTGTGCGTGACGCCCTACAAAAACAGCCATGGCCAGAAAATGATGGTCGGAGTCATCTCCAATGTCCAGAATATGCATAAAAAGATCGATACTCTCATCTATGAGAGCAAGCTGGAACCGTTCACCCGGCTCTACACAAAGCGCTCCTTTGAAGCCATCTGCACAGGTCTTCTGGAGAGCGACGAGTACAGCCATGAGAATTTTGCCCTGGTGATGATCGATCTGGACAATTTCAAAAAGATAAATGACACCTACGGCCACATGGCCGGGGACGAGGTCATCATCGGCGTAGCGGAACATCTCAAATCGTTTTTCCGCGGCGAGGACTTAATCTGCCGGTACGGCGGCGACGAGTTCGCCGTGCTGATGCGGGGCATCGGTTCCGCCGAACAGGTCAAGCGCAGAATCGACCAGTTCCTCTCGGAGCCGGACAACCGCTATCATGTGACAAAGAGTGCCGGGATCGCGGTGACCGGAACGGAGGCAGGTTCCCCGCAGGAGAGGGAACCTGGAAGCGGACGTTTCCACGAGCTTCTCCGCCAGGCCGACGAGGCGATGTACCGGGCGAAGAAGGTAAAAAATAAAAGCTGTCTGGCATAAAAAAAGGGGGAATGGAGAGCCCGAAGGCTCCCCGTTCCCCTGTTGCTTTCCATCAATCTCTATTAGCCGAAGTATCTTTCTAAGAGACCCTTGAATGCGCGGCCGTGACGGGCCTCGTCCTTTGCCATCTCGTGTACGGTGTCGTGGATCGCATCCAGATTTGCAGCCTTGGCTCTCTTAGCCAGGTCGAACTTGCCGGCGGTAGCGCCGTTCTCAGCCTCGACTCTCATCTCCAGGTTCTTCTTGGTGCTGCTTGTCACAACCTCGCCTAAGAGCTCAGCGAACTTTGCAGCGTGCTCAGCCTCCTCGTAGGCTGCCTTCTCCCAGTAGAGGCCGATCTCCGGGTAACCCTCTCTGTGAGCCACTCTGGCCATCGCCAGGTACATGCCAACCTCAGAGCACTCGCCCTCGAAGTTTGCGCGAAGGTCCATAAGGATATCCTCGCTCACGCCCTGAGCTACGCCAACCTCATGCTCGGTTGCCCATGCCATCTGAGCGTCCATCTCTTTGAACTTCTCTGCCGGAGCCTTACAGACGGGGCAGAACTCCGGAGCGCTCTCACCCTCGTGAACGTAACCACATACAGTACATACAAATTTCTTCATCTTAAATACTCTCCTTTTTTATATTATTGTTTTTGTGCTTGAATTGATATTAGTAATTATTACTGATATAACAATATCACACCGTCATCTGCTTGTCAAGCCTTTAATGAGAAAAATTTTCACGGCAGCTGCTGCACACGCCGCGGAAGATCAGCGAGTGGTCCTCGATGGTTCCGTCAACAAAGGCGGCTGCCTCCTGCTCGAGGGTTTCGGACACCGGCATGGGCAGGTCGCGGATGCATCCGCACTGACGGCAGACGAAGTGGTAATGGGGCGACGTGTCGTAATCAAAATGATCGATCCCGTCCCGCTGGGAATCTTCTTTATCTCGCCCAAATCCACCAGCAGATTTAAGTTGCGGTAAACCGTGCCCAGGCTGATGTTGGGAAACTGTTCTCTTAAAGTGGTGTAGAGGCATCGGCCGTAGGATGATCACAGCGATTCATCAGGCAGGACTTGATGGACTCCCTCTGTCGGCTGTATTTTAGTGTCTTCATATGCTCTCCTTCTTAAAGAAAATAATAACTGTTACTATTATATATTACATAAAAAAAGAAATTCGTCAACAAATTAATGAGAAATAATGATATAATTGTAAGAAAGCATAAATGTGGGGAGGTTTAGAATGGCGAAGAAGCAAGTACGTCAGATGGCTGCCGAGCTCTATCAGAAGCTGAGCGACCGGCGGTTTTTACAGCAGACAGGCATCACGAAGAAGCACATCCAGAGTCTTTTTGTCAAGGAAGAGTGGGAGCGGTGGTTCGACCGGCTGCTCCCCATAAAAGAACGCGTAACCTGCCGCGAGATTTTCGAGCGGTGCGAGAAGGTCATGAACCGGCTCTCCCCGGAGCCGGAAGAGGGGTGGATGAAGTTCACCTATCAGTTGCATGCCGCCTCCTGTATCCGGACGATGCGTTCGCCGCAGTGGACAGCCGCCATAAGGCGGGATGCCTGTTCTACCTGGCGGTGATGCAGTTCTCTACGACGAGGAGCGAAAGACCGTGCCCTTTGATCCGCTGGTGGATTTCCAGTTCCTGGAGGACGAGGAGAGCCGGACGTTTGAGCACGGCGCCGAGTACCGGAAGTTCCGCCAGATTTCCGCCAGGAGTATGTCTATGAGATGATGCGCTTAAACGGAGAGGTCACCACTTTCCGCACGCTGGAGCACATCGCCGGCGTCCACCACGTGGCGCTGACCATCGCCAGGGGGCTTTATGGGGCGGGCGTGCCCATCGACGTGACGTTGGCCTCCGGTGCGGCGGCCGGCCACGACCTGGGGAAATTCGGCTGCAAGCCCAACGAGCGCGTCCCCTATCTTCACTATTACTACACGGATAAATGGTTCACACGCCATAACATGCAGTACATCGGCCATATCGCGGCCAACCATTCCACCTGGGATCTGGAGCCGGAGAACCTGTCGGCGGAGTCCCTGACGCTCATCTACGCGGATTTCCGCGTGAAGCAGAGCCGCGGAAACGACGGGGCCACCATGGTCTCCACACTGGACGAGGCCTTCCAGGTCATCCTGGATAAGCTGGACAATGTGGACGACACCAAGCTGCGCCGGTACCGTTTCGTCTACGCCAGACTCCACGATTTCGAGGACTACATGAAGAGCCTGGGCGTGGATACAGAGCTGAGCGGCCGCCCCGGCCGTCCCGTCTTCATGCCGGACATCGCGCTGAGGGACGCCGGACAGGTGGTGCAGTCCCTGGTATTCCTGGGCGTCCGCCACAACATCGACGTGATGAATCAGCTGGGCGAGGAACGCCGCTTCGGCAACATGCTGGAGGCGGCCCGCAGCGAGAAGAACTGGAAGAATGTCCGCGCCTACATGAACATCATCCAGGAGTATTTCACATACACCAACGACCTGCAGAAGATACAGACCTTAAGCTTCCTCTACGAGCTTTTGATGCACCGCGAGGGGGATATCCGGCGCAAGGCGGCGGAGATGATGGGAAGCATCATCGCCCGGTTCAATGCCGGCTATAAGAAGGAGCGCCCGGCCGATATGCCCGACGTGGCGGAGCAGAAGGTGCTGGCCCTGTGGGAGGACTATCTAAAGAAAATCATCTGCCCCGACCACAAGCTGAC
This sequence comes from Clostridia bacterium UC5.1-2E3, assembly GCA_001304875.1. Lineage (GTDB taxonomy): Bacteria > Bacillota > Clostridia > Lachnospirales > Lachnospiraceae > Ventrisoma > Ventrisoma faecale. The sequence continues at coordinate 32,037 of BBZO01000027.1, forward strand.
GACCCAGCAGAAGACCAGGATCGCGTACACGCTCAAGCTGGCCTTAAGCGGCGTGCTCCGGGATTCCAGCCCGGCCGACAGGAAAGGATTTTTAAAATCCTACTTAAACTGGATGGAGAAGCCGGGCACGCTGGACGAGATATCGGCCTTCGCCATCCTGGACGCCATCCACTATGTGCCTTTGAGCTTCTGACCGACGAGGAGATGGAGATGCTGGGCCGGTTCGTGGCTTACTATTTCCAGTCTCCGGAGCACGAGCTGTTCATCGCGGCGGGCCGCGCCTTCAAGCTCTTCACCGCCTACACGCAGACGCACCCCTACTGCGCGGAGATCGGGCGGCTGGTGAAGGAGATGGACGCGGGCGACGACATCACGCTGGTATTTTTACAGTACCGCGTGCTCACGAACCTGGGCTGCGACACCACAGCGCAGCAGGCCGTGCTGTACGGCCGGGACGTGGTGTCCGACATTTTCCTGGACAACTTAAAGGCCTCGACCCCCTGGGTCATCAAGGCCGTGAACATAAAGCTTCTGGTGGATCAGGTGGATCACGGGATCTACGACCATATCCTCCACATCGCGGCGCATTTCTCGAACCTCATAAAGGTCAGCGAGCGCGTGGCGGTGCGCCACGAGGCGGGGCGGGCGCTTCTTAAGCTCATAAAGCTTTTAAAGCCCGATCAGAGAAATGAGATCGCCATCGAGCTGGTGAAGGGCCTGGAGGTGGGAGAGTACGAGTTCTCAAAATATATTCCCACCTATCTGGGCGAGGTGGCCCTGTGGCTGCCGCCGGAGCAGCTTGACGAGGTCATCGCCCACTTAAAGGCCATGCTGGCCAGCGGAAACGACCGCATCGTGTCGGTTGCCCTGGACACCATCGGCATTCTGGTGGAGTGCTATCCGGCCTACCCGGAGCGGTTCCCCGAGCCGGAGGGAGCGGCAGAGAGGCGCAGCCAGCGGCTTCTCGGAATGCTCCTCAGCGGCCTCGCCAACCACCGGCAGACCGTGCGGCAGGAGGCCCTTTTGGTTATCGGCCAGACCGTGTTCGGCTCCGCAAGGCTGGGCATGGAGCACAAGAGCCGCATCTTCGGGCTCTGCTTTAAGAAATTTTTATTCCTTATCAATGAATATAAAGAGGATGAGCTGACCGGATTTTACCGGGCGTCGGCCCTGTCCCATATCAGCCGTTTCATCACGGCCTACCGCCTGACAGTGGGCGAGGTGGTCACGGAGACCCGGAATAAGGTGGCGTTCTTCCCCGGAACCTTCGACCCCTTCACCCTGTCCCACAAGGGCATCGTGCAGGCCATCCGCGATATGGGCTACGAGGTCTACCTGGCTGTGGACGAGTTTTCCTGGTCCAAGAAGGCGCAGCCTCATCTGATCCGGCGTCAGATCGTGAGCATGTCCGTGGCCGACGAGTTCCACGTGCACATTTCCCGGATGACATCCCGGTGAATATCGCCAATCCGCCGGATTTAAAGCGGCTTTTGTCCGTGTTCCCTGGAAAAGAGGTCTACGTGGTGGTGGGCACCGACGTGGTGGCCAACGCCTCCTCCTACAAGGCGGCGCCGGCGGCCGGCTCCATCCAGTCCATGAACCACATTATATTCAGACGGGCGGGCGACAGGAGTGCGGCCAGCGACGCCAGCCGGGCCGTCATTGAGGGCATCACCGGCAAGGTGATCGAGCTGGAGCTGCCGGCCCATTTGGAGGACATAAGTTCCACGAAGATCCGCGAGAACATCGATCTGAACCGGGATATTTCCAACCTCATCGATCCGCTGGTGCAGGAGTTCATCTACCACAACAGCCTCTACCTGCGCGAGCCGGAGTACAAGCCGATCATCCGCGCCCGGGCCATCGCCTTCGAGTACGTGGAACATCCGGACGATGCGTCTACGAGGAAATCCGGCGCTCCGTGCTGTACGCGGACGAGGGCGGCGGGGCCGTGGTGGAGGCCGTGCGGAAGGCGGGGGACTCCCTGTATCTCATAAGAAACACCACGGCCGGCGGACGCCTGGTGGGTTTTGCGGCCAACCGCTATATCACCCCGCAGCAGCTCTACGGCGTGCTGGGAAATATCGAGCTGGCGGCGCTGGTGCGCCAGCATACCCACGGGCAGATTCTGCTGATTTCCGGCATCTACGTGGCCAGGGATCCGGCTATCGACGATGCGGAGCAGCTGCTGCTCACCGAGACCATCGCCCGGTCCTTCGACTATAACTGTGCATACGGGCTGTTCTATCCCCATCTGGGAAGCTGCTCCAAGGCGGCGCTCTCCGCCATCGAGCGGCAGGGCTTCACGCTGGCTCCCGGGGTGGACAGACGGTCCCCGCTGTACATTGTAGACATGCACGCGCCTCTGGTGCTGATGCAGAATCTGGAGACCACGGTGAAGGAGCCGTTCTCCAGCAATCCGCAGGTACTTAAGGCCATCGCCGCAGCGCACAGAGAGCTGCAGATGACCATGACGAAGCTCTACCCGGGACAGCTGGTGCTCTCCCTGTCCGCCGGCGTCATCTACCACAGGCTGGTGGATAAGATTACGGCGCTCAACGGGGTGCCCAGGGAGCCGGTGACGCCCAGGACGCTGGGCGAGTACATGTGCGTGCCCTTCGGTAAGATCCTGCGCGGCAAGGTGGTTCCCAACACCGTGACCAAGACGCTCCACACGGATAAGGTATACGAGCCGGACTTAAGGAGCTCCGTCATCGAGCAGTTCCCGTACTACTCGCCGTTAAAGAGCCAGGTACGGGCCATCAAATCCTTCGGCCGGCCCATCATCCTGGTGGACGACCTGCTGCACGGCGGCGGCCGTCTGGAGGCGCTGGAGCCGCTCTTTAAGGAAGAGGGCGTGACCGTAGGGAAGGTTCTTCTGGGAATGATTTCCGGCTACGGCCGCGACAAGGTGGCGAACATGGGACTGAGCGCGGAGAGCGTCTACTCCATCCCCAACTTGAGACACTGGTTTGTGGAGTCCACGCTGTACCCGTTCATCGGAGGCGACACGGTGCGCCGCGACACCATGAAGGTGGCGGGCCTCATGCCATCCATCAACATGATTCTCCCTATACGACCCCGCCGCTGGAGGGCTGTACCAGGGAGGCGCTTTTCGAGTTCTCGGCCTGCTGCATCCGGAATGCCAGAAACATCCTGATGACGCTGGAGTCCGAGTACCGGGCCCATTTTGCGAGAAACTTAACACTCAGCCGTCTCTCCGAGGCGGTGATCCTGCCGCTCTGCCCGGACAAGGGAGAGTGCGTAAACTACGACCCGAACCTGGCCGCGTCCGTCTATCTGGAAAATGATCTCCAGATGCTGTACCGGACCTGGCAGATGCTGGTTCAGTGAGATTTTAGACAGTAGGAGAGGAGAGATACCCATGTATTATTATAGAGTAAACGGACACCTGTGCTGTTCCCTGGAGGAGGGGCTTCCCTACGAGGCCGTCTCCTGCCCGGAGAGCGCGAAAGAGCTTATATGGCTGTTTGCCAGGGAGCCCGGCGAGGGCCGCGCCTCCTTTAAGGTAAACGACGCCGCCCTCATGCATCAGGAGAAGGAGGACGTCTCCTGGCTCAACAAGAATCTCCTGGCGACGTCCGCGAGGACAGCCTGGTGCAGAAGCTGATCGGCGAGGGGAAGGTGAGGGCGGTCAACCGCCTGCATCCCCGGTTCGAGGAGATTCTGGAGGAGAAGCCGGACAAAAAGAAAAAGAGAGTGCACCTTCTGGCCATCGGCGATGTGGGGAGCAACCTGCTTACGGGGCTTCACCTGCTGGGCGGCGATGTGATCGGGTCCATCGGGATCTGTGATATCTCCGACCAGGTGACGGCCCGCTGGGAGTTCGAGGAAAACCAGATCGCCTACCCCTGGGCCTACGATGCGCTGCCGGAGGTGGACATCGTAAAGCCGGAGGACCTGTTCAAGTGCGACATGTTTATTTTCGTGGCCTCCAAGGGCATCCCGCCGGTGGGTTCCGGCGTGAAGGACGTGAGAATGTACCAGTTCGAGGCCAACTCGGCCATCGTGGCGGGCTACGCCAGACAGGCCAGGAGAGAGAATTTCAAAGGGCTCTTCGCCGTGGTCTCCGACCCGGTGGATCCGTTAGCGAAGACCGCGTACCTGGAGAGCAATAAGAACGAGGCCGGAGAGTTTGACGGCCTGGGCCTGCGCCCCGAGCAGGTGCAGGGCTACGGCCTGGGCGTGATGAACGCCCGCGCAGCCTACTATGCAAAGAGAGATGACCGCTTCACCCAGTTCCTCACCGAGGGCCGCGCCTTCGGCCCCCACGGCCAGGATCTGGTGGTGGCGGACTCCATTGAACACTATAATGACGAGCTGTCGAAGGAGCTGACAGAGCTGGTGGTCACGGCCAACTTAAAGATGCGGGCGCTGGGCTTCAAGCCCTTCGTGGCGCCGGCGTTCTCGTCGGGAGCCATCTCCCTGATTCTGACCCTTCGCGGCGAGTGGCACTGCGGTTCCGTGTTCTTGGGCGGCATCTATATGGGCGTCAAGAACCGCTACACGCCCTGGGGCCTGGAGACGGAGATTCTTCCTCTGCCGGAGAAGCTCTACGAGCGCATTGTGCTGGCACAGGATAACTTAAAGGCGATTGTCTAAAATAAAGGGGGAGGGAACATGGCCGGCGGTCAGAAACACATGATCGTGATACGTCCGGTGGAGAAGGGCGCGGCGCCGGGAGAGCGCCTTGCGCAGGTCATCGACTACGCGCTGGCGGGCCGTATCTATGAGATAATAGAGAAGGCAGACCGGCTCCGCCCCATAAAAGACCGGAGAATCCTGTTTGCCGTGGATGTGGGGGACACTGGCGTCAATCTGGAGTACCAGAAGATGCTGCGCTGGATGCGCTCACACCCCGGCGCCTTCGAGGGCTGCGTGGCCGGCGTGCTGGTGGACGGGGCAAATGATCTCTACACCAAGAGCACAGCCAAGGAGCTGGTGTTCACGGCCAACTGCGCCGGGGCCGCCTTCGTCGGCCGTCCCCTGGTGGAGGGGACCGGTGGTCTGGGCAATTTCCGGATCGTCGCGTCCAACATGGGCGTGGACGTGAGAAAGGCCTACGATTTGAGCGCAGGATCCTGGCGGACCAGGTGATGGATTTTACCAGCGCGGTGAAGGAGAACCCCAATCTCCTGGTGCTGCACGCGTCCAGTCACCGCACCTCCAACACCTACGAACTGTGGAAACTGGTGCGGGAGGGGCTTCAGGGCATCGATATCACGGAGATCGGGTTAAGAAACGGCACGCTCTCCGACTGTTCGGGATGCCCCTACAGCACCTGCCTGCACTTCGGGGAGCAGGGGAGCTGCTTCTACGGGGGCGTCATGGTGGACGACGTCTACCCGGCGGTCAGAAAGGCCGACGCGGTGCTGCTTTTATGCCCCAACTACAACGACGCGCTGTCCGCCAACTTAACCGCGTTCATCAACCGTCTGACGGCCCTTTTCAGGACCTACCGTTTCTATGAGAAGGCGGTGTTCGCGCTGGTGGTGTCCGGGTATTCCGGCAGTGATATCATCGCGGAGCAGGTGATTTCTGCTCTCAACATGAATAAGACATTTTTCCTGCCGGGTCAGTTTGCCATGATGGAGACGGCCAACAACGCCGGGGAGATTTTGACGCTGCCCGGCATCCGGGAGCGGGCGCTCACGTTTTCCGCCCGCGTGAGAGACTTTTTGGAGAGGTAATAACGACAATGAAACCGTGGAAACGCATTCTTCTGATTGGAATTATCGTTGCCATCACATCACAATTTTACTTTAATATCCTGTTGGAAGGCTTCAGGGTATCGGCGGCGGTCATTCTGTTTCCGGTGCTTCTGATGACCATGGGAAAGGACCAGAAGTGTCTGAAGCTGGGCGTGGTCACAGGAATCACCGTGTTTATCCTGCGTTTCGTGATTTATCTGGGGGCGGATCAGGGCATCGTCCACGCGGCCAGGGAGGCCATTCACGGCGCGCTGTTCTATCTGTTTTATGCGATGCTGTTCGGATGGCTTGTGAAGGACCGCTACACGGTGCCGCTTAACCGGCTGTTTATCAGCGTGTTCATCTGTGATCTGGCTTCCAATATTTTCGAGATCATGCTCCAGTCCCTCCTGCAGCTTACCGGAACCTCCCTGGATGGATTTCCGGTGCTGGCGGTCATCGCGCTGGCCAGGACGGGACTTGCCAGCGTCATATTTATGGGGGAGAAGCACTACCGCATCCTGCTGACGAAGGAGGAGCATGAGAACCGTTATCAGAGACTGTTTCTGATGACGACCAGCCTCAAGAACGAGGTCTATTTCATGAAGAAAAATTCCGAGGAGATCGAGTCGGTGATGAGCAACGCTTACCGGTCTACGAGAAGCTCTCGGAGCTCGGGGTGCCGGAGGAGACGAAGCGGATGTCCCTCGCCATTGCCCGGGATGTACATGAAATAAAAAGGATTACCTGCGCATCATGCAGGGAATTGAGAATGAGATCGGCGCGGAGGGCGGGGAGCGCATGAGCCTGCAGGACCTCTTCAAGATTCTTAAGGATTCCACGTATCAGGGCCTGAAGGGGCGCGAGCTCTCGGTGACACTGGATTTTATATGCGGCGACGATTTTACTACGAAGGACCATTACATGCTGATGGCGATTTTAAAGAATCTGGTCAATAATGCCATCGAGGCCATCGAATCCTCAAAGAAGCAGGGGATCATCCGCATCCGGGAGTACATGAAAGACGGAAAGTACCAGTTCGAGGTGACCGACGACGGTCCCGGAATATCCGAACGCCACCTGCCCCACATTTTCCAGATGGGCTACTCGACGAAATTCGACTATAAGACCGGCAACATCTACCGCGGCGTGGGACTGAGCGGTGTGAAGATGGCGGTGGAGGAGCATTTCGGCGGATCTATCGACGTGGAGTCGCAGGTTGGCAGGGGAACGAGATTTCTGATTGTCATACCCGCAGACGCGCTGGAAGGAGAATAGGAATGGAAATATACATTGTAGAGGATGACATTTCGATCATCAATATACTGGAGGACATCATCGAATCCCATGATCTGGGCAAGGTCTGCGGCGATTCCGGCGGCGGCGAGCCCGACATGGAGGAGGTTCTGGCGCTGTCCCCCGACATTATCCTGGTGGACTTTCTGATGCCGGGGGCAGGACGGCATCGAGTTCGTCTCCAGGCTCCGGGAGGCGGGGAGCACGGCCAAATGCATCATGATCTCCCAGGTGTCCTCGAAGGAAATGATCGGCAAGGCATACAGCGCCGGCGTGGATTTCTTCATCAACAAGCCCATCAATATTATCGAGGTCAAGTCGGTGATCGAGAACGCCTCCCGGCAGGTGCGCAATGAAAAGACGTTAAATAATTTAAAGAATATGTTCATGGCGGAGATGGCCACGGCCTCAGCGGAGCCGAAGAAGCCGGCGAAGGAGCGGACGCCGCTCAGAAAGCAGCAGTACATATTAAACCAGCTGGGAATGTCCGGGGAAAAGGGCTGCGCCGATATCTTAAAGATCTGCGACTACCTCCATGAGAACCAGATGCCCATCTCCCAGATCAGCATCGGCCAGCTCTGCGAGATTTTAAGCGACAATCCGAAGAACATGGAGCAGAGGATCCGCCGCGCCATCGGCGTGGGCATGTCCAATCTGGCCCATCTGGGGATCGAGGATTTCATGAACGAGACCTTCTCCACCTACTCGGGCACGCTGTTCCCCTTCGAGGAGATCCGGGCGGAGATGGACTTCATTCGCGGCAAGAGAAAATACGGCGGAAAGATAAGCATTAAGAAGTTTATCGACAGCCTGACCGTGGCTGCTGAACACGAATTGTAAGAAGATGTTAAAAAAACGTTAAAAATTATTTGACGTTTTCTGATGCTTCTGGTAGGATTTTGTATTGCAGGTGGGATAATGAGCCCACTAAAAAATCTTACGGAGGTATAAGTTATGAGTATTATTTCGCTTGACATGTATCAGGCAACAGCAGTTGCGGCCCTTGTGTTCGTGATCGGAAAAATCCTTGTGGACCGCATCGCGCTTCTGCGCAGATACTGTATTCCGGCTCCCGTGGTGGGAGGACTTCTCTACGCGCTGATTCATCTGGCTGTGAGAAGTGCGGGAATCCTGGAAGTTGAGGCGGATATGACGCTTAAGAATGTGTTTATGGTTGCGTTCTTCTGCAGCGTCGGTTACACCGCCAGCTTTAAGATGCTGAAGAAGGGCGGCATCCAGACCATCGTGTTCCTGGCCCTGGCAGTGGTTATGGTTATCCTGCAGAACGTCCTGGGCGCAGGCCTTGCGACTGTGTTCGATCTGGATCCGAGACTGGGTCTGGCGACCGGTTCCATCCCCATGGTGGGCGGACACGGAACAGCCGGTTCCTTCGGACCTCTTCTTGAGGACTTAGGCGTTGCCAACGCCAACGTGGTGGCCATCGCTTCCGCGACCTTCGGTCTGGTGGCTGGCTGTGCCATCGGCGGCCCCATCGCTTACGCAAAGATCAAAAAGTACAATTTAGGCAACATGGCCGCAGCAGGTGCTGCTGCTGAGGCACAGAGCACAGACGACGAGGAGGAAATCAAGTCCGACAGAGTGCTTCCGGGCCTTCTCTACCTCATCATCGCCATCGGCCTCGGTACCATCGTATCCGCCGGCCTGATCGCATTCTGCAATTCCGTGCTCGGCGTCAACATCACGTTCCCGTTCTACATCGGAGCAATGTTAGTGGGCGCGGTGATCAGAAATATCATGGACGTGCAGCACAAGGAGCTTCCCATGGCCGAGATCGGCACCATCGGCGGCGCTTCCCTGTCCGTATTCCTTGGCCTTGCATGATCGACATGAAGCTGTGGCAGCTGGCTGAGCTGGCGATCCCCATGGTTGTCATGCTGCTGGCCCAGACCGTGCTCATGTTCTTCTTTGCCAGCTACGTGGTATTCCCGGTGCTCGGCAAGACATACGATGCAGCAGTTATGACCACCGGTTTCTGCGGATTCGGTATGGGAGCTACCCCCAACGCCATGGCCAACATGCAGGCGGTTACCGGCCAGTACGGCCCGGCGCCCACCGCGTTCATGGTTGTGCCGTTAGTAGGGAGCCTGTTCATCGACTTCTGCAACGCAAGTATTTTGACAATATTTATCAACTTCCTTGGGTAATATAAACAAAAACTTATATCAATTATAAGGGGTTATCTATTTGATAATATGTCCAATATGAGCTATAATATGGATAGATGGTAGAAATCTACAAAAAGATTAAAAATTATCAAAATTTTTAGTAGGTTTTTATTAACGGGTTCCGGCGTTCCTATAAATGCCGGAATACATAACAATATGTAGGAGGTATTTTTACAATGAGCAAGTATGTTGACAGAGTTCTTGCAGAACTCAAAGAGAAGAACGCCAACGAGCCGGAGTTCCTTCAGACCGCTGAGGAAGTATTATCCTCTCTTGGCCCGGTTGTAGACGCACATCCGGAGTACGAGAAGGTTGCTCTGCTTGAGAGAATGGTAGAGCCGGAGAGAACCATCGAGTTCCGTGTACCGTGGGTTGACGATGAGGGTCAGGTGCATGTAAACCGCGGCTACCGCGTACAGTTCAACGGCGCGATTGGACCGTACAAGGGCGGCTTACGTTTTGCTCCTTCCGTAAACCTTTCTATCATGAAGTTCTTAGGCTTCGAGCAGACTTTCAAAAACAGCCTTACCACCCTTCCGATGGGCGGCGCTAAGGGCGGTTCCGATTTCGATCCGAACGGTAAGAGCGATGCTGAGGTTATGAGATTCTGCCAGTCCTTTATGACCGAGTTATACCGTCACATTGGTCCCGACGTTGATATCCCGGCTGGTGACCTGGGTGTTGGCGCTCGTGAGATCGGCTACATGTACGGCCAGTACAGAAAGATCAGAGGCGCGTTCGAGAACGGCACCATCACCGGTAAGGGAATGTCCTTCGGCGGTTCCTTAATCCGTCCCGAGGCTACCGGTTACGGCGCAGTTTACTATGTAGAAGCTGTTATGAAGCATGAGAATGATACTCTTGCAGGCAAGACCGTTGCACTTGCCGGTTTCGGTAACGTTGCATGGGGCGCTGCTAAGAAGTTAGCAGAGTTAGGCGCTAAGGCCGTTACTCTTTCCGGTCCTGACGGATACATCTACGATCCGGACGGCGTTGTAACCGAGGAGAAGATCAACTACATGCTTGAGATGAGAGCATCCGGCCGCAACAAAGTTCAGGACTACGCAGACAAGTTCGGCGTACAGTTCTTCCCGGGCGAGAAGCCGTGGGGCCAGAAGGTTGACATCGTTATGCCTTGCGCAACCCAGAATGATGTTGACATGGAGCAGGCTAAGAAGATCGTTGCCAACGGCATCAAGTACTACATCGAGGTAGCTAACATGCCCACCACCAACGAGGCTCTGAAGTACCTTATGGAGCAGCCGAACATGGTAGTAGCTCCTTCCAAGGCTGTTAACGCAGGCGGCGTTCTTGTTTCCGGTCTCGAGATGAGCCAGAACAGCGAGAGATACTCCTGGACAGCAGAGGAAGTTGACACCAAGTTACATCAGATCATGACCGGTATCCATGACGGTTCCGCAGCAGCTGCTGAGAAGTACGGCTTAGGCTACAACCTGGTTGCAGGCGCTAACATCGTTGGCTTCCAGAAGGTTGCAGACGCTATGATGGCTCAGGGTATCTGCTGGTAATTTGAAACACAATTACATAATGTAGTTATCTGACAAAGCAGGGCTGCTGCATTAAGTGTATTCTTAAGCAGCAGCCCTTGTTGATAAGGCGCGAAATGCGCGAGTGTGAAAGGAGTAATTATTATGAATTGTCTTATCATCGACAAAGTGTACGCTGGTATCGCCGAGGAGCTTGGCAAATCCATGAACGTGAAGACTGCAGCGAACCTGCCGTCCACCAAGGAGCAGCTCTTAGCTGAGATCGCCGACGTTGACGTGCTGATCATGCGTGTGGATCCGAAGATCGACAAGGAGATCCTGGATGCCGCCAAGAACCTTAAGGTAATCGGCGTATGCTCCGTTGGATTAAACCACATCGATATGGAGTACGCAAAGGAGAAGGGCATCCAGATCTTCAACGCTCCGGGCCTCAACGCAAACGCAGTGGCAGAGCTCACGATCTCCAAGATGCTTGACATTTCCCGCGGAACCATGACCGCCAACTACGATGTTAAGGTAAAACACGAGTGGGACAAGTACAAATTCGTTGGCCGTGAGCTTCGCGGCAAGACCCTGGGCGTGATGGGCTTCGGCCGTATCGGACGCCGCGTGGGTGAGCTGGGACGCGCCTTCGGCATGAACATCGTCGCATACGATCCCTACTTAAAGCCCGAGGACTTTGAGAAGGAGAACGCAGTTGGTATGGGCGTTGAGGAGCTGTTAAAGGTTTCCGATTTCGTTTCCATCCATGTTCCGCTGACCGACGAGACCAAGAACCTGTTCAACGCGAAATCCCTCGAGGGCATGAAGGACGACGCAGTGGTTCTCAACATGAGCCGCGGCGGCATCGTGAACGAGAAGGATATGTACGAGGCTCTTAAGGCCGGCAAGATCGGAGGCTACGCCACCGACGTTATGGAGAACGAGCTGGCTGGCAGCGGCTTAACCGGCAACGACACCTTCGCAAGCCCGCTGTTCGAGTGCGACAACTTCATCGTTTCCCCGCACATCGGCGCTCAGTCCGTGGATGCTTCCAAGGACATCGGCCTTCACATCATTTCCAAGGTGAAAGAGGCTATGGGGCTGTAATTGCAGCGCTAATATGCGCAGGAGATCTGTTCTTTAATAGAGAAGGGCAGACTCCTGCGCTTTTTAATTGGGGAAGGAGGGGTACGGGTGAGAAAAAGAGGACTGTGCCTTTTCGTTTCTTGTATGCTTCTCACTGCCTGCCAGAATGCGGGGGATACATCTGAGACTTTTGAAGAACATGCCTATGAAGCCAACACGGAATATGATTCTGTGGAGGAATTTTTAGAAGATTCCAATGAAACTATGTTTGTATTGGGAAATAAAACCAGACAGAAAAATATTGCTGCGGATGCAAACGCAGGTATGCAGCTGTATGTGGAGGACACAGGAGTTACGGTTGGAGAGGTGTATGCCTCGGTGACGTATGAATGTGAGGTAGGAGAGGACAGGTTTAAAGTGAATCTGGCGACCTATAACTATTCAGATGGGGAAGGGAGTATGCAGTATATTATCGATAATAATTCAGATGCTTTCTCCGAAGAAGAAATCGGGGGGCGCACGGTTTATTACTGTCCGGGAACCGATATTGAAGAATATAATTGTTATCTTATGGTATGGGAAGGAAAAATGTTTGTCTTAAACATTGAGAAGGGCTATGATTCGTATGTGGAAATGATCATGCTTATATCGAATAATAGGCCGGGCCGGGATGACGAAATGATTGGATTGTGATATGATTAGAAAAAGACAGGATCCTGGTTGTACGGCTGCTTTCTTTCAACTACGGGTTCCACTTAAAAGCTTTACACAGCCAGTTAATGAGCCTGGCGGACGAGAGAATGTATGAGGAAAAGAGAAAACGGAGAAAATAGGGAATATTTTTTATAAAAAGGTATAGAAATATTAGGTAGGATATGGTTAAATAGTAATAAATGCATAAAGGAGGAAACGTATTATGGCAGAGGAGACAAAAGTAGAGACGATGGAGGATTACGCCGCCGAGCTGGAGGCGTCCTTTAAGAAGGTCCGCACGGGCGACAATCTGACAGGCGTCATTATCGACGTGACAGACGAGAAGATCGTTGTGGACCTCAAATATTACGCGGAGGGAATCATCCTCAAAGAGGACATCAACGCCGACCCGGATTACAGCCTGAAAGAGGAGTATCACGTGGGCGACGAGATCACCGCCACGGTGGTGAAGACCGACGACGGCGAGGGCAACATCCTTCTGTCCTTAAAGCAGGCGAAGGAGGAGTCCGCCTGGGAGAAGTTAGAGCGCATGATGGAGGAGCGCACGGTTCTGGAGGTGAAGATCGCCGAGGTCGTGAAGAGCGGCGTGGTGGCATACGTGGACGGCATCCGCGGGTTTATCCCGGCATCCAAGCTGTCCGACGGATATGTGGAGGATCTGGAGACCTTCAATGGCAAGACCATCGGCGTGACCGTCATCACCGCCGACAAGGAGCACAAAAACTGGTGCTCTCCGGCCGCGAGGTGGCGAGACAGAAGAGGAAAGAGGAGAAGAACGCGCGCATCGCCAAGTGCGAGGTGGGCGCTGTCATGGAGGGCACCGTGGATTCCATCATGCCCTACGGAGCATTTATCGAGCTGGAGAACGGCCTTTCCGGTCTGCTTCACGTGTCCCGCATCAGCAAGCAGCGCATCAAGCACCCCAGCGTGGTGCTCAAGGAGGGCCAGAAGGTCACCGTGAAGATCATTCCACGGAGAACAACAAGATAAGCCTCAGCATGAAGGATCTGGCGGAGGAGCCGGAGACCGAGACGGAGGTGTTTGATTACAAGGAGACGGGAGCTGCGACCACCGGTCTCGGCGCTCTCTTAAAGGGAATCAAACTGAATTAAAGCAGTAAATGACAGGGGAGGGATAAGGAGTTGAATATCCCCAAAAGCTACGATCAGGTGGATCAGTGGAAGTCCGTCATGTTCCTATACAAGTCGGCTCTGAGTGCCATCAACACAAAGATTGAGATACTGAACAACGAGTTTGTCCATGTCTACAACTATAATCCCATCGAGCACGTCAAGTCGCGGCTTAAGACGCCGGAGAGCATCGTTAAGAAGTTAAAGAGCGACGGCAGGGAAGTTTCCATTGAGAACATGATCGAGTATCTGAATGACATTGCCGGCATCCGCATCATCTGCTCCTTCACGTCCGACATCTACCAGATTGCGGATATGATCGCGAAGCAGAGCGATGTGACGGTGCTGAACATCAAGGACTACATCAAGTACCCGAAGCCCAACGGCTACAAGAGCTATCACATGGTGGTGACCATTCCCATCTATCTGACAGACGGGCCGGTGGAGACCAAGGTGGAGATCCAGATCCGCACGGTCGCCATGGATTTCTGGGCGAGTCTGGAGCACAAGCTCTATTACAAATATGAGGCAACGCCCCGGATTATCTGGAGGCGGAGCTTAAGGCCTGCGCCGACGTGGTGGATATGCTGGACGCGAAGATGTACTCATTAAACCAGGCGCTTCAGGAGGCCGCGGAAAATTAAAGCATGGAGTGCCGTTTTTGGCGGCACTCCTTTTGGTATGTAAGGTACGATGACGAGATTTTACAGATATACGTTCAGGATGATAAAACTGAATATGGGAAATGTCCTGGCGTTCGAGCTTTTATACCGGGCGCTGGTCTTTCCGCTGATGCTCTGGAGCGCGGACCGGGCGGCGGCGCTGGCGCTCAGACTTTCGGGCTACAGCTATGTGACTGTGGGAAACCTGGCCGGCTTTCTCCTGCATCCGGGGACGATCCTGGTGCTTCTGGGGATGGCGGTGTTCGCGGTGCTTCTGACCTCCCTGGAGGCGGCCTGCCTTCTGGAGGTGTTCCAGGCGTCCGCTTACTACCGGCGGGAAGGGGCGCTCAGGGTATTGCTCGGCGGATTCCTGCGGCTTGCGGCTGAGCTGCGGCGGAAAAACATCGGCCTTCTGCTGGCGGTATCTGTTCATGGCCTGTTTATCAATGCGTTTATGATTGTTCAGCTGGTGCGGCAGATTAAGCCGCTTAATTTTGTGCTGGACGGCATGGCGCACGAGCCCAGGGCCCAGCTTGCGCTGGCAGCAGTGATTTTCGCGCTTGTGCTGGCGGCGGTTCCCTCGACGTTTATCGTGTTCACCTGCATGGTGGAACAGAAAAATTTTTTCGATGGGATGGAGAGAAGCTTTGAGCTCTACCGGAAGCGTCCGCTCAGGACGCTGGCCATGCTGGTGAGTGTGAATCTGCTGGCGGCGCTTCTGACCGCGGCGTTTTATTTTCTGTCGGTGGTCATCGCGGCCGTGTTCGCCGTGGTGTTCGTGGACCGCGGGCTGGAGCTGGTGCTTCTTCTGAAGCTCAAGAGAAATCTGGTGCTGGCCTCCATCTGGGTGGGAAGCGCCCTGGCCATGATGGGAAATTACGGCGCGCTGACGGTGATTTACCACAGGCGGACGGCCAGGGAGCGGCAGAATGCCTGGGAGTTTGATTTTCCCACCGGCCGGCTGCTGAACCGGAAATATCTTCTGGGCGGCCTGGCCGTGGTGACGGGGCTCTGCATGACCCTGGCCTGGGACGCCTTCAGAAACGGTCTCTCCATGGACGACGGCGGCTGGTCGGAGATTGCCGTCACCGCCCACCGGGGCAGCTCCAAGGACGCGCCGGAGAATACCATGGCGGCTCTTGAGACCGCGGTGGAGCAGATGGCGGACAGCGTGGAGGTGGACGTGCAGGAGACGCGGGACGGGGTGCTGGTTCTGGCCCACGACAGCAGCCTCAGGCGCACCACCGGGAGAAACGGGCGGCTGGCAGATTTGGACTATGCGGAGCTGGCCCAGCTGGACGCGGGTTCCTGGTTTTCCAAAGAGTACGCCGGAGAGCAGGTCCCGACGCTTCAGGAGGCCGTGGAGTTCTGTAAAGGACGCATTTTTATGAATATCGAATTAAAATCCCTGGGGGACGGCTCCGATCTCCCGGAGCGGGTGGCTGCGCTCGTCGAGGAGAACGACATGCTGGAACAGTGCGTCATCACCAGCACCAGCCTCAGGTACCTGCGCCGGGTGAAGGAGGCGAACCCGGAGATCCGCACGGGCTATATTGTCTCGGCGGCCTACGGGGATTATTATAAAGAAGAGTATGTGGATTTTATCAGTATGCTCTCCACGTCCTTAAGCGCGCGCCTGGTGGACGCCGTGCACGGGGAAGGCAAGGCGGTGCACGCGTGGACCGTCAATTCCAAGCCGGAGCTGCGCCGGATGCGGCAGCTGGGCGTGGACAACGTCATCACCGATTACCCGGTGTACGCCAGGGAGGTGCTCTACGAGATGGACGAGGGCACGGAGTTTCTGGAGAAGCTTCTGATGATGCTGCGGTAAGAGCCGGGGCGTGCGGCCGTGCGCGGCAGAGTGCAGCGGAAGATGGCAGGACGCAGCTGGATGTGATACGTTGTGAAAAAGAAAAAGAGAAAGGTGAGAGGTACAGGATGAAGATTGTGATTCAGAGAGTGAAGAACGCCAGCGTGACCGTGGATGGCCAGGTGATCGGCGAGATCGGAAAGGGATTCCTGCTTCTGGTGGGCGTCTCCCAGACGGACACCGAGGCCGTGGCGGACAAGATGGTGGATAAGATATGCAAGCTGAGGATTTTTGAGGATGAACAGGGAAAGACGAACCTCTCCCTGGCCGATGTGAAGGGCGAGCTGCTGGTGGTGAGCCAGTTCACGCTCTACGCCGACTGCAAAAAGGGCAATCGCCCCAGCTTTATCTACGCCGGTGCCCCGGAGCTGGCCAACCGGCTCTATGAGTACGTCATCGAGCGCTGCAAAACCCGCGTGGAGAAGGTGGAGCACGGCGAGTTCGGCGCCGACATGAAGGTGGCTCTGGTAAATGATGGCCCATTTACAATCGTGCTGGATAGTGATATGTTATAAGAGATTGCAAAGGAGAATGATACGATGAATGATTTATCGCAGTTATCGGGAAAGGAGCTCCAGGAGAAGCTGACCTGGGAGGCGCCTAATATTGCTGAAAAAACGCCGGAGCAGTTTGAGGAGGCAGCCGCATTCTGCGAGGGATACAAGCGTTTTCTGGACCGGGCGAAGACGGAGCGGGAGTTCGTGCGCGAGACCGTGAAGCTCATCGAGGCCGCCGGATACCGGGCGTTTGACCCGCAGGCACAGTATAAGGCCGGCGATAAGGTCTACGTGAACAACCGCGGCAAGGCCATGATTCTGACCACCTTCGGGACGAAGGGGGCCGCACAGGGCGTGCGCATCAATGCAGCCCATATCGACTCCCCCAGACTGGATTTAAAGCCCAGCCCGCTCTACGAGAAGAGTGATCTGGCGCTGTTCAAGACCCATTACTATGGGGGCATCCGCAAGTACCAGTGGACCGCCACCCCGCTGGCGCTCCACGGCGTTGTGATGAAGAGGGGCGGCGGGACGGCGGAGATCTGCATTGGCGAGGATCCGGCGGATCCGGTGTTCTGTGTCAGCGACCTGCTGCCCCATCTGGCCGCGGAGCAGAACAAGCGAACCCTGGCCGAGGGCATCAAGGGCGAGGAGTTAAATGTCATCGTCGGCTCCCTGCCGTTTGCAGACGACGAGAAGCTTAAGGAGCCGGTGAAGCTGATGGTTCTGAAGCTCTTATATGAAAAATATGGGATCACGGAGAAGGATTTCATCCGTGCCGAGATCGAGATGGTGCCGGCGGTGAAGGCCCGCGACGTAGGGCTGGACCGCAGCATGGTGGGACCTACGGCCAGGACGACCGGGTCTGCGCCTACACCGCGCTGATGGCGGAGCTGGAGGCGGAGAATCCGGAGTACACGACGGTGACCGTGCTTGCCGACAAGGAGGAGACCGGCTCCGAGGGAAATACGGGGCTCAGCTCCGATTTCCTGCTGCACCACATCCAGTACCTGGCGCAGCTGGAGGGGGCGGACTACAAGCAGGTGCTTGCGGCTTCCGTCTGCCTGTCCTCGGATGTGAACGCGGCCTTCGACCCCACGTTCCCGCAGGTGTCGGAGGAGAGAAACAGCAGCTATTTAAACAGGGGCTGCGTGCTCACCAAGTACACCGGCGCCAGGGGGAAATCTTCCACTAACGACGCCAGCGCCGAGCTGATGGCGCGGGTCATCGATCTGTTTGAGGAGAACGGCGTCTGCTGGCAGACCGGCGAGCTGGGGGCTGTGGACGTGGGCGGCGGCGGAACCGTGGCCAAGTTTGTGGCGAAGATGAACGTGGACACCGTGGATCTGGGCGTCCCGGTGCTCTCCATGCACTCGCCCTTCGAGCTGACGGCGAAGCTGGACGTCTATCATACATACAAAGCGTATAAGGCATTTTTGCAGTAGATTTTCCCGCCGTGTTATGGTATGATGTAAAAATGACGCTGCAAGACATATGAAATGAGGAGAACTGTTATGAGAAGATTTTTTAAAGCCGGTCTTGTGGGTATGTCCGTGCTGATGCTGGCGACGGGCTGCTCCAAGAAGGCAGAAACTGATACTGAGACAGGGGCCGCCAGCGCGTCCGACGCGGCGGAGACCACTGCGGAATATGTGGAGGGCGAGCTCAAGTCCTTAGGCGAGTACAAGGGGCTGTCCGTGGAGATCGTCGAGGTTCCGGAGATCACCGACGCCGATGTGGAGGCGCAGATCCAGTTTAACCTGGCGGCCAACCCGGAGGAGGAGGTCGTGACGGACCGCGGCGCTGAGGACGGCGATACGGTGAATATTGATTTTAAGGGCTACAAGGACGGCGTGGCATTTGACGGCGGCGAGGCCGCAGGGTACGATCTGGTTCTGGGCTCCGGCTCCTTCATCGAGGGCTTCGAGGAGGGACTCATCGGCGTGAAGGCGGGAGATGAGAAGGAGTTAAACCTCACGTTCCCCGAGGACTACATGTCCGCGGACCTGGCCGGCGCGACGTGGTGTTTGAGGTCACGGTCAACGAGGTGAAGGTTCAGAAGGACGCGGAGTTAAACGACGAGTTTGTAAAGCGCGTCTCTGACAAATCGGCCACCGTTGAGGAGTACAGACAGGAGATCCGCGAGGAGCTTGAGGCCATCCGTGAGATGAGCATTGAGAACTATATCAGCAACCAGATCATGGCGCAGCTGGTGGAGACCTCCGACATCGTGTGCGGAAGCGACGATCTGGAGGCGGCATTTGCCACGCAGAAGGCGAACTTTGAGAGCCAGATCATGTCCGTGGGAGGAGATATGGAAACATACCTCACCTGGATGGGGCTGACCCAGGAGGAGTACGAGGAGAAGCTCATGATTGCCGCCGAGAATGCGGTGAAGCAGGAAATGATCATCGACGAGATCATCGCCCGCGAGGGCATCGAGGCGGACGACGCGGCCCGCGAGAAGGTGGCTTTCATGTACGATGAGACCGTGGATTCTCTGACGGCCGTCATCGGCGAGAACATGATGGACAAGATGGCCGCCATGCAGAATGCGCTGGAGTTCCTCTGCGAGAACGCCGAGGTGACTGTGGTGGAGACGACCGCGGCCGCTGAAGCTGAGGCAGAATAGTCCGGAGCGGGAACACGCATTTTATAAAAAGAGACAAATGAAAAAAGGGGGATGCACAGGATGCAGCTTTTGATGGACAGGATTCGCAAGGACGGCAAGATTAAGGCCGGCAACGTGCTGAAAGTGGACAGCTTTTTGAACCATCAGATGGATATTGAACTGTTTAAGGAGATCGGAAAGGAGTTCAAGCGGCGCTTTGCCGACGTGGAGATCAACAAGATACTGACCATCGAGGCGTCGGGCATCGGCATCGCGTGCATCGTGGCCCAGTATTTCAATGTGCCGGTGGTGTTCGCCAAGAAGACCCAGACGAAGAACATCGCAGGCGAGGTCTACACCAGCCGGGTGGAGTCCTACACCCACGGGAGAATCTACGACATCATCGTGGCGAAGGAGTTCCTGGGAAAGGGCGACAAGGTCCTGGTCATCGATGATTTCCTGGCCAACGGCAAGGCTCTGGAGGGCCTGACGGCTCTCATAAAGGAGTCCGGCGCGGAGCTGGTGGGAGCCGGCATCGTGATCGAGAAGGGCTTCCAGGTGGGCGGAGACATCATCCGCTCGTCGGGCATCCGCCTCGAGTCCCTGGCCATCGTGGACAGCATGGACGAGGAGACCGGCACCATCGTCTTCCGGAATGAAGAGAAATAAAAGATAGAAAAATAGAAAAAGATTTTACATAAAAGATACGTAAA
>BBZO01000028.1 GCA_001304875.1 Clostridia bacterium UC5.1-2E3
GGAGCCAGGGGCAGAACCGGAGCCGTTTCCGGCGGCGCGGTATCACCGGACGGAACGCCGGGCCCGGATTGGTCTTCGCGGTCTGCCTCCCAGGCCGCCGCGTACATGTGGCTGATTTCCGGGCGCAGGACGAGATAGGCGGTGAGCATGGTGGAAAGCCCCATGACCCAGAACAGCACGCCGCCCTGGCCCAGGATTTCCCCGGCGGTGATTCCGGCGGCCTTGGCGGAGATGGCCGGCGCGCCCTGCACGATCAGGTCATAGCTTAAGGCAAAGCCGTGGCCCGCCAGGTTGACGGCCACCGCCGCCATCAGCGGGTGCAGGCCGGAGCGGACGGCAAAGGGGATCATGATGGCGCCCACCAGCGCCACCGACGGCGAGGGCCACAGAAAGAGAGAGAAGATGAACATGGAAATTCCCAGAATCCACCAGGTGATGGAAGGATTTTTCATGATCCGCGTCATGGGCGCCATGAGGATGCGGCTGCTGCCCAGCTCGGAGAGGCATTTTGACAGAGCCGTCACCAGCGCGATGGTGGCGATAATCTCCATAAATTCCTTCGCTGCATAGAGGATGGAGAGAAATACGGCCTGGATGCCGCCGGTGATGGTTCCCAGGCCTAAAAGTCCCAGGAGAAATAAAAAAAGGATACAGACCGGCGGCGTATCCAGGCGGAAAATCATAGCTGCTAATATGACAATGACGCCGAGAAGATACACGTAGTGGATGGGCGTCAGAACGATCACGGTCTCCAGCATGAGAATCGCTCCCGATAGAAAGAATATAATTTATATATATGCGGGAGGGGCGGGATGCGCGCGGCGTAAAGGGCAGTCTTTTTGGTGTTACTTAAGCAGCCCCATATGCCCCGTAAGCCGGCTGACCTTTCTTTTATCCCCGCACACGGCAATTCCCAGATACCCGCAGCTCATCCCCGGCGGTGCCGGCCATTTTCCGGACAAACTCATCGTACGTCCGGCAGCCCTGCGCCAGGTCGGTGAAATCGAGAAAGAAAAGTCCGGCGTATTCCGGCTGGCCAAGTTTTTCCTGAGTGCCTGTATCTCCTCCGGGGGCCTTTCAGGATGGGGACAGGAAATTCGATGATGCCGGGATGCAGGCCGCCATCCTGGTCATGCACATCGGCGCCGACGACCTGCGGCATGTTTCGCCCCAGCGAGATACCCAGGATGGCGGCGGTGTTGGCGATCAAACCGGCGGGAAGGCGATTGTCGATCACCATGACACATTTTAAGTTGTCTGTACTGTTTTCATTGGTCATTGAAAATACCTCCACAAGAATTGCTGAGAGTATTTTAGCGCGGGGAGGGTAGGATGGATTGTAAGATATCGTCAAATGGAATTTACCTTAAATCTATTCAATTTTATAAAAGATGTTGACACCATATATGACACTAAATAGAATGCGGATAGGAGATGAATGCCCCCAGGAGCGGAAGCAGTCATTTCACATTCGGTGAAACAGATTGTGGAGAGCGAGGAGGTAAACAATGAAGACGATGAATGATTATATGGAAATGTCTTATCGTATGGAAATTATAGAAGACAAAGAGGAAGGCGGCTTTGTGGTGTCTTATCCGGATCTGCCGGGCTGTGTGACCTGTGGAGAGACGGTTGAATCTGCGGTGGCCAACGCGTTGGACGCAAAAAAGGCGTGGCTTGAAGCGGCGCTCGAAGATGGGATTCCGATTTACGAGCCGGATGATCTGGAAGCTTACTCCGGCCAATTTAAGCTGAGAATCCCCCGCAGCCTGCACCGTTCATTGGCGGAGCATTCAAAAAGGGAAGGAATCAGCATGAATCAGTAATTTCACCGGGCCGGCATGAGAATGCGGCCCGTCCATATCATAAGATCAAATCATCAGGTTTCCGCCGTCTCTTCCCGGCAGATGATCAGTTCCTTCCCATAGGGAAGCGTCTCAATCCAGTCGCAGAACTCATGCCATTCCGCAAGTTTATGATTTTTCCTCGCATAGTAAATATTGACGAGTGTTTCATAGTTGAAGGAGCAGGTCCGCATCTGGTTGTAGCTGGAGGGGAGAAGCTGGATCAGATCGTACCAGTCTTCCCTGCTTTTGGTCTCCATGTATTTTAACCGCACCTGCTCCAGCCTTTCCACCACGGTCTCCATGAATGCCAGAGAGTCCGCGGTCAGATGGTCGGTGCTGAAGTCGTCCATGGAAAACGGCTTGCTGTGGATCTTGTGCATGGTGCTGGTGGAGTTGGCCACCGTGGAGACCTTGTAGGTGTCGTACTCCTTCCACCAGTAGAGCGGGGCCGTGATGTCCACGGAGACGAAAATCTGGCGCAGGAATTTGCGGTGGTCGCTGCCGGCCTTCCGGAGCCGCACGGCCAGGTCCAGATCGTTGGGGCCCAGTATATAATTCCCGTTTTCGTCGTAATGGCTGTCCATGCGGTGCCAGCTGTTCATGGGGTTCCTCGCGCCGCGGACGGCATTTTCAATGTTCATCACAGAAGTGCGTTCTAATCGTATCATGATTGTACGGGATTCCTTTCCAAAATGAATATTTTTGTAAATTATACCCCACAGAGGAATAATTTTCAACCGCAGGCTTCATACTAACGGAAGAACCAGTGAAAGGAGGGGAAGGAATGAACCGGGAAGATATTGTGTGTGCCTGCCTGGGCATCACCTACGGGGAAATCGAGGACGCGGTGAAGGACGGCGTGCGTACCTACGAGGAGCTGGAAGAACGCACCGGCGTGGGCACCATCTGCGGACTCTGTGTGGACAGCGTGAAGGAAATGCTGGAAGGCCTTCTGTAAACCAAAGAAAATATCTCCACAAGACGTACAAAATATGCTATATTTGAAACATGATGTTGGGGTCAAAAGGTATTTTGCCCCCCTTTGATACCGGGTTGCTTCGCACTGCGTGCTCCCGCAATCCTCAAAAACATTCATAATCCGCTCATTTTTCTACGAAAAATGGCTGCTTATTCATGTTTTTGGCGGGTCAAAAGGTCAAAATCCTCTTGCAAGCAAGCTTGCATCGGATTTTTGACCTTTTGACCCTGGTATCGGAATATCTTTGCGCGGCAGAATCACCGCCTGCGCGGGGAAGTGAATCAGACTGGAAGAAAGGTGGAGATGAATTTGCTTATAGATGTGACGGGAGACGGAAAGGGAACCGTATTTCTGGTGACGGGACAGGCCAATATCCTCTACGAGGCGGGGATGGCGTACTGCGCCGGGCAGATGGTAAAAAAAATCGAGGAGGCCCTGGATGGCGGGGAGCTGGACGCGGTATTTTTGTCCCACTCCCACTATGACCATGTGGCAGGGCTTCCCTACATACGGGCCCGCTGGCCAGAGGTGAAGGTCTACGCCTCCGCGCTGGCGCAGGAGATTTAAGAAAGCCGACTGCACTGGCCACCATACGGAGCCTGAGCCATGATGCGGCGGCCGGCGCGGGCGTCGATTGGGATGGAGATTACCGGGACGAGGATCTGCACGTGGACGTGGCGCTGGCGGACGGCGAGGAGGTGACCGTCGGCGATCACAGGATTCTGGCGGTGGAGACCATCGGGCACACCCGCTGCTCCATGGCCTACCGCATCGACGACATCATGCTGTTAAGCGAGACCATCGGCGTCATGACACCCGCGGGGCAGTACATTCCTTCGTTCCTCGTGGATTACAAGAAGGCCGTGGAGTCCATCAAACGGGTACGGGAGATCCCGGCAAAGGAGCTGGTGCTCAGCCATTACGGCCTGGTGGACGAGAAGGACAGGGGAGCGCTCTGGGATCTGCTTCTTAAACATATTGAGGAGAGCAGGGAGAAAATGCTGGAGATCATACGAAGCTATGACACCGAGGAGGAGCGCCTGGCCGTCATGGAGAAAATCTTCCACACCGGCATCGACAAGAAGGATCAGCCGGATTCCGCGTTCTACATCAATGCGGCCAGCATGTTAAGGACCCTGATCCGCCAGTTCCCGGAGGAGGTAAACGGATGCAGATGATCGCCGCCGTGGACCGCAACTGGGCCATCGCAACCGGGGCCAGATGCTGGTGACCATTCCTGCGGACCAGCAGTTTTTCCGCCAGGAGACCATGGGAAAAGTGGTGGTCATGGGGCGGAAGACCTTCGAGAGCCTTCCGGGCCGCAGGCCGTTGGACCGCCGCACAAATATCATTTTAAGCCGCGATCCGGAGTACCGGGTGAAGGGAGCACAGGTTTTCGGAAACATGGACGAGCTTTTAAAGGAGCTTAAAGCGTACCGCTCCGAGGACATTTTCATCATCGGCGGGCAGACCATCTACGAGCAGTTCCTTCCCCTGTGCGACACGGCGCAGGTGACCTTCATCGATTACGCCTACCAGGCGGATACCCATTTTCCCAACCTGGATGCGGACGGGGCCTGGACGCTGGCGCAGTGCAGCGAGGAGCAGACCTATTTTGACATCTGCTACGAGTTCAGAAAATATGTGCGAAAATAAGTACAATGAACTCTGCGCAGGGGCTTGTAAACGGAAAATGAAAATGTTAGAATAATAACGATGTGGGAAAGTGATACAATAATAAAACAAAAGGGGAGAAAGACATGTATCAGATTTTAAGAGCAGAGCAGCTGGCTGATAAGATCTTCCTGATGGAAGTGGAAGCGCCGAGGGTGGCCAGGGCCTGCGAACCAGGTGAATTTGTCATTGTCAAGATGGACGAGATCGGAGAGAGAATCCCGCTCACTATCTGTGACTATGACCGTGAGAAGGGCACGATCACCATCGTGTTCCAGATCGTGGGAGCGTCCACGGAGAGAATGTCCGCCATGAAGGTCGGCGATGCATTCCAGGATTTCGTGGGACCCCTCGGACGTCCCTCTGAGTTTGTGAAGGAGGACGTGAATGAGTTAAAGAATAAAAAGTTCCTTTTCGTTGCCGGCGGCGTGGGCGCGGCCCCCGTATATCCGCAGGTGAAATGGATGAAGGAGCACGGCATAGATGTGGATGTCGTGGTCGGCGCGAAGAACAAGGATTTAATCATCCTTGAGGACGAGATGAAGGCGGTGGCCGGCAATCTCTACATAACCACCGACGACGGCTCCTACCAGAGAAAGGGCATGGTCACGGCAGTGGTGGAGGATCTGGTGAAGAACCAGGGCAACAAGTACGATGTCTGCGTAGCCATCGGCCCGATGATCATGATGAAATTTGTCTGCAAGCTCACCAAAGAGCTGGAGATCCCGACCATTGTCAGCTTAAACCCCATCATGGTGGATGGAACCGGCATGTGCGGCGCCTGCCGCGTGACGGTCGGAGACCAGGTGAAATTCGCCTGTGTGGACGGACCGGAGTTCGACGGCCATCTGGTGAACTTTGATGAGGCCATGAAACGGCAGCAGATGTATAAGACAGAGGAGGGCCGCGCGATCTTAAGACTTCGCGAGGGAGCGACCCACCACGGCGGCTGCGGAAATTGCGGAGGTGACAAGTAATGGACGTATTAAAGAAGATACCCGTAAGAGAACAGGATCCGAAGGTGAGAGCGACCAACTTCGAGGAGGTCTGCCTCGGCTACAACCAGGAGGAGGCCACCGCGGAGGCCAGCCGCTGCTTAAAGTGTAAGAATGCCAAATGTGTCAGCGGATGTCCCGTGGCCATCGACATCCCTGCATTCATAAAAGAAGTGGAAGCCGGAAACATCGAGGAGGCCGCGAAGATCATCGCCAGGTCCTCCGCCCTTCCCGCCGTCTGCGGCCGTGTGTGCCCGCAGGAGAGCCAGTGCGAGGGCAAATGTATCCGCGGCATCAAGGGAGAGCCCATCTCCATCGGAAAGCTGGAGCGCTTCGTGGCCGACTGGTCCAGAGAGCACGGCTTCGTGCCGGCGGCTCCCGAGAAGACCAACGGAAAGAAAGTCGCAGTCATCGGTTCCGGTCCCGCAGGCCTCACCTGCGCCGGCGACCTGGCCAAGATGGGCTACGAGGTCACCATTTTCGAGGCCCTTCACGAGCCTGGCGGCGTTCTGACCTACGGCATCCCGGAGTTCCGTCTCCCGAAGGAGAGCGTGGTAAAATGTGAGATCGACAACGTCAGAAAGCTGGGCGTGAAGATTGAGACCAACGTGATCATCGGAAAATCCGTCACCATCGACGAGCTCTTATCCGAGGAAGGCTTTGAGGCTGTGTTCGTGGGCTCGGCGCCGGACTTCCCAAGTTCATGGGCATCCCCGGAGAGAACGCCAACGGCGTATTCTCCGCCAATGAGTATCTGACCAGAAGCAACCTGATGAAGGCATTCCGCGACGACTATGACACCCCCATCGCGGCGGGCAAAAAGGTGGCCGTCGTGGGCGGCGGAAACGTGGCCATGGACGCCGCGAGAACCGCGCTGCGCCTGGGCGCTGACGTACATATTGTATACAGACGAAGCGAGGCCGAGCTCCCCGCCCGTGTGGAGGAGGTTCACCACGCGAAGGAGGAGGGCATCGTATTCAACCTCTTAACCAACCCGGTGGAGATCCTGACCGACGAGAACGGCTGGGTGAAGGGCATGGTCGTGAGAAAGATGGAGCTGGGCGAGCCCGACGCCTCCGGCAGAAGACGCCCCGTGGAGGTTCCCGGTTCCGACTACGTGATCGACGTGGACACCGTCATCATGTCCCTCGGCACCTCCCCGAACCCCCTCATTTCCTCCACCACCGAGGGCCTTGAGACCAACAAGTGGAAATGCATCATCGCCGATGAGAGCAACGGCAAGACCACCAAGGAAGGCGTCTACGCCGGCGGCGACGCCGTAACCGGCGCAGCACCGTCATCCTCGCCATGGAAGCCGGAAGAGCCGGCGCCAGAGGAATCGACGAATACCTGTCTGGGAAATAAAAGAACAGAATAAAAATGATGCTTAAAAACGGAACAGAGAAGATATTTTAATTTTCTCTGTTCCGTTTTTTCGCGTTTTATAATTTCCACACATTTTTTTCGCGCGCGTAAGCGCGCTTCAACCTCCCATATTTGCTCCGGCCCGCGAAGCAGAGGAAGGGGTGGGGGAAATGATAGTGACTAGAGGTCCGATTCGGTATGACTTAGGCGCAGGGAGGAGGGAGCTCTGGGGTTCCGGTTGGCGCACAACGCCAACCGGAAAGGAGGCTACGGAGAGCAAAATTTCATCAGAAATTTTGATCGAATGCCTCCGGTCCCCAGAAGCTCCCTCCTCCCTGCGTCTTAGTCATACCCATCGGATCTCCCGGAACGGTCCATTTCCCCCACCCCTTCCTCTGCCCCCGCCCCCCGCGACCAAATAAAACCATACAATCCCGCAAAAATTGTAGAAAAAACTATGGACGAACCGTCATTTTTATTTTACAATGAAAGCAGGTGTGATGTGATAAATTTAACAAATTAAATGTTTCACCATCAAAACAATCTGAAAGGAGTTTTACAATGATTTATTCACATGAAGTAGAAAAGATGTGTACGGTTGCACAGGGCGTCCACCATGGCGCGGCTCCCATCCCGGAGGAGGCAAAGTGGGTACAGTCCAAGCAGGTTTCCGATATTTCCGGTCTGACCCACGGAATCGGCTGGTGTGCACCGCAGCAGGGCGCCTGCAAGCTGACTCTGAATGTGAAGGAGGGTATCATTCAGGAGGCTCTTGTGGAGACCATCGGATGTTCCGGTATGACCCACTCCGCAGCCATGGCGTCCGAGATTCTTCCGGGCCTGACGGTGCTTGAGGCACTCAACACCGACCTTGTCTGTGACGCGATCAACACCGCCATGAGAGAGCTGTTCTTACAGATCGCTTACGGCAGAACCCAGAGCGCATTTTCCGAGGAGGGACTTCCCATCGGAGCCGGCCTCGAGGATCTGGGCAAAGGACTCCGCTCCCAGGTTGGAACCATGTACGGAACCCTCAAGAAAGGTCCCCGCTACCTTGAGATGGCTGAGGGCTATGTAACCGGCATCGCGCTGGACGCTGACGACCAGATCATCGGCTACCAGTTCGTGAGCTTGGCAAGATGACCGACTTCATCAAGAAGGGCGACGACCCCAACACCGCATACGAGAAGGCAAAAGGCCAGTACGGCCGTGTTGCGGACGCCGTGAAGATCATCGATCCGCGTGTAGAGTAATACATAGTCAAAGTCAATAGGAGGACAGGATAATGGCATTATTTGAATCATACGAGAGACGTATCAAACAGATCAATGAGACGTTAAACAGCTACGGCATCGCATCCATCGAGGAGGCTGAGAAGATCACCAAGGACGCTGGCCTGGACGTTTACAAGATGGTCGAGGGCATTCAGCCATCTGCTTCGAGAACGCGAAGTGGGCCTACACCGTAGGCGCAGCCATCGCCATCAAGAAGGGCTGCAAGAGAGCGGCGGACGCGGCGGCAGCCATCGGCGAGGGCCTTCAGGCATTCTGCATCCCCGGCTCCGTAGCTGACCAGAGAAAGGTTGGCTTAGGCCACGGCAACTTAGGAAAGATGCTCCTCGAGGAGGAGACCGACTGCTTCGCATTCCTGGCAGGCCATGAGTCCTTCGCAGCTGCGGAGGGCGCCATCGGTATCGCCGAGAAGGCCAACAAGGTCCGCAAAAACCGCTCCGCGTGATCTTAAACGGTCTCGGCAAGGACGCGGCGCAGATCATTTCCAGAATCAACGGCTTCACCTATGTGGAGACTGAGATGGACTACTACACCGGCGAGGTGAAGGAGCTCTGGAGAAAGTCCTACTCCGACGGACTCCGCTCCAAGGTAAACTGCTACGGCGCCAACGATGTCCGCGAGGGCGTTGCCATCATGTGGAAAGAGGGCGTTGACGTTTCCATCACCGGAAACTCCACCAACCCGACCCGTTTCCAGCACCCGGTTGCAGGCACCTACAAGAAAGAGTGCATGGAGAAGGGCAAGAAGTATTTCTCCGTAGCTTCTGGCGGCGGTACCGGACGTACCCTTCACCCGGATAACATGGCGGCCGGCCCGGCTTCCTACGGCATGACCGACACCCTGGGCCGTATGCACTCCGACGCGCAGTTCGCAGGCTCCTCCTCCGTTCCGGCCCACGTGGAGATGATGGGTCTGATCGGCGCAGGAAATAACCCGATGGTGGGCATGACTGTGGCGGTTGCGGTTTCGATTGAGGAAGCAGCGAAGGCTGGGAAGTTCTAAGAAATCAAGTAAAATCGAGAGCTTGTCAGGATCACAGAGATCCTGGCAGGCTCTCTTTTTGTTTATGACTAAACGCAATTATTTTGCAAACCACGGCTGGCGTGTTATTGCTATGGGGAGAAATCTGTAGAGAGGTGGAGAAATGGTTGCCAAGGTCTTTGATAAATATTACATACTATTGCGTGTGATAGTGTTTATAGATGATCTGGCAGCACCCGCATACATTCAAATAGCCTGAAACTGGCTTAAAGTTTTAAGCGTGCGCGGTAATTGTAAAAAGATGGGCGTTTTTGCTATAATGTAATTTGGATTTTATAGACTTAGAATGATGAAAAGGTAAGGTGTGTTTATGAGCGTTATTTTGGGCATTTTTACGCTATGTTAAAAGTATGAATGTAGAGGGTACGGCTTTTGATATAAAACCTATTAGATTTATGAGTGAACCATAAAGCTTTTTGAAAATGAGGTGCGATTATGGATTTTCAAATAGTTAATGGGGTATCATCATTTTGGAATATTTTAGTGCCATCAATTTTTTGGAGGATAATATCGTTGTTTCTCTTTTTGTGGGTTATTGGTAAGCAAAAACGAGAAGTTTTAATGAAACGGTTTGTCGGGAACGATGATAAAGAATATGTTTGTTAAATGTGAAGATTGAAGTAGTAAATAGTCAGATAAGAAATAGATGCTACATAGCATATTCAATGCTCGAAGAAAAACACGATAATATGGCAGACTTGGTCGGGATATACAACAAATATCGTTAGGGAATTTTATATTTTTTCTAGTCAGTAACGTATAGGGGGTATATTGATATGTTTCTTGTTACGACTCCAACAATAAAAATGGCAGTGGATTAAGTCGGACAGAGTGCATAGTATTATTTCCCACAAAATTTGACAGTAAAATCAATAGAAGAAAGACCTTTGATGAACTGACCGATTAAAGCATAAAGGAGAATACTGATATGATAGAATGGCTTATGAGCAATAAAGAATGGATATTTAGCGGGTTAGGTATTGCAGTTATATCAGCTCTCTTTGCGATAATAAAAACGAAAATTCCCAAAAACAGTGAGAGAAATCTGAATGTCAGCGGAGATAAAATCATTATCGGGGACAGGAACAAAGTTCAGATCACGAATATTTCAAAAGAAAAGCAGAAGTCAGACATAAAAATCGTAGATATCTCTTTGGATGAAGATAAGGAGTTTACAGTTGATATAAAGCTGAGAAACATCGGAGACCAGGTGGCTTATATAAAGGAGATTTCATTCAATATATTAGATTACTACAATATGCTGGATCCGCAGAAAACACTGTATCAGCTGATAAAGCCCTCTCATACGTATGATGTGATTCTGGGGAAGGAGAAACAGCAGGTATTTAAGGTCTCGCAAAGGATAGGAGCAAATGAAGTTGATCGGTTTTAGGTGAAGCTTGCAAGCTCTATAGCGGAAGCACGTATGTCCACGATTTATTATTTAACGTTGTCAATTATATATGATGAAGATAATAAAGTGGAGCAATCAGAGAAATATTTATGGGCAGTTCCATCGGTCAGAGAATATGCAGGATATTTTATAAGCCAGATGGATATGGAAAGTGCAAAGAAAAATTATTTGGAATTAAAGAAAATGGACGGCTATGATGCAATTAAAAGCGAGCATTTTCTGGGTATTTTGAGGAGCTACGAGGAAAATAAGTCGGATTTTCTAATGTGAATTTTGCGGTTCGTTCCAGGATATGCTGGAATGCATCGCTTCCTTTCCCGCAGACAGCGGGGCAGTGTCCGGACTGCCCGCTGTCTGCGAATAGAAAATGCGGTCGTCGTCAGAATCCTTTTCCTTGTCTGCAGGCTTGCCCGGCCGATACTCAAGAATATCCTCCACCCGGCATTCCAGAATATCGCAGAGCATTTCGATAGTGTGCGTGGAGACATACATATTTTTCTTAAGTCTTCCCAGCTGTCCGGCACTGACGCCGTAATAGCGGATCATCCTGTATTGGGAGATCTGCTTCTTCTTCATAGTTTCCCATAATTTGTCGTACGTGATCATAGTTTTTACCTCCTATATCTATTAAAAAATAGAATGCGAATTTTGGATATTATCCACAAATGGATAACGAAATTAAACGGGAAGTTTTATACAGAATCTCACGGGACGATAATTTTTTCCCGCAGCTTAATTGTGTTTCCCTTCTCGCCAAACCCCGGCATCTGTGGTATGATATTTTCTGATAAAAATAAAAGAAATTTCTGGCGGCGGAGTGCCGGAGATAGTTGTAATCAGAAACGTATAAAAATGATAACCAGGAGGCAAATCAATGAAAGTATTAGTAATCACAGGAAGTCCCCACAAAAACGGAACGACAGCAGCGCTGGCGGAGCAGTTCATTGCCGGGGCCAAAGCGGCAGGCCACGAGGTAACCCGGTTCGACGCCGCCTTCAAGCAGGTACACCCCTGCATCGCCTGCGAGAAATGTCACACGGCGGACGCGGGGTGCGTATTTAAGGACGACATGGAGGAGTTAAATCCCCTGCTCTTCGCGGCGGATGCGGTCGCTTTTGTGTCCCCGGTCTACTACTACACCGTCAGCGCGCAGATCAAGGCGGCGATCGACCGCTTTTACGCCAATGATGCCGCCCTCTACAAGGGAAAGAAGGCCGTGCTGATCACGGCGATGACAGACGACACCATGGAATCCGCCGAAGGCCCCAACGCCACGTTTAAGGGAATGTTTGATTTTCTGGAGTGGGAAAACAGCGGGATTCTCAATGCGGCGGCCTGTTCGACGGCGGCAGACCTTGAGAACACGGAATATCCGAAAATGGCGTACGAAATGGGAAAATCCCTGTAGGCAGAAAGGTTCAGATATGAGATTGACAGAATTAAAATGCAAAGCCTGCGGCGGGACTCTGAAGGTGGATGAGTCCAACCCCAATGTGGCGGAATGTGAATACTGCCACACCCGGTATACCCTGGAGAGCAGCGGGGAAACCCCGCGCCAGCCGCAGTTCCAGTACACGGCGAAACCTCCGCAGAGGGCAGAAACCGGCCGGGGGACGGGCACCGGGATAATGGTGGCCACGGCGGCGGCCGTGCTCTTTATTCTGTTTGGGGCTGCATTTGTGCCCCGGATGCTCCGTGGCGGCAGCGCGGACGGCTCTGTGGATGCAGAACAGGCGGCAGTGGGAGTCGGCCAGACGGCTCCAGGAGCGGAAATAGAAGGGGCGTCGGACCTCGCCGACGCGCGCGGGAGAGACTGAGAGAGGATCCGCTGTTTGCGGCCTTCTGCGAGGCGGTGTTTGACCGGCCGGTGGAGGAGGTCACGGCGGCGGAGCTGTCCCGGATCCGTCAGCTGTCCCTTTCTACCACCACCGATCTGCGAAAAATTGGCTACAGCTTTGCGGACCCGGCGGAGGAGCCGGAGGCGGAGCTCATCTGGGAGACATTTCCCGCGATACATATCCCGAGGCGGATCTGTCCTGTCTGCCCGCATTTTCGAGCCTGGTGGAGCTTGGCACCAGCGCCAGCCTGCACGAGGGCGATCTGGCGGGACTGCCCCTCCGGGGAATTTCCGGGTATTTCGGCAGTATGGCGGAGATTGAGGCGGTGGTGGACGAGCCGCAGCATCTGACGGAAATCGGAACCATCAGCTCCTCCTTTGACCTTTCCGGCATTGAGAATTTTCCGGAGTTAAAGAAGCTGTCTGTCCGGGGAGAGCTGACGGACCCTAAAATGCTGATCCAGGGGGAGGCGCTGGAGTCCCTGGCGCTGGAATCCAGAAGTCTTTCCATGGATTTTTCCGTGCTGGGCATGATGACGGGGTTAAAGGAACTGTCCGTCGCCTCGGAGAACCTGCGGGACATCGGTTTTGTCTCCAGACTGACCGGGCTGGAGCGCTTAAGCCTTTCCAACGGAACCATGCTGACTCTGGATGCCTTGAAGGACTGCGCAGGTCTGAAAGCGCTCTCCGTGGTGATGTGCGATGAGATTAAGGACTTTTCCGCGGTGTCCGGTTTAAACGGCCTGGAAACGCTGCATCTGGATCTCCCCTATGGCTGTCCGGAGCCCGATCTCTCCGGCCTGTCCCAGCTAAAGGAGCTTTATCTGGAGGGCTTCCAGGGCATGAGCTTTTTGAGAAATATGTCCGGTCTGGAGACACTGACCCTGGACAGCTGCCAGGTGTCCGATCCGTCGGTATTTTCCAGTCTGGGTAGCTTAAAATCCCTGACCTGCACCAGTTTTATTTCTACAGAGCGGGATTACAGCTTTATTCCGGGGATGACGTCTCTGGAGGAGGTGGATCTCTCCGGGACGGAAACCTACGATGACATTTCCGGGATTTTCAACCTGCCGGCTCTGAAACGTCTGAATATCTCCGGCATGAGCGCGGAGATCAACTTCGATAAAATCCAGGAAAATACGGTTCTGGAGGAACTGCAGGCCGACCATCTGAAGCTGTATAAGAATGTCAGCATTTCCGGCGGGGGCGGCATTGTCTATGTGGATTGGGACGATGTGACGTTCGCTGATCACCTGGACGTTCTTGCGCGGCTTAAGAATGTAAAGCAGCTTTCCATCCGGGAAAATGAACTGACGGACCTGTCCTTCGCCCAGGCGATGGGGGTATTGGAGATCATTGATTTTTCCGACAACTACGTGACGGATGTGTCGCCGCTGGCCGGCCTGCAAAATTTAAAGCAGGTGACGGGAACGGACAACCCGGTGTCCAATTACGAGGTGCTGGGAACGTCTGTGACGGTGGTGCGATAAGATATGTAAAAAGGAGGCGGCCGCAGCTTGTGCGTCGCCTCTCTTTTGCAGGAAATGCTCTGAAAATATCGCGGTTTTATCTATAACCGGCTCAGAATCTCTTTTTTCTTTTCGTCATACTCACTCTGTTCGATAAGCCTCGCATCCAGCAGCTTTTTTAACTTCCCGAGCGCCTCCACCGGGTCGCAGAACCGGCTGCAGAGAACAGCTGTCCTGCCATGGCGCCCAGGCGTTTCCGGCGGCCATGCCCATTCCCATACTCATGCCTGCGCCTGCCGCGGTGCCGGCGGAACCGGAGTTTCTGGCCAGGTCGCCGAGAATATCCGCGGCCTTCTGGCGTTCCCAGCCGCTTCCCAGCACGTCCATGGCCGCCTTGTCTCCGCGGGCCAGCTTTTCCCTGCGGATGGAGTCGATCTGGGACTGGTCGATGGCGTCGTATTTCCCGGTGTCAATGTCCAGGCCGGCCAGGGAGAAATTCACGCATTTTAAACCGTATTCTGCAAGCGTCTCGTCTATGTAGGGGTGATCTCCCCGGAGAGCTCGTCTAAAAATGCGTCGATGCCGATCAGCTCCTCCTGGCGGCTGTTTAAAAACCTGGAAATGGCGCTTTTGATTTTGGACTGAAATTCTCTGGAGAAATAGTCCTCTAGCTGCTCCTGGAACTGGAACGGAATATTGCCGCCGGTCAGCTTTTCCAGAAATACCGCCGGATCCTCAATGCGCACCCGGTAGGCGCCCCTGGCCCTGGCGGAGGTGTAGATGCCCCACACCTTGTCCCGTACCTGGATAGGCGTGGCCGTACCCCAGCGGATTTCCCGGCTGTCCGCCTTCCGCACAAAATAGACGGCGCAGTGAAAGGTGCTGACGCCTCCGGTGAGAATGCTGCGAAGCCGGGTGATGAAGGGGTAGTTCTGGGTGGAAAGCTGGTAGGTGCCGCTCTCGAATACCTGCTCGATGGTTCCCTGCGATACAAAGACCGCGCTCTCGCCCGGCATGACGACCAGGGTCGAGTCTGTATTGAAATCCTCCTCCGGCTGGCGCCAGAGCAGAAGCCCGCCGGGGCCGGAATTTTTAATGACATTCGTCCAGTGCCTGGCCCCGTCCTGGCCGGCTCCTGCGTTTTTGCCGAATAATCCCATGGTGAAATCCTCCTTTGTCTGGTTTTATTTTACATGGCGGGGCGGGTTTGTAAAGGAGGAGCGGACGGGATGCGCTTGGATGTCTTTTTATGCATGAAAATAATTTCGCATGAATAAATCTCTGTGTACTGTTCATACTAGGAGTGTACAAAAGAGTTTCGAATACTTATCCTCCCCTTTTGGTACCCCGCCGGCGACCGTGAAATGGCCGGCGGGGTATTTTTCGTCCGCAGAAAAAGAGGAGCCCGCAGCGCTGGCAGAGGTTTGGCGCACTCTGCCGGGTGCTGCGGGCCTTTATAAGGAAAAATAAAAAAGTAGTAGCGTATAAAAAGGGACTATGTAAAAGGATTACTTGCTGTAGTCATAGAATCCACGGCCGGATTTCTTTCCAAGCAGACCGCCGCGGACCATCTTCTTTAAGAGGAAGGTGGGGCGGTATTTGGAATCGCCGGTTTCCTCGTAAAGGGTCTGCATGATTGCCAGGCAGATGTCCAGGCCGATGAAATCACCCAGAGCCAGCGGCCCATGGGATGGTTTGCACCCAGGCGCATCGCCTTGTCGATGTCCTCGACGGTGGCGGCTTTGGACTCAACCAGGCCGATGGCGTCGTTGATCATCGGGATCAGCAGTTTATTTACAACGAAAGCGGGGGCCTCCTGGACCTCTACGGGATCCTTGCCTAAGTCTTTCGCCAGGTTGTATGCAAATTCAAAGGTCTCATCCGGCGTATTGATTCCGCGGATAACCTCCACCAGCTTCATGGACGGAACCGGGTTGAAGAAATGCATTCCGATTACGTTGTGCTTTAAGCCGTAGCTCATCTCTGTGATGGAGAGAGAGGAGGTGTTGGTCGCGAAAATCGCTTCCGGCTTGCAGAGCTTGTCAAGACGGCCGAACAGCTCGGTCTTTGCCGCCATATCTTCGGCAACGCTCTCGATGATCAGATCGGAGTCTGCGGATGCCGCCTCGTCCTCAACTAAAATGCGGCTCATGATGGCGTTCTTATCTTCCTCGGTCATCTTGCCCTTCTCGACGCGCTTCTGAAGCTGTTTGTCCAGCTGTGCGCGATGCTTCTCAGCGGATTCCTTGCTGCTCGCGTAGAGTAAAACGGTGTCTCCGTGTGTGGCAAATGCCTGTGCGATACCGCGTCCCATAGTTCCTGCGCCAAAGATTGATACCTTCATAGAATACGATCTCCATTCCGCCGCCGACGCATACGGCTTGCTGTTTTTAACTTCGCGTCGTCTTTCATTGACCATAGTATACTACAGGAGTTCTAAAAAATCAATAGAAAATGTTAAAAAAGTAACACATTTTCCCTCTGAATCCACGGAATAAATGACAGAAAAAATACAGAAATGTGCGCGATAATGAAAAAATATAAAATTATTTTGTTGCAAAACTGTATGATGTAGAAGGATAAAGAAACATTTTATACAATATTTCGACAAAAACTTGACGAAAAATGTTAATTAAAAAACGAACGCACTGGAAACTGCGTGAAAAACATTTTGCAAAATAGCGGGACTTGTTATATACTAGGAAAGGTACTATATTATCTAAGAAATCAAAAAGGATGGATGAAGACATGGGATTACTTGAAACATGGAGAAATCTTGCCTATGGCGAAGGCTTAAATGATAAAGAGAGAGAGAAGTTATGGGCCGGATATTTCACGATTGAGA
Organism: Clostridia bacterium UC5.1-2E3; assembly: GCA_001304875.1. GTDB lineage: Bacteria > Bacillota > Clostridia > Lachnospirales > Lachnospiraceae > Ventrisoma > Ventrisoma faecale. Next base: position 16,759 of record BBZO01000028.1, read on the forward strand.
AGGCATATACGAGCAGATTCTCGCAAAGCCCGAGGAAGTGATCGAGGGCACTGTGAAGGAGCTGGCTGAGAAGTACAACACGGAGCTTCTCATCATGACCGGATTCCTGGACGGCATCAACGAGAGCCTTAAGGGCTACGAGAACCCCATCGACACCATGGAGGAGGACACTGTGGTGAAGATCGAGATCGACCCGGAGAAGCTCTACTACAACATGGTGGAGGCGAAGGCTGACTGGCTCTACGGACTTCCCCAGTGGGATGCGATTCTGACGCCCGAGAAGAGAAAAGAGCTCTACAAGGCACAGAAGATCTCCGGCACCGTGATCAAGGGGCCGAAGATCGGAAGAAACGATCCCTGTCCCTGCGGCAGCGGCAAGAAGTACAAAAAGTGCTGCGGCAAGAACGCGTAAGAATAAAATATGGTTTCATAAAGCAGTTGAAGGCCCTGCCGGATGTCCCGGCGGGGCCTTCTGGCGTGAGGGAGGGATGACTGCGTGCGGTCTGGCGGCGCGAAGGAGGGGGAGGCGTCTGGTCTGGAGGTGTGAAGAACGGCGAACAAGAAATAAAGATATAACTTATAAAGTGTAATAAATTTATAATTTATAAGTTATAACTGATAAAATTACATATTCTTGGTTGAATTTTCGATGTAAATTGGGTATACTATAATCAGATTGAACGAAAGGGAGCGTTTCCATGATTAAACGAGAAGCATATATGAGCCGGATCCGCCCGTTTATAGGAAATGAGCTTGTCAAGGTGATGACCGGCGTCCGGCGCTGCGGCAAATCGGTTATGCTGGATCTTGTGAAAGAAGAGCTGATGGAATCCGGTGTGGCGCCGTCTCAATTTATCTCCATCAATTTTGAGGATATGAGCTATTCCCATCTTCTGACCGCCCAGGCGCTCCACGGGGAAGTGATGGACAGGGCGAAAGATATGGAGGGAAAGGTCTATCTGTTCTTTGATGAAATACAGGAAGTGAAGGACTGGGAGAAGTGTATTAATTCACTGCGCGTCGCGCTGGACTGTGACATCTATGTCACCGGCTCCAATGCAAATCTGCTGTCCGGCGAGCTTGCCACATACCTGGGCGGCCGCTATGTTGAGTTTGTGATCTATCCCTTTTCCTTTGCCGAGTTTCTTGAGCTTTATTCTACGGTGGAAACCGGAGTCTCTGAAGGGCAGTGTTTTAAAACCTACCTCACCGTGGGCGGGATGCCGTATCTTGCCAATCTTAAATATGCCGGGGAGCCGTCCAGGCAGTATCTGACGGATGTGTTTAATTCAGTGCAGCTAAAGGATATCGTGAAGCGGAACCGCGTGCGTGATGTTGACTTGCTGGAACGGATCATTGCCTATGTGATGGCGAATGTCGGAACGACTTTCTCTGCCACATCGCTGGTGAAGTTTTTTAAGAGCGAACACCGGACTGTCGCCGCGGAGACGATACTCAATTACATTAAATACTGCTGTGATGCTTACCTGTTTTTCAAGGTCAAAAGAGAGGATCTTCAGGGAAAGCAGATTCTTGCGACCAACGAGAAATACTATATCGCGGATCACGGTATCCGTGAAGCCGTGTTCGGCGGCAATATGAGAGATATTAATCTTATTCTTGAAAATATCGTATATATGGAGATTATCCGCAGGGGCTACAAAGTGACGGTCGGGCGTGTCGGGGACCGGGAAATCGATTTTGTGTGTGACAGACGGGGGGAGAAGCTGTATGTCCAGGTGGCTTATCTGCTGGCATCGGAGGAAACCGTCCTTCGTGAGTTCGGGGCGTACGATTCCCTCCGCGATCATTTTCCCAAATATGTTGTGACAATGGATGAGCTCGATATGAGCAGAAACGGCATCAAACACCGCAATATTGCCGATTTTCTTCTGGCGCCGGAGTGGAATTAAAATATTTAAAAAATCGTCTGCACCAGCGCCATATAACAGATGGTCCCGCCTGCGATGGACAGAAGCATCTGCCGTTTCCACAGGTGCAGGGCGATCACCAGCGCGATGCTGATGAACTCGGGGATTCCGTGGCTGCCGGCAAACAGGCTGACATTTTTCAGGCAGTAGATGACTAAGAGCCCGAATACTGCCGGCGGCAGCACTTTTCCCAGATACTTGATATATTCCGGCGTGGGTCTGCCCGCCGGGAACACGAGAAACGGCAGAAACCGGGTGATCACGGTTCCCAGAACTACCATGCTGATGGTGATAATCTGTTCTGTCAGTGTCATTTTTCTGCGCCTCCTTCCTCCGCCGGCGTCTGTGCGCGCGTGAGCGGGCCCCGCACCGCGGTCAGCGCCGCGAGAATCGTGATCATGGACGGGATGATGAAATTGTCTGCCCCGAAGATGAGGAGGCAGAAAAGCGAGAGCCCCAGACCTAGAAGCGCGCTCTCGTGCCGCCTGTCCTTGAGCCACTGCTCCATGAAGATGACCACGAACATGGCGGTCATCACGAAGTCCAGCCCTTCCGTATTAAAGTGGATCAGGGATCCGAAGATGCCTCCCAGTGTGGAGCCCGTAAACCAGTAGATCTGATTTAAAAGCGTCACGAAAAACATGAACCATCCCGCGTCCACATCCTCCGGAATGCTGGCCGTGTAGTTGATGGAGAAGCTCTCGTCGCACATGCCGAAGATGAGATAGAGCTTCTTAAGTCCCAGGCCGCGGAATTTATCCAGCATGGAGATCCCGTAGAATAAATGTCTCGCGTTGATCATCAGCGTCATCACCAGCGACTGCAGCGGCGCGAAGGCGCCCAGCAGCATGCTGACGGCCACGAACTCCACGGAGCCCGCGAAGATGGTCAGGCTCATGATCATGGGATAGAGGAAACTGAATCCCGACACGTTCATATAGATGCCGTAGGTCAGTCCCAGAAACCAGAAGCCCGCAAAGATGGGGATGGTGTGGGGGAAGGCCGCTATCAATGCTTTCTTTAACTTTCCTTTTGTATTTGTCTTATGTTCCATGGATGTCACCTCTTAGCTCCGCCTGCCGCAAGGCGGTACCTGTCTAGATTATCACCGATTTGCCTTTGATTCAAGAATTACTTTCTGAAATGAAGATATTTTACAAGCAATTTTATGAAACTGGTGGTATACTAGGAACGTTTGGTAAGGCGCTTCCGGAGGAGAGAGTGGGATATGAACAGAGAAACGCGCACCGTCTGCTACGACGAAGATCTGAATATGGAGGCTTATCATCTGGAGGGCTTGGTCCGCCCGTTTCCCAGCCATTTTCACGAACACTATGTGATCGGATATGTGGAGGAGGGGAGGCGGCATTTAAAATGCGGCACGAGGGAGTTCCTGGTCCGCCCCGGCGACGTGATTTTATTTAACCCCGGCGACAGCCATTGCTGTGAGCAGCTGGAGGGAGGGCGTTTCAGTTACCGGGCAGTCAATATTCCGGCGGAGGTCATGGCGCGTTTTGTGCGTGAGATCACCGGGGACGGCGAGCCGCCGGTTTTTTGCGGGCCCGTCATAGAAAATGAGGAGGCCGCGTATCATCTGCAAAAGCTGCACCGGATGATGATGGAGGGCTCTGGGGAGTTTGAGAAGGAGGAGCATCTGCTGTTGCTTCTGGGAACGCTCATCGGCCTTGGCGGAAGGCCGTCTGCGGAGCGCTGGCGGAGGACGGCGGGGAGATCGGCAGGGCCTGCCGCTTCATGGAGGAAAATTATGACCGCAGGATCAGCCTCGACGAGATCTGCCGCGAGGCCCACTCCAGCAAATCGGCGCTTCTGCGGGCGTTCGCGAAAAGCCGCGGGATGACGCCCTACCGCTATCTGGAGACGGTCCGCATAAACCGGGCCAGGGAATTTCTGGAACAGGGGATGATGCCGGCGGAGGCGGCGCTTCGGACCGGATTCTCGGATCAGAGCCATTTTACCAATTATTTTAACCGGGTCATCGGTCTGACGCCGGGAGTGTACCGGGAGATTTTCCTGGAAAGGGAGGAACAGGATGGAAAATAGAAGGATGGCCGGGCATCTGGCCGCGGTCTTTACGATTGTCGTGTGGGGAACCACATTCATATCCACCAAGGTGCTGTTGAAGGATTTCCAGCCGGTGGAGATACTGTTTATCCGCTTTGTCATGGGCTATATTGCCCTGTGGCTGGCGCGGCCGGGAAGGCTTGACAGATTTGCGGCGGCCGGGGCAGCTGGCGCAGGAGCGGGCTTCGCGGGAACGGGCGGCGCAGGGGGAGGAGACTCCGCCGCGAAGCGGGAACTCATCTTCTGCCTCGCCGGGCTCTGCGGCGTCTGCCTCTACTATCTGCTGGAAAATATTGCCCTGACCTACACGTTGGCCTCCAACGTGGGCGTCATCATATCCGCGGCGCCGTTTTTCACGGCCATCCTGACCCACCTTTTGCGAGGGAGAAGGAGCGGATGGGGGTGAATTTCTTCGTCGGCTTCGTGGTAGCCATGGCGGGCATCTGTCTGATCAGCTTCAATGGCTCCGCCATGGAGCTGAATCCCACGGGGGATCTGCTGGCGCTTCTGGCGGCTTTTGTATGGGCCTGCTATTCCATTCTCACGAGAAAGATCGGGGAGTATGGCTATAATACCATCCGCTCCACCCGCAGAATTTTCGGCTACGGCATCCTGTTTATGATTCCGGCGCTCTTTATCTTCGGGTTTGAGTTTGGGCCCTGGCGGTTTGCGGAGCCGGTGTACCTCTTAAATCTCATTTATCTGGGGCTGGGAGCCTCCGCCACCTGCTTTGTCACCTGGAATTTTGCGGTGCGGGCGCTGGGGGCCGTGAAGACCAGCGTCTACATTTATCTGGTGCCGGTTATCACGGTGGTGACCTCGGTGCTGGTGCTGGGGGAGGTAATCACGGCCATGTCCGGCCTGGGCACGGTGCTCACGCTGGCGGGTCTGGCGCTCTCGGAGCTTCGGATCGGGAAGCGGGAAAAGAAATAATAGAAATTGTAAGCTGTTTCAGTCTTGCAGTCTGCCTTGAGATGTGGTATAAAAGAGATACGAGAAGAACGTTTGTTCTGATTGGAGACTTGAGAAATGTACGGGGCGGGAGGCGCTAAGGATGGAACAGCTTTCATTTTTTGACCGGGAGGAGGAGCAGCCGCTGGCGTCCAGGCTGAGGCCCAGGACGCTGGAGGAGTACGTGGGGCAGACCCATCTTCTGGGGCCGGGCAAGGTCTTACGGCGGCTGATCGAGAGCGACCGCATTTCCTCGATGATTTTCTGGGGGCCGCCCGGTGTGGGGAAGACCACGCTGGCGCGGGTCATTGCCAACTGCACCCAGGCGTCGTTCATCGATTTTTCCGCGGTGACCAGCGGGATTAAGGAGATCCGTTCGGTGATGCAGCAGGCGGAGAACAACCGGCGGTTCGGGGCCAGGACCATTGTGTTTGTGGACGAGATTCACCGCTTTAATAAGGCCCAGCAGGATGCCTTCCTTCCTTTTGTGGAGAAGGGCAGCATCATTCTCATCGGGGCCACCACGGAGAATCCCTCGTTTGAGATCAACGGGGCGCTGTTATCCCGCTGCAAGGTGTTCGTGCTCCAGCCGCTGGGCAGGGAAGATCTGGTGGGGCTTCTTAAGCGGGCGCTGACGGATGAGCGCGGCTTTGGGCGGCAGACGGTGGTCATCGGGGATGACATGCTGGAAGCCATCGCCGGCTTTGCCAATGGAGACGCCCGCGCGGCGCTGTCCACGCTGGAGATGGTGGTTTTAAACGGCGGCCTGGACGGGGACAAGGTGACGGTCACGAAGGAGACGGTGGAGCAGTGTACCTCGAAGAAATCTCTTCTCTATGATAAGAAGGGGGAGGAGCATTACAATCTGATCTCCGCCCTCCACAAGTCCATGAGAAACTCGGATCCGGACGCGGCGGTGTACTGGCTGGCGCGGATGCTGGAGGCGGGGGAGGATCCGCTCTATGTGGCGCGCCGTGTCATCCGTTTTGCCAGCGAGGACGTGGGCCTGGCGGATCCGCGGGCCATGGAGATTGCGGTGGCTGCCTATCAGGCCTGCCATTTCCTGGGGATGCCGGAGTGCGTGCTGAGCATCACGGAGGCCGTGGTCTACATGTCCCTGGCGCCGAAATCCAATGCCATGGACGTGGCCTACGGCGAGGCGAAGGCGGACGCGTTAAACCAGCTGGCGGAGCCGGTTCCCCTGGTCATACGGAATGCGGTAACGGGGCTTATGAAAGAGCTGGATTACGGGAAGGGCTATCAGTACGCCCACGATCTTGAGGACCGCATCGCGGATATGCAGTGCCTTCCGGATTCCCTGGCGGGGCGGGAGTATTACCGGCCCACGGAGCAGGGGGTGGAGGGAAGGTTTAAGACGCGCCTGGAGCAGATTAAGGAGTGGCGCAGGATGCACAGACGTGAGGAGTGAGGCGCGGGCAGTCCCGGCATTACCGGGAGAGCTCCTGCAGCTCTCTGAAAAGCTCCATGTCCTCCGGCGTGAGCTTTAAGTTGGAGCAGAGCTCCCGGCCGTCCGGAGCGGTCACCTTGAGCTCCAGGATGGTGCCTCGGTGATTCCCTGTTTCTGGATGGCCTTGAGGAACAGGGGGAATTTGGGGTGGCCTGCAGTGAAGCGGTCCCACGCGTTTTTGATCTGTAAAAGCTTCATCGGGTTTAATGGCATGATTTACTCTCTCCTTTGTATAAGTATTTAAATGTTCCGGAGGAGCGGTCTTACAGCCCCAGCTCCTCCTTCTTTCCCTTGAGAAGCTGATAGCCGGCCCAGAGGATCAGGATGGCCACAGCTGTCTGCGGAAGCGCGCGGCCCAGATAGCGGAGAAATTCCAGAAGCTCCCCGGGCAGGCGAAGCCACGGCATCAGGAAACGGTAGAATATGCCCTGGAAGATGTTCCAGAGGATGCTGACGCCGAAGATGATGAGCACGGCCGCCGACGCGGTGCGGTGGCTCGTGATGAAGTTTTTTGCCTTCCGGAAGTCCTCCCGGTGGAGGATGAAGTCGTCCTCCATGGCGTAGAACTCCTCATCGGGCAGAGCGCTTAAGTTTCCTGTCTCAAAAAAACTGTAGAACCAGATCACCGGCGACAGCAGGAGAAAGATCTCCAGCTGGAGCTGTCCGGCCAGCGCTAAGAGGCCCCAGAAGGCTCCCATGATACAGGCGCCGCGTTTCATAAATCCCAGGTACATCTCGCCGGCTCCGGGGATCAGGGACCATAAAAATGTAATCAGTCTATTTTTCTTTCTGGTCATAGTAAAATGCCTCCTTGTCAAATAAATTTATATCGCCCAGCTTTCGGGTGTATTCCTGTGCCTGCTCGTAGATGGACATGGGGTGAAGCCTGGAGGCTTCCGCGGCCCCGGAGCTTTTCAGCCGTCCGGAGGAGCCGGCGGGTACGGCGGCCAGAAACAGCAGGGCGGCCAGCACAGCGGCGCTCACCTTTAAGCTGTAGAGGAAGAATTTCATTCTCCGGGATGCCTCCCCGGCGGCCATGGCCAGGCGGACATCCGCATCCCGGCTTCGCTCCATGACGGAGGACTTTAGTCTGGCGGGCGCGTGGATGAGCGCTTCTTTTCGACCGAATCGGCCAGCCTCTCCGCGCAGAAATCGCATGTTTTCAGATGCTCAAGCTCTTCCGGCGTGAGAACTGAATCAAAGTTCTGTATATGGTTCATATTATAAAGCCTCCTTTCCGTAGAGCTGCCTCAGCATTCCTTTGGCCCGGTAGATCTGGGTCTGCAGGGTTTTTATGTTCTTCCCTGTCTTCTTCACGATATCGCCGATCTCCATCTCGTGGTAGTAGTAGTCGATGGCGACCTCCCTGTAGGGGGATTTTAACTGGTTGCAGCATTCCCAGAGCCGCCTCCGGACTTCCCGGTCCATCACGTCGTCCTCCAGGGACGCCCCCTCGGCCGACAGCCCGGAGAAATAGACGTCCTCCGTGGGGACGCTTCTGCGGCCCGCCCGCTTTAAGTAGTCCAGCGATTTGTTGGTGGCGATGCGGCAGAGCCAGGCCCGCTCGTTGGCCCCGTCGAAAGAGGCGTAATTTTTATAGGCGGCCAGAAACGTGTCCTGGGCCAGATCCTCGGCGTCAAAATAGTTGGCTGTGAATTTATAGCATATGGAGAAGATGAGATCCTGGTATTCCAGTATCATCCGCTCCAGATTTTCTTCTGCGCTGATAGAACCGCCCCCTTTCGTTCCGCTTCAGTCTATATAACGAGACAGTGCGGCGGATCACTTCACAGGCATTAGAGTAGCACAGAAAATTATTTGATGCAAGCTTGCCTCCGGTGGTTTTTCCCCGCAAATGTGCTACACTAAAACCACAGGAAAAATGACTGGAGGGATGGACCATGAAGCGAGTGTTCCTGATTGTGCTGGACAGCGTGGGCATCGGAGATGCCCGATGCGGCGGACTATAAGGACGAGGGGAGCAATACTATCGCCGCTGCTGCGGCGAGTCCGTATTTTTCCATGCCGCACATGCGGCAGCTGGGACTTTTTAATATTGAGGGCGTTTCCTGCCAGGAGCCGGTGGAGGTTCCTTTAGGAGCCGTGGCCCGGATGGCGGAGCAGTCGAAGGGAAAGGACACCACCATCGGGCACTGGGAGATCGCGGGGCTCATATCAGACCGTCCTCTGTCCACGTTCCCCGATGGATTCCCGAGGGAGCTGACGGAAGCGCTGGAGCGGGAGACCGGGCGGGGGATTCTCTGCAACAGGCCCTATTCCGGCACCGAGGTCATCAGGGACTACGGGGAGGAGCACATGAGAACGGGGGCTCTGATCGTCTACACCTCCGCCGACAGCGTGCTGCAGATTGCCGCCCACGAGGACGTGGTTCCGGTGGAGGAGCTGTACCGGTACTGTGAGATTGCCAGACGGCTCTGCACCGGCCCCTGGGGCGTGGGGCGGGTGATCGCCCGGCCGTTTGAGGGGGAGTATCCGTTTAAGCGGACGGCGAGACGCCATGATTTCTCCCTGGAACCGCCGGAAAAGACCATGCTCGACCATATAAAGGAGAGCGGACGGGACGTGCTGGCGGTGGGAAAGATCAACGACATCTTCGCGGGCCGCGGCGTCACGGAGTTTGTGCGCACTGCGGGGAATGCGGAGGGCATCGACCGGACGCTGGAGTACATGGCCAGGGATTTCGAGGGCCTGTGCTTCACCAACCTGGTGGACTACGATATGCTCTACGGGCACAGAAATGATGTGGACGGGTATGCGAAGGCGCTGACCTATTTCGATGGGCGGCTGACGGAGCTTCTGATGGCGCTCCGGGACGAGGATCTTCTGATCATCACGGCTGACCACGGCTGCGATCCATCCACGCCGTCCACCGACCATTCCAGGGAGTACACCCCCATGGTGGCTTTCGGCAGGCCGGTGAAGATGGGCGTGAACCTGGGGACGAGAACGACGTTCGCAGATATCGGCGCCACGGTGCTGGACTACCTGGGCGTGGACGGGGCGACCGGAGGGGAGAGCTTCCTTTCGCAGATTCTGCGCGGAGCAGTTTGACGAGGAGAACAGAGAATGGACAGAGATAAATATTTCAGCCGTGGACCACACGGCGCTGGCGCAGGACGCCACCTGGGAGCAGGTGAAAGAGCTCTGCGACCAGGCGCTTAAATTTCACACGGCGTCGGTGTGCATCCCGCCGTCCTACGTGGCGCGGGCGAAGGAGTATCTGGGGGAGCGGATGGCGGTCTGCACGGTCATCGGTTTTCCCAACGGCTACCAGACCCGGGCGGTGAAGGCGTTCGAGACCAGGGATGCCATCGCCAACGGCGCCGACGAGATCGACATGGTCATCAATATCGGCGACTTGAAGGACGGCCGCCTGGATGCGGTGCGCGAGGAGATTAAGGAGCTTAAGGACATCTGCGGCAGCCGGATTTTAAAGGTCATCATAGAGACCTGCCTTCTGACCGACGAGGAGAAGAAAATCATGTGCCGCCTGGTGACGGAGGCGGGAGCGGACTTTATCAAGACCTCCACGGGATTTTCCGCGGCGGGGGCCACGTTTGCGGACGTGGAGCTCTTCGCGGCCCATGTGGGAGAGAAGGTGCGCATCAAGGCCGCCGGAGGCATCAGCTCCTTCGAGGATGCAAAGCGTTTCATGGAGCTGGGAGCGGACCGGCTGGGAACCAGCCGCCTGGTGAAGCTGGCCCTGGCGGAGGAAAAATCGGGCGCGGAGATGGACGGGAAGCCGGACACGGAAGTGGGCGAGAAGCCGGACGGAGAGCCGGGCGCGGGAGGAGATGCAGATGGAGATGCGGATCGATAAACGGGCATTGATTGAGCGGGCGCTCGGCGAGCTGAAACATGCCTACGCCCCTTACTCGGGCTTCCGCGTGGCGGCGGCCCTCCTCTGTGAGGACGGAACCGTCTACACCGGGGTGAACGTGGAGAATGCCTCTTACCCGGCGGGAAACTGCGCGGAGCGGACGGCTGTTTTCAAGGCGGTCTCCGAGGGACAGAGGCGGTTCCTGGCCATCGCCGTGTGCGGGGGAATGGACGGGAACGTGACGGACTACTGCACCCCCTGCGGCATCTGCCGGCAGGTGATGCGGGAATTTGCGGATCCGGAGCGCTTTCTGGTGATCGTGGCGAAGAGCGTGGACGAGTACCGGGAGTACACGCTGGCACAGCTTCTGCCGGAGAGCTTCGGGCCGGATATGCTGGGGAGGTGAGCGTGCATGAGAATGTACGATCTGATTGAGAAAAAGAAGCGGGGCGGAGCGCTGACCGGGGAGGAGATTGCTTCATGGTGCGCGGATTTGTGGACGGGGAGATTCCTGACTACCAGATGGCGGCCATGCTGATGGCGGTCTATTTTGAGGGCATGACAGATCAGGAAACCACGGAGCTGACCATGGAGATGGCCCGCTCCGGCGACATGGCGGATCTTACGGCCATCCGCGGCGTCAAGGTGGATAAGCACAGCACCGGGGGTGTGGGCGATAAGACCACGCTGATTGTGGGCCCCATCGTGGCATCCCTGGGCGTCAGGGTGGCGAAGATGTCCGGCCGCGGGCTGGGACACACCGGGGGAACCATCGACAAGCTGGAGTCCATTCCCGGATTTAAGACGGATATCGGGCCGGAAGAATTTGCGGAGATTGTGAACCGGGTGGGCATCGCGGTTATCGGCCAGTCGGGGAACATGGTTCCGGCGGACAAGAAGCTCTATGCCCTGCGGGACGTGACCGCCACGGTGGACAGCATTCCTCTCATCGCCTCGTCGATCATGAGCAAGAAGCTGGCCGCGGGCAGCGACGGCATCGTGCTGGACGTGAAAACCGGCAGCGGCGCGTTCATGAAGCGGCTGGAGGACTCGGTGCTTCTGGCGAAGACCATGGTGGCCATCGGCGCCGGCGCGGGCCGGAAGGTGAGCGCCTCATCACGGACATGGATGTGCCTCTGGGCCATGCGGTGGGCAATGCGCTGGAGGTCGCCGAGGCTGTGGAGATTCTTAAAGGCCGCGGGCCGGAGGACCTTAAGGAGGTCTGTCTTTCCCTGGCGGCGGCCATGCTGGAGACGGCGGGGAAGGGAAGCTTCGGGGAGTGCCGCCAGCTGGCGGAAACGGCTGTCCGCGATGGGAGCGCCCTGTCCTGCCTGGAGCGGATGGTGGAGGCCCAGGGCGGCGACGCACGCTTTATCAGAGAGCCGGAGCGCTTTGCGGCCGCGCCGTTCATGCGTGAAGTGCGGGCGGAGGAGAGCGGCTTTATCACCTCCATGGATACGGAGCGCTGCGGCATCGCCTCGGTGCTTTTAAAGGCTGGAAGGAGCAAAAAGGACGACGCCATTGATTATGCCGCGGGCATTGTGATTCTGAAAAAATATGGGGATTTCGTGGAGAAGGGCGATGTGCTGGCCAGGCTGTATGCCTCCGATGAGGGGCTTTTTGCGGACGCGGCGGGAGAGCTTTTGCAAAGCTACGAAATCGGAGAAAAAAAGCCGGAGCCGAAAAAACTGGTCTACGCCCGGGTGAGCACGGCGGGTGTCGAATATTTTTAGGCGGGAGGAAACGAATGGAACTTGAAATCTGTTTCCGCTTGATGTATAATCAGAATATCAATAAAGAACGTTTTTGTGATTCCTGGGGTGCTCGATACTCTTACTTTTTTTGAACCTACAGTATGACATCAGGGATTCCAATATTTATAGGCGGATGTCAGGCCTCCTCCGAGTGGAAGGCAGAAGTCTATGTGAGGTTGCCCACCTAGCTTGGCTAGGCGTCAATATTGTAAGAACCGGCATTTTGGGAATACAAAAGATAAAAGCAGCGAGCAATCGCTGCTTTATCTTTTTGCAAAAATATGAAATATATGGTAATATAATCAGAAGGGCGTTTTATCACGCAGAAAATGTTGCTTTTTTGAAGGAGAATTTATGAAAAACCGTGATCTTAAGACATACATCTACTGGGGCGTGACGGCGGTCTGTGTGATCGCGGTGTGCATTGTGCTTAACTATGTCGTGAGGGAGAGACAGGCATTCATGGGCATCCTGCGGATGGTGGCGGGCATTCTGGCTCCCATCACCTACGGTGCGGTGTTAGCGTATCTTACCGCCCCCGTGTATAACGGGGCCAGGGAGTTCTGTGAGCGCACGCTGAGGCCCAGCACGAAGAGTGAAAAAAAGCTTAAAAAGGGCGGGAAAGGTGTACGGCACCATCACCAGCCTTCTGCTTGTCTGCGTCGTTATCTTTGGCCTGCTCAGGCTTCTGCTTCCCCAGATTTGGGAGAGTATTTCCGGACTCAATGCGGCTCTGCCGACGTACATTGAAAATCTTTATATGTGGATCCGAAAGCTTCTGGAGGACAATCCGGAGTTCGAGAGCATGGTTCTCTCCAATCTGACCTATGTGCTGACCGAGTTCCAGGACTGGGGCAGAGGATTTTTCACCCGCATGGACGCCGAGTGGGTGGGGACATTTATCAGCAGCCTCTCCAGCGGCGTGATGACCGCGGTCACCCAGGTGATGAACGCGCTGATCGGGCTCATCGTGATGGTGTATCTCTTAAATATCAAGGAGCTTCTGGCGGGGCAGGGGAAGAAGATTATCTACAGCCTGTTCCCGGTGAAGATAGCCAACGACATCGTGAGCGAGATCCGTTTTGTGCACAAGGTGTTCGGGGGATTTATCATCGGAAAGCTGGTGGATTCCCTGATTATCGGGATTCTGTGCTTTCTGTGCCTAAGCTTCATGGATATGCCCTACTATCTGCTGATCAGCGTGATTGTGGGCGTGACCAATGTGATCCCGTTTTTCGGCCCGTTTATAGGCGCCATTCCGTCGGCGTTCCTGGTGCTTCTGGTGAGCCCCATGAAATGCCTGTACTTCCTGATTTTCATTCTGCTTTTACAGCAGTTTGACGGAAATATACTGGGGCCCAAGATCCTGGGCGATTCCACGGGACTTCCCAGCTTCTGGGTGCTGTTTTCCATTCTCCTGTTCGGCGGCCTGTTCGGCTTCGTGGGAATGATTATCGGCGTCCCCACCTGCGCAGTCATCTTCGACCTGATCTCGAAGGCTGTCAGGAAATCGCTGAAGGCGAAGAACCTGTCGGAGGAGACGGAGGATTATCTGAGGCTTGACCATGTGGATGAGGAGAGCGGCAAATTCATATCCAGATAGAGGTTGTGTATGAAGATAAACAAAATGTTTTTTGGGTCGCGGGGATTCCCGTGCTCCTCATTCTGCTGATCGTCATTATCGCCAGGTTTGAGCCCGAGGGAAGCCATATTGCCCGGGCCTCGGCCTACAAGGCCGCGGCGCTTGCACTGGCGGACCGGGAGACCATCGAGGAGAGCCTTGAGGGCTCCGCGTGGAGTATTCCGGAGGATGAGAAAAATCAGTGGTTTGGGAAATACAAGGAGTATCTGTTCCGGAACGGCTATATCGGCGGGGAGCATCTTGAGAGCTCCGCGGTGGAGTCGTTTACATACGGGGAGGCGGCCTATATCGCAGAGCAGGTGGGCGGGGAGATGAAGAATGCCCTGACCGTGTCCACGAAAAAGTACGGCCGCGCCATGCCCCAGGATGAGTGGTGGGTCTTTTATGACTATCTGCGAAAGGCGGTGGATCCGGACGGGGCGGTGAGGGAGGAGCAGGTGCTTCTCTACGGCACGCCGGCCAACGTGAAGGAGGCCGACAGCTGGACCGCCTACACCAGCGGCGGAGTCTGGAAATTTGAGGGCGTGGCTCTTGACGCCTGCACGGACCGGGAGATCGAAGTGCTGGTCCGGGGGGACGAGATCATCCGCATGGTGAGGGTCGTGGATGAGACCGTGACCTACGAAAATGTCTGGCTTTCCAGAGGCAGCGGGGAGAATTTAAAGGTCTATGTGGGCGGGGCCTACAGGGAATTTGCAGTTAAGGAAAAGGAACTGGACGCGGTGGCCGACAATCTGGCGGATCTGCGCCTCAAAAAGGGAAAGATCGATAAGATCACCGTCAAGAATGAGCGGATCACCGGCGAGGTGCTGGCGGTGGCCGGGGATCACATCGAGATCGAGGGCTACGGGGTTCTGCCGCTGGCGGACAATTTCAAGGTGTATAAAACCTACGGGCTCTTTGCGGAGCAGAAGAAGAAGGATATCCTGGTGGGCTACGCCCTGCAGGAGTTCGTGGTGGCCGACGGGGAGGTCTGCGCGGCGCTGACCACCAGAAGCTTCGACGCGAAAAACATCCGGGTGCTCTTAATGGACACCGGTTTTAAGACGATTTCCACGACCGGATTGTGCTGCGGGCCGACGGGCCGCTCCTCTTAAGCTGGGGCGACGAGACGGAGACTGTTGCGGAGGGAACCGTCATAGAGATTCTTCCCGACGACGAGAGGCTGGCGGAGGGACGCATCGTCCTGGAGCCCAGTCGGTGAAGACCGGGATTGCGGCCGAGAGCATTGAGCGGGCCCAGGGGACGCCCTCCTACTACGGCACGCTGGAGATCCGGAAGGAGCCGGAGGGGCTCCTGCTGATCAATGAATTGGATATCGAGGATTATTTAACCCGCGTGGTGCCCAGCGAGATGCCGTCCTACTACGAGAAGGAGGCGCTGAAAGCCCAGGCGGTCTGCGCCAGGACCTACGCCTACCGGCAGATCCAGGCCAACGCCTACAGCCAGTACGGCGCCCATGTGGACGACAGTACCAATTACCAGGTGTATAACAACACCGAGACTTACGAGCGGACAGACGCGGCGGTGGCGGAGACCTACGGGCAGCTTCTGACAGTCGGCGGCGGGCTGGCGGAGGCCTACTATTTCTCCACCTCCTGCGGATACACCACCGACGGGACGCTGTGGGGCGCACCGGCGGAGTCGGTTCCCTACCTTAAGGCCATTCCGGTGACTGGAAACCAGGTGGAGATGAATCTCTCCGACGACGCGCTGTTTGAAGAGTACATAAAGGGAAAGAACACGGACGCCTACGACTATGCGTTTCCGCTGTACCGCTGGAGGGTGGATATCACCAACCGCCAGCTGGAGCAGAAGCTGGACCGCCTGGGCGTCATCACCGGCCTCGAGGTGACGGAGCGGGGGCCCGGCGGCATCGCGAAGGAGGTAAGGGTCACCGGCGAGGGCGACACGAAGATTCTGAGCGGACAGACGCAGATCCGGAACACGCTGGGAAACAGCAGCCTGGTTTACACGAAAAATGACGGCGAGACCTTAAGCGGCTGGGACAGTCTGCCCAGCGCGTTTATCCACATCGAGGTGAAGGAGAGAAACGAGGAGGAGAATACCACCACCTTCACCATCTGGGGCGGCGGTTACGGCCACGGCGTGGGCATGAGCCAGAACGGCGCCGAGGGCATGGCCAGGGCCGGGAAGAATTACAGGGAAATCCTGGAATTTTTCTACCGCGGCGCAGAAATACAGGAACAGTAGACAAAGGGGACGTATATGACACGAAAGATGAGTTTGAGAAGACTTTTAAAACTGGCGGCGGCGGTCTGTCTGGCCGCGACCATGACTTTTTCCGGATACGCGGGCGGCATTTCCTACGCCGCCTCCGACCGGCCCTATTTTCTGGCGGCCACCTACTGCTCGGACGAGTGGGTGATCACATTCTGGAACAGTGAGAGCGCGGACATGGAGACGGAGCTTCAGCAGATCGCGGCGGACGGCTTCAACTGCATTATCCTGGCGGTGCCGTGGCGGGAGTTCCAGCCGTCCATGGAGCCGGTGCGGTATGAGGAGTATGCGTTTGACAAATTAAACCGGGTGATGGCTGCGGCCGGACGACACGGGCTGGATGTGATGTTCCGCGTGGGCTATACCTGGGATTACTCGAAGCCCGAGGGGCAGGACGGGATCCTGGAACGCTACCGCAGGCTTCTCTACGACGACACGGCGAGGGCAGCCTGGCGGGACTACGTGAGCACGCTCTATCAGACCGCGGCGGTTTACCCGAATTTTGCCGGCGGATTCTTAACCTGGGAGGACTTCTGGAATTTCGTGGAGAGCGCAGGCTCTTACGGGCGGGGAAGGGACAGCCGGGAGATGGCGGAAAAGATCGGCTACAGCTCCTACGTTGCGGAGCGCTACTCCTGGGATGAGATCAATGCGCTTTACGGCGCGGACTTTGGAGCGGCGGAGGACATCTATCTGCCGTCGCAGGACAGCCCGGCGTTCCGTCTGTTCTTCGAGTTCTACGACACGTTTCTGAATGAGATCCTGCTGGAGAGCCAGCAGGTGTTCCCCAACCTCTCCATGGAGGTGCGGCTGGACGTGGATCCGGTGCCGGACGGGGAGGGCGGATACTTCGGCAGCGGCCACCAGAGCACCTTCGGGTGCGGCAGCTCTTCTTTTACCTCGGCCATGTACTCGGTGTCCATGGGGCGGGAGGAGGACAGCCGCATCACCGCCGACGAGGCGGTCCGGACCATGGATCAGATTCTGGGGCTGACGCAGATTTTCAATGGGGGCAAACCCATTTTCGTGGATCAGTTCCTGTTCATGGACAATACGCCGGGATTTGAGAAGAACGGACGGCTCATCGAGTCGGAGATTCCGGCCTTCATCGTAAACAGCAGCGACGTGCTGAGGCGGCGCAGCAAAGGCTACGGCATCTGGACCTACAGGGACTACTGCGACAGCGTGGTTTACAACGCCCAGTTCGGCCTGGATGAGAAGGGCTGGAACTTCCAGGGGGAGGCTTACGTGATGGATGACGGCGGCAATAAGCGCGCCTATCTGCCGTCCAGAAGCGCCATCGTGCAGGATTTTAACGTGCAGCTCAAGAAGGGGTCCCAGGTGCACGTGCAGTTCTCGGCCGCCGGGGACGAGGGGAGCCACATGACTGTGAATATGGGCACGGAGAGCCGGACGGTGGCCCTGTCGGAGGAGAAGAAGGTCTACAGCATGGAGTTCCCGGCCAGGCAGTATGAGTCTGTCACCTTCCGGAGCCAGGGAAACGCCTGGGTGGACGACGTGAAGGTCTACACGTTTGTGACCCAGTCGGAGGTCTATCACTTCAACGGCTCGCCGGGGATGGCGCTGGATGCGGTCAGGGAGCTGAACCGTCTGCTTAAAAATTAAATCGGTGAAATCATAAGCGGCGCCGCCGGAGAGACTTTAGGATCGTCTCTCCGGCGCGCCGTCTGTGTCATCGTGACAGATATTTTGGAAGTCCGTCCTCCATGGGGCGGGTGACTTCCCCGTGAATTAAGGGTCTCGCGTAGGCGAGGAAATCGGGAGAAATGTCGCATCCGCCGCCCGTGATCCACTGGGTGGGGAAGGTTTTCTCCTTGTTGCAGACCTCGTTCACGTCCACCAGGATACAGTGGTTTTTGTAAACGTTGGTGCCGCGGCGCTCGAAGCCCACCATCTTTCCGGTCTCACCGGCCAGAGCGGAGGCCACGCCGAAGCTTCCGGCCTGTACGGCTTCATCGATGTCGGCGGCGGAGACCACCATGCCGGAGCAGCGCTGGCTCACGTTGAGCTCGATGGAGCGGACCTTGACGCCGAACTCGCGGCGGACGTAATTTTCAAGCACCTTGCCGCAGCCGGTCAGCATCTTGTGGCCGAAGGTGTCAAGCTGGGCCTCGTTGGCGTACTCGCAGATGAAGGTGCGGCTGGCGTCGGCGATGCCTCGGAGACGCAGACCACCACGTTGGAGGAGGTCTCGAAGGCCTTGTCTAAATCGGCGGAGAAACGCTCGAACTCGAACGGGGACTCCGGCAGGTAGATGAGAAGCGGGTTGTCGCCCACATGCTTTCTGGCCATGACGCTGGCGGCGGTCAGCCATCCTGCGTGGCGGCCCATGATCTCCACGATGGTGACGGAGCGCTGCTGGTAGACGCTGGCGTCCAGGGCGATCTCCCGGACGGTGCTGGCCACGTACTTGGCGGCACTGCCGTAGCCGGCGTGTGGTCGGTCATGATCAGATCGTTGTCTATGGTTTTCGGGATGCCGATGAAGCGGATGTCGCTGCCGACGGAGGCGGCGTAGCGGGAGAGCTTGCTGACGGTATCCATGGAGTCATTTCCCCCGATGTAGAAGAGCGCCGATGTCCATGCGCTCGAACTTCTGGAACAGGGTGGGGTACACCGGGCTGTGCGGATCCTCGGGAAGCTTATAGCGGCAGGAACCTAAGTAGGCGGCGGGGGTCAGCCTGAGAACCTCCAAATCCTCCGCGCTTAGGCCGGATAAGTCCATGTAGTGGCCGCCCAGGAATCCCTCGATGCCGTTGACCATCCCGTAGACGGTGCCCACCCCGCTGCTCTTAAGGCCCTCGGTGACGACGCCGTAGAGACTGGCGTTGATGACGGCGGTGGGGCCGCCGGACTGTCCTACGATAATGTTTTTCATATGTATGTCGCTCCTTTTTGTGCGTGAATGTTCTTATGGCCCTGTATCTCCCGGTTTATAAGGGGATAGCAGGACACGGTACATTTTACAATAGCCGGGAGTCTTTGGCAAGAAAAAAATGTCATTCGTCCGGGTGATCTAAGAGATAATTGAGGGTGCCGGTCATTTTTTCCAGCATTTCCAGGCTGGGCGCTTCTAAAATGACCCGGTCCCCGTCGGGGTAGATGTCGGCGAACAGGTGGAACTGCCGGATGAGCGGGTGGTACTGGCCGGCTACAAGCTTTGCCTCCGCCGCGGACGCGGACTGGTGGACGCTGGTGAATACGTTGGAATAATCATTGGTTTTCTGGGGAATAAACATGGCGGCCTCCTGTGTGTATTTTGCCTTTGATTATAATGGGAAAATGGGCGGGTTTCAAGTCTTTTCGCCGGCCTCCGGGAAGTCCCTTCGTTGACACGGACGCGTTTCGCCGTATACTGGAAGGAGAGCAGAAGAAATGAAACGGAACGTGCGAAGGGCGATGGTGAACGAATGAAGATCAGACAGATTGTGGGAATGGCGGCCGCGGCTGTGGGGCTGGTATTTGTGGGAAGCATTAACATGTATATGCAGCAGTCGGTGCGTGCGGCGATGGAGGACAGTGCGCCGGACGGGGAGGAGACGGACGGGTACGAGGATGACGGCTATTATTATGATGAGGACTATGAGATCACATTTCCGGAGGAGGATTTCATCCAGCGCATCGATGTGCAGGGGGAGATCAGCCGGTCCGCGTCCTACGATTTTTACTACGGAGATTACGGCTATTACGATCACCAGTGGACGCTGGAGCTGATCGATGAGCTGATGGAGAACGAGTACAACAAGGGGATTCTTCTCTACATCGACAGCCCGGGCGGCGCCATCTACGAGAGCGACGAGCTGTATCTGAAGCTGATGCGGTACAGGGAGAAGACCGGGCGGCCTGTCCGGGCGTACTTAGCGTCGGAGGCCTGCTCCGGCGGCTACTATGTGGCCATGGCGGCGGATCATCTGACGGCCAACCGCAACGGCCTGGTGGGCTCCATCGGGGTGATCGTGACCGTGGAGGACTACTCGGAGATGCTTAAGGATATGGGGATTTCCGAGATCAATTTCGTCAGCGGCGAGAATAAGACCATGTCCTACGGCTCGGAGGCTCTGACCGAGGAGCAGACGGCGATCTACCAGGCCATGGTGGATGAATCCTACGAGCAGTTTGTGGATATCGTGGCCGAGGGCCGCGGCATGACCGAGGAGCGGGTGAAGGAGCTGGCGGACGGCCGTTTCTACACGGCGAAGCAGGCGCTGGAAAATGGCCTCGTGGATGAGATCGCGGTGTACGAGGACATGGAGGAGGCGTATTTGGACGAGGTGGGAGTGACCCTGTTAAACGAGTAGAAGGAGGAGAGGGGCATTGAATGATCATCGTGTATATGCCGGGCTGGGGCCGCGGTTCCTGGCTTTTATCATCGACCTGATTCTCGTGAATCTGGTGGCCGGGGTGTTTTTCGCCCTGGCGTGGAGCACGATTGTCACCGCCGGCGGCGACGGGGCGGTTCTCGACCGGAATGTG
Source organism: Clostridia bacterium UC5.1-2E3 (assembly GCA_001304875.1). Taxonomy (GTDB): domain Bacteria; phylum Bacillota; class Clostridia; order Lachnospirales; family Lachnospiraceae; genus Ventrisoma; species Ventrisoma faecale. The sequence continues at coordinate 37,162 of BBZO01000028.1, forward strand.
CTCTTTACCTGGAATGTCCGGGATATTGGCAGGGCGGCGTTTATGGCGCTCTATTTTGCGGTGTTCACCAGAGCCTTCGGCGGGACGGTCGGAAAGCTCTGGCTGGGGATACACGTGGTGACGCCGGAGGGAGAGCGGATCGGATTCGGGACGGCCCTCTACCGGGAAACCGTGGGGCGTTTTTCTATCCTCCATCTTTTTCCTGGGATATCTGCCGGCCATATTCTCGGAGCAGCATGTGTCGCTCCACGACTGGCTCAGCGGGACGCGGGTGGTGAACGTGCGAAGAGCCGCTGCCGCGCCGAAGGTGAGCGTGGGCGAGGCGGCCCACTGGCAGGGGAGCGCGGAGGTAGAGAGCGCTTCGGATGAGGCGGCGCGGTGCGGGGCAGCGGCTGATCCGGGTGAGGTAGCGCAGTGCGGCGCGGAGAACGCTTCGGATGAGGCGGCCCGCCGGGAAGCGGAGGTGCAGGAGGAGCAGCTTCGCCGCACCGTCATGGACGAGGAGAGTCTTCCGTGATTTTGCCGCGGAAGGCTTTGCCGGGGAGCGTCACTGCCCCAGCCATTTCTCAAATTCCTCCCGCACCACCGTGAACGGCGCGGGCCCCACGTCCAGAAGCATTCTGTGAAATTCTTTTTCTGAAAATTCTTCGCCCAGCGCGTCTTCTGCCTGGCTCTCATGTCGAGAAATTCCATACATCCGGCATAATACTGCAGATAGTTGACCGGATTGGCGGCCAGGGCGCGGAATACCTGCCGGGCTGTTTCCCGGTCGTCAATTCCGAAGCTTTTAAGAAAGCCGGCAGTCTTTTCTTCATCCCATCCGTAATAGTTGACGTTGATATCTAAGAGCGCGTACATTCCCAGATTGGCCAGGGAGTTGTGGGCCAGAAGCTTTGCACAGTCTTCGTCCAGCCCGTTGTCGAAGCCGTAGGACAGGTGCTCCACGTAGGTGGCCCAGCCCTCGCTGTAGCTGGAGAAGGACAGCAGGTAGCGCAGATTGCAGACGCCCAGTCCGAAAAAGTAGGCGGACTGGTACAGATGCCCCGGATACCCCTCGTGGGCCATGGTGGGGTAGAGGTCGGAGTCCGCGTATCTGGGATTGATGTAGATGGTGTGGTCGGCGTACTGGTCGATGGCCGGCGTTAAGTAAAAGGCGGGGCTTAAGGAGCCGGCCAGGGAGTCCGGCACCTGCCTGACGGTGCAGGTCAGATCGGGAGGTACGGGAAAGTCTGCCTTTGCGTTTTCACGCAGGGACTCCAGCATGGATTCCGGGGTGAGCGCTGTGAAGCTGGCGGTCTCCAGGCGGTTCACAATCTGCGGATCCCCGGCCACCATCTCCTGGATGGCCAGGAGATCGGCGGTCAGCTGGGCGGCGACGGCCCGGCGCAGGCCTTCCACGGAGCCGTAGGAGGGGCCGATTCCGGAGTCCACCAGATACTCGTAGTAAGCCTTCCCGTCGGGGAAATGGCAGAGGCCGCCGTCGTTGGTCCCGCTGCCCTTCAGGTTCTCAAGCCCCTGGATCAGAAGTTCATAGGCCGGAAGAAAATGTTCGGTCAGAGCGGCCAGGTTCCTGGCCTCCCAGTCCGCCTGCTGCGCGGCGGTAAATCCGACGGCGGCCTCGCACTCGTCCAGCCGGCCGGAGAAGGTCTGGCAGAGAAAGCTCTCCTCCGGCGCGGTGAGGTAGCTTTCACAGGAGGCGATGACCTCGTCGGCCATCCAGTCGCTCATAAACAGGCCGGCGTCGGCCTTCTCCCGCTCGAAGTTTAAGAGCTGCCCGAAGTAGCCGTCGATCTGGGACAGGAGGTTTAAATAGTCCTCCACGTCCTGGGCGGTGTTGAAATCGTACTCGGCTAAGAGCACCGGCAGCTGGGCCTGGATGCCGATGGTGGGGGAGAGGGGCTGGGCGTAGAGCTCCAGGCCTTCGGAGGAGAGTTCCGCGTCGATATAGGCCGCCAGAATCCGCCAGGTGAGCTGCTGGTCGGAGGAGAGGGAGCCGTAATCGATGGCGTGAAGCCTTGCCCTGGCGTCCTTTAAATCGACCAGGTCTTCTTTGAACTGCTCGACGGCGTAGTTTCCGAAGGTGACGGGGGTGTCGGTGATTCCGGCGGCCGCGGGATTTTTCAGGGTATAGTGCAGGCTGATGCTGTTTTCAGTGACCCATTTTTTAAACAGGTCGTCGGTCAGCTTCGTAAACTCCAGGTTGGGGGCGGAGGCTGCGGGGCCGGATTCCGGATGTGCGGAGTCCGGGGCCTCCGTATGCGCTCCGGGCCCATGTTCGGCGGGGGATTCGCCGGAGGAGGCGATGTGCCGTTCATAGGGAACCGCCGGTCCGGGGGCGGCGCTGCAGCCGGAAAGCAGCAGGAGAAGGGAGAGAACGGCCGCCAAAAACCGGGCGTAAAAATTTTTTCTGTGGAGGGGAAGCCACTGAGACATCTTATAAAACCTCCGTTTTCTGGAAGTTGTTTGTTTATATTATATGGTCTGGCCGAAAAATCAGACTAAAAAAATACTTGACAACTCGTTTTGAGAGAAGTATAATCGGGAACATATTTTTTTATTTCTCAAAACCAAATAAAGGAGGAGTAGTTTATGAAAACTGTACCGAGTATTTTGGCAGTATGGTGTTTGATGACAGAGCCATGAAGGCGGTTCTCCCCGCTGATGTCTACCGGTCCCTCAAAAAGACCATCGACGAAGGCGCGAAGCTGGACATCGGAGTCGCCAACGCAGTTGCCTCGGCCATGAAAGACTGGGCGGTGGCTCACGGCGCGACCCACTACACACACTGGTTCCAGCCCCTCACGGGCATCACTGCCGAGAAGCATGACAGCTTCATCTCCCCGTCTCCGGATGGCGGCGTGATCATGGAATTTTCCGGAAAAGAACTGATTAAAGGCGAACCTGACGCCTCTTCCTTCCCCTCCGGCGGTCTCCGTGCCACCTTCGAGGCGAGAGGCTATACCGCATGGGACCCCACCTCCTACGCCTTCATAAAAGAGAATACGCTTTGCATTCCCACAGCCTTCTGCTCCTACAGCGGAGAGGCACTGGATAAGAAGACCCCTCTGCTGCGCTCCATGGAAGCGATCAACAGACAGGCCCTCAGAATCCTTCGGCTGTTTGGGAATGACACTGTAAAATGTGTCCGAACCTCGGTTGGAGCTGAACAGGAATACTTCCTGATCACGAAAGAAATGCACGACCGGCGTCCGGACCTTTTGTTTTCCGGCAGAACCCTCTTCGGGGCGAAATCTCCCAAGGGCCAGGAGATGGACGATCACTACTTCGGAGCCATCAAGCCCAGGGTTGAGGCCTACATGAAGGATTTAAACCGTGAGCTCTGGAAGCTGGGCATCCTGGCCAAGACGGAGCACAACGAGGTGGCCCCGGCCCAGCACGAGCTGGCTCCCATCTACACCACCACCAACATCGCCACGGACAACAACCAGCTGATGATGGAGGTAATGCAGAAGGTAGCTGCCAAGCACGGCCTGGTATGTCTCCTCCACGAGAAGCCCTTCGAGGGAGTCAACGGCAGCGGCAAGCACAACAACTGGTCCATCGCCACAGATACCGGCGTGAACCTCTTATCCCCCGGCGAGACGCCCCACGAGAACGCCCAGTTCCTCCTGTTCCTCTGCGCGGTGATCAAGGCCGTGGACGACTACCAGGATCTTTTGAGAATCTCGGTGGCCACGGCGGGCAACGACCACAGGCTGGGAGCCAATGAGGCGCCTCCGGCAGTGGTTTCCATGTTCCTGGGCGACGAGCTGAGCGCGATCTTAGACGCCATCGAGGCGGACGTTCCCTACAACGGCACCGAGAAAAAGCAGATGCGCCTGGGCGTGGATGTTCTTCCTAAGTTCAACCGCGACACCACCGACCGCAACCGGACCTCACCCTTCGCCTTCACCGGCAACAAGTTTGAGTTCCGCATGGTGGGTTCCGCCGACAGCATCGCCTGTGCCAACATCATGTTGAACAGCGCGGTGGCGGAGAGTCTCAAGAGCTACGCCGACCGGCTGGAGGGAGCGGAGGACTTCGATACGGCCATCCGCGAGCTGATTAAGAAGACCATCAAGGATCACAAGAAGATCATTTTCAACGGCAACGGCTACGATGACGCGTGGATCAAAGAGGCCACCGAGGAGAGAGGACTCTTAAACTACCGCACGACGCCCGACTGCATCCCCCATCTTGTGGATGAGAAGAACGTGAAAATGCTGACCGCCCATCACGTATATACGGAGACGGAGTTAAAGGCCAGATGCGAGATCCTTCTCGAGAACTACTGCAAGACCATCGTTATCGAGGCCAACACCATGGTCACCATGGCGAAGACCCAGATCCTTCCGGCGGTGGATGATTACGCGGCGGACGTTGCAGCGGCGGCGGCCACCAAGCAGGCGTTTGACGAGACGCTTACATGCGGCAGGGAGAAGAAGCTGGTGAGACGGCTCTCCGAGCTCGCTGACCTGATCGACGAGCGGACGGAGGAGCTTAAGACAGCCACCGCGGCGCTGGGCGGCATCGAGGATATGAAGGAGGAGGCCGAAGCCATCCGCGACGGCATCCTGGCAAAGATGGAGGCGCTCCGGGCAGCCTGCGACGAGGCGGAAACCATCACGGCGAAAGAATACTGGCCGTATCCCTCGTATGGGGAACTGCTTTTCAGCGTAAGATAAAATTATGGAATTGTGGAGGTATTTCTTATGTGTTCGATTATGAGCTATTGCGGCAGCGTGGCCGACTACGATCTGTTTCTGAAGGGATTTGAAAATACGGTGTCCAGGGGACCGGATGACAGCAGGATCGTCGATACCGGCAACGGCCTGCTGGCCTATCACAGGCTTGCGATCATGGAGCTGTCGCCCCGCGGCATGCAGCCCTTCAAGCTGGGCTCCAGCTATGTGATATGCAACGGCGAGATCTATGGCTTTCAGAAGATTAAGGAAGAACTCTCCGCAAACTATACATTTGAGACCGACTCGGACTGCGAGGTACTGCTTCCCATGTATATGGAGTACGGCACCGACATGTTTGCCATGCTGGACGCGGAGTTTGCCTGCGTGATCTACGACGGGGAGACGGGTAAGTTTATCGCGGCCCGCGACCCCATCGGATCCGGCCTCTGTACTACGGCTATGACAAAAACGGCGTGATCGTGTTTGCCAGCGAGCCGAAGAACCTGGTGGGGCTGGTGGAGGAGATCCGCCCCTTCCCGCCGGGACATTTCTACAAGGACGGCACGTTTACCTGCTACTGCGACATCGCCGATGTGCCGGCCGTGTGCCGCGACGATCTGGAGACGGTCTGTAAGAACATCCACGACAAGCTGATTGCCGGCGTCGAGAAGCGCATGGTCTCCGACGCGAAGGTGGGCTTCCTCCTCTCCGGAGGCCTGGACTCCTCCCTGGTGTGCGCCATCGCCGCCAGAGACAGCAAAGAGCCCATCAAGACCTTTGCCATCGGCATGTCGGAGGACGCCATCGATTTGAAGTATGCGAAGCAGGTGGCGGACTACATTGGAAGCGATCATCACGAGGTGATCATCACGAAGGAGCAGGTGCTGGATTCCCTGGAAGAGCTGATCCGCATGCTGGGAACCTTTGATATCACGACGATCCGGGCCAGCATGGGCATGTACCATGTCTGCAAGGCGGTGCACGAGACCACGGATATCCGGGTGCTCCTTACCGGCGAGATCTCCGACGAGCTGTTTGGCTACAAGTACACGGATTTCGCCCCGGACGCGGAGGCGTTCCAGAAGGAATCCCAGAAGAGAGTCCGCGAGCTTCACATGTACGACGTGCTCCGCGCCGACCGCTGCATCGCGGATAACTCCTTAGAGGCCCGCGTGCCTTCGGCGATCTGGATTTTGTGAAATACGTGATGAGCGTGGATCCGGAGCTGAAGCTCAACCGGTACGGGAAAGGGAAATACCTTCTCCGCCATGCGTTCGAGGAGGGGGATTACCTGCCGGAGGAGATCCTGTGGCGCGAGAAGGCGGCCTTCTCCGACGCGGTGGGCCATTCCATGGTCGATTATCTGAAGGAGTACGCCGAGGAGGTCTACAAGGACGGGGAGTGGGAGAAGCTCTGTGAGAAATACACCCACGCCAGACCGTTCACCAAGGAATCTCTTCTTTACCGGGAGATTTTCGAGAAATATTACCCTGGACAGAGCGGAATGATCAAAGATTTCTGGATGCCTAACCGGGAGTGGGAGGGCTGCGACGTGGACGATCCGTCCGCCCGCGTGCTTTCCAACTACGGCGACAGCGGTAAATAAGAGGAGACGACAATGAGTAAACATATATTTGTAACAGGCGGCGTTGTTTCCGGGCTCGGCAAGGGAATCACAGCCGCATCCCTGGGACGGCTTTTGAAGCAGAGAGGCATCAAGGTGGCAGCGCAGAAGCTGGATCCTTATATTAATGTAGATCCCGGTACCATGAGTCCTTACCAGCACGGCGAGGTGTACGTCACCGAGGACGGGGCCGAGACGGATCTGGACCTGGGCCACTACGAGAGGTTTATCGACGAGGACATCAACCGGTTTTCCAATCTGACCACCGGAAAGGTGTACTGGAACGTGCTCAACAAGGAGCGCCGCGGCGAGTATCTGGGCAGCACGGTGCAGGTGATCCCCCACATCACCAATGAGATCAAGGAGTGCGTCTACAACGTGGGCCGTCAGACCGGGGCTGACGTGGTGATCACCGAGATCGGCGGCACCATCGGGGACATCGAGTCCCAGCCGTTCATCGAGCCGCCCGCCAGATTTCCCTGGAGGTGGGAAGGGAGAACAGTCTGTTCATCCACGTGACGCTGGTTCCCTTCTTAAGCGGCTCCGACGAGCACAAGTCCAAGCCCACCCAGCACTCCGTGAAGGAGCTGCAGGGCATGGGCGTGAATCCGGATATTATCGTGCTGCGCTGTGACAGCCCGCTGGAGGAGTCCATTTCCGGAAAATCTCCCTGTTCTGCAATGTGAAAAAGGACTGTGTATTTGAGAATATGACGCTCCCGAACCTCTACGAGGTTCCGCTGATGCTTGAAAAGTCAGGCTTTTCCTCCGTCGTCTGCCGGGAGCTGGGCATCGAGGCGCCGGAGCCGGATCTTGACGAGTGGACGAAGATGGCGGAGCAGATGAAATGTAAATTCCGCAGCGTGGAGATCGGGCTGGTGGGAAAATACGTGAGCCTGCACGACGCCTATCTGTCGGTGGCCGAGGCCCTGCGCCACGCGGGCTGCTGCTACAACGCCTGCGTGAACATCCACTGGATCGACTCGGAGACGCTGACGGAGGAGACGTACGAGGAGAAGCTCAAGGACATCGACGGTATTATTGTACCCGGAGGCTTTGGAAGCCGGGGCGTGGAGGGAATGATCCTGGCGGCCAGATATGCCAGGGAGCATGGCCTCCCCTACTTTGGAATCTGCCTGGGCATGCAGGTGGCCGTCATCGAGTTCGCCAGACACGCGGCGGGCATCGCGGATGCCAACTCCAGCGAGCTGGATCCGGCGTGTGCCCACAAGGTGATCGACTTCATGCCCGGACAGAACGGGGATATCGACATGGGCGGCACGCTGCGGCTGGGCGCTTATCCCTGCGAGATCAAGGCGGGGACTGTGATGGAGCGCTGCTACGGCGCCAGATCCATCAGCGAGCGGCACAGACACCGCTATGAGTTTAACAATGATTACAGAGAGGCTCTCACACAGGCGGGTCTGACCATCAGCGGCACCTCCCCCGACGGGAGACTGGTGGAGACTGTGGAGCTGCCGGGACGTTCCTTCCACGTGGGCGTCCAGTTCCATCCGGAATTTAAGAGCCGGCCCAACCGGCCGCACCCGCTGTTTAAGGGATTTGTGGGGGCAGCGCTGGAAAATAACGGCGGAGGTATGTCATGAGTATACGAGAGGAATGCGGAGTGTTCGGCGTGATCGCGCCGGAGCCGGCGGACGTGGCCGGCATCACCTACTATGGACTGTATGCGCTCCAGCACCGGGGCCAGGAGAGCTGCGGCATCGTGGTCAATGACGACGGGCTGTTCTGTTCCCACAAGGACATGGGCTGGTGGGCGAGGTGTTTTCTCCGGACGTGCTCTCGCGGATGCCGGAGGGGACCATGGCCGTGGGCCATGTCCGCTACGGCACCACCGGGGAGACCAACCGCAAAAACTGCCAGCCGCTGGAGATCGACCACCAGAAGGGCCGCATGGCCCTGGCCCACAACGGAAACATCAGCAATGCGGCGGAGCTTCGGAGCGCATTGGAGCTCACGGGAGCCATTTCCACACCACCAGCGACACGGAGATCATCGCCTACATCGTGACCAGAGAGCGTTTAAAGTGCGCGTCCATTGAGGACGCGCTGAGCGCGGCTATGGGGGTGTTGGACGGGGCCTATTCCCTGGTTCTCATGTCGCCGCAGAAGCTGATCTGTGCCAGAGACCCTTACGGTTTCCGCCCGCTCTGCTACGGGAAGACCGCGGATGGCGTGTATGTGGCGGCCTCCGAGAGCTGTGCGCTGAAGGCGGCGGGCGCGGAGTTTATCCGTGATGTGGAGCCGGGGGAGATCCTGATCTTCGGGCCCGGCGGCGTGACCTCCCGCAGGGAGCACTGCGGGAAGAAGGAGAAGAAAACCTGCATTTTTGAATATATCTATTTTGCACGCCCCGACTCTGTGATCGACGGCATCTCCGTCCACGAGTCCCGTGTCCGCGCGGGGGAAATCCTGGCGAAGGAGCACCCGGCAGAGGCGGACGTGGTGATCGGCGTGCCGGATTCCGGGCTGGACGCGGCGCTGGGATTTTCCAGAGCGTCGGGGATTCTACGGGATGGGATTTATTAAGAATAAATATATCGGCCGTACCTTCATCTACCCCGGCCAGAGCGCCCGCATGGACCAGGTGAAGATCAAGCTGAGCGTCATTGAGGAGAGTGTGAAGGACAAGCGGGTGGTTCTGATCGACGATTCCATCGTCCGGGGTACCACCAGCGGGCGTATCGTGGCGCTTCTTAAGGAGGCGGGTGCGAGAGAGATCCACATGAGAATTTCCGCGCCGCCGTTTCTGTACCCCTGCTACTACGGGACGGACATCGATTCCCAGGAGAAGCTGATCGCGCGCAGCCATTCCACGGAGGAGATTGCGAAGATCATCGGGGCGGACAGCCTGGGCTATCTGCCGCCGGAGAAGCTGGGAGAGCTGACGGGCGGGTGCAGCTACTGCAGCGCCTGCTTCGGGGGCGGTTACCCCACGGCCATTCCCACGGACACGCGCAAGAACCGGTTTGAACAGAAAATTTCAGAGGCGAGGAGATGAGAAGATCCATATGGTAAGGAAGATAGACAGAAAGATTATACTGGAGGACGGGCAGGAGTATTACGGCTACGGGTTCGGCGCCGATAAGGAGACGATCTGCGAGATCGTGTTCAACACCTCCATGGCCGGGTATCAGGAGATTCTCTCCGACCCCTCTTACACCTATCAGGCGGTGGTGATGACCTATCCATTAATAGGAAACTACGGCATGGCCGACGACGACTATGAGACGGAGCACCCCAGCGTGGGGGCGATGATCGTCCGGGAGTACAACGACCATCCCTCCAATTTCCGCAGCACGGCCACCCTCGGCGAGGTGATGAAGCGGTGGGAAATCCCCGGCGTCTGGGGCGTGGACACCAGGAAACTGACCCGCTCCATCCGGGATCTGGGAAGCCGCAAGGTGATGATCACCGGCGTGGAGACGGAGACCGGGGAAGCATTAAAGCGTCTCAGGGAGTATGAGATTCCCGCGGACGCGGTCTCTAAAGTGAGCTGCCCGCAGGTGCGCGTGTTCCCGGCGGAGCATGAGAAGTTCCGCGTGGCGGCCATCGACTGCGGGATGAAGAAGAGCATGATCGATTCCATGAACCGCAGAGGTCTGACGGTGACCGTGGTTCCGTGGAATACGACGGCGGAGGCCATCGAGGACATGCGGCCGGACGGCATTTTCGTGTCCAACGGGCCTGGCGACCCCGCCGACGTGCCGCAGACCATCGAGACGGTCCGCCGGCTGATCGGGGAGTACCCGATGTTCGGGGTGTGTCTGGGACACCAGATCATTTCCCTGGCCTGCGGGGCGAAGACCTACAAACTGAAATTCGGCCACCGCGGCGGCAATCACCCGGTGAAGGATCTGGCCACGGGAAAGATCGAGATCACCTCCCAGAACCACTCCTATGCGGTGGATGAAAAGAGCCTTGAGGGCACGCGCCTGGTGGCCACCCACATCAACCTGCTGGACTGCACCGTGGAGGGCGTGCGCTGCGAGGCGGACCGGGTGTTCAGCGTGCAGTACCATCCGGAGAGCGCGCCGGGGCCGCGGGACAGCGAGTATTTATTCGACCGGTTTGAGGCCATGATGGAAGGAGAGGGAAACGATGCCTAAGAGAACAGATTTAAGGAAAATACTTGTGATCGGGTCGGGCCCCATCGTCATCGGGCAGGCCGCCGAGTTCGACTACGCAGGCACGCAGGCCTGTCTGGCCCTCAAGGAGGAGGGCTACGAGGTGGTTCTCTGCAATTCCAACCCGGCGACGATCATGACGGACACCTCCATCGCAGACAAGGTGTATATGGAACCGCTCAATCTGGAATACATGGCGAAGATTGTTCGTTATGAGCGCCGGACGCCATTCTGCCGGGCATCGGCGGCCAGACCGGACTGAATCTGGCCATCCAGCTGGAGAAAAAGGGCGTGCTCTCCGAGTGCCGCGTGGAGCTTCTGGGAACCAAAAGCTCCAGCATCGAGCGGGCCGAGGACCGGGAGCTTTTCAAGGAGTCTGCGAGAGCCTGGGCCAGCCGGTGCTCCCGTCGGAGATCGCGGGCTCCATCGAGGAGGGCCTGGAGGCCGTGAAACGGATCGGCTATCCGGTGGTTCTCCGTCCGGCGTTCACCCTGGGAGGAACCGGGGGAGCTTCGCCGAGAACGAGGAAGAGTTTCTTCCTATGTTAAAAAATGCCCTGGCGCTGTCGCCGGTCACACAGGTGCTGGTGGAGAAGAGCATTAAGGGCTTCAAGGAAATCGAGTACGAGGTGATGCGGGATAAAAATGACACCGCCATCACCATCTGCAACATGGAAAATCTGGATCCGGTGGGCATCCACACGGGGGACTCCATCGTGGTTTGTCCCTCGCAAACGCTTACCAACAAGGAGTATCAGATGCTCAGGGACAGCGCGCTTAAGATCATCCGTGCACTGGAGATCGAGGGCGGCTGCAACGTGCAGTTTGCGCTGGATCCCGGATCCTTTCAATATTATCTGATTGAGGTAAATCCAGAGTGTCCCGCTCCTCCGCCCTGGCCTCCAAGGCCAGCGGCTACCCCATCGCCCGCGTGTCGGCGAAAATCGGGGTGGGAATGACGCTGGATGAGATATTGCTTGCCAACACGCCGGCCTCCTTTGAGCCGTCCCTGGATTACGTGGTCACCAAGATGCCGCGGTTCCCCTTCGACAAGTTCGCCGACGCAATCCGTCATTGGGAACCCAGATGAAGGCCACCGGCGAGGTCATGAGCGTGGGGCGGACGCTGGAGGAGAGCCTTTTGAAGGCGGTGCGCTCCCTGGAGATCGGGCATTTCCACCTGCACAGCGAGAAATTTGACGACTGGAGCCAGGACGAGCTTCTTCCTTATATTAAGGAAGGAACCGATGACCGCATCTACGCGGTGGCCCAGCTTCTTCGTCTGGGCTGCGCACCGGAGACCATCCGCGATGCCTGCGCCATCGACCTGTTTTTCATCGACAAGATCAAAAACATTGTGGACGAGGAGCGGGAGATCAAGGCGCACCCGGGCGATCTGGAGGTCTTAAAGGACGCCAAGCAGATGGGATTTTCCGACCGGGAGATCGCCGCGCTCTGGGGCGTCTCCGAAATCGACATATTTAATAAGAGAAAACAGGAAAAAATCACGCCGGTCTACAAGATGATCGACAGCTGTGCCTCCGAGTTCGACAGCTATATTCCGTATTTCTACTCCACCTACGAGGAGGAAAATGAGTCCGTCATCTCCGGCCGCAGAAAGATCGTGGTGCTGGGCTCCGGCCCCATCCGCATCGGGCAGGGCGTGGAGTTCGATTATTCCACGGTTCACGCGGTGAAGACCATCCGCGATGCAGGCTATGAGGCCATTATCATAAACAACAACCCGGAGACCGTCTCCACCGACTACACCTGCTCGGACAAGCTGTACTTCGAGCCGCTTTGTGTGGAGGATGTCATGAACATCATCGAGTGGGAGAAACCGGAGGGCGTCGTCGCTACCCTGGGCGCCAGACGGCCATCAATCTGGCGGGGCCTTAAGCGAGCGGGGCGTGCGGCTCATCGGCACGGACTGTGAGGCCATCGACCGGGCCGAGGACCGGGATCTGTTTGAAAAGCTGCTGGCGTCTCTGGGAATCCCCCAGCCAAAGGGCCTGGCAGTGACCAACATCGAGGACGGCGTCAAAGCCGCCGCGGGCATCGGCTACCCGGTGCTGGTGAGACCCAGCTTCGTCCTGGGCGGGCGGGCCATGCAGATCGTCGCGAAAGAAGAAGGCCTGCGGCATTATCTGAAAACCGCCGTGGAGATCGACGAGGACAAACCGGTGCTGGTGGACCACTACATCCGCGGCAAGGAGGTGGAGGTGGACGCCATCTGCGACGGAACGCAGGTGTTTGTGCCGGGTATCATGGAGTTAGTGGAGCGGACGGGCATCCACTCCGGGGACTCCATCAGCGTGTACCCGTCCTTCGGCATTTCCGACCGGGTGAAGCAGACGATTCTGGAGTACACGAAGAAGCTGGGACTGGGAATCGGAATTATTGGACTTTTTAATATCCAGTTTATTGTGGACAAGGACGAAAGCGTGTATATAATAGAAGTAAATCCCCGTTCCTCCCGGACGGTTCCGTTCCTCTCAAAGGCCACAGGCTTCAGCCTGGCGGACATCGCGACCCGGGTGATTCTGGGGAAGAGCTTAAAAGAGCAGGGGATCACGGACATGTATCCCAGGGAGAGGGGCAGATTTTACGTCAAGGCCCCGGCGTTCTCGTTCTCGAAGCTGAACGGCATGGACGCCTACCTGTCCCCGGAGATGAAGTCCACGGGCGAGGCCATCGGCTACGACAAGAAGCTGCACCGGGCCATGTATAAGGCGCTCATCGCCTCCGGCGTGAGGCTGCAGAACTACGGCACCGTGTGTTCACGCTGGCCGACGAGGACAAGGCGGAGGCGCTGCCGCTGGCGCGCCGTTTCTACGACATGGGCTTCAACATCGAGGCCACGGTGGGAACCGCCGTTTACTTCAAGGAGCAGGGCATCCGCACCAGGATCCGCAGGAAGCCCAGCGAGGGCAGCGACGAGATTTTACAGTCCATCCGCGCCGGGTACGTCAGCTATGTGATTAACACCCGCGCGATCCTGTCCGGCGTCCACTACGAGGACGGCGTGCAGATCCGCCAGTGCGCCAGCCAGAACAACGTCACCATGCTCACATCCCTCGATACGGTGAAGGTCCTCTTAGACGTGCTGGAGGAGACCACCATCGGGGTGTCAACCATCGATGCGCAGGAGGAATAGAATGAAATTTACAAAAATGCAGGGGCTGGGGAACGATTATCTCTACGTCTACGGGGAGCCCCAGAATCCGGAGGAGCTTTCCATCCGCCTGTCGGAGCGCCACTTCGGGGCCGGCTCCGACGGAATGATATGGATCAGCCCGTCGGAAACTGCCGATTTTAAGATGCGGATTTTCAACGCCGACGGCAGCGAGGCGAAAATGTGCGGCAACGGCATCCGCTGTGTGGGAAAATACGTCTACGACAAGGGCTACACGGACCGGACGGAGCTGACGATCGAGACGCTTTCCGGCATCCGCACGCTGAAGCTGGAGGTGAAGGACGGAGCCGTGGCAAGCGTCACGGTGGACATGGGACAGGCTGTGACGGAGGAGGAGATGGAGCTCTCTCTGAATGTGGGTCTGGATGCGGGCGCGGAGGCGAAGCGCATCACCTGCATGCCGGTCTCCATGGGAAATCCCCACGCGGTGACCTTCGTGGAGGACGCGGAGGCGGTGCCGTTGGAAAACTGGGGCCGGCGGTGGAGAAGCATCCGGAGTTTCCCGGCGGCGTCAACGCGGAGTTTGTGCAGGTGCTGGGCGAAAATAAGCTCAGAATGCGCGTGTGGGAGCGGGGCAGCGGCGTGACTCTGGCCTGCGGCACCGGCGCC
>BBZO01000029.1 GCA_001304875.1 Clostridia bacterium UC5.1-2E3
CAGGCGCGGATGGGATGACGGCGGATGACGCCATGGACGGCGGTGCCGCGGAGCCGGTGCCGGGCGGTCCGGAGAGCGGAGTCGGCGCAGACGGAAGCGCCGGGCCGGACAACAGCAAATATATCCTGGATTTTGGCGGCAGCATTCTGGAGCGGGATGCGGTGCCGGGAATCAATGATCTGATGGAGGCCTACTTCCGGGCGGAACTGGATTGTGATGTGGAGACGCTCAACAGCCTTTTTACCTCCGGCGATACCAGCCAGGCCGAGGCGCAGAGGGCGGAGCTGGAGGCGCTCTGCCAGTATGTGGAGGGATATGGAAATATCTCCTGCTACACAGTGCATGGCCCCACAGAGGATCTTTACATCGCCTACACCTACTACGAGACAAAATATTTTCTGGCCGACAGCTGGGCGCCGGGGCTTGTGAACCCTTACGTACAGCGGCAGGAGGACGGGAGCTTTAAGATTTACGATGAAGAGCTGACGCCTGAAATGGAAGAGTTTCTGGAGAAGGCGCAGGTCAATGAGGACGTGCATCTTCTGATCTCACAGGTGGACAGACAGCTGGCCCAGGTGCTTGAGACCGACGGGGAGCTGAATGCCATGGTGGAGTATCTGAAGCAGGGGAAAACGTACGAGACGGAAAGTCAGGGAGAATAATAAACGATGGAGACAATGAACGTAAAGGATTTTTATTTTGATTTGCCGCAGGAGCTGATCGCGCAGGATCCGCTGGAGGACCGCTCGGCGTCCCGGCTTCTGGTGCTTGATAAGGAGACGGGCGAGGTGGAGCACCGGGTGTTTAAGGATATTTTATCTTATCTGAAGGCGGGGGACTGCCTGGTGATCAACGACACGAAGGTGATTCCGGCCCGGCTGTTTGGCGAGCGGGAGGGAACCCAGGCGAAGATCGAGGTTCTGCTGTTAAAGAGAAGGGAGAATGATATCTGGGAGACGTTGGTGAAGCCGGGGAAGAAGGCGAGGCCGGGCACCGTGATTTCCTTTGGCGGCGGGATCCTGAAGGGGACGGTTCTCGACGTGGTGGACGAGGGAAACCGGCTGATCCAGTTCGAGTACGAGGGGATTTTCGAGGAGATTTTAGACCAGCTGGGACAGATGCCCCTGCCGCCCTACATCACGCATCAGCTCAAGGATAAGAACCGCTATCAGACGGTCTACGCAAAGCACGACGGCTCTGCCGCAGCGCCCACGGCGGGCCTGCATTTCACGAAAGAGCTGCTTAAGCAGATTGAGGAGATGGGCGTGAAGATCGCCCACGTGACGCTCCACGTGGGGCTGGGGACGTTCCGGCCGGTGAAGGTGGAGAACATCCTGGATCATCACATGCACTCGGAGTTCTACATTGTGGAGGAATCGGAGGCGGAGAAGATCAACAGCACCAGACGGGAGGGCGGCCGCGTGATCTGCGTGGGCACCACCAGCTGCCGGACCATCGAATCGGCGTCGTCGGAGGACGGCGTGGTGAAAGCCGGGAGCGGCTGGACGGATATATTTATCTACCGGGTTATAAGTTCAAGGTGCTGGACTGCCTGATCACCAATTTCCATCTGCCGGAGTCCACGCTGGTGATGCTGGTCTCTGCGCTGGCCGGGCGTGAGCATGTGCTGGCGGCCTACGGGGAGGCGGTGAAGGAGCGGTACCGGTTCTTCAGCTTTGGGGATGCGATGTTTATTCATTAAGCGGGAAAAGGAGACCTGCGGAGGCGAGGAGAAATCTTTGCGGCCGCAGGTTTTTTATTTATAGAAAGATTATTCCGAACATTGTTCCGAATGGCGTTGATATTATTCTTGTAAACGGGTATAATTTTCTCATAATTTTTGGAGGCGGACAGGACAATCTTCCGCTACGGCGTGGCGTTTAGCGGGAAGAGAGCGGAGATCGCTGCGGGGTAAGGCAGGCTTGACTTTCCCCCGGGAATCCACTATTATAAATGCTGCTATATATGGCATCGAAGGAGCTGAAGCTGTGATAAAACTAATTCTGTTTGTGCTGATCGTCGGGGTGAAAATCCTTTTAACCAAGGGAATTTCCCTGGTGCTTGTACTCCTGTCTTTTGCCGTCAAAGGGGCTGCCTTAAAAGAGAATAAGACTGCCTGGAATGCCTATCTCATGGGGCTTACGGACCGCTTTGTGAGGCGTTTTGCCGCTGCTGTCTACGGAGGCGCGTCCCTGCTGTCGGCTCTGGTCATCTATGGGCTTTTTGTGTGGTTTGGATTCAGCCATCCTTTGCGGCTGGCTCTGGTGGTGCTGTTCTCCAGCACCGTGCTCACATGGGGGCGGTACAGAAAAAAGACGAGGGATGAGCTGGAGAATGCTTTGTTCCGCGTGAAAGAATCCATCGCGGAGGAGGTTTGAGGCTGACGTTCAAAAGAGAGAGCGGCCGGGAAAAACATAAAATGGAGATATTATAAAAATAAAAGGAGGAACCGCTGTGGCCGAGATACGCCTGAATAAATACCTAAGCGACGCCGGCGTCTGCTCCCGCCGGGAGGCCGACGTCTGATTGAGGCGGGAAAGGTCACTGTGGACGGCACGCCTGCCGCCGTCGGCATGAAAATCACTGAGGGGCAGTCCGTCGTCTGCGATGGGATTCCGGTGGGCGAAAAGGACGCGCCGGTGCTTCTGGCGGTCAACAAACCCCGCGGCGTCGTCTGCACCACCTCCGGCAAGGACCGGGCGGAGAACATCGTGGAATTTATTGGTTATCCCGTCCGCATCTACCCGGTGGGACGCCTGGACAAGGATTCCGAGGGCCTTCTTTTAATGACGAACCAGGGCGATCTGGTCAACCGCATCATGCGCGCCGGAAACCGCCACGAGAAAGAGTATCTGGTGAAAACCGATCAGCCGGTGACGGAGGCGTTTATCGAGAGCATGTCCGCCGGCGTATACTTAAAAGAACTGGATGTGACGACCCGCCCGTGCCGGGCGGAAAAACAGGGGTCCGCGAGTTTCGCATCGTGCTGACCCAGGGCCTTAACCGCCAGATCCGCCGCATGTGCGAGGCCCACGGCTTTAAGGTGGAGCGCCTTAAGCGGGTGCGGATTATGAACATCCGGCTGGGAGGCTTGAAGACGGGAGAGTACCGGGAAGTTTCCGGCAGGGAGTACGGGGAGCTTTTAAAGGAGCTGTCCGCATCCTCCAGCCTTCCGTATGCGGCGCAAAAAGAGAGAGAAGGAAGGAGCGGTCACCATGGAACATAAAATCCTTCGCATGAAGGAGCTGATAAAGACATTGAACGAGGCCGGCAAAGCTACTACCAGGAGAGCCGCGAGCTCATGAGCAACCGCGAGTACGACGGGCTGTACGACGAGCTGGCGGCCCTGGAGGCGGAGACGGGAGTCATTTTTGCCAACAGCCCCACGCAGAACGTGGGCTACGAGATTTTGAGCGCGCTTCCCAAGGAGCCCCACGAGCGCCCCATGCTGTCCTTAAACAAGACCAAGAGCGTGGAAGAGTTAAAGGAGTGGCTGGGAGATCAGAAAGGGCTTCTGTCCTGGAAACTGGACGGGCTGACCATCGTTTTAACCTACCGGGACGGCGCGCTCTATAAGGCCGTGACCCGCGGAAACGGCGAGATCGGCGAGGTCATCACCGGCAACGCGCGGACATTCGTGAACCTGCCGCTGACCATCGCCTACAAGGGCGAGCTGGTGCTGCGCGGCGAGGCCGTCATCAAGTACGCCGACTTCGAGCGCATCAACCAGGAGATCGAGGACGTGGACGCCCGTTACAAGAACCCCCGCAACCTCTGCAGCGGCTCCGTGCGCCAGCTGAACAGCGAGATCACCGCAAAGCGCGACGTGAACTTCTACGCGTTCTCCCTGGTGAAGGCGGAGGACGTGGATTTTAAAAACAGCCGCGAGGAGCAGTTCAAATGGCTTGCGTCCATGGGATTTTCGGTGGTAGAATATAAGACAGCCACATCGGAAAACATCGAGGAGCTGGTCAGAGAGTTTTCTGAGAATATCGTGAACAACGAGGTTCCGTCGGACGGCCTGGTGCTTCTCTACGACGACATCGAGTACGGCCAGGCCCTGGGAAGGACCGCCAAATTCCCCAGGGATTCCATCGCGTTTAAATGGGCCGACGAGGTGCAGGAGACCACGCTCTCCTACATCGAGTGGAGCCCGTCGCGCACCGGCTCATCAACCCGGTGGCAGTGTTCGAGCCGGTGGAGCTGGAGGGCACCACGGTCAGCCGCGCAGCTGCATAACATAAGCATTCTGGAGTCGTTGAAGCTTGGCGAGGGCGACCGGATCACGGTCTACAAGGCCAACATGATCATCCCCCAGATCGCTGAGAATCTGACCCGCAGCGGCACGGTGCGCATTCCCTCGGAGTGCCCGGTCTGCCAGGGAAAGACGGAGATCCGCCAGGTGAACGACGTGCGCTCCCTCTACTGCACCAACCGGCCTGTCAGGCTAAGCATGTGAAGCGGTTTGCGCTCCTGGTGAGCCGCGACGCGCTGAATATCGACGGGCTGTCGGAGGCGACGCTGGAGAAATTTATCGGAGCCGGTTTCATCCACGAGTACGCCGACATCTTCCACCTGGACCGCCACCGCGAGACCATCGTGGAGATGGAGGGCTTCGGCGAGAAGTCCTACGAAAACCTCCAGGCGGCGCTGGAGAAGGGGAGAAACACCACGCTTCCCCGCGTGATCTACGGGCTGGGAATCCCCGGCATCGGGCTGGCCAACGCGAAGATGCTGACCAGGGAATTTAAGGGGGATTTCGAGGCCATGCGCCATGCTGACAAGGACGCCCTGGTGGCCGTGGACGGCATCGGGGACGTGCTGGCGGACAGCTTCATCGGGTATTTTGCCGACGGGGAGAACGCCCGGAGAGTAGATCACCTTCTGAAGGAGCTTGTGATCGAGAAGGAGGACTGGTCCGGCGGGAGCGGAGCGCTGGAGGGAAAGACGTTCGTGATCACCGGGTCGCTTGAGCATTTTTCCAACCGCAAGGAGCTGCAGGCAAAGATCGAGGAGCTGGGCGGCAAGGTGACCGGGTCCGTGACTGCGAAGACCAGCTATCTCATCAACAACGATGTGACATCGTCATCGTCAAAAAATAAAAAGGCCAGGGAGCTGGGGATCGAGATCCTCTCGGAGGAGGATTTCTTAAAAATGATCCAGCCTAGGCCGGAGGAAAAAGGGGAGAGAAGTATGCCGATTAAAATACAGAAGGATCTGCCGGCCAAGGCGATCCTGGAGTCGGAAAATATATTTATGATGGACGAGGACCGGGCCATGAGCCAGGACATCCGTCCGCTGGAGATACTGATTTTAAATCTGATGCCGATTAAGGAGGACACGGAGACCCAGCTTCTGCGGCTCTGTCCAACACGCCGATCCAGGTGGACATCACCTTTCTGATGCTGTCCTCCCATGTGTCGAAGAACACGTCGGCCAGCCATCTCAATAAATTTTACATCACCTTCGATGAGATCAAAAACGCCGTTTTGACGGCATGATCATCACGGCGCGCCGGTGGAAATTATGAGTACGAGGACGTGGATTACTGGCCGGAGGTCTGCGAGATCATGGAGTGGAGCAAGACGCACGTGACTTCCACGCTGCACTCCTGCTGGGGAGCCCAGGCGGGACTCTACTACCACTACGGGATCCCCAAATACCAGAGGGCAAAGAAGCTCTCCGGCATCTACCGCCACCGCCTGCTGGCGAGGGGCGTGCCGCTGGTGCGGGGCTTCGACGACTATTTCAACGCACCCCATTCCAGGTATACGGAGGTGCGCCGGGAGGACATTTTAAAGCACCCGGAGCTTGAGATTCTGGCGGAATCCGACGAGGCGGGGATCTTCCTGGTGGTGAGCCGGGACGGCCGCCAGGTGTTCATCCAGGGCCATCCGGAGTATGACCGCATGACGCTCAACAACGAGTATCACAGGGACGTGAACAAGGGCCTCGACCCGGAGCTTCCCTGCAATTACTACGAGGACAACGATCCGTTCTCCGTTCCCGCTCTGACCTGGAGAAATATGTCCAACACACTGTTCACCAACTGGCTGAATTTCTATGTTTACCAGGTGACGCCCTACATTCTGGAATAAGGGCGCCATTAAAAATATGATACATTTTGAATAACGAGCAAATTTTCCCAATATGTAGTTGTGCATCATGGCAAAAAGTGGTATATTCTCATAGAAAGCACGCGGCGCACCAGCGCGGCATGCCGGTATTGCATGAGGTAAATAATAAAAATACAGATGGGAGTGGATAGGATGTATAATCCTGGTGAAGAAATCAGGAAGATCAGTGAGCGGGTGGCAAGGTTATGTGAAATCAAGGGCGTTTCCAGGGAGGCGTTAGCCGGAGTGCTGGAAAAACCAGAATCTGAAGTACAGGACATGCTGGACGGCAGGACAGCCCCGGAGCTTCTGGATCTGTTCAGAATGTGCGGCGCCCTGGAGGTTTCCATCGAAGAGCTGCTGATATCCGGCGTCCTTGAAAAGGAGGCGGATCACAAGATCGTCGTCACTTCCGATCCCGCTGTGAGAGCATTCCACAGACTGTCTGAGGAGGAGAGGAATTTCATTTCCCTTTTCCGCTATCTGCCGGAGAGAAAGAAAAAACTTATGCGCATCTACATGGAGATGCTGGTCGCGTACGACTCGGCCAGACTGTTTGACTGATATACGGACAATACGAGGAATTTGCCGATTCTGTCTGATTAGAGCCGGAGACACGGGATGATTTGCCCCGTGTCTTTTTTGATTTCTACGGCTCAGAGGGCTCCGGCCGGTGAAGCAGTCCCAGCAGCCCGCCGTACACCGCCGTCAGCACCGCAATCTGCGCGCCGGGCACCACAAATTCCACTTCCACGGCCCGGCTTAAGTCCCGCCATGCAGGCGCGAGAGCGTACAAAATTCCCACCGAAATCACCAGGCAGACGCCCGGTTTCACGATCATGCTGACCGCATCCAGAGGAAAGCCCACCTGTTTTCCCAGGGCAGACATGTGCAGCAGAGCCAGAAACAGCTCGCTGGCCAGCATCCCCCAGAGGTAAGCCAGGATCCCGTGCCGCGGAATCAGGAATACGACGAAGGCCAGCCTGAGAAGCAGGGCCAGCACGTTGTGCACAAAGGTGAGCCGCGTCTCCCCCAGACCGTTTAACACGCTTCCCATGGTGGTGGCCAGGTACATGAAAGGGCAGAGCCAGGCCAGAGTGGTGATGAAATCGCCCGCCGATGCGTTGTGGAACACGATTCTGCCCAGGGAATCCCCGAAGATGGTGAACACGCCGATGCAGAGGATTCCCATATACAGGCTGTAGCGCAGCGCCATGGCGATGGTTCTGCGGATGCGCGCGCCGTTTCCCAGCGCCTGGGCCTCGGCCACCGCAGGGAGCAGCATGACCGACAGCGAGTTGGTGATGGCGGAGGGGAACAGGATGAAGGGGAGAGCCATTCCCGTGAGCACGCCGTAGACGCTTAACGCCTCGCTGCCCGTGAGGCCGAACATGTTCAGACGGTCGGGGATGAAAACTGCTTCCAGGCTCTGCAGGAGATTGAGCACCAGGCGGTTTCCCATGAGCGGAAACGCCAGGGCCATCAAGGCGGGGGCCATGGCGGAAAAACCAGACGGGCGGTCTTCTGCCGGATCCGTGGCGGGACTGCCTTTTCCATTTCCCGCGGTCAGCCCGTAGACCAGAAGGCTGTAGACCGCCGAGGCCGCCTCGCCGATCACCATGGCCCAGACGGCCAGCGCCACCGTGACCTCCTTCCCCTGCTCAGAATATATATCCGCCACAAGAAATACAAAAAAAATCCGTATGACCTGTTCCACCAGCTGGGAGACGGCGGGCACCCTGGCTTTCCTGAGCCCATAGTAGTAGCCGCAGATACACGCGTGAACCGCGCAGAACGGAATGGACAGGGCCATGACCGGCAGAAGCGGGCCGCAGGCCGGCTCCAGCAGGAAATACTCTGCCAGGCGTCGTGAAAACAGAAGATGGATGCGGTCAGCGCTGCGGCAATGGAGAGCGAGATGAAAGTCCTGTGCGAAGCGCCTCCCGCCCGCGGCGGGCGCGGAGGCCACCAGCTGGGAGATGGCGGTCTGGATGGAGCCGGCGCACAGTGCGAAGGCGATCCCGTGAACCGGAAAGATCATCTGATACAGCCCCAGTCCCTCCGCCCCGATGGCGCGCGACAGGAAAATACGGTAGAAAAAGCCGAGAATACGGCTTAAAAAGCCGGTGACCGTCAGAATCAGAGTTCCCATGAGGATAGGGTATTTGTTCATTTTTACTCCGGAAAGAGGGAATCACTATCATTATATTTCCGCGTACACCGGTTATTCCTACTTGAGTTTTGGGGAATATACTATATAATAGTAGTCGTAGATGAAGCTTTTAACTTTAGTTCTACAGAAAACTACAAGAACAAGAAAGGCGGATTTAACATGAAACAGACGATTTATCTGGACAATGCGGCGACTACCAGAGTTCGCCCGGAGGTGGTGGAGGCCATGATCCCGTATTTCACGGAGCTCTACGGCAACCCGTCCTCCGTCTACGAATTTGCATCCCCGGCGAAGCAGGCCATCACGGCGGCCAGGGAGACCATCGCGGGCGCGCTGGGAGCGAAGCCGCAGGAGATATATTTCACAGGAGGAGGAAGCGAGTCCGACAACTGGGCGCTGAAGGCCACCGCCGAGGCGTACCAGGCGAAGGGAAAGCACATCATCACCACGAAGATCGAGCACCACGCGATCCTGCACACCTGCGAATACCTGGAAAAGCACGGATTTGAGGTCACCTATCTGGACGTGGATGAGTTCGGCACGGTGAAGCTGGATGAGCTCAGGAAGGCCATCCGTCCCGACACCATCCTGATATCCGTGATGTTTGCCAACAACGAGATCGGCACCATCCAGCCTGTAAAGGAGATCGGAGCCATCGCGAAGGAGCACGGGATTTTGTTCCACACCGATGCGGTGCAGGCCTTCGGCCACGAGCCCATCGACGTGGATGAGTTAAATATCGACATGCTCAGCGCCAGCGGCCACAAGTTAAACGGCCCCAAGGGCGTGGGCTTCCTCTATATCCGCACGGGCGTGAAGATACGTTCCTTCATCCACGGCGGCGCCCAGGAGAGAAAGCGCCGCGGCGGCACCGAGAACGTCCCCGGCATCGTGGGCCTGGGAAAGGCCACGGAGATCGCCATGGCAAATTTAGAGGAGAATAAAGAGAAAGAGGCGAAGCTCAGAGACTACCTGATCGGCCGCGTGTTAAAGGAAGTGCCGTTCACCCGTCTGAACGGACATCCCACCGAGAGGCTTTCCAACAATGCCAATTTCGCGTTCCAGTTTATCGAGGGAGAGTCCCTTCTCATCATGCTGGACATGGATGGAATCTGCGGTTCCAGCGGCTCCGCGTGCACGTCCGGCTCCCTGGATCCGTCCCACGTGCTGCTGGCCATCGGCCTGCCCCACGAGATCGCCCATGGATCCTTACGCCTCACGCTCAGCGAGACCAACACGAAGGAGGAGATGGATTTCGTGGTGGAGAGCATCAAACGGATCGTGGAGAGACTGCGCTCCATGTCCCCGCTCTATGAGGATTATATGAAGAAGCACGGAGAAGCACAGTAGAAAACGACAGAGACAGGAGAGTAAGATATATGTATACAGAGAAAGTGATGGACCATTTCCAGAACCCCAGAAACGTGGGCGAGATTGAGAATGCCAGCGGCATGGGCACGGTGGGAAATGCAAAATGCGGAGATATCATGCGGATTTACCTGGACATCGACGAGAACCAGATCATCCGCGATGTGAAGTTCAAGACCTTCGGCTGCGGCGCAGCGGTGGCCACCAGCAGCATGGCGACGGAGATGGTGAAGGGAAAATCCGTCCAGGAAGCCATGCAGGTGACCAACAAGGCCGTGATGGAAGCACTTGACGGACTGCCCCCGGTTAAGGTACACTGTTCCTTATTGGCCGAGGAGGCCATTCACGCGGCCCTCTGGGACTATGCGGAGAAGAACGGCATCAGGATCGAGGGACTGGAGAAACCCAAGAGCGATATCGGCGAGGAAGAAGTCGAGGAAGAATACTAGTTTTATGAAGCAGAAGACAGTTGTTGTGGGCATGTCAGGAGGAGTGGACTCCTCCGTGGCGGCTACCTTTTAAAAGAGCAGGGCTACCATGTCATCGGCGTCACCATGCAGATCTGGCAGGACGAGCCCGACGGGACAGCAGAAGAGAATGGCGGATGCTGCGGCTTAAGCGCCGTGGACGATGCCAGGAGAGTGGCGGCGGATCTGGGCATTCCCTACTACGTGATGAATTTCAAGCGCGAGTTTAAGGAGCATGTGATGGATTATTTCGTGGACGAGTACGTCCACGGGCGCACGCCCAATCCCTGCATCGCCTGCAACCGCTATGTGAAATGGGAGGCCCTGTTAAAGCGCAGCATGGACATCGGGGCGGATTACATCGCCACCGGCCACTACGCGCAGATTGAGCGCCTGCCAAACGGCCGCTATGCGCTGAAAAATCGGCGACCCAGGCCAAGGATCAGACCTACGCGCTCTACAATCTGACGCAGGAGCAGCTTGCCCGCACGCTGATGCCGGTGGGCGCCTACACCAAGGAGCAGATCCGTGAGCTGGCAAAGAAGATTTCCCTGAAGGTGGCGTCCAAGCCGGACAGCCAGGAGATCTGCTTTATCCCGGATAATGACTACGCGAAATTTATTGATGAAAATACGGATAAGGAGCTTCCGGCGGGGAATTTTGTGGACCTGGACGGAAATGTCCTGGGCCGCCACAAGGGCATCACCCACTACACCGTGGGCCAGCGCAAGGGCCTGGGGCTCTCCATGGGTCACCCGGTGTTCGTGACTGAGATACGCCCGGAGACCAACGAGGTGGTCATCGGCGGTGCCGGCGAGGTGTTCTCCGATACCCTTCGCTGCAGCCGGCTGAACTGGATGGCCATTGACGGCCTTCACGGGGAGAAGCTGCGTGTGACCGCCAAGATCCGTTACAGCCATAAAGGTGCGCCCTGCACCATCGAGGAGACAGAAAACGGCATCGTGCAGTGCCGGTTTGACGAGCCCCAGCGGGCCATCACGCCGGGACAGGCCGTCGTGTTCTACGACGGGGACTTTGTCGTTGGAGGAGGAAATATCTTATGATAAAGATTGCAAAACATCTGCGAATGTTGTATACTATCATTTGTCTGATTTTGTGCATCGGTGTTCTGACCGGATGTCAGAGCAAAAAATACGAGATGATAGAGCTGCCGGAGAGCGGCACAGAGGTTTCCATCCAGGAGGAGGAGACCACTGCGGCGGTCCGGGAGCAGGCAGATGAGTTGCAGTCGGAGACGGCGTCTGCTCCGGAGACGGATTCCCTTCCGGAGGAGACGGACGCAGATGCGGAGGTGTCCAGGGCTCTCAGCGGCTCAAAGGAGCGGGGGCTTTCCATGTCGGACGGATTTGTGGACGTGGATGATACGGTCACCGTGACCTCGGATCTGGTCAACGTGCGGCGCGAGTGCGATGCCGGCGCAGAGATTGTGACGCAGCTCAACGCCGGAGATACGCTCAGGCGTACCGGCTACAGCGACGGATGGACCCGTGTGATTTACGGGGACACGGTCTGTTATGTGTCATCTGAGTATGTCTCTGCGGGCGACGAGCCGGCGGCAGCCGAGGCGGATGCCGGGGGAGCAGCTGTGGCGGCGTCCGGGGAGGAACCGGAACAGGCGGCAGCTTCCAATGGAATCATCGTAGCCATCGATCCGGGACATCAGGCGAAGGCCAACACGGAGAAGGAGCCCATCGGACCGGGCGCGTCCACCATGAAAGCGAAGGTGGAGGACGGAGCCACAGGCGTTTCCACGGGGCTTAAGGAGTGCGAGCTGACGCTGGCGGTCTCCCAGAAGGTGCAGGCGGAGCTTGAGGCGCGCGGATACCAGGTGGTGATGATCCGCGAATCCAACGATGTGAATATCAGCAGCGCCGAGCGGGCCAGATGGCCAATGAGAGCGGCGCGTCCGTGTTTGTCCGCATTCACGGCAATTCCTTAGACAACAGCAGCGTCACCGGCGTGCTGTCCATGTGTCAGACGTCCGGCAATCCCTACAACGGGGAGCTTCACAATTCCAGCTACGCGCTCTCGAAGCTGGTGACCGACAGCATCTGTGCTGCGACGGGAGCCAGGAACCGCGGCGTCCAGGAGACGGATGCCATCAGCGACATTAACTGGTGCGAGATACCGGTCAGCGTGGTGGAGATGGGATTTTTAAGCAATCCCGAGGAGGATAAGAACCTGGCTGACGAGGCCTACCAGGATAAGCTGGCCCAGGGGATCGCCAACGGAATCGACGCATATTTTGGAAGATAGTTCAGAATTTTAATTTGCTTGTTCTGTTCCCGGAGCTCCGGGAATATAACATAGATTGGAGATGTACCCAAGAGGTTGAAGGGACCGCACTCGAAATGCGGCAGGTCGGGCAACCGGCGCGTGGGTTCAAATCCCACCATCTCCGGGCACTTGAGAAGGCCCCGGACAGTTTCTTACGACTGTCCGGGGCCTTCTTCGGTTTACTCTTCTTTGTTCCGCTTTTTCCACACCAGTCCTGCGGCGATGCACAGGATGAGGACGGCGGCGATTCCTGCGTAGGCGGCGGGATCCAGACCGTCCGGATTGCCGGCCTGGCCGGCGGTGGCTTCACGGTCCTGTCCGTCTGCGGCGGCCTCATCGTCAGGCTCCGGCGCATTCCCTTCCCCGGCCGTCTGGCCGCCGGAAAACTCATCCGGAATGTCTCCGGATTCGGAGGAGATCTCCTTGATTGCCGTGTAAATTTCTGAGGACAGAGCTCGATGTTCTCTGCGTCCAGCATATCGCGCAGACCGCTTTCCCTGAGGGCTTCCTTGTAGGAGGAGTTGAATCCCATGGCTGTGAGCGCCATGTATTTCTCCACGGCGGATGCGCGGTCGGAGAGGGATTCTCCCCAGATGTCCAGTGCGGACATGGCGGAGGTGGCGTAGCTGATATAGTAGAGCGGGCTCTGGAACGTGTGGTTTACCATGATCCAGGTATACAGGTAGAGGTCGGCGTCCTCGAACACCTCATCCATACCCAGCGTACCGAGACCGGAGTACTCCATTTCCAGGCGGCGGGCCAGCTCATTGATCTCGTCCGCGGTCATATCCGGATTGCTGTAGACGGTCTGCTGGAACTCATCGTACTTGAAGCCGTCGGTGATGGCGTACAGCATGTTGGTGACGCTGCTCATCTCCAGAACCTTCCCGTTTTCGCCGAACATATCGTCCATGTAGTCGAAGAACAGAACCTCCAGTCCCTGGGAATGGATCTCTGCCACGTCCAGGGTGGCCGGCTCGTAGAGGCAGCGCTCTGCGGCATGGTAAGCGGCGTTGTAGTGGCCGAACTCGTGGATCATGGTCCAGTAGTCCTGATAGTAGCCATAGGGCTGGTTATATATGAACGCGTCGCCCGTGGAGTACAGGGCGGTGGTGAAGCCCATGGACATCTTCGTGTCGGATTTCTCGATGTCGTAGAGATGATGCTCTCTCATGTAGTCGAAGGCCTCCGTCAGCGCAGGGTGGACCTGGCCGATATAAGGCTCGATCGTGTTCAGGATTTCCTCGCCGGGGGTCAGCTGGTTAAGGGCTTCGTCGTCGCTTTCCATGGTGTAGAACAAAAGCTGCGCCTGCATGTAAAGCGGGGAGATTTCATCCTTTATCACCGGGTAGAGCGCGCGCACCTCGCCGGGGGTGAAATCGCGGTTGTAGAGCTCCTCGTAGGCGTAGTCCACATAGTTGTCGTAGCCATTCTCACGGGCAATCTCCGTGCGCACGCTGACCAGTTTCTTGAAAATGGGAACGACGGTCTCGCTGCGCTTCTTCAAAATAAGGGTGAGAATGGTGTTGGCGTCGCTGTCGTCCTCGGGGGGTGTTTCCTCCAGCTTGTCCTCCGTCCACGCCTCGCCGTTGTAGGTGATCTCGCAGTCTTCCATCATGGCCTGATCGTACTGCTGGACCAGTCTGATTTCCTCGGCGGTCAGCTCCAGCTCGCGGTCGGTCATGGCCTCGTAGCCTGTGATGGTTTCCAGATGGAGATCGCTCATCCCGGCGCGCAGGGCATCGCCGCAGGGGCCGTCCAGGGCGTTTTTGAAAGTCAGCAGAATCTGATCGCTGATCTCGTTGAGCCCCAGCTCCGCCTCCTCCATCTGGGAGCTGTACTCCTCATTGGAGACGTCGGTGTAATATTTTATCTGTAAAAGTGCGTACTGGGTGGCCGCCTCGTCGTAGGCATCCAGGATCTGGCTGTAGAGGGAGACTGCCCCGGCCGGATCGCTGGCCTGGCCGCTTCCTGCGGCGGCGGAGAACCGGTCCAGAAGATCGCGGATGGCCTGGAAGTCACAGCCTGTGTAGGAAAGCTCTGAATAATTCAGACCCGCGTGCTTTTTCTCGGGGTATAAGCGGTCGTTCTGTGAAGCCGCGCCGTTCTGTGCCGGTGCGCCGGTCCGTATTGCCTCTGAGGTGAGCGGGGCAGAGCCTGCCCAGGCGGTGAGCGGCCCCAGAACCGGGGATGCGGTCATGGAGACAGCGACAGCGGCGGTCAGCAGGTAATTTTTAACTCTCATGTGATGGTCCTTTCTGTCAGTTTTTATGAAAATGAGTATCTGTATGATAGCATGGATACGCGCATGGGGACAATACCATTTAGAAAGATTTAAGACTTTGCGGCTGTATGTTTGGAAACAGATAAGTATTTCTTTAGGAAAAAGTAAAGTATGGGGAATGGGCGGGTGGTATAATGTGGATATCGGATGACAGATTCATAGGAAAGGAGAGAGAAAATGGCTGGAACGGCAAAGACCAGAGGCGATAAGAAACGAAGGGCGGCCCGGAAAAGAGGGGCGTTCTGCGCGGGGACAGCGGCCCTGGTGATGTGGCGCTTACGGGGTGTGCTGCCGACGTGGGGCAGAGCGCGGGAACGGAGCTGGAGATTCGCTCTGAATCGAACGCGGGAGCAGGTACGGAGTCCCCCACCGCGCTGGCTGCCGCTCCGCGTGAGGAGCTGGCAGAGAGCCGCGTGCAGGAAGAGCTGCAGGCCAGTGGGCTTCCCCAGTGCACGGTGACGGTGGAGGTTGACGGGGAGACGGTGGCAATTCCCTGTGCGTCGGGCGGGAGCACCTGGGTGACAGGTGATGAAGATGGAAACAGCGGAACCATGGTGGCCTGCGGCGCGGAGCCGGTGTCTTCGATTATAGAGTCGGCGGAAAGCTGGAGGAGCTTCCCTATGTGCCGCTGGGGAGCTGTCTGCAGGTGGTATTTTCGGAAGGAAGCGTGCCGGACCGGGTGACGCTTGAGGATTATATTCTGAATGAGAACGGCGGGATGCGCTACGGTGAACAGGCGACGGACACGAGAGAGCTTGCGCCGGCGGACGGGGCCGCTCCGGGAGTCTGGGAGATTGAGGTGAACGGCCATATGGCCGCGCTGCTCAGCTCGAGCCTTAAAGATTACGAGAAGGGGGCGGTGCTGCGGGGGCTCACGCTGGACTGCACCTGGGAGAACGGGAGCCAGGCGGAGTGGGGGATGGTGATACGGACGGACGCGCAGGTGCGTTAATTGTCGTATATATTTGATAGGCTAACCGCCCTTTCCCCCACCATGTTTTATAAGAAATGAACTGGGACTTGTACTAAGTTCTAGAAAAAATGCATAAATTATGTTGATTTTAAAATATCAATATAGTATAATTGCATCTAAGAGAACGGATTTTTTTGGAAAAAATTCGCTGCTCGGTCGGCGCGCGACCAAAACAAAACATAAAAGGGGGAAATTTTATGGTCGAAAGTATTAACAACATTGTTGGCATTTTGAATGGGCCTATCTGGGGTGTCGGAATGCTGGTTCTGATCGTTGGTGGGGGTCTTTATATGACCATCGGTCTGAAAGGGTTCCAGTTTGTGCACTTCAAAGACATGTGGAGCCGTATCCTGGATAAGGGCGATTCCGATGCTGGTATCTCCGCATTCGCATCCTTCTGTACGACGATGGCGATGCGTGTCGGTACCGGTAACGTGGCCGGTGTGGCCGTTGCTCTTTATATGGGCGGTCCTGGCGCACTGTTCTGGATGATTCTTGCAGGTATGACCAACTCAGCGATCTGTTTCGCAGAGTGTACGCTGGGCGTACTTTACAAGACCCGTATCGACGGACAGTATCGAGGCGGCGGCGCGTACTGCGCAGAGAGAGGTCTCGGCTGGAAGTGGTATGGCACATTTTTTGCTATTATCTTTGGTATCGGCGTTTCCTGCTTCATGCCGGCAGCCGCTACATACACCATCTGTGATGGTTTCAGAAACGCAGCTGGCATCCCGATGTGGGTGAGCGCACTTGTAGTTGCAGGCGTTACCGCACTGGTTATCCTTGGCGGTATCAAGAGAATCGGTGCAGTTGCTTCTCTGATCGTTCCGTTCATGGTAGGCATCTACCTGATCGCTACGGTTATTATCCTTGTTGTAAACATTGGTCAGATCCCGGCGGTTATCTCCAACGTTATCACCAACGCGTTCGGTATGAATGCAATATTCGGCGGTACCATCGGTACGGCGATCCTTCAGGGTGTTAAGAGAGGTACATTCTCCTCCGCATCCGGTATGGGTGAGTCCTCCCCGACCGCAGCAGCAGCAGAGACCAGCCACCCGATCAAACAGGGTATGGCGAACGCAGCAGGCGTTTGGCTGGATACTGTTATCGTATGTACCGCATCCGGTCTTATGATGCTTCTCACCGACTGCTTCAACACCCAGTTCGGTTACGTAGGAAGCGGCGCTCCGGAGATGGCAGAGTTAGCAGCAGCCGGAACCAACGGCGTTATCTTCGTTCAGTACGCATGCCGCACCGTCATGGGCAGCATCGCTCCTCTGTTCGTTGCAGTTATGCTGGCACTGTTCTCCTTCACCTGCCTGATCAGCTACTTCTACGAGTCTGAGACGGCTATCCTGTACCTGTTCCAGGGCAAGGATAGGGAGAATACCCGTAAGATGGTTACCAGAATCGTTCAGATCGGTATGCCGATCCTGATCTTCATCTGGGGTAACATCGAGTCCGGTCTGGCATGGAACCTTTCCGACCTGGCACTGGGCAGCTGTACCTGGATCAACATGCTGGTAGTTCTCTTACTTTCTCCGAAGGTATTTGCTCTTTATAAGGACTATGAGGAGCAGATGAAGGCGAAGAAGGATCCCTACTACAACCCGGATAAGCTTTGCTGGAAGGGCGTTGACGTAGAGATGTGGAAAGATATCAACAAAAAGTATATCGAAGCTGACAAATAATTCATAAGCTCAAAAAGGAGGTGACAACACCTCCTTTTTTGATGTCGGCGTCCTGCACAAAAATGATAGTCTGGCTGTATTGATTTCGTCCTTTTGACGAAGCATATAATCGCCTGTTTACGACTGTTATTATCGCCGGTATATAGTGCGCAGAATAGTGCCGAAACGCCGGAGAGCGTATTGACTTTCCCACGGCAGACGGCTATACTGGGAACCAATCAAGGCAAAACGCTTTGAGGGACAGCAGGCGAAAACAAGATCATATGTGAAAGAGAAAGGTGATTATTATGTCAAATCAGGATAAAAAAGATATTATGAAGGAGTTAAACAACATCTCCCATCTCTACAACCTTAACGAGAACGGAGAGGGCAGCCGCGAGGAGGCTCACGGCGAGCAGACTCTGGAGCAGGAGCTGGACAATATCTCCAAGCTTTACAATCTGAACTAAAGTCAGAGACCCGACGAAAGAGAAAACATCCAGGAAGGAGGTTCCCCTGGCCGCCGTATGGCGGACAGGAGGAGCCTCCTTTTTCACATTTCCGTCTAAAGCTTCCTAAAGCCGCCCACGCGCTTTTCGAGCTCTGCGATCCCCTGGTAGAGAACCGCGGACAGCAGGCACAGGATCACAATACTCATCATCACCATATCCAGCTTGAACACCTGGCTGCCGTAGATGATCAGATATCCGAGACCGGCCTGCGCGGCCAGAAATTCCCCGATGATCACGCCCACCAGGCAGAGCCCCACGTTCACCTTCATGTTGCTTAAGATGAGCGGGACTGCGGCGGGGAGCAGGAGCTTTGTGAGCACATCCCTCTTTGAGCCGCCCAGGGAGTAGATGAGTTTGATCTGCTCCTGGTCCGTCTGCAGAAATCCGTTGTGCAGCGTGATGATGGAGCCGAAGACGGCCACCGATACGGCGGCCACGATGATCGTGCGCATATTGCTGCCCAGCCACACGATGAGAATCGGGGCCAGGGCGGATTTGGGCAGGCTGTTGAGCATGACCAGATAGGGCTCCAGCACCGCGGAGACGCCGGGCAGCGACCACAAAATCAGCGCTGCCCCCAGGCCGCAGACCACGACGATGAGAAAGCTTGCGATGGTCTCCAGCACGGTCACCCCCGTGTGCATGAAAATGCTCCCGTCCGCGGCCATATCGAGGAAGCAGGCCGCCACCCGGGACGGGGAGCTGAAGATAAAGGAGTCGATGACCCCGGTGAAGGCGCCCAGCTCCCAGAGGGACAGAAGGAGAATAAGGAGGAAAAACCGGCAGAGTGTGACGATTTGCCGGTGTTTTTTCTGCCTGGAAAGGTATTCCCGCTGCGCCGAAGTCATTTTCATCGTTTCATCCATACATATCACCTCCGATTGGCGGGTTCGTCCCGCAGCTCTTCCCACAGACGGTTGAAATACCCGGAAAATTCCGCTGTGCTCCGCCGCTCGATGGGCCGCAGGCCGGGGTCGGAGAACGGGGTCTCGATCACGGCCTTCACCCGCCCGGGGCGCCTGGTGAGAACCAGGATGCGGTCGGCGGTGCTGACGGCCTCCGAGAGGTCGTGGGTCACAAGAATGGCTGTTTTTTGTTTTCTTTTATGATGGAGCTGATGTCGTCGCAGACCTCCAGCCGTGTCTGGTAGTCCAGGGCGGAGAATGGCTCGTCGAGCATCAGAATGTCCGGATCCAGCGCCAGGGTGCGGATCAGCGCGGCCCGCTGGCGCATCCCGCCGGAGAGCTCCGAGGGGCGGGAGGACTTAAAGCCCTTAAGGCGTAGAGATCGAGAAGCTCATGGACGCGGCCGATGTGGGCGGCATCCTTTTTTCGCTGGATCTCCAGGCCCAGGGATACGTTGGACAGGATGGAGCGCCACTCGAAGAGGTGATCCCGCTGGAGCATGTACCCGATGTCGGAACGGCTTTCAGACAGGGGGCGTCCGTCGATCCGGATCTCCCCGGTTTCAGCCTTTAGAAGACCGCTTAAGAGGGAGAGAAGCGTGGATTTCCCGCAGCCGGAGGGGCCCACCACCGCCAGAAATTCTCCGGCTTCTATGGAAAAGGATATATCAGAAAGGGCCGGGGTCTCGCCTTCCATGGTATGGTAGGAGTAGCCAAGCCCCGACACCTCAAGTTTTGGCGTCATAAGATACCTCCGCATGACAGTCATTTTTTAGTCTAGTCTATGTGGGGGAGGGGCGATTGGTTCGGGGACAAACAGGCATTGAAATAACTGGACAATTCATTTATACTATATGGATAGGAACCGGCTTTCCGGGGGGAGGCGGAGTATGGAGAAAAAATTCAGTGTGGAGTGCAATTTGAGGCTGCTGGTGCAGGGAGGGATCCTGGCGGCCTTCAGTGTGATGGGACCGTGGATTATCCGCGAATCATGGCTGGGCATCTATGCTTCACGGAGCAGTGCGATGATGAATGACAGCTGCTTTCTGCTTCTCGTCTCCGCGATAAAGCTGGTGGCCATGAATGTTGTCCGCACTGTGCCCCATTATCTGGGGGCGTTTCTGATGAATGAGGCGGTCCGCATCCGCATCAATGGACGCAAACGGTTTTCTCTCAATGTGGTGATCACACTGTCCCTCATTGTTCTCATATATGACCTGATTTACCGGGTTCATGGGATTCGCTATGACCTGGGTATCCCGGTACTCCTTATTATCGGCTTTGTGCTTCTTCTGTCCTACATGAATCTGTTCTCTGTCAGCATGCTTAACAAGCTGGTGCTGGTGGGATCGCTGCTCATGAGTATCCAGTGGCTGGATGTGATTCCGTCGCTGACCCCCTACGGCTTCGGGCGCGGGGAGATTTCCATGGATGTGAAGGTGGCTGCGCAGATCATGGAGGAGGGGAATACACTGCTTCTGTTCGCCTGCTGTATGTGCCTGGCGTTCTTCATCGCCGCCATGATACAGGTGCAGCTTTTAAATAAGGAGCACAAGCTGCGCATTTCCAATGAGCACAACCGCATCGTGGAAAAGGAGCTTTACGACACGCAGATTGAGGCGCTGAAGATGAGAAATGCCAGCGAGGTGCAGAGCCTGGTACACGACTTAAAGAGTCCGCTGACCACGGCCCACGGGCTGGCCAGCCTGGCGGAGATGATGGAGGAGAACGCGCTTCTTAAGGAATATCTGCAGAAGATTTCCTCCTCGCTCACCTCCATGGACATGATGATTTCGGAGATTCTGTACGAGAACCGGCGCTCCGAGATACAGACCGCCGAGCTCATGCAGATCGTGCTGGCCCAGGTGTCCATCCTGGTGCCTAAGGAGATGCTTACATACGAGAACCGCTGCCCGGAGGCGGTGATCATGGGAAATAAGATCCGCCTGTCCAGGGCGATCATCAATCTGATAAACAACGCGTATAACGCCGTGGACAAGGAGACGGGGAAAATCTCGATTACGGTGGAACGCAGGGAGAGATTTATCTACATCACGGTGCTGGACAATGGCTCCGGCATCGAGAAGGAAAATATGGCCTGTATATGGGATATAGGCTATTCGGGACGCCATTCCACAGGGCTGGGCCTGGGGTTCGCCAAGCAGGTGGTGGAAAACCACGGGGGCAGCGTGTGGCTGGAGAGCGAAAAGGGAAAATATACGAGGGCTACGATCTGTCTCAGAGAGGGGAAAGACGAGTATGGAGAACAGGAAAACGATTCTGGCCATTGACGATAACAGGGATATCCTGTATACATTGGAGCAGATATGCAGATTCCAGGACTGGGTGCCGCTTCTGGCAGCCGGCTACGAGGAGGCGGAGCGTTTCATAAAAAATGAGCGCATCGACCTGATTCTGGTGGATTATCACATGCCGGGGGTGGACGGCATCACCGCGGTGAAGGAGATCCGGAAAAGGCTTCCGAAGACGCCGATCATCGTGCTGACCATCGAGGAGAAGGAGCAGATCGTCTCGAGGTTCATGGACGCCGGGGCCGACGACTACTCGTTAAAGCCCATCAAGGCGCTGGATCTGATCTCACGGATCAAGGTGCATCTGCAGTACCACGAGAAAAGCCAGTATTATGAAAATCACGACAAGGGCATCAGCCGGGTGACGCTGGGAAAGATCGAGGAGAGCATGAGACAGTGCCCGGAGTTTGAGGATATCGACCGCCTGGAGGAGATTACGCAGATCAAGAAAAAGACGCTGTACCGGTATCTCCAGTACCTGGCGAAGGAAGGGCTGGTGGAGCAGGAGTGCTCCTACGGGGATATGGGACGCCCCAGGACGCTCTACCGCTGGAAGATGTAAAAGATCATAAAATGAAAATGCCGCTGCGGCCGGATCGGTCACAGCGGTCTTTTTTGCGCGGAAGGGAGGCCGCAGCCCACGAAAGAAGCGCGAGCGCCAGGATGAGACATCCGGCGGCCAGCGGGAGACTGTACTCCCAGTCGTAGTAGATGTCTCCCTCGCCCGGCTCCGGCATGGGATAGGGATCGAAGGGGAGGCCCCAGGCGGGGAGCAGGGATTTCATGTTGAGCAGATGAATCACCGGCACGCCGTCCCGCTCAAACAAAGGGATAAGGCCCAGGGTGCGCCCGTCTGCCGCGGTGTCCTCCGGCGCGCGGGCGCTGGAGAGCCGGCCGGGGGAGTCCGGAAAAATCAGTCCGTTCTTTGCGGAGATCATTTCCTCGCCTCCCGCGAAGGAGAGCAGGTTTCCTCCGGCATTGATGAAGCAGACGGGGGCGTCGCCGGAGAGGTAGATCCTCCTGCGGGCGGCGATATTTTCGTCTATGTCCTCGTAGTACAGGAAGGAGAGGCCGAAGCTCTCCAGGCGGGAGACGATTTCCTCTTTTATCGCTGCGGGCATTTCCTTTCCGATATCGTCGGCGCCGCCTAGGGAAAACCACCGGGTGTGGTTTTCTATGAGCCCGGCTGCCAGGAGCGTCTGCTCCATGTCCAGGTAGGTGTAGTCCGGCAGGTTGGCGCCGTAGGTGGAGGCGCCGACGGAGTTGATGATGACGCCCTTTGCGCCGCAGGTGTCCAGGGCGCAGAGGATGGCCACGTTTAAGGCCGGGAAGGAGCTGGATAAGTTGACAGCCACCGTATCGCCTTCCCGGACGCCGCACTGCATCAGCATGTCGTACACCATGGCGGCGGTGTTGGGGTTGGCCGCGGAGCGTTTGGATTCCAGGCTTCCCAGGGTGGTGGTAATTTCAGTGTAGGAGGCTCCTACCATCCGGTCTGGTTGGGGTCGTCCTTGAGGGAGAGGACGTGGCCCCGTGAAAGGCGCTCCGCTTTGATGGCCTTAAATGCGGCGTCGGTGCGCCGCGCGGCCTCCGCCATAGCCTCGTGGTCCTCCTTGAGAGTCAGTGTTTTTGTGCTCTCCAGGACAATCAGGGAGAGGAGCAGAAACAGGAGGACGATCAGAAAACGGCGGAATGTGTAAAGCATTTTCATAGGCTTACCTCACAAGTATGTAGACGAGGCGGATGAACAGGGTGACGAGGGCCAGGGAGATCAGCGTCGGAGCAATTTTCTGGCGTTCCATCTCGCGCCCCAGGATGCCGGGAATCAGACTGCCGATGGAGACGAGGGCGCCTCCGCCGATCAGTCCGGCCGCGTATTTTAAGAGAATGCCTGTCATTAAGTAGACCGCGTACCGCCTGCGCCCGTAGAGGATCATGTATTTGGAAAAGAGCCTTAAGACGGCGACGCAGAGCAGGGAGAGAATCACGGTGCCGGCAAGCCGCTTCCAGTCGTAGGCGTACATGGCGAAATAGGCGGGCACGATGATGCCGCCCGGCGACAGATCCGTAAATTCCGCGAAGATCAGGCTGAGGATAATCCCCAGAAACAGGATGTCATTCATAGGTAAAACTCCCTTCGTCCAGTGCTTTGATGAGCCGGTAGCCCATTCCCTTGATGTTTCCGACGCCCACCACCAGGGAGCCGGCGGGGATGTCCGCCAGGAAACCCGTGTCTTTTACGGTGACAATGCGGGCGGGGCCATCCTTTGAAAACAGCCGCTTCGGCAGCGATGCGCCGCGGCCGGAGATGAACACGGTGCAGTCTTTATAGTGCGGGAAGAAGTGGCGGGCGAAAAGCAGCGCCCGGTCCGGCCGGTCCTCCCGGTGATTGTAGAGAAAATAGAGTTCTCTGTGGTTCCTGCGCTCCGCCTCCACATTGTTTTTCGTGGACAGGGGGTCGTTGGCGGAGAACAGGCAGAGAAAGGAAAATTCTTCCCCGGCCCGGTTTTTCATCGGGTAGAGCTTCTGCGTGCCGAAATCGAAGTGTACGCGGCGGATGCCCTCCTTAAATTCCTCCTCGCCGACGCCCAAGTCCCGGCAGACGGCCGCGGCGATCCCGATATTCTCGGCGGCGGTGCCTCGGGCGGGCAGAGCTCCAGGCGGCAGTGCTTTCTCTCGCAGATGGACTGGTACAGCTTTGCGGCCTGCGGGTCGGCGGTGTAGAGCGTGCCGTTTTCGGGGATGGTGGCGGAGAGGGATGCGGCGATCTCCTCCAGGGTGTCCCCCATCTCGAAATGTGGTCGTAGCGCACGTTGGTGATGACTGTGATATCGCTTCTCACGATCCGTTCCTGGGCGATCTTCTGAAGCTCCGGGTTCACGGCCATGCACTCCAGAATGAGGATCTCGGCGCCTCCTTCCTGGCCCGGCGGATCATGCGGATCTGCTCGTGGATGTTGGCCGGCCCCAGGCGCTTCACCGGCGTCTCGCTTCCGTCGGTGTGGATCATCATGGCGTCGGTGCCGGTGGTTTTGGTGAACACCCTGTATCTGGCCCGGAGTCCCGCATCGATGTAGCGGCAGGTGGACGTCTTGCCCCGGATGCCGTTCACGTGTATGACCGCCCGGAAGGTTCTGAGACAGGCCTGGTTGATGCAATTTTCTATTAGTAAGTACAGCAGAATCACTGCAAAAAAGAAAATAAAGATTTCCATAATTCTTATGCTTTTACTCCTCCACTATTATAATAGCACAAATTTCTCCCGATTTGGAGAGAAAAATGAGAAAAAATAGACACAAAAAGTCAAATCTAATATGATTGTATTATAACATTTCGACAGACAGGAAGAGGAGCTATGATAAGACGCATCCTGCTGCCCTGTGCAGCGGCCATTCTGGCTGCAGCCGGACTCTGGTACGCGGCGGCGGGCCGGAACCGGACCACGTATTTTCTTCTGGAGGGAACCTCACTGGAGACGGAGGTCTGTGAGATCAGGGGAAAGGATGAGGGCCTGGCGGTCTACGTCGTGGCGGGAATACACGGGGATGAGACAGCCGGTATCCTGGCCGCGGAGAGATTAAAGCGCAGCAGGATTGAGAGAGGCACGCTCTATATCTTAAGCACAGCCAACGGCTACGGCGCTGAGAACGATCAGAGAAAGACTGAGGAGGAGCGGGATTTAAACCGCAACTTTCCGGGAGATCCCGAAGGCTGGGACGCGGAGCGGATCGCGGCGGCCATCTACGGCGACATTGAAGAAAAGCAGCCGGCGGTGGTGCTGGACCTCCACGAGGCCCGTGCGGCGGAGGTCGGAAAGGACGCGCTCGGTGATTCTCTCATCTGCCAGTCGCTGGACGGCATCGGAGATATGGTGCTGGAGCTGCTGATGCAGACGGCGTTCACGCTCTACGGCTCGCCCTTCGGGGAGCATCAACCGCACGGTCACCGACGAACTGGGGATTCCCGTGATCACGGTGGAGACCTTTCGCGGCGATGAGATGGAGGTGCGCATCGAAAAGCATCTTGAGGTGACGGATTTTGTGCTCACCTACTGCGGGCTTTCTTAAAGCTCCGGGATCTGCGAAATGGAAAACAAGTAGGAGGAGAAGAAAATGAGAAAAAGTTTGACAAAGCTGCTTGCTCTTGGAATGGTGTTTACGCTTACCGCCTGCAGCTCTGCTTCCCAGCCGGCGGCGACCACTGCGGCTGCAGAGGCCACTGAGGCCACTGAGGCGCAGACGGAAGCCGAGACTGAGGCTGCTGAGGACGACGGCCCGGCTCCGGTGGAGCAGGTGTGGTCCCCGGTGGATGAGAACGGCCAGACCAAGCGTGATGACCGTGAGGGACACGGCGAGAACGGCGTGGTTACCTCTGCAAACGTATATGCGACCCAGGCAGGCCTCCAGGTTCTGGAGCAGGGCGGAAACGCCGTTGACGCGGCGGTGGCCGTTTCCTATGCGCTGGGCGTTGTGGAGCCCCAGGCATCCGGCCTCGGCGGAGGCGGTTTCATGCTGGTACATACGGCTGATGGACAGGACAGCTTCATCGACTACCGCGAAGTAGCTCCCGCGGCCCAGGACGCTTACACCTGGCTGGACGAGGAAGGCAACGTGAAGAATAACGGTACGGCGAACTCCAGAGGCGGACTGGCCATCGGCGTTCCCGGCGAGGTTGCAGGTATGGAGTACGCCATCGAGAACTTCGGTTCCGGCAACGTGACCCGTCAGGAGATCATGCAGCCGGCCATCGACTGGCTACCCAGGGATATCTGGTAAGTACCTATCAGTCCCAGCAGATCACAGATCACTACGCAGACATGACCGGCGATTACCCGGTGCTTGGAAGCTACTACCTGCGCGAGGACGGACTTCCCTATCAGAACGGCGACGTTTTAAGAAATCCGGATCTGGCTAAGTCCCTTACACTGATTGCGGAGCAGGGTGCAGACGTGTTCTACAACGGTGAGATCGCAGACGCCATCATGGCAGAGATCGAGAAGTACGAGGGCGTGATGACCAGGGAAGACCTGGCAAACTACAAGGTAAACCTTCGTGAGCCGGTGAAATCCACCTACAGAGGCTATGAGATTATCTCCTGCCCGCCGCCTTCATCCGGAGGAACCCATTTAATTCAGATTTTAAATATCCTTGAGAACTTTGATATCGGTTCCATGGAGGTCAACTCCCCGAGTATGTGCATGTGTTCTCTGAGGCTTTCAAGGCAGCGTTCGCAGACCGCGCAGAGTACATGGCGGATACCGATTTCGTTGAGAATGTACCGATCGAGGGTCTGACAAACAAGGACTACGCGAAGAGCATCGCTGACAAGATCACCGATCAGAGCCAGGTGTGGGAGAAAGGAAATCCCGGTCAGTACGAGGGAAATTCCACCACCTCCTTCTCTGTGGCAGATAAGGAAGGAAACATCGTAACCGTTACCCAGACCATCGAGTGCTCCTTCGGAAGTGCCGTTGCAATCCCGGGTTATGGTTTCATCTTAAACGATCAGATGCATGATTTCTCCACCGATCCGGAGTCTGCGAACTGTGTGGAGGGCGGTAAGCACCCGCTCAGCTCCATGAGCCCGACCGTGGTATTAAACGAGGACGGAACTCCGTTCATGACTCTTGGTTCTCCGGGAGCAACCCGTATTTTCCCGACCATCGTGCAGGTGGTATCCCGCGTTATCGACAGCGGCATGACACTGCAGGATGCAGTCAACACGGCACGTATCTATGACAATGGAACGGACACCGGCATCTGCTACGAGCTGGGCGCTCCGGACGCGCTGAGTGACGAGACGCTGGCGGCGCTTGAGGCGATGGGACATACCGTTACTGCCCAGGGCGAGTGGGATATGTTCTTCGGAGGCGTACAGGGCGTTATGTACAATGAGGACGGAACCTTATCCGGAGCCGCAGACCCGAGACGTGACGGAAAAGCCCTTGGATATTAATTTATATCAAAATATAAACAAACGAATTTTCAGGAGGAATGAAAGATGAGAAAGAAATT
Organism: Clostridia bacterium UC5.1-2E3; assembly: GCA_001304875.1. Classification (GTDB taxonomy): domain Bacteria; phylum Bacillota; class Clostridia; order Lachnospirales; family Lachnospiraceae; genus Ventrisoma; species Ventrisoma faecale. Next base: position 27,094 of record BBZO01000029.1, read on the forward strand.
AGTTGTACTGGCAATGTGCCTTTCCATGGCAGCAGGTTCCCTGACTGCCTGCGGAGGCGGAAGCAGCGCAGAGACCCAGGCTCCGGCAGCCACCACAGCAGCGGCTGCTGAGGACGGCGCAGCGGATGCAGCGGCATCCGGCGATGTGGCAGGAATCACCGAGGCGATCGCCGAGGGCCCGATCATCCTGACCAGCGTAGGCCAGAGTGCAGACGTGAACGTTGTGCAGACCCTTTTAACGAAATGCGAGATCGAGAGTGACTTAAACGCAACCATGACCGCTGACGATTTAGCCGGCTACAAGACCCTCGTTCTGGCCATCGGCGGAAGCTCCAAGGGACTGGGCGCCGCAGGCGTAGATGAGAACCAGGAGTTAGACAGAGTAAAGAGCGTGATTGCCAAGGCTGAGGAGGACGGCATAACCATCGTTTCCCTTCACATCGGCGGCAGCGCAAGACGCGGTACTCTTTCCGACAAATTTATTCCGGACGCGCTGGCAGCTTCTGATGCGGCAATCATCGTTTCTGAGGGCGATGGCGACGGTCTGATGAAAGGCATTGTGACGCAGAACAACATTCCGACCGCGTTCATTGACAACCAGGTTGGAGCAGTCGAGCCTCTTAAGACTATTTTTGGAAAATAATTGACAGTCTGTCAGATGGGGCCGGTTTTCCCCGGCCCCGTTTTTTATAAGACAGGAAGGAGAAAAAAGTGAGTCACGAATTAATCGTATTTTTAGTAATGGTTGGCGTCTTCATGCTGGGATGCTTTCTCGCAAAGCTTCCGGTAGGCGTGTCCCTGCTGATCTCCTCGATAGCCGGCGCTATTGCAGGAGGACAGGGTATCCCGATCCGTCATCTGGTAGAGGGAACCTTTTCCTACGTGGACACAATTCTTGTAATCGGCACGGCGATGATGTTCATGAAAGTGGTCGAGAAGTCCGGAACCCTGGACGCGCTGAGCTCGGTTATCGTTAAAAAGTTCTATAAACACCCGGCGATTCTTCTGATCCTCATCATGCTGGTTATCATGTTCCCCGGCATGATCACCGGATCTTCCACCGCGGCTGTGCTTTCCGCAGGAAGCATCATGGCTCCGGTACTGCTCATCATGGGTATGGATGCCGTTTCCGCCGCGGCGCTTATCGCCATGGGCGGACTTATGGGAATGGTGGCCCCGCCGGTCAACCTGCCGGCCATGATCATCGGCGGCGGTATCGACGTTCCGTTCGTGGGCTTCAGCGTTCCGCTTCTGATGCTCACCGTCCCGATCGCCATCTTCTCGGCCCTGTTCCTGGGACTGAAGCAGACGAAGGATTAAGCTACGAGAAAGTAGCGCCCCACTTAAACACCGAGGTTGCCGAAAAGTACGGCATCCGGATTTACCTTCCTCTGGTTGTGCTGGTAGTCTTAATGGCTCTGACCAAGATCTTCAAGGTGATCCCGGATATCGGAATGCCGCTCATGTTCCTTATCAGTGCGGCGGTAGGCCTGTTCACCGGACGCAAGGTAAGCCCGTTCGAGGTGATTTCCGAAGCGATCAACAGCGCCCTGCCCGTTATGAGCATTCTGATGGGCGTAGGTATGTTCATCCAGATCATGACTCTGACCGGCGTGCGCGGCTTCATCGTGCTGACCTGTCTGGGACTTCCGGAGAGCCTTCGTCTCCTGGCGGCCGGCGTTTCCATCCCGTTATTCGGAGCGGTATCCTCCTTCGGTGCGGCTTCCGTGCTGGGTGTTCCGTTCTCCCTGGCCTTCCTCAACATGGACACGGTATTTACCATCGCAGGCCTGTCCTTCATCGCGTCTCTGGGCGACATGATGCCTCCGACGGCTCTGGCCGGAATCTTCGCGGCGCAGGTGACCGGTGTGAAGGACTACGTGAAGGTGCTGAAACGCTGCCTCGTCCCGATGGGCGTTATGCTGGTGTACGGCATGATATTCATTTACTTCTCAAAACCGCTTGCAGCATTATTCTAAGGAGGGACGACAATTATGATGATGACATGGATCTACAGAGGAATTGCACTTTTGTTCCTTATTTTTACTGCGATTGACATGTATAAGGAGGATGCTCCGTCGATGAAGATCAGCGGCTGCATGATTATGGTCCCCCTTCTGCTGCGTGTTCTGATGATTAAATAAGGAGGACGACGATGGAATTTTTTAAGACACATAAAAATCTGGTGACGGCAGTCTGCGCCGTGGTGAGCCTGGCGGTGGCCGGTATTGCGGGAAAGGATTTCTATGATTTCCGGCATTACCAGGAGGTCCTCATTCCCGGCCCCGGCGTGACAAGCACGTTCCAGCTGAGCGATTACAATGAAAATTTAAAGGGAACCTTTGGCGACACCACTGTCTATGTGATGGAGGGCGAGAAGGAGGGCGGTTCCTTCCTGGTACTGGGAGGCACCCATCCAATGAGCCGTCCGGACACATGGCAGCTGTTACCATGATCGAGAGCGGAAAGGTGGAGGCGGGTACGGTCTACGTGATCCCGAGAACCGACAACAGCGCATTCACGCACAACGATGCGCAGGAGCTTCCCCCCATTTCTTCCATATTGATACCAAAAGCGGAACCCGCGAGTTCGTGTTCGGTTCCCGTGCGTCCAACCCCATCGACCAGTGGCCGGATCCGGACGTATACACTCACAGCTCCGGCCAGACCCTTTCCGGAAGTGAGATGAGAAACATCAACCGTACTTATCCCGGTGTGAAGGACGGTACGCTGACGGAGCAGATCTCCTACGCGATCACCAACATGATCAACACTCTGGACATCGACATGGAGATGGACCTCCACGAGGCGTCCCCCGAGTACCCGACCGTAAACGCGACGGTTGCCCACGAGAGAGCCACCGCTATGGCTTCCATGGGCGTCCTGGAGCTCCAGATGGCCGGCGTGAACATGTCCCTTGAGCCCTCTCCGGTTACCCTGCGCGGACTGACCCACAGAGAGCTGGGCGATCACACCAACACCCTGGCACTTCTGATGGAGACCGGCAACCCGTCCCAGGGACGTCTCCACGGCAAGACAGGCGAGGATCTGATCATCACCGGTAAGGACAAATACTACTTAAAGGCACATGAACTCGGTTACCTCTACATCCCCTACGACGAGAACGGCGCGCCCCTTGACATGAGAGTCGGAAGACACTTACAGGGCTGCATCGAGTACATGAAGGCTTTCTCTGATATGTACGGCGCCGAGAAGGGCGAGATCATCATGACCGGTATCCCCACCTATGAGGATCTGACCACCGGCGGACATACGATTGGAGAGTATCTGAACTAAAGGAGGATACGATGAGAAAGAATGTAACCAGACTTGCGGCGGTTGGAATGGTGCTCACGCTGACTGCGTGCAGCACCGCCACCCAGCCGGCAGAAAGCACTGCGCCCGCGGAGACGACGGCGGCGGAGGATGCCGCTCCGGCTGAGACCGCCGGAGAGAGCTCTGAAGGAGAGGAATCCGGGGCAGCAGTCGGAAACATCGTTACCGACGGCGAGGGCTGGTATCTCTGGGACGAGAGCGGAAATCTGACCCTGGAAGGCAGAGGCGCGGACGGAACCACCGCAGTGGTTTCTTCCGGAAAGTACGAGGCGTCCAAAGCAGGTATCGAGATCTTAAAGGCCGGCGGCAACGCCGTTGACGCGGCGGTGGCCGTCTCCTACGCGCTGGGCGTGACGGAGCCCAACTCCTCCGGCATCGGCGGAGGCGGATTCATGACAATCCACAGTGCCGACGGAGATACGGTGTTCGTCAACTTCCGTGAGAAAGCCCCGGCGGCCGCCACCCCCGAGATGTGGCAGCTGGATGCCGAGGGAAATGTGATCGGAAACCAGAAATCCATCGGCGGAAAATCCGTCGGTATTCCCGGAAACGTGAGAGGCATGGAGTATGCGTTTGAGAACTACGGTTCTGGCAACGTGACCTGGCAGGACGTGCTGGCTCCGGCCATCGACCTGGCGGAGAACGGTTTCCTGGTGACTCCCACCCTCTACAATGACATGTTTGGCTCCTACGATGCCATGATGGCTTACCCGGAGTTCGGAGACGTCTACTTAAATGAGGACGGCCTCAACTACCAGGTGGGCGATACCTTTAAAAACCCGGATCTGGCAAAAACTCTGACCACCATCGCCGAGAAGGGCGCGGATGCGTTCTATACGGGAGCGATGGCCCAGAAGATCGTTGACACGGTCAACAAGTACGGCGGCCTGTTCACCATGGCAGACATGGAGAACTATGAGGTCGAGATTATGGAGCCTGCGAAGGGCACCTACAGAGGCTACCAGATCATTTCCTCCCCGCTTCCGTCTTCCGGCGGAGCGCATGTGATCGAGGCGCTCAACATCATGGAGAATTTCGACATCGGCTCCATGGGCTTTGACTCCCCCGAGCGTCTTCATGTGATGAGCGAGGCGTTCAAGATGTGTTTCCATGACCGCGAGGAGTTCATGGGAGACCCGGCGTACGTGGACGTGCCGATTAACGGCATTCTCTCCAAGGAGCGCGCGAAGGAGCTGGCGGCCCAGATCCAGCCGGGTGTGGCAGCTAACTACGAGCAGATCAGCCCCTGGCAGTATGAGCACGAGGATACTACCCATTTCTCCGTGGCCGACGCCGAGGGAAATATGGTTTCTGTGACCCAGACGGTCAACGGCCTTTTCGGCGCGAAAGTGATTCCGGAGGCTACGGCTTTGTTCTCAACAACGAGATGGATGACTTCTCCGCCGACGCGCAGTCCCCCAACGCGATTGCAGGCGGCAAGGTTCCGTTAAGCTCCATGAGCCCCACCATCGTCCTCAAGGAGGATGGCAGCCCGTTCATGGTATTAGGTTCTCCCGGAGCCACGAAGATCATCACCACCGTGACCCAGATCATCAGCAATGTCATCGACTTTGACATGGATATGCAGGAGGCCATCGACGCCCCGCGTATCTTCAACAATGCCACCAGCGCGATCTCCTACGAGAGCCGTCTGAGCGAGGAGACCATGAAGAAGCTGGAGGAGCTGGGCAATACGTTAGATATGTCCGACGAGTTCAACCGCAGCTTCGGTTCTGTCAACGCTGTGATGTACGGCGAGGACGGCACGCTCCTCGGCGGAGCCGATCCCAGACGCGATGGCAAGGCGCTGGGATATTAAGAAGCTGATTGATTAAAATTTATGCCAATTTTTTCATGATAAATTCCCTCTGTTTTTATGTATAGACCCTCTTACAAAGGCGGCGTTCCGGGAGATATCCCGGGACGCCGCTTTTTTGTGTGGAAGGGAAAAGGCTGAATGTGGAAAGGGGGTGTTAATTGGCGGGGGACGTGGTATAATTATTGATAGTTTAAAGTGGATATTAATTGTTTAAGTAAGAAGGAGTCGGACTATGATCAGAAAGTATACAGCGGCGCTGGTTCAGATGGATACGCAGAACAACAAGAAGGAGAATCTCGATTTCGCCGCCGCCTGCGTGGCGGAGGCGGCGGGGAGAGGGGCGAAGCTTGTCTGCTTTCCGGAGGTGATGAACCTGATTGGACGCAACACCGGGGAAGGCGGAGGAAAAGAGTCTGTGCCGGGGTATTCGACGGAGCGGCTGATGGCGGCAGCCAGGGAGTATGGCGTGTATATTCATGCGGGGAGCGTGACGGAGGAGATTCCCGGGGAGAAGCAGTCTTATAATACCAGCGTGGTGATCGGGCCGTCGGGGGAGATACTGGCGGAGTACCGGAAACTTCACATGTTTGATATCACGCTGGCGGACGGCACGCCGTTTCTGGAGTCGGATAAGGTGCGGCCGGGGAGCGAGATTGTGACGGTGGAGACGGAGCTGGGGGTGTTCGGGCTTTCCATCTGCTATGATATCCGTTTTCCAGAGCTTTACCGGCTGATGGCGCTTCGCGGGGCGCAGATTCTGTTTGCGCCGGCCAGCTTTACGATGCCGACGGGGAAGGATCACTGGGAGCCGATTTTGAGGGCCAGGGCCATCGAGAACGGATGCTATGTGCTGGCGCCTGGGCAGATCGGAAAGAAGCCTCTCTATACGGCCTACGGAAACAGCCTGGCGGTGGATCCCTGGGGGACGGTGATCGCCAGATCCAAGGACCGGCCGGGAATTACCTATGCGGAGATCGACCTGGATTATTTAGACGAGGTGAGACGGCAGATTCCGTCGCTTAAGAACCGGAGGACGGATCTCTACGGGCTGACGGAGCTTTAGGAGGGAAGGCAGGAGACGGAGGAGATAGATGAAGAAGAAAACGCTTCACGAGATCAATCGGTATGAGGATGCCGCCTTTCCGGTGGAAATGTATACTGTGACGAAGGAGAGCATATTTCCAAAGGGGCGCGGCTATATGGATCTGCACTGGCATGAAGAGCTGCAGTTTACCATGGTGCTCGGGGGAAGCCTGCAGATGCAGGTGGATGCGTCGGTTATGCCGTGAATACCGGGGAGGCCATATTTATCAATCGAAACCATCTTCACATTACCACAGATCTGACGGCGGGGGGAAAATATGTGAGTTTTAATTTCCCGGACCGGATGTTAGGGTTTTTCTCTGGCAGCAGGATGGAGCAGGACGACGTGCTCCCCTTTACAGGGGCGTTAAGCTTTCCTGCCATGGTGCTTCGTCCGGAGCTTCCGTGGCAGAGGGAGATGCTCGATATCATGGAAACCATGCGGAAGGCGTTTTTTGAGAAGCGGCACGCGGATCCAGGCAGCAGAGCTCATTTTGAGTACTGGATGGCGCTCTGTATTACGGGATTGTGGTACAGGCTGATCAGTCATGTGGACAGCGATCTGCGGGAGCCGTCCAGAAGCGCAGTGCGAAAGCAGGAGCGTATCAAAAAATGCTTTCGTATATCCATGAAAACTATATGGAACCGATTAAGCTTGACGATATAGCGGCGTCCGCCAGCGTGAGCGTTGGGGAGTGCTGCCGGTGTTTCAAGGAAATGGTGAGAAAAAGCCCCAATCAGTATCTGGTGGCCTATCGAATCTCGAGGGCTATGGAGCTTCTGGGAAGCAGCGAAAAGACGGTGACGGAGATTGCCGTGGAAACAGGTTTTAACGATGCCAGCCATTTCATTCAGTATTTTAAGCGCCAGACTGGAATGACTCCAAAAGATTACAGAAAATGTTAAGATTTTTATATTTTTGGTTAAGCTATTTATAGCGGTCGCCCATACTTCCTATTAGAATGAAAGCAGGAAAATAGAAGGAGGTATGGGCGATGTTTTATAAAGACCGCATAGAATACATGAAAAACAGGGTGATTCACACGACCCCGGAGATGGATCTGGAAAATGCGAAAATATTAACAGACAGCTTTAAAGAGACGGGGGGAGAGCCGCTCTGCATCCGCAAGGCGAAGGCGTTCAGAAAGCAGTGTCGGGAGAAAACCGTGAAGATTTGGGACCAGGAGCTCATCGTGGGGTGTTCCGGAAGCAAGATGCGGGGAGGTATCCTCTGCGCCGATACCTGCTGGTCCATTCTGGACGAGGAGCTGGACACCATCAGTACGAGAAAGTATGATCCTTTCTATCTGCGCCCCGAGGACCGGGAGCTGTTTTTAAACGAGATCAAGCCTTACTGGGAGGGACGCTCCACCTACGAGGCATGGCTTAAGCAGATTCCGGACGACTGCCGGGAGCTGCGGGATGCAGGGCAGGTTTACATAAATCGTAAAGCGGTGCGGGGCTGGGGAGAAACCACTGCCGGCTACCGCCAGATCATTGAGGAGGGCATCGAGAGCATCTGCGAGACCATCCGCGAGAGAATGGCCCGGCTGGATCCCACAGTCCCCGGCGACATTGAAAAAGAGAATTATCTGAAAGCCATGCTGATTTCCGCGGAAGGAATCTGCGACCTGGCGGACCGTTATGCGGACGAGGCCAGCCGGCTGGCGGGGCTGGAAACGGACGAGACAAGGCGCGGCGAGCTGATGGCCATCGCCGCAGCGTGCCGTCACGTTCCCAGATATCCGGCGAGAAGCTTTCACGAGGCGCTTCAGTCCTTATATCTCTACCAGATATGTATTTTTATGGAGCAGAACGCGGCCAGCTATAACCCCGGCCGCATGGATCAGTACCTGTATCCTTATTATAAGGCGGATATCGAGAAGGGCGTTCTGACGGAGGAGAAGGCGCAGGAGCTTTTAGATTGTCTGTGGATTAAATTTTCCGAGCCCTGTCTGTTCCAGGATGCCGAGACGGCGGAGTTTGCGGCCGGCTATCCCATGTTCCAGAATGTGTGCGTCGGCGGCGTGACAGTCCGCGGAGAGGACGCGGTCAACGATTTGTCTTATTTGATTCTGCAGGCTACCATGGACGTGAGACTCTACCAGCCGTCGCTTTCCGTGAGATACAGCATGGCCAAGAACCCTAACCGCTTCCTCAGAAAGGTGGTTGAGCTCATACGCCTGGGCACCGGTTTCCCGGCGTTCCATAACGACGATGTGGGCATCCGTATGGTGATGAATAAAGGGATTCCCCTTAGGGAGGCCCTGGACTGGAATCCCTGCGGCTGCGTGGAGACCAACCTGGAAGGAAGGCTGCGTCATTACACGGCGCTGGCAGACATTAACCTGGGCGGCATGATTGAATTTGCCATGACTAACGGTGTAAACCGCAAGAGCGGCCGCCTGGTGTCGGTGCAGACCGGCGATCCCGCGGGCTTTAAGACCTATGAAGAGTTTGAGGAGGCAGTGAAGGAGCAGCTTCGCTACGCGGTCCGCGCCGTGGTGAAGGGAAGCCATGTGATCGACGATATCTGCATGGACCGCGTGGTACCAGCCCTGTCCCTGTCCTTCAGAGACTGTGTTGAGAAGTGCAGCGATTATGCATGGGGAGGCGCGAAATATAACGCCGGCAACGGATTATTCTGATCGGGGTGGCAGATCTCATCAACAGCATGGCGGCTGTCCGTCATCTGGTGTACGAGACGAAGAAGCTGCCGATGGAGACGCTTGTAAAGGCGCTGGATGCGGATTTTGCCGGATATGAGGAGGTAAAAAGCTCTGTGAGGACGCGCCCAAGTACGGAAATGACAACGAGATGGTGGACGACATCGCCGGAGAGATGTTCACCTTCATCGCGGATGAGATCGAGAGCTACAAAAGCAAGTTCGGCACCATGACGCCGGGAATCCTGCCGGTGTCCGGCAACACGCCTTTCGGTCTGGAGGTGGGGGCGCTGCCCTACGGAAGAAATGCCTGGAAACCGCTGGCGGACGGCGTGAGCCCCAACGGAGGAACCGACGTAAACGGCCCTGGGGCCGTGCTGAAATCCGTGGCTCATCTGCCCCATGCCCGCTTCGTTCAGGGTACGCTTCTCAATATGAAGGTGGAGCCGGAAATGTTAAACAGCGAGAACGGGATCATGCAGATGATGGCGCTGTTAAAGAGTATGTGCAGTCTGGGCGTGTTCCATGTGCAGTTTAACGTGATTAACCGGGAGACGCTTCTGGCGGCGCAGAGGACGCCGGACGACTACCGCGGGCTTTTAGTACGCGTGGCCGGATATACTGCGTACTTTACGGAGCTGGGAAAGGACGTGCAGGACGAGATCATTGGAAGGACCGAGCAGAAGGCGCTCTACGGATGCAGCTGCGGCTGACGGAAAAGCGCGCTGCAAAATAAAACAGGAAAGGAAGGCAGACGCCATGTATATCAGCGAAGTGACAGACCGGCTTCCGGAGGATGAGAGAGGGCCGCTGGAGACGAAGGTCTATGAGACTCTGAAAAAATTAAATATTCCGTTTGTGCGGGTGGACAACGATGCTGTGGAGGCAATGGAGGAGTGCGGCGGAATTGGTGAAAAGCTGGGTGCGCAGATCTGCAAGACCATCGTGCTCTGCAACCGGAAAAAGACCCTGTTTTTCCTGGTGGTGCTTCCGGCGGATAAGCATTTTGACACGAAGGTGTTCTGCGAAAAGACGGGAGCGCCGAGAGTCTCCTTTGCGTCCCCGGAGAGCATGGAGGAGAAGCTGGGCATAAAACCAGGAAGCGCTACTGTGATGAGCGTGTTAAACGATCCGGACCGGGCGGTGCAGGTGGTGATCGACAGGGAAGTGGCGGATGCCCCCTGGTTTGCCTGCAATCCCGGCGCGAACACTTCGCACATCCGCTTTGCGACAGATAAGCTTCTTAAAGTATTTCTCCCGCATGTGAATCACACCGCCATTGTAGCGGCGCTGTAGGAGAAGCGTATGGAAAAACGGAAGCTGGAGAGAGAGACGGGGCGTGTGCTGCGCATTGAGCGCTCGTCCCTGCACGATGGGGAAGGGCTGCGCACCGTCGTGTTTTTAAAGGGATGTCCCTGCGGTGCCTCTGGTGTTCGACGCCCGAGTCTCAGCATCGGGAGTTTGAGCTGGGATTTCGCAGCGGGCAGTGCGCCGGCTGCGGGAGATGCGCCGCGGCCTGTCCCGGCGGGGCCATCCGCATGGAGCAGGGAAGGCCGGTGCGGGAGCAGTCCCGATGCTGCCTGTGTCTTTCCTGCGTGAGAACCTGCCCCAATGGGGCATGGGTGAGCTATGGGATGGATATGACGGCAGGGGAGCTGGTGCGTGAGATTGCGAAGGATGAGATATTCTATTTCCATTCGGGCGGCGGCGTCACGTTCAGCGGGGGAGAGCCCCTGGCGCAGGCGGACTTCGTGGCGCGGGTGATGGAGGAATGCCATGTCCACGGCATTCACACGGCGATGGAGACCAGCCTGTATGCGCCCTGGGAGCAGGCGGAGAAAGTCCTTAAGTATCTGGATTTCCTGTTTGCGGATATAAAGCTTATGGATGCTCGACGCCACCGCGAGGCGGCGGGAGTTGATAACGGGCTGATCCTTGAGAATTTAAGGCGCATCGACGAGAGCGGATGGCCCGGGCCGGTCCATATTCGGATTCCGGTGATTCCCGGCGTCAACGACGACCAGGAGAATCTGACGGAAACTGTAAAATTTTGCGATACGCTTAAAAAAGTGGAAAAAATCGAGCTTTTGCCCTATCACCGCCTGGGGATGGAAACCTATAGAAATCTGAATCTGGCATACCCGCTGGCAGAGGTGGAGAGTCCCTCGCCAGAGCGGATGCACAGGCTGGCGGAAGATATGAACCGGGCCGCAAGGCGCGTGGCCGTCCTGGTGGGCGGCTGACCCGCGCGGAAAGACAAAGAGCGGAAGATTCCGTGAACATAAAAACGACCTCGGCCACAGGATGTGATCAGACACGATCCTGTGGCTAGGGGTCGTTTTTTGTCAGTATTGAATGAAAATTTACACAAAATTATCTGTAAAACATATTGAAAATATACAAAAAGAGTGGTAATATATTTGCAAGATATCTAAGATATATTTAAGCGAGCTTAAAATCAGTGCAGTATACTGGACGCAACCCCATGAACTTCAAATTTCAAAATGCAAAGAAAGGAAAAGAGAGCATGAGCGAAAAGATCAGATTTGGTATCATTGGCGGCGGAATGGCGGGCCCGTTGAACGCAGGAGCCTGCGCGACATCCCGGAAGCAGAGATTGTGGCGTTCTGTGACGTGAAAGAGGACGTGGCGAAAAAATTCAGCGAAGAGTATCATATTCCCAACTGGTATACGGATTACAAAGAGATGTTAAAGCGCGACGACATCGATGCGGTCTGCGTGGTGACTCCCCCGTTTCTGCATGAGCAGATGGTGGTGGACTGTGCGAAGGCAGGGAAGCACGTGATGTGCGAGAAACCCATCTCCGTGGATTTGAATGCGGCGGACCGGATGATTGCCGCATGTCGGGAAGCGGGCGTTAAATTCGGCGTGATTTTCATGTACCGTTTCATGGACCAGGCCCAGCTGATTAAGAAGGCGTTGGATGAAGGGAAGCTTGGACGCCTGCTCTCCGTCGACTGCTCCGGAAAATGCTTCCGCAGCGACGAGTACTATGCTTCCGGCGCGTGGCGCGGCACGTGGAAGGGCGAGGGCGGCGGTTCTCTGATCAGCCAGACCGTGCATTTTATCGATCTGATGCTTTACCTGGTGGGCGACGTGGAGCGTCTGAGCGGCAATTACATGACGACGCTCCATCCAGACATTGAGGTGGACGATGTGGCCAACGCCGTGTTCAAATTTAAAAACGGGGCTCTGGGAAGCCTGGTGAGCAGCAGCGCCGTACGCCCGGGATATCCGAGGCACATTGAGATCCACGGGGAGAAGGGAACGATCAAGATCGTGGAGGAGGAAATCGTCGAGTGGAAGGTAGACGGAATGAACGAGGACGATTACCTCACGAAGGAGAAAGTGGATTCCGGCGATACCGCGACAGGAGCCGGGTATGTGGCCACAGAAAACCACAGGAGACAGCTTACGGATTTCATCCATGCGATTAAGGAGGACAGAGAGCCCATGGTCAACGGGCCGGAGGCAGAAGGACGCTGGAGTTTATCCGGGCAATCTATCAGTCCGGAGACCGGGGTGAGGAGGTATCCTTCCCGATTAAGGAAGACGAAAAATACGGAAAGAAAACGGAATGGTAAGAGAATAGGAGGATTGTTTTTATGGAGAAGAAAATGTATACGGAAGTGCTGGAGCGTGTGAGAAACGATTATGCCGTGAGAAATATCGATAAGCTGGAGGAGGCCATCAAAGCCGGAGATATGGAGAAGGCGCTGGAGCTCCACCGCTTAAACGTGGAGAAAAAGACAGGGTTCCACCACTTTGCGGTGCGCTGGGTAAACCAGACTTTGAGAAACTTTAAAAAGTGGGCTCCCGACGAGGCCATCTTTGAATGCATGGAAGATTACGCGCTCTGGTGCTACCCGCCCTGCCTGCAGGAGTGGATGGATAACTTTAAAGCGGGCAAGGCTACATATAAGGATTTCCCAATCGAGGATTTCCTGGAGAACCGTGCGGTCTTATGGTCGGCCCTCCATGACAACGGCGATCAGATCTGGGAGGAGGACGAGGAGAAAATCACCTTCACCCTGCCCCGGTGCAACAGCGGCGGATGGCTGGTGACCGAATGTCAGGATAAGGTGCAGACGCTGGATCAGCCGGATCCCCGCTGTTATGACAGAGAAGGCTTCCAGTGCTACTGCTTAAACTGCACCACCATGTGGGAATTTGGCTGGTATAAATGGTTCGGCTGGCCCCTGTTCATCATGGATGTGCCCGCCATCGGAAGCGACGGCAAGTGTGTGATGGTCATGTATAAGGATCCGAAGGACATTCCCGATTCCTACTATGAAAGAACAGGGCTCGAGCGGAAAATATGATAACAGCCTTTCAGAACGTGTTTTAAAGGTGAGGGTTGGTGGCTGCCGGTTATGGGAGGCGGCAGCCGCCGGGAAAGGAGGTTGCCCAGATGAAAGAAACGAAAAATCCGGCGCTTGAGATCATACGGAAAATCAATGACGCGGCAGTGGTCGGACTATTTTTCGCCATGACTGTTACGGTGTTGATACAGGTCTTTTTCCGGTTTGTTCTCCAGAGCCCGCTGCGATGGACGGAGGAGTTGGCCCGCTATCTGATGATCTGGCTGGTTCTGCTGGCGTCCAGCATCGCTATGCGCAACAGGCGCATCTGCAGGTGGATGTGCTGACCTCGGCGCTGCCGAGAGGGCCGAAGCGTGCGCTGACATTTGTGGTAGACGTGCTGACGATCATATTTCTCTGCATTATGACGTGGCACGGCGTCACGGTGGTCCAGGTGACGATGACCCAGACGTCCCCCGCCATGCAGATCCCGATGGCGCTTATCTATGCGGCGTTCCCGGTCGGGGGCGTGCTGATGATTATGGAACAGGTTCTCACCTTCATTAAGAGGGTTTCCAGCACGGATATGCTGGATGAACCGAGAGAATTTATTGATTGACGGGAGGCGGAGATATGATAGGTTTTTTGTTTATCTGCATACTGGTCCTGTTCTTAATCGGGGCGCCCATCTTTGTCGCTCTGGGAATGGGGACGGCTATTTCGATTATTGTGGAAGGGAATCTTCCTCTTGTGCTGGTGCCGCAGCGTATGTTCGCAGGCTTGACAGCTGGCCGATCATGGCGATCCCCATGTTCATGCTGGCCGGCAATCTGATGGACCAGGGCGGCATGTCCAAACGAATTGTAAATTTTGCCAACGCGGCCATCGGCTTTGTAAAAGGAAGCCTGGCCATGGTGGCAGTGCTGGCATCCATGATCTTCGCCGCCATCTCCGGCTCCGCCACGGCGGGTACCGCAGCCATCGGCTCCATCATGACGCCGGCGTTCCGTGAAAAGGGATATAACATGAGCTTCGTGACCGTGCTCTTATCCGCGGCGGGAAGCATAGGCCCCATCATTCCTCCGAGTATTCTGATGGTTCTGATCGGATATTCCACCGGGGCGTCTGTGGGAGAGCTGTTCTTGGGCGGCGCTATCCCGGGCGTCATGATCGGAATCGCGCTGATGATTTACTCCTATATCCACGCGTCCCGCGGGGGCGAGGCGTATCTTCAGACCACGAAATTTGACCCGCAGGAAGTAAAGCGCACCCTGTTTTCCGCTCTTCCCGGGTTGGGCCTTCCGATTATCATTATCGGAGGCATCATCAGCGGCGTGTTCTCAGCCACAGAGGCGGCTGCCGTCGCGGTGCTCTACGGATTCCTGGTAGGCATGTTTATCTATAAGGAAATTACCATGAAGGATCTTCCCTCCATTTTCATCAAGTCGGCCCAGACGGCGGCCAGCATCATGATTATCACTGGCTGCGCATACATTTTCGCCTGGTTCATAACGGCAAAGCAGCTTCCCACCCTTCTGGTGGAGGTGATGAATACATATATCACAAGCAAGACGCTGTTCCTCATCTTCTTAAACGTGGCGCTGTTTCTGGTGGGCATGTTCATGGAGAGCTTTTCAGCGATTATCGTGCTGATGCCGATTCTGTTCCCGGTGGCGACCTCCTACGGGATTGACCCGATCCATTTTGGAGTGATCGTCTGCATCAACCTGGCGATCGGGTATGTGACTCCGCCATATGGAGCTACGCTGTTTGTGGCCTGCGGGCTGACGGGAAAGAGTGTGCGTGAAGTGCTTCCATACGTATTCCCGGCAATTTTATCCATGCTGGTGGTGCTGTTGATCGTGACGTACCTGCGCAGACATACCTGTGGCTGCCGCAGATGATGGGCTGATAATCGGATCGTGCAGAAGGAGGTCAAATTTATGAGGAAGAGAGAAATAAAACGCATATCGGCCCTTGTGATGACTGCCGCCGCCGCTGCTTTTCTGGCGGGCTGTGCGGCTCCGGAGGGGAACGAGGAAGTGCTCATCAAGGTCTCGCTCTCACAGGCGGCCCAGGAGCCGCCCTCTCTGGCGGCGGAGTACTTCAAAGAGATCGTGGAGGAACGCTCCGGCGGGAGCATCCGGGTCGATGTGTTCCCGGATAACCAGCTGGGGAATGAGCGGGACGTCATCGAGGGCATCCAGTTAGGAACCATCGAGATGGCCATGACGAGCGTGGCCCCGTTTTCCAGCTTCGTCCCGTCCATCAATATTTTCTGCCTCCCATTTCTCTGGGAGGATAAGGAGCACATGTATGCCGCCCTGGATTCCCAGGAGATAGGGATGTCCTACAATACGGACTGCGAGGCGAAGGGATTTCATCTGATGGGATATCTGGATCTGGGAACCCGCCATATCATGACGACAAAAACGGAGATCAACAGCATTGAGGATATGAAGGGGCTGAAGATCCGCACCATGGAAAACCAGGCGCAGCTGGATTCCTTCTCGGCCTTCGGGGCGAATCCGCTGCCTATGGCTTACGGCGAGCTCTACACGGCCCTGCAGCAGAACATTATCGACGGGGCTGAGGCGGCCAACACCAACTATTATTCAAAGAAATTCTACGAGGCGGCTCCCAACTGGGCAATGGTGGGCTGGACCAACGACCTGGGCATCTGCGTAATAGGCAAAGAGTTTTACGAGTCCCTGTCGGAGGAGCACCGGCAGATCGTGGACGAGTGCACCAGAGAGATGATCGAGTATGAGCGGGAGCTCTACACCGCCTCAGAGGATGAGAGCCTGGAGCTTTTAAAGGCGGAAGGAATCAATATCACAGAGCCGGACCGCGAGCCGTTTATCGAGGCTTCTAAGCAGGTCTATGATCTGTGGGGAGACCGGGTCGGCGGCAGAGACAAGATCGACGCCATCATCAATTTGGAAAATAATTCTGAAAAAGGAGAAGCACGTGAAATTTAATTACAGGGAATTTCTGGACGACGAAGTATTTAAAAGATTAAACGAGATCAAGGCGTTTGCCCCGGAGACTGTGGAGGCGGAGGCGGCGATGAGAAAAAAGCCGGGCTATCCGCACGACAGGCTGGTGTTCGCTGCCGCCGACCACAACGCGCGGATGATTAACGAGTACCGCGGGAACCCCATCGGGCTCAGCAACCGCCGGGAGTACCTTTCCCGGCTGGTGCGGATGCTCTTAAGCAGCCAGGTGGACGGGATAGAGGCCACGCCGGATATTATTGAGGATCTTCTCATTATTAATAAGATACGCCGCGAGACGGGCGGGAAGGCGTTCCTGGACGGAAAGATGCTTATAGGAACTGTAAACCGGGGAGGACTTAAAAATACGGTGTGGGAGATGGACGACATGCCGTCCTGCTATACGGTGGAGCGTATAAAGAAACTGGGCATGGACGGCGTCAAATTCATGATCCGCATCAATCCCATGGACGAGAGGAGCAGGCACGCGGTGCGCTACTGTGCGGATACGGTCAACGAGGCGGAGCGGGCGGGACTTCCGGTCTTTATAGAGGCCCTGTACGTGGAAAACGCAGAACACGGCTTTGTGATGAAAACCGATTCGGAGAGCCTGTGCAAGGTCGTGGGAGTGGTGGGAGCGCTGGGGTGCCGCGCGTCCGGAAATGGATTGAGGTTCCTTTAAACAGCGAATATCACATTCCCGTGTCGGCCACCACCTGCCCGGTGTTAGTGGTTCCGGACGAGACGGAGAGCGATCCGGTGGCGGTGGTTCGCGAGTACACGAAGGAAATAGGGATCTGTGACCATATCCGGGGGATTCTTCTGGGACGAAATGTGATGTATAACGATTCGGATCCGCTGCCCATTGCGGATGCGGTGGCTTCCATATGGCACGGCGGCGGCAGCCCTGAGGAGGCATATGAGCGGGCGCTGCGAGAGCTGAAATAGACGGAGCGCGTCTCAGCGCGCTTTTCCCCTAAATCCGACAAATATATGTAAAATATTTCACAATAATTGAGTTTGTATAATATTTTTGATATAATAAAACAAATAAAACCATGTGACGGTAAAGGGGGGAGCGACAGATGAGAGGAAGCGACGTCGCCTATGAAAAGCTTAAAATGATGATTATCACCGCCCAGCTGAAGCCGGGACAGGCGCTGGTCGAGCCGGAGCTCATGGAGGAACTGAAGCTCGGAAGGACTCCAATCAGAGAAGCGCTCAATCATCTTGCCTGGGAAAATTTCGTGAAGATTATCCCGAGACAGTGCATTATGGTTAATGAGGTGTCGCTTTACGAGGTAGAGTCCATCTATCAGATGCGTTTTGCGCTGGTGGCATTGGAGTCGGAGCTGGCTGCGAAGAACCGGACGGAGGAAGATTTAGAGCAGCTGGAGAAAGGGATTGAGGCCCTTAAGAGCGGGCAGGATGCGGAGCAGCGGGTTCTTTTAGACCGTGCATTTCATAGGACGGTTTCATCCATGACGAAGAACCCGTTTCTTGAAAAGGAGATGAACAACTACCAGGATTTAAGCATACGTCTGCTTTTTTTAAACCGGATCAATCTGACGTCGATCGACAATATGGATGTGAAGCACCACGAGGATATCTACCGGTATATAAAAGAGCGGGATGTGGAGAGGCTGATAGAGGTGCAGAAAGCGCATGTGCAGGGCTTCAAAGAAAAATTTATCCGCTGACGGCGGCTGCCCGGAAGGCGGGGACAGAGACTGCACAAATAATATATTGAAAATATATTAAGAAAGAAGGATGCTGATTATGAAAAAGATAGCGTTTATAGGAAGCGGAACCATGGGAACTGCTTTGGCCACGGCGGCCTGCAAGGGAATTTCGCCTTCGGAGGTTGTGCTGACGGACGTGGTAGTGGAGAAGGGGAAAAAACTGGCGGAGGAGCTGGGCTGTCATTTTGTGGACACGAACGCCGAGGCCATAGAGTCCTCCCAGTATGTGGTTTTCTGTGTGAAGCCGCAGTTTTTAAAAAGTGTGCTGACAGAGGTGAAGCCGGTATTTGAGCGGTGCGCCTCCGCGGGGGAGGAAAAGGTGATCGTATCCATTGTGGCCGGCGTAGAGGTTTCTACCTACCAGGAAGAGCTGGGGTTAGCGGGAAAGAATGTTTCGGTGATCCGCATCCTTCCCAACACGGCCTGCCTCATAGGGAGGGGCTTCATACTGATCGAACAGGGCGACAGCTACACGGAGGAGCAGGAGAAGGAGTTCCGTTATATTTTAAGAGAGGCGGGCGGCTTTGACAGCCTTCCGGCGTCCCAGTTTGTGGCGGGAACGGTACTCACTTCCACGTCGCCGGCGTTTATTGCGATGTTTGCCAATTCGCTGGCGGATGGAGGCGTCTACAATGGGCTTTTGAGAGCCCAGGCCAGGCGTTATGCGTTGGAGGGGATTCTGGGAACCGTGCAGCTTCTCCTGCAGAGTGAGAAACATCTGGAGGGCTTGAAGGACGATGTGTGTTCTCCGGCCGGACCGGCGATGATAGGCGTCAAGACGCTGGAGGATACGGGGTTCAGAAGCAGCGTCATAAACGCGGTGGCGGATGCGTACAAACGATTTGCCGAGATTGGGAAAATAAAATAGCAGCCGGCCGAATTTTCCCCTTGCATTACGCCAAAATAGGTGTTATACTAGTCAACGATAACATAATAACATGATTACTAGAGAGTGGGCAGACGTCCACTCTCTAAGTTTGTATGAGCACAAAAAGGAGAAAACGGCAAAGGTGGTGTGTGAATGACGAAGCGTGAGCAGTATGAAGCAAAGACGGAGGCATTTCTTCTCCCGCTGATGGAGGAGTACCGGTTTGAGCTGGTGGACGTGGAGTACGTGAAGGAGGCCGGAAACTGGTACTTAAGAGCCTACATCGACAAGGAGGGCGGATTCACGGTGGACGACTGCGAGACGGTGAGCCGCAGGCTCAGCGACTGGCTGGATAAAGAGGACTTCATCGAGGACAGCTACATCCTGGAGGTCAGCTCCCCGGGGCTTGGCAGACCCTTAAAAAAGGAAAAGGACTTCGTGAGAAACAAAGGCAAAGAAGTGGACATTAAGCTCTACAAGGCCATTGACAGGCAGAAGGACTTCACCGGGATCCTGACGGATTTTGACAAGGATACGGTGACGATCACGATGGGAGACGGGGAGACCGTGGTATTTGACAAGGCGGACATCGCCCTGATACGCTTATCATTTGATTTCTAATTTGAGTGAGATTTTAGGAGGATAAAAAGATGAACAAGGAACTGTTAGAAGCGCTGGATTTGCTGGAAAAAGAAAAAACATCAGCAAAGACACTCTGCTGGAGGCGATCGAGAACTCCCTTCTGACTGCCTGTAAGAACCACTTTGGCAAGGCGGACAATGTGCGCGTCATCATCAACAAGGACACCTGCGATTTCTCCGTGTACGCGGAGAAAGAGGTGGTTGAGGAGGTCGAGGATCCGCTCATGCAGATCAGCCTGGCCGAGGCGAAGATGATGGATGTGAAGTACGACCTGGGCGACATCGTACAGATTCCGATCAAGTCCAAGGAGTTCGGCCGCATCGCCACCCAGAACGCGAAGAATGTGATCCTGCAGAAGATCCGCGAGGAAGAGAGAAAGGTTCTCTACAACGACTGGTACTGCAAGGAAAAGGACGTGGTGACCGGTATCGTCCAGCGCTATGTGGGCAGGAACGTGAGCATCGATTTGGGAAAGATCGACGCGATTTTACCCGAGTCCGAGCAGGTGAAAGGCGAGGTGTTCCGCCCCACCGAGCGCATCAAGCTCTACATTCTCGAGGTGAAGGATACCCCGAAGGGCCGCGTATTTCCGTGTCCAGAACCCATCCGGATTTCGTGAAGCGTCTCTTTGAGGCCGAGGTGGCCGAGGTGAAGGACGGAACCGTGGAGATCAAGGCCATTTCCCGTGAGCCCGGCTCCAGGACGAAGATGGCCGTCTGGTCCAACGATCCCAACGTGGATCCCGTGGGAGCCTGCGTAGGCTTAAACGGCGCCAGGGTCAACACCGTGGTCAACGAGCTGCGGGGCGAGAAGATCGACATCATCAACTGGGACGACAACCCGGCATATCTGATTGAGAACGCGCTGAGCCCGGCCAAGGTTATTTACGTGGCAGCCGACGAGGACGCCAGGGAGGCGCAGGTCATCGTGCCCGATTACCAGCTGTCCTTAGCCATCGGCAAGGAGGGACAGAACGCCAGACTGGCAGCCAGACTGACCGGCTACAAGATCGATATCAAGAGCGAGACCCAGGCGAGAGAGCTGGGACTGTTCGACGAGATGGAGCAGTACGGCGACGAGTACGACAGCGAATACAATAACGCCGAATACGATAACTATCAGGGAGATTACCAGGAAAACTACCAGGACGATTACCAGGAAAACTAGATTGGGAAGTGATTTATAGTGAGTACAGTAAAAAAGATACCGCAGCGGCTCTGCATCGGCTGCGGTGAGATGAAGAACAAGAAAGAGATGATTCGTGTCTTAAAGACCGCTGAGGACGGGATCGTGATCGACGAGACCGGAAGGAAGAACGGCCGCGGCGCTTACATCTGCCCCTCCATGGACTGCTTCAGAAAGGCAGTGAAGGGGAAGGGACTGGAGCGCTCCCTCAAGATGGCAATTCCAAAAGAAGTCTACGAGACGCTGGAAAAGGAGATGGAACGGATTGAGGGAAGATAAAAAAATACTGAATCTGATCGGCCTGGCCACCAAGGCCGGGAAAGCGCCGAGCGGAGAGTTTTCCACGGAGAAGGCGGTGAAAGAGGGAAAGGCCGCCATGGTCATCGTCTCCGAGGAGGCGTCAGAGAACACGAAGAAGATGTTCCGGAATATGTGTACTTACTATGAAGTTCCCCTCTATTATTTTGGGAAAAAAGAGGAACTGGGCCGCGCGATGGGGAAAGAGATGAGAGCCTCCCTTGCCATCGTGGACGGCGGTTTTGCAGGCGCACTGGAGAAACTAATGAATGATAACGGAGGTAGTGAGTATGAGAGTTAACGATTTGGCGAAAGAACTTGGAAAACCGAACAAGGAGATCATAGAGATATTGCAGAAAAATCAGATTGATGTAAAGAGTCATATGTCCAGCGTGAGCGACGACCAGGCAGCCCTGGTCCGCAAATCTTACGCTTCGGGTGCAAAGAGCGCTCCGGTGGGGGCACAGAAAAATGTGTCCGCAGCCGAGGCGAAGCCGGCGGCTCCCGCTAAGGCGAAGGAGGCGGCAAAGCCCGAGGAAAAGCCGGCGGCTCCTTCCCAGGGAGCCCAGGCGGGCGCAGGCGCTGCCGGCCAGAACGGCGAGCAGCCGAAAAAGAGAATTGCGGCCGTGTTCCGTCCGCAGAACAGCACCCAGATGAGAAATAACCGCCAGGGCCGTCCGGGCCAGGGCGGCCGTGACGG